>LFFE01000010.1 GCA_001510385.1 Actinobacteria bacterium casp-actino5 | reverse complement strand
TTCAACCGCCCAGCCGTAGGCGCCCCATTGGCTGAGCCCTCGCCCGTGGCCGTTTCCAGTGCCTTCAACGACGTACGCGACAATTTCGTCGACCGGTTCAATCGCGGAAACAGTTCCACTGCTGGGTGACGCAACGACCAGTAACGGAGCAAGAAGTGCGAATAGCACCGTCATCCATCGATTGAGAGTTCGCTCCACCATGTGAACGCTAGTCAGCCGTCGTACGAGATTCAGGTCACGAATTCGCGGCCTGCTGGGCCGCAGCCACAGCGAGCGAGTCGACCAGGTCGTTCATTGGGTGACCGCTATGACCCTTTACCCATTCGAAACTGACCTGGTTGGTCGTCACCAATTCAATGAGTGGCTCCCACAGGTCGACATTGGCAACTGGTTCACGCTTCGAATTCTTCCAGCCGTTCTTTTTCCATTTCTTCCACCAGCCATCACGAAAGCAGTTCACGACGTAGGTGGAATCCGAAACCACATGCACTGCGCTGTGCTCAACACTGAGAGCGCGAATTGCTTCGAGTACTGCCGCAAGCTCCATTCGCTGGTTGGTGGTATTCACCTCGCCACCAGCACCTGAAGGTGAGCCATTGGGAGCTACTGCCCACGCCCAGCCTCCAGGACCCGGATTTCCGCTACAGGCTCCATCGGTGTACACCGTGACGGGCTGACTAGGCGTGTCGACATCAACTGAGAACAATGAGGGCTGATCGGACACCTTCATATCCTGACAGACAACGCTACGACGCTGCGGACTCTCCATCTCTCCTCGATCTCTCTCAGATACATTGCGCGTATGTTGAAACGAGTGCATTCCGTCTTTATTGCGGTAGCACTGGTCATCCCTGTCGCCCACGTGACGACCGCTGCAGAGGAGGTATCTGCTGCGTCTTCAACGAAATACGTCGTCGATGGGACAACACGGCCCTTCGGCGCGATCAGCGTGATCGGTGATTCCGTCATGCTCGGGTCATTGACCTACGGACCCACGCTCGTCGAGCAGCTCGCCAGCCACGGATGGGGGCCGATTCGAGCTCGTGCCGGCATGGGGTACTCGACCGGCCACCTCGCTGTGCCGGCCTGGGCGAAAGCCAGTGGGTGGCTTGAGAAGTGGCGATCCGAGGGCTGGGACGCCCCAAATGTGATTGTCAACGTGGGTGTGAATGACGCAGGGTTATGTGGGGCGAATTACGAATGCTCAGTGAACTCGATCAACTTCCTCATCGATGAAATTGGCGAGAATCATCGCGTCTTCTGGCCAAATATCACCCGATCGGCGGCTGGAGCACGCGACTATCAGGAAGTCTGGAATACCGCCCTCAACGATGTTGCGGCAGCACGTCCCGAGCTCATTGTGTGGGACTGGGCATCGCTCTACGCAGGCGGCGGGTTTCCATCCGGAGACCGTATCCATCTCTCACCAGACGGCTACCGGGAGCGCAATCGACATATTGCAGAGGCCGCAACGGCGATGATGGTATCGACCACGTTGTCGGGCAAACACGTTGCATTGCCGAATGAATCCGGCAACCCAGCCGCCTTCTCGCCGGTCACCCCAATTCGTGTTCTTGATACCCGACGTATTGGCACGACCTTTGGCAATGAAGGGGTTGTGAGAGTTGATCTCCAAGGTCTTGTGCCCGTTGACACGACCGCTGTCGCGGTCAATCTCACGACGACAGGAACATCACAGTCTGGTTTCTTCACGGCGTTCGATTGCGCAACGACTAAACCCGATGTCTCTCACCTCAACCATGCCCCACAGCAAGATCGCGGCGGATTCGCCATTATTTCCATGCCAGCCTCTCACGAACTATGCGTCTATTCGTATGCCGATAGTCATGTCATTATCGACCTACAGGGATCGTTCTCACCTGCTGCATCGCTGGGGTTCGACCCAATGACCCCAGCTCGAATTCTCGACACCAGGCGAACTGGACGACCCGAGATCTTCAGCCCTCTTCGCGTTCCAGTATCACCCACTGCTCTCGTGGCGAGTGTGACACTTACCGTTGTCGGAGCAGACGAACCAGGGTTTCTCACGGCCTACCCATGCGCGGGCATGGTCCCTGATGTGTCAAATGTGAACTACCTCACCGATGAACCAGTCGCCGGATCTGCCTTCGTTCCACTCACCGATGGCGACCTCTGCGTCGTGACATCATCCTCGGTGGATGTCATCGTTGACCTCAACGGCACATTTTCTGATGACGCGCCCCTTCGGTTCGTCAGTTCGAACCCGCGTCGACTTCTCGACACTCGTTCAGGTATCGGTGGATGGACGCCAATTCACGCCAAGAACGCCCGTATTGAAGTACCAGCAGCACCTCCGACTGCGGAGGCAGTGACCGGCACATTCACCATCGTCGAACCACTTTCACAAGCATTTCTTGTTGCCGAGCCATGCGATTCAATGACAGACACATCAGTGGTGAATTCAATCGCAGGAGGAGTCCTCGCAAACACGGCGACAATCCCCGTCAGCGACGGAGCTTTGTGTATCACGACGAGCCAGCCAACTCACACCTTGTTCGACGTAAGTGGTTGGTGGGTGCCGTCACAAGATTCGTAGCGAGGAGCCACCACCGGTCATCGATACCTGCGAGAATGTCCGCATGATGTTTGACGGGCACGTCCACCAACTCCCCGATACTGATCCAACAGAAACCGAAGAGTGGCTTGACAGCCTCGAGGCCGTTGTCGACGCAAAAGGCAAAACTCGGGCCAGGTTCATCTTGTCGAAACTGCTCGCTCACGCAAACTCGCGGCAGGTGAGTTTTCCGGCAACGGTCAGCACTCCATATGTGAACACCATCCCTCGCGAGCAGCAGCCATGGTTTCCTGGCGATGAGCACATCGAGCGACGCATTCGGGCATTTATTCGCTGGAATGCTGCGGTCATGGTGGTGAAGGCCAACAATGCTGCCGACGGCATCGGAGGCCATCTGTCGACATTCGCGTCATCGGCCTCTCTCTACGAAATTGGTTTCAACCACTTCTTTCGTGGAAAGGACGCCGAGGGGCTTGGCGATCACGTGTACTTCCAAGGCCATGCTGCGCCGGGGGTGTATGCCCGGGCGTTTTTAGAGGGACGGCTCGAAGCTGAAGATCTCGACCATTTCCGGCGTGAAATCGGGCGGGGTGGCCGGGGTCTCTCGAGCTACCCGCACCCGAGGCTGATGCCTGACTTCTGGGAATTCCCTACCGTGTCGATGGGCCTTGGCCCAATTACTGCGCTCTACCACGCTCGGTTCAACCGATACCTTCTGAACCGCCAGATGGATGACACCTCCAACAGCAGGGTCTGGGCCTTCCTCGGCGACGGCGAGACCGATGAGCCCGAAACCCTTGGCGCAATTTCACTCGCGGCACGCGAGCAACTCGACAACCTCATTTTTGTCGTGAACTGCAACCTGCAGCGGCTTGATGGGCCGGTTCGCGGCAATGGAAAGATCATTCAAGAACTCGAAGCCGTCTTCCGTGGTGCGGGTTGGAATGTCATCAAGGTGATTTGGGGCTCAAAATGGGATGAACTTCTTGCCCAAGATAAAGACGGGGTGCTGCTGAACCAAATGAACATGACGGTGGATGGCGAGTTCCAGCGTTATGCCGTGGAGGAGGGCAACTACATTCGAGAAAACTTCTTTGGCCCGGATCCTCGGCTTCGTCAGATGGTCTCGCACCTCTCTGACGTTGAGTTACGAAGCCTTCCCCGCGGTGGCCACGACTACCAAAAGTTATACGCGGCCTATCGGGCAGCAACAGAGAACCTCGGCAGTGGGCGCCCAACGGTCATTTTGTGTAAGACGGTGAAAGGTTGGACTCTTGGCCCGGGTTTTGAGGGCCGCAATGCCACTCACCAAATCAAGAAGATGACCCGAGATCAATTGCTTGATTTGCGTGACCGCTTACACCTTCACGACGAGATTCCTTCAGCATCACTCGAAGGTGATGACCCTCCATACTTCCGTCCACGCGAAGACTCCATTGAGTACCAATACATGATGGATCGCCGTCGGGCGCTCGGTGGTGTCATGCCTATTCGTCGAGTGACGACCCGTAAGCCACTCTCACTTCCCTCGGACGACGCGTTCAAAGAGCTCCGTATGGGCTCTGGAGAACTCCCCGTCAGCACGACGATGGGCTTCACTCGGCTCCTGCGCAGCCTTTGCCGAGACGAAAATATTGGCCGGCGCGTTGTTCCGATCATCCCTGATGAGGCACGAACCTTTGGCATGGACGCACTATTCCGCGAACTTGAGATTTATGCATCCCAGGGCCAAAAGTATGAGCCGGTCGATCATGACCTCCTGCTGTCGTACTCCGAGGACTCAGATGGCCAGATCCTCGAAGAAGGCATCACCGAAGCGGGGTCCCTGGCAAGTTTCATCGCCGCGGGTTCAAGTTATGCCACGCGTGGTGTGCCAATGATTCCGTTTTACACCTTCTACTCCATGTTTGGTTTCCAACGGGTTGGTGACCTCATCTGGCAGGCGGCCGACGCAAGGGTTCGAGGGTTCCTGATGGGTGCTACTGCCGGGCGCACCACGCTGATGGGCGAAGGGCTGCAGCACCAAGATGGACACAGCCTTGTGCTTGCCTCGACCGTTCCCGCCGTTCAGGCATACGACCCCTCTTTCGCTTTCGAACTTGGCGCCATTGTTAAAGACGGCATTGAGCGCATGTACGGACCTGACACTCCCGATGCTGAACGTGACGTCATGTACTACATCACGCTGTACAACGAGAATTACCCGATGCCTGCTCTGCCCGATCATCCTGAAGTCTCGGATGAATTCGAGAAGGGCGCGGTTCGTGGCTTGTACCGATGGAAGACTGCACCTGGCAACACCAGTCACGAAGCGACAATTCTGTTTTCTGGTGTTTCACATCAAGCAGCAACGGTTGCCGCCAATGAACTTGCCGAGCATTACGACGTCGGAGTCGAACTCTGGTCAGCGACAAGTTACAAGCGGCTTCGCGAACAGGCCCTTGATGTCGAGCGAAATAACCGCCTCCACCCTTCAGCACCTCAAGAGCAGCCATTGGTGACGCAACTACTCGAGCAGTCGTCGGGGCCAATCACAGCGGTGAGCGATTTCATGCGGGCGGTGCCAGAGCAGATTCTGCCATTCATCCCGTTCGGCCGTCGATTTAGCGTGCTCGGAACCGACGGCATGGGCCGAAGCGATACACGTGAGGCGCTCCGACGTTATTTCGAGGTCGATGCTGGTCACATTGTGGTCTCAACATTGAGCGCGTTGTTCAACGACGGGCGTATCTCAGCCGATGTCGTCGAAGACGCGATCCGGCGCTATGACATCGATACCGAAGCACCGAATCCGTTCATTATCTGAACGGTTTATCGAACTCTGTCGAGCCATCCTGACAGGATCGCAATCGCTCGAGGGTCGTGTCGCAAACGGTGACCGGCACCAGCGAGAACATTAAGTTCCGCATTGCCGTGGGATTGAGCGAGCTGACGGGCATCACTCACTGGCACACTGGAGTCGTCGCCGCCGTGCAACACCAGCAGCGGTCGTGGAGCAAATCGTCGCGCTGCCGCGGCCGGGCGAAAACGCCGAAATGCTCTACTCCACTCATCCTGCGATGATGGAAACCCGGGGGTACGAATCGCACCAATCTGACGTGCGTGCTCGAGGAAACGCCGCGGATGATCGGCCCAATCATCGAAGTCAGCTCGTGGCGACAACAACGCCGCTGCACGAACACGGGGATCGTCGGCGGCCTCGCAGATAACGAGCGACCCGCCCGTGTTCGTTCCAATGAGTACAACGCGCTCGACTCCAGTGGTTTGCACCAAGTGCTCTACAGCATTGCGTAGGTCATCCATCCAGCCTTGTAGCGAGAAATCTCCCGTCGAATTACCACACCCACGAAACGTGAACGTCATCGCCGCGTACCCGACTTCGTTGGCGAGCCGATCAATGAGTTCTGGGAATGTTCCAGCTGACCGTCGAGCGTCTAGTGGGCCAATGGGAAAGCCGTGACACAGAATGAGGCCGGGCATTTCACCATCGGTGGATGGTGGAAGCGTGATATGGCAGGCAAGTCGCTCTTTGCCGCTTTCAAAACTGCCCTCCATCACGCTGCCACTCAGGCCCGAGGCTTGCGATGCCGACGCCGCGCGCCAGGGGTCGCCAACGTGTAACCGCGGTTGCGAGCCTCGGCGAGCGTGTCAGGGCCGAAACACAGCCCGGTTTCTGCTTCGATGATCTCGTCGATCACGGCTTCATCGTTCCACTCGTCGAGGTCGTACACGAGTTGTGTGCGTTTGTCACCAAGAAATCGAGTGTGTTCGAAGCGAATCGGACGTTCCATGGTTCACACGCTAGCGAAACATCGTCGCGCACGAGTGATTTGTTACATCACGTCATCGGGCGGAGCAATTGGCCCTACAGCACCAATGGCATCGAAGTACTTCAAGTGTGCGTCGACGACTTCAACGACATCGACATCATCAAGTAAATCGATCTCCAATTCGCCGGCGATTCCCAATAGGTGGGCGATCAGTGCCTCATCAGAAACAATCAGTGGGTCTGCAATGTTCTGTTGCTGATCAACCGCGCGGTCGGGGGCAAGTCCTTGAGCATGTAGCCAATTGATATGCCCAATAAGAAGTGTTTCCACCTCTGATGGTGTCAGCCGAGCCTGACTTTGAGCTGGAATTCGATCGGCGACGAAGTCAACTGCTTCATCAAGCGTGTACACAGCGCGGGGAGCAATTGCATCAAGACGGTGTGCTTCTCGCCCGATCGCGCCAGCGGCGATCGCAAAAACTGCGACCGCCGCTAGAACTACGAAGAATCCAAGAGTGAGGCTCACACCCTCAGACTATTACTGCCGATGTTGAACTGGCAGATGGAGCGTGATCAGATTCCGATTCGCTGTGCGAGGAGCTCGCGGTGATACGTCGGATCACCGAACAGCAACTCTGATGACTTGGCACGCTTGAAGTAGAGGTGGGCCGGATGCTCCCAGGTGAAGCCGATACCACCGTGGATCTGGATGTTCTCAGCCGTCGCGTGGAAATATGCCTCCGAGCAGTACGCCTTGGCCAGAGATGCAACCGATGGCAACTCGTCATTCATTTCGCTAGCGCACCAGAGGCCGTAGTACGCAGCTGACTTCGCTGACTCAACCTCGAGCAGCATGTCTGCGCACTTATGCTTGATCGCCTGGAACGACCCGATTGGACGACCGAACTGCACGCGGTCCTTTGCGTACTGGACGGCCATCTCGAGCACGAACTGAGCGCCACCAACCTGCTCTGCGGCAAGGCCGACCGCGGCGAGGTCGAGCACCGTCGAGAGGATGTCCCAGCCCTTGCCTTCTGCCCCGAGGAGAGTTGCAGGGGTGTTAGAGAATTCAAGCTTGGCTTGACGACGGGTCTGGTCCATTGTTGACAACGCCGTACGGGTAAGGCCTGCGGCATCGCCTGCAACTGTGTACAGGCTGACGCCGGCAGAGCTGCGAGCGGCGACGATGATGAGGTCTGCAAGGTGACCGTCGATCACGAACGACTTTGTTCCGTTCAAGGTCACGTCTGAACCAGAACCTGATGCTTCCATCGTGATTCCTGACTCATCCCACTTGCCATTTGGCTCGGTGAATGCGACTGTTGCGATGGTCGATCCGGCAGCAATGCCTGGGAGGTGTGCGGACTTCGCTGCATCGTCACCCGACTGCATCAAGGTGTTCGCAGCGAGCACAACCGACGAGAAGAACGGAGCGCACAAGAGGGCGCGACCCATCTCTTCGAGCACGATACCGAGTTCGACATAGCCGAAGCCTGAGCCGCCGTACTCCTCAGGAATGTGCAGGCCCTGGAGGCCCATCTGCTCTGCCATCTGGCTCCAGACGTCGGCGTCAAAGCCGTTATCGGTTTCCATTTGCTCACGCACGGCCTCTTCGGAGCTTTTTGCTTCCATAAAGGCGCGGATGGTGGATCGCAGTTCGTCTTGTTCTTCAGTAAATGCAAAGTTCATGTCCGAAAGTATGCCGACTGGACGAATTCGATCGCAAATCGTATTGTGTACACGCATGTACACAATTGGCACTCGTGCGGCGCGAGCCGAATTTTCGTCAATGCTTCGCCGCGCAGAGCACGGCGAATCGACGCTCATCACAGATCGCGGGGAACCAGTGGCCATCCTCGGCCCGCTCGGCACCACTGCTCCCACCATTGACCAACTGATTTCGTCGGGAGCGGTTGTACCCCCGCGGCGATCCGATGAGTGGCGGCCACCGGAACCTATTCGAGTGTGGGCCGGCACCCGCCTCGACCAGGCGCTGAGGGATCTACGCGGATGAGTGTCCTCTTCCTCGACACGTCGGCACTACTCGCGATTGCGACGGAAACGCCAGGCAGAGAGCCGATCATCGATGCCTTCAAATGCGCATCAGTCGTCGCTGCATCGGGACTTGCACTCACCGAGGCACTCCCTGCGATCGATCGCCTCACCGATGAACAGTACGCACGGGCCGACCTCGAAGACGCCCTCCGACTCACATGGGATTATCTTCACATTGTTCCACTCGATGCTCGGTGTACCGAGCGAGCGGCTTCGCTGGCTCGCGAACGTCCACTTCGGCTGAGCGATGCGATTCATTTTGCTGCGGCCGACAGACTCCCAGCGGATCTCACCTTTGCAACACTCGACCCAAACCAAATTCCGACTGCACTCGACCTTGGGTACGAGGTTCTTTCAACGTGAACATTGAACTGCGAAAAGTGGTCCCAGTCACCACGGCACGAGCCTGAGCAGTAAGAATGTGTCCATGAGCACGCTTCATTGGTCAAACGAAGATGTTGAGGTCCATAAACTTGTTGTCGGCTCGTACGACAACAACGTCTTCATCGTTCGATGTCGTTCTACTGGTGAGGCGGTTCTCATCGATGCTGCAAATGAACACGAACGCCTTCTCGAACTGTCTCAAACCCTCGGCGTCCGTCGCATCCTTGAAACCCACGGCCATCATGACCACATTGGCGCAGTGACGCAGATGCGAGAGGCCGGCTATGAGGTGGCCGTTACGGCGGCTGACGCACCGATGTTAAAAGAGGTCGGCTACGACGTTCTGATTGACGACAAGGAAGTCATTGAGTTTGGGTCGCTTCGACTTCACGCAATTCATAACCCCGGCCATACTCCGGGGTCGATCTCATTCCACCTCGATGGAACTCCCCTTCTCTTCACCGGCGACACGCTGTTTCCGGGCGGGCCGGGGGCCACTCAATATGAAGGTGGAGATTTCAACACCATCATCACGTCAATTGATAGCTTGCTGTTTCCTTTTCCCGACGACACGATCGTTCTGCCCGGTCACGGCAACGACACGACGATCGGCACGGAACGTCCCCACCTCCAAGAATGGGTGGACCGCGGCTGGTGATGAGACACGTTCTACGGACCATCGTTGCCCTGTCATTCGCTCGGCAGACATACAGCAAGTACGCTTGAAGCATGGTTGCTCACGGGCCATCGGTCGCATTTGACAGTTCTGCCGCTGTTCGTCTTGGTGGGATGACTCCGCCGCCAGACACATTTGTACCAGGTCGGGCAACTGATCTCGTTCGTCCCGACGGCCGACCACTACCAGAGTTCCGCGCCGAACTTCGCAAAGTATCGAACGCTCGAAATGCTGTCACGATCATTGCGCTCTACGGACAAACGATCGCGATTCTTGTCGTTGCCGTGCGCCTCGGGTGGTGGGCGTGGCCGATCGCATTTGTGCTCATGGGTCGAGCTCACGCCCAGTTTGCAGCGTTAATGCATGAAGCGGCTCACCGACTTCTCTTTACCAATAAAGAGTGGAACGACCGCATTGGTCGATGGGTACTCGGCTACATCGGGCTCGTATCAACTGACGCCTACCGCAGAGTCCACATGGCGCACCACCGCCGCGAGTTTGGCCCCGAGGAGCCTGACATTCCGCTGTATCAGGGCTATCCAGTGACGAAGGAGTCGCTGCGCCGCAAGTTGCTCCGTGATGCCACCGGTCGAACAGGCCTTCGTCTACTGCGATACCAATTTGCTCCCGGTCGGTGGGCTGACCCCCGCCAACGCAAAGTGCTGTCCTCAATGGTCGCTGTGCACGCTGGACTATGTGCAATCTCAATTCTTGCTGGTCAACCGCTGGTGTATCCCCTGCTCTGGATGTTGCCGTTCCTCACCTTGTGGCGCGTCATCAACCGGCTTCGATCGATTGCTGAACATGGCGGTCTCGAAGCCTCGAGCGACCGTCGCGTGACCACCCACTGCATTAAACAAGATCCAATTACACGCTTCATCATGGCTCCGTACCAACTCGGCTACCACCTTGCGCACCACGTCGATGCTGGGCTTCCATTCCGGAGCCTTCCTAAGTATCACCGAGCGCTCAAGGAATCGGGCTACATCACCGACGACTACGAATACAGTTCGTATCCAGCGTTATGGAAAGCGCTCGCCGCGGGCTGAGACGGCTGGCACACCGAATTTCCCCTACGACGACAGTGCTAATTCCTGAGTCGGTTCTACAATGACGGGTATGTCCCAGTCCCCTGAGACCACGGTCCCACTCCTAGAAATTTCCGAGTTGCGCGCGCGTCCCCATAATGACGCAGGAGAAACAACTGATGAAATTCTTCGAGGTCTGAATCTCACCGTGCTGCCTGGCGAGGTTCATGCCATCATGGGCCCGAACGGCTCAGGCAAGTCAACCCTTGGCAACACCCTGCTGGGTTCTCCTGAGTACGAAGTCACCGGTGGCGATATCAAGTTGCTTGGTCGCTCAGTGCTCGAGGATTCACCAGATGAGCGAGCAAGGGCAGGAATGTTTCTTGCGTTCCAATACCCCCAAGAAATTCAAGGAGTATCGGTCATCCAGTTCTTGCGCCAGGCACTTTCAGCACGAAAAGGTATTGACCTTTCGGTGCTTGAGCTGAGGCTCGCAGCCATGGAGTGGATGCAACGCCTTGGTATGGATTCATCGTTCGTTGATCGTTACCTCAATGAGGGTTTCTCCGGCGGCGAGAAGAAGCGCAATGAGATCATGCAAATGGCGCTGCTTGAGCCTGAAATTGCCATCCTTGATGAGACAGATTCTGGTCTTGACATTGATGCACTTCGAATTGTTGCGTCAGGAATTCGAGAGGTACGAACCGATCGACCGTCGATGAGCATCGTCATGATTACCCACTATCAGCGACTCCTTGACGAGATCCAGCCTGACGTTGTTCACATTATGGTTGACGGACGAATCGTTGAATCCGGCGGGCTTGAACTTGCCGAAAAGCTTGAGCGTGACGGCTACGAGGCGCTTCGTTCACAGTCAAGGGCTTGAGATGTTTGACCTGTCGAAGATCAAAGCTGACTTCCCGCATCTGAGGCGTGAAATCGATCACTCTCCTGTGATCTACCTCGACTCTGCGAATACCTCACAGAAGCCCGCCGCGGTCATTGAGGCGATGCGGTCGTTCACCGAGCAGTCATATGCTCCGATTAATCGCAGCGCATATCGCATGGCAGCTGCGGCAACAGATGCCTTCGAGAACGCCCGGTCGCTCGTTGCTTCGTTCATTAATGCGGGCTCACCTGATGAGGTGGTGTTTACCAAGAATGCGACGGAGTCACTTAACTTGTTCGCCCAAGGGTGGTCTCGTCAGCACCTCAAGGCGGGCGACGTGGTCGTGCTCACTCATATGGAGCATCACGCCAACATCGTTCCGTGGCAGATGATGGTGGCAGAGCGAGGGATCACCTTGAGATGGATCCCGCTCACCGATGATGGGCATCTCGATCTCAGCGATCTTGACAACATCCTTGACGGAGCGTCAGTGGTGTCGTTCACTTCGATGAGCAACGTCCTCGGCACCATGAACCCGGTGCGTGAAATAGTTCAACGCTCTCATGATGCTGGTGCAATTGTGATGGTCGATGCATGTCAATCGGTTCCGCATTCCGTTACCGACGTGCAAGCAATGGATGCAGACTTCATTGCCTTCTCTGGCCACAAGATGCTTGGACCATCAGGTATTGGGGTGCTGTGGGGTCGACCAGAACTCCTTGATCAACTTCCTCCCTTGCAAGGCGGCGGAAACATGATCGACGATGTTCGCCTCGATACGTTTACCTGCGCCCCGGTGCCGGCAAAATTCGAAGCTGGCACTCCCCCAATCATTGAAGCAATTGGCCTTGGTGCCGCAGTTGAGTACCTCTCGTCGATTGGAATGGCAGAAATTCGTCGACACGAAATGGAACTCACCCAATATGCCCTCGACACGTTGAGCGAGCGATTTGGGTCGGACATCGTGATTCATGGCCCTCGGAATGTTGAAGAACGTGGAGGCGTGTTGAGTTTTGCATTCCGAGATCTTCACCCGCACGATGTCAGCCAGATTCTCGATGAACGCAATGTATGTGTTCGCGCCGGTCACCATTGTGCGAAGCCTCTCATGAGACTCATCGGCGCAAACGCCACTGTTCGTGCCAGTCTGTATCTCTACAACGACACCCACGATGTCGATATCCTTGCCGATGCCCTCACGAGCGCTGACGATATTTTTGGATTGTGAACGAGGACGTAACGAACTATGCCCGGACTTGAAGACCTCTATCGAGAAATCATTCTCGATCACTATCGCAACCCGCGAAATCGCGGAGCATTAGAAACCCCCCCGGCAGTTTCGGCCGACGGACATAATCCCCTTTGCGGTGACGAGATCACATTGTTCGTGCTCGTCGAAGATGACATTGTCGCCGATATCAAGTCGAGCGGCCAAGGCTGTTCAATCTCGCAAAGTTCAGCATCGATGATGACCCAAGCTGTTCGCGGTAAGTCAGTTGCTGAAGCCGAGGCTCTCATCCACCATTTCAAACACATGATGTCAATTGAGGACCACCATCATGATGAGCCAGCGGAGGCACCAGCCCTCGGTGACCTGGAAGCGCTTCAAGGAGTGGTCAAATTTCCGGTACGCATCAAATGTGCCGTTCTTGCATGGAACACTCTCAGCCAAGCACTCGAATCTGCTTGAACTACTCCGCAAACACGTCTTAATTGTGATCGTGACCCTGCAACCTGACATTCTCTCGTTGTGACCCCCAACGACTCAGACGATGTACTTGCAGGCCGCGGCCGATTCGGAAAAGCTATCCGAGACCTCGGTCATTCATTTGCTGGGCATCACTCCAACGCCGACCTATTGAATGAAGCAGCCGAATCATTAGAGCAACTCATCGAACGATTTGACGAGGGCGAGATCCGACGGCGAGATCCGGCAACTTTTGGCGATCACCGTGCGTATAGCTACGAGCAGGGCCCAATTGGCGAGACCTATCCAGACCGGCCGGTATCTGGGAATGCATCACCGTGGGGGCTCGATACCGAAATTCACCGTGAAGGCGACGACATCGTTGCGTATGTAACACTTCGCGCCGCCCACGAGGGCGCCCCTGGTCGCTCACACGGAGGCGTTGTCTCGGCACTGTTCGATGACATTTTTGGATTCGTGCAGGGGGTGGTGAATATCACTGCCTTCACTGGACAACTCACGGTCACCTATCGAGCTGGAACTCCACTAAATACATTACTCGCGTGTCGTGTGCGAGCCGAAGAGCAAAACGGGCGGAAAGTCATCATGACCGGCGAGTTAACCGTCGTTGAAACGGGTCAACTTGTTGCTGAGGCCAATGCAATATTCATCACTGTCGACCGCGAGGTGCTCGTGAATTCGATGCGCGACACGCAACCTGAACGATGATCAGAGGAGACTGATCATCACCTCCCGGGTGGCGGCGAGTTCATCAGGCGAACCAAACGCCGACGCCGCAAACGTCGTCACTCCACAATCAGCAAGTGCCGCAATTCGACCGGCGACCTCTCCGGCATCGCCAATAATCGCAACGTCAGCAGGGGTGGCTGCTCCTTCTCGGTCGAGCATCGCCCGATACGACGGAAGCTGCCCATAAATCGCATAGTCGCGATCGGCTCGCTCTCGCGCCGCGTCTACATCGTCGGTCACACAGACCGGGAGCCCCATCATCACTTCAGGCGCAGGCCGACCCGCCTCTTGCGCCGCAGTGTTGATGGTTGGTGCGGTCAGCGTGCGAATTGTTTTGGGGCCGGTCATCCATGTGATCGTTCCGTCGGCAACTCGGCCTGCTAATCGGAGCATCTGTGGGCCGAGTGCTGCCACAAGAACCGGCGGAGCATCGGCAGGGGGTGGCGTGATCTCGCCTCGTCCAGTGAGCGCTTCGCCAGAAAATGAAACCCGACGATCGTTCAGCAGTGGGGTAAGAATCGATAGATAGTCAGACATATGACGAACCGGCTTGTCAAACGAGATACCCCACATACCTTCGACGACCGGCTGATGCGAGAGCCCGATACCAAGTTGCAAACGCCCCCCGATCACCGACTGCGTCGTGAGCGCCTGCTGAGCGAGCACCATTGGATGCCGTGGATATGTCGGGATAACCGAGGTACCAACTTTGATATTCGGAACGTCCTTTGCTGCCACTGCAATTGCAGTCAACGCATCCATCCCAAAGATCTGCGGCATCCAAAAACTTGGAAAGCCTTGCTCAGCGGCTTCACGCAAGCTGGTCTCTAGCGCTTCTACGGTGGGGTCAAATCCAAATACGGCGATTTCCATGTGTCGAAACTACCGAACTTGTCGCAATGTCTGCCGGATGGGGCTCGAGGACCCCTACCCACTGCTCCGAATTAAAGGGGTTGTAACTGGTTGTCTAGTCTTGAGAAAACCATTCGGAGGCAACGATGTATCTCAATCAGCACGCAATTAACACTCCAGACCGCCCTGCCGTCATCATGGCGTCAACTGGCAAAACCATCTCGTATAGCGAATTTGAGGGGCGAGCAAACCAGTTGGCCCACGTTTTTAGGGCTGAGGGGTTGAAGCGCCTCGACCACTACTCGATCTTCATGGAGAACAATGAGTGGTACATGGAGTCATGTGCGGCCGGCGAGCGTTCAGGCGCCTATTACACGTGCGTCAACTCGTTTCTTACGCCAGATGAACTTTCATACATCCTCTCAAACTCTCGTTCAGAAGTTGTGGTGACGTCGACCTCTAAAGTGCATACGGCGCTCGCTGCACTTGCCGGTGCCCCCAACGTTCGAAAGGTGTTTGTCTGCGGAGGGGTTCCGAGCGATATCTCCGATCCGCGTGTCGTTGATTACACCGAAGCGACCTCTGCGATGCCAACTACTCGCATTGCGGACGAAAGCCTTGGCACACCAATGCTGTACTCATCGGGCACCACCGGCCGACCAAAAGGCATTCTTCGGCCACTGCCAGAACAGCCACCAGCAGAGATGCTGCCGCTGTACACATTCATCCTCAATCTGTGGCAATACCGCGAGGGAATGGTGTATCTCTCCCCCGCCCCGCTGTATCACTCCGCCCCACAGGCGGCGGTAGCACTCGCACTCCGCGCCGGCGGGACGGTCATCGTGATGGAGAAGTTCGACCCAGTCGAATATCTGCGCCTCATCGAGCAATACAGCGTCAGCCACTCACAGTTGGTTCCGACGATGTTCTCTCGAATGCTGAAACTTCCAGACGAGCAGCGCCTTCAGTTCGACTTGTCATCTCTTGAGTTCGCTGTTCACGCTGCCGCACCGTGCCCCGTGAAGGTGAAACACCAAATGATCGAGTGGTGGGGCCCGATCATTCACGAGTATTACGGTGCAACCGAAGGCCTTGGTTTCGCCGCATGTGACAGCGAGCAGTGGCTCTCACACCCTGGCACTGTTGGCAAGATCGTTCTCGGCGAAGTTCATGTCACGGACGATGAGATGATCGAACTGCCAAACGGCACACCCGGCACGCTGTGGTTCGGGTCGGGCACCGAGTTCAGTTACCTCGATGATCCCGAGAAAACAAAAGAATCCACCTCACCCGATGGCACCATGACCACGGTCGGTGACATCGGTTATGTCGATGATGACGGATATTTATACCTCACCGACCGCAAGACGTTCATGATTATTTCTGCTGGCGTAAACATCTACCCGCAAGAGATTGAAGACCTTCTCATCACCCACCCGAAAGTATTTGATGCTGCTGTCTTTGGAGTTCCGAACGAAGATCTCGGCGAAGAGGTTAAGGCAGTCATTCAGGTGATGCCCGATATTGCAGCCGATGATGCTCTCACCGAAGAACTACTTCAGCACTGCCGAGAACATCTCTCACGCCAGAAGGTTCCGAGGTCAATCGATTACGAGGCCGAGCTGCCACGGCTCCCAACCGGCAAGTTGTACAAGCGACTGCTTCGCGATCGTTACTGGGGCGAAGGCACCAACAAAATCGTCTGATTTACACCCGAAGCGACTGAAAACAGGCCCGAACATCGTCGACATAGAGGGTTGGCTGCTCAAATGCCGCAAAGTGTCCACCTTTGGGCATGTCAGTCCAATGGGTGACGTTGTATGACTTCTCACACCATGAGCGAGGGGGTCGAATGATTTCTTTTGGAAATGCGGCGATACCTGAAGGAATAGTGACGGAATCTCCACCGCCGAACGCTCCGAAACTCTCCCAATACAGGCGAGCTGATGATGCGCCCGAGCCGGTGAGCCAATAGAGCATGACGTCATCGAGCATTGCATCACGACTCAATGCGTTCTCGGGATGCCCATCACAGTCGGTCCAAGCCCAAAATTTCTCGACAATCCAGGCAAGTTGCCCTACCGGTGAGTCAACAAGAGAGTAGCCAAGAGTCTGGGGGCGTGTTGCTTGTTGCTTTGAGTACCCCGAGTCCCACTGCTGGTAGTAGCCAAGTGCCGCAAAGGCATCCTGGTCACGCTCATCAGGGTTGGCCATCGCCGCTTCGGTTGGTGCGGCTATTGGCATGTTGACGTGAATACCAATACAACCGTGATCGCCCTGTGAGGAAGCATTGCGACCAATTTGGGTCGTGACAGCCGCCCCCCAGTCACCTCCCTGCGCAACCCATTTCTCATATCCAAGTCGTTCCATGAGGGATGCCCATAGTTCGGCGATTCGTGGGACACCCGTGCCGTTCACCGCTGGCTTACCTGAGAATCCGTATCCCGGCAGCGACGGGCAGACGACATGGAATGCATCTTCGGCTCGCCCGCCGTGGGCAACCGGGTCAGTGAGCGGGCCGATGACTTCGAGGAATTCAACAATCGATCCCGGCCACCCGTGGGTAATGAGCAGTGGCATTGCGTGTGGCTCAGGCGAACGTTGATGAATGAAGTGGATGGTGAGGTCGTCGATCTCGGTGACGAATTGATCGAACGCATTCATGCGCTGTTCGCGACTGCGCCAATCGTATGAGTGACGCCAATATTCAGCGAGCTCACGCAGATACGCAATTGGCACCCCTTGACTCCAGTCCGTCACAGTTTCAGCCTCGGGCCAACGTGTTGCGTCGAGACGACGATGAAGGTCATCGAGGTCTGCCTGAGGAATGTCGATGGTGAACGGATCAAGTGTGAATGGACGCATCATGCACATCGTGTCACACACGACAACGGGCAGCGAGCGCTAGCCCGGCCCATCTGGTCTGTCGTTGTATGCCTACGATGCAGAGATGTACGTGCCCCAAGCATTTACGATGTCAGCAGAGAATGCTGTTGACGCTTTACAAAACATCGGAGCCGGATATTTCGTGACCGAGCACCACGGCCAGATTGATGCAACCTTCTTGCCATTCTTCGTTCATGCAGACGATTCGCCAATTCGGATCTGGGCACACTTCGCGAAAGCAAATAGCCACTGGAAATCGGCGCTTGCGGCACAGCAATGTCTGCTTATTGCACATCTTGCTGATGCCTATGTATCGCCTTCGCTCTATCCGTCAAAACAGATTGACGAGAAGGTGGTACCAACCTGGAATTACGTCACTGTCGAGGTACGAGGAACACTTCAGCCATTGGATGACTTGGGTGAAGCACAACTCCTGCAAATGCTTACCGAGACTCATGAACGGGCGTCTGAGAACCCTTGGGCAGTCGCCGAGGCTCCAGCAGATTTCATTGCCGCACAACGACGCGCAATTGTGAGCGTCGAACTTGTGGTGTCTGAGATCACCGGCAAGGCAAAGGCCAGCCAGAATCGACGAGCTGAGGATGCAGCTGCAGTCAAATCGGCATTTGAGGAGGGGTCTGACGCCCAACGCAACATCGCACAATGGATGAACTCACACGATGACCCCATTTGATGACATCACACTTGAGGGCGAGCTCGTTCGACTGGAACCACTGACTCTGAGCCATGTGGATGCAATGGTGGTAGCCGCATCCTCAGACCGATCAACATTCGGTCTTACGAGCGTGCCAAATGGCGATCGTTCTTCTGTCGAGCAGTACATCAACGCGGCCCTCAAACAGCACGAACGCGGTGAAGGGTTGGCATTTGCCACAATTCGACGAACTGATGACACTCTGGTGGGAAGCACCAGATTCATGTCGGCCGAATACTGGCATCTGATCGATGAATCACCGCGGTCGACTCCGATTGCAGTTGAGGTTGGCTACACATGGCTAGTGTCAGCGGCCCAACGCACCGGCATCAACGCAGAGGCCAAAGTGCTCATGTTTGATTACGCGTTCGACTCCTTAGGGGTCGAACGCGTGAGTTTGAAGACTGATGCCCGAAATGAACGCTCTCGAAGCAACATTGAGCGTGCTGGCGCCACCTTTGATGGGGTTCTTCGTCGCCATATGCCGGCAAGCGACGGCGGGTTTCGAGACAGCGCAATGTATTCCTTATTGCGCGAGGAGTGGCTGACCCGACGCGAAACGCAACGTAAGTCGTGATCCTTTGCGGCCGCGACTCGAATGGCAACCCTTGAACACTCCCGATAACGCGGTCTGGTTGAGGTGTACTTCATGCACCAACGATGGGCACGCGGTTGAGTGGCGGGTCGACATGTACTCTGCGCTACGGCAGCGTTTTGTCACCTCGACCGAGCATGTCGAGTGCCCCAACTGCGGTGATCGCAACCCTCAGCAATTCCAGATCGAGTGATAACGGCTACCGTTTGCCTATGGAACTTTCCGAGGTAATGCGCACCACGTTCTCATGTCGACAGTGGACTGATGAACCGGTTGATGATGCAACGATCTATCGAATTCTTGATAACGCACGTTTTGCACCTAACGGCGGAAACCGCCAGGGGTGGCATGTCACGGTGGTCAAAGATCGCTCTATCCGCGAGCAATTCAAGCCGCTCATTAAACCGGCAACAAACCAATATGTTGCTCAGGTAGCAGCCGGTGAATCACCGTGGAACACCGTGATTCCCTCCGCGATTGATCTCGAGGCTGAGCGTTCTATCGACAAAGAGTTTCCTGGCGTCAACGAGATGATCGAGGCTCCCGCAGTGCTCGTCATCTCCGTCGATCTCAGTGTCGTCTGCAGTTTCGACTCAATTCTTGATCGGGTCGGCGTCATCAGCGGAGCCTCGATTTATCCTTTTGTGTGGAACATCCTCTTAGCTGCGCGTGCCGAGGGGCTGGCCGGAGTGCTCACCACCTACCTCTCATATTCAGAGCCAGAGGTGCAGAAGCTGCTCGGGCTTCCTGCACACCACGCAGTCGCCGCGATGGTGCCGCTCGGTCACCCGGTGAAACAGCTCACGAAACTCAAGCGCAATCCTGTGGAAGACTTTGCCACGGTCGATCGATTCGATGGCGCACCGTTTACCGCATGACCAGAAGCGATCATGCACAGGCACTTGCGGCCGCCGACCCGGTCATTGCTGACCGCCAGATCACCGTTGAATGCACCTGTGACGACTGCACCGTTGTTTCAATGCCAATGCAGCCATCGATGTGCAACGCCTACAGCATCGGACATGGCGCCTACATCTTCATGATTGCTGATGTGGCCATGTCACTTGCCAGTTCTATTGAAGATGGCACCGCTCTTGCATCGTCAGCTCACATCGACTGGCTCAAACCTGTTGAGATGAACGACACGGTGCGGGCAACCGCAACCTGCAACTATGCAGCCGGCCGTCAGGCCCGTTGGATCATCACCGTGACCGACGGCAACGACGAACCCGTCGCAATCTTTCGGGGTCGCACCCAGCAACTACGAAAGTGACTTAGGCCGGACCGCGAAATGTCGGCTTGCGCTTGTCTAAAAACGCGGTAATTCCCTCGACATAGTCTGGCGTTCCGGCCATCCGGCCCTGCGCCGCTGCTTCAGCCTCCAGCACCTCTGCGAGACCATCGCCGTGGTCAATGATGTTCGCGATGATTCGTTTCGACTCGAGCAGTGCCTGGGTTGGGCCCTGAGAAATTGCCCTCACCATGTCTCTAGCAGTGTCGATGAGAGCATCGTCGTCAACGACGCGATTCACAAGCCCGATTTGCTCGGCTCGCTCACCGTTAATGAGCTCGGCGGTGTAGATCAATTCAAGCGCTCGGTGAGATCCGATCCGTTGCACCAATGCGAGGTGCCCACCCGAGTCGAGTACGCAGCCGATGTTCGCAAATGGTGAGCCAAGTGTCGACTTGCGAGCGGCCAACACCACATCGCAGGCCATGGCGAGACCAAAACCAACGCCGAGACATGCGCCATGTACCGCTGCAACCGTTGGTACCGGCAATGAACGCAGTTGAGCAATCAGCGGATTAAAGACGCCCGACAGAATCGCATAGGCATCTTCGGTCAGCGGCGATGCCGTTGAAAGATCGCGGCCAGCAGAGAACCCTCGGCCCTCCCCTCTCAGTAACAGCCCACGCGCGCCGCCATCGACTGCTGCGGTGAGGGCGGTCGAAAGGTCTGCAACAGCCGACTCATCGAGACTGTTCAATACTTCGGGCCGTTGCATGACAACCTCGGCCATCGCTCCATCAAAGGTCAGCTCAACTGTGGACATTCCGACTCCTACCATTCAGCATTTGGATCGAGATCAAGGACAAGATTCAACGAGGCCTGAAATTCACCAAACCCGTCAACACGGTCGAGGCGATCGCCTTCGGGTGCAGTTTGTGGTTCCCAACTCAATGAGACATTCCAACTGCCGAGGTCAGCCCTGACGGCATCCACGTACATATCTGCCGCTTTGGCCGAGGTCATCGCGGTAACGCCGGTCGCTACTGCCTCTGCTTCACCTGCAACCGGCGACCACATGGTCATCGACTGAGGCAAGAGCAATTCCATGGCTGAAACGAGTCGATCTTTCGCATCAGATGAGCCGGTCAATGAACGTTGCAACAACAGCGTGGAGTGCGTGCGGTGAAATCTCTCTTCAGACAGTGCACGCTGAGCGACCGCCGGCACACCGTCGGCGGTTGAGTCGACCAAGGCGTTCCAGCGAATATCTTCAGCGATGTCGTACAGCCAGTGACGCACGAGAGTGTCTTCCCATTTCGGCATTGCGACTTCGGCAAATGAACATGATCGATATTCAGCTGCATCACGGCGCAAGGCAAACTGGTCGACGTCATCAGTGAGGAGTTCGTACAGAGCGATTGCGTGTCCGAGTTCATCTTGAGCAATAGAACAGAGCGAGAGATCTTCTTCAAGGAATGGTGCCACGCCGATCCACCACGCAAGGTGGCTTCCCACGAAGTGTTCGTCATCGGCGAATGCGAGTACGAATTCTTGCACCCCCGGCGACATGAGACTCGGATGACTCATGAGCCCTCTCGAAGTTGCCGGCGGTGCTCAGCAACCAACTTTCCATCGTTCTGACGATGCCCTTTGTGCCTGTTTGGTTCAGTCACTGCGCTATCCGCGATCGCAATATCGTCGCGCCGCACGACCCAGATCTGTTCGCCCTCACCACGGCGGCAGTAACACTCTCGAGCAAGCATGAGCGCCATTTCATTATCTGCGGCGCCGAGGGCGCCAACATGGCGGAACTCGCTCTTTCCGTCGGCTTTTAAGAAGACTTCGTAGGTGTGCGAGGGGGTCATCCGACTACCTCCACGACATTTCTGCACTCGTCACACCATGCGACGGAACGACATCTCGTCGGCCCTACGGGGCTGACTTCTCGCAACGATGTTGCGTCGCAAATTGGGCAACTCGGCAATGCCCCGTTGTTACGTATCGCTATCGAGAATTCTTTTCCGAGTTGCTCTACTGCTTTCGCGGATAGACGGTGTGGTTCCCAACTGCCATCAAGACACCATTTCACCGAGACGTTGCTCGCACCCGCAGATAGCAGTGCAGACCGCACATCTAACTCGATCACTTCTCGTGCCGGGCACCCTGCCATCGTCGGCAGCAGCGTGACACCAACAGCGTCAACCTCAACCACAACATCGGAAACAATGCCAAGGTCAATGATGGACAATGTTCCGTATTCGGGGTCCATCACTTCTGAAAGGACCTCGCGCACATCAGTAACCCGAAAATGGATATTCGCTGCGGTCATGCTGAGACGCCAATCGATTCTCGGAACCATGCACTTTCGGCATGATTGCGAACCGCGTTGGCAAGCCGCCGCTCAGAATCTGGCCCAGAATTAGAAAGGGTTGCTTTTAGCGGCGCCCAGTCGATCTTGCTCATTATCCATTCGCCGGATTCTGCATCTTGATGAAGGCCATCATCTGGAACGGTGAATCCGTAGCCGTGCAGTAATGGAACATATTTCTGCACGTAGGCATGTCGGAGCACTTCGTTTCTCTCGCTCTTCACGTACCACTTCAATAACGGGTCATCTGGAGGCGAATCTGGTCCAAACAGTTGTACTGCTGGCCACCACCAACGTTCAAGGGCTGCTTGAAAGAGATCTCTCTGCACTTGCGACCCTGATGCCATTTTGAGAAGCATCTCTTCGCCGTGACGCATATGGAAACCCTCTTCACCGACGATTCTTCTCAGAATTCGCTTGTACGGGCCATAGGTGCACTTTGCGAACACCGCACGTTGGCTGGCAAAGGCTGCAGCGTCGACCAAGAATGCAATCGCAATCTGGTCAGCCCAGGTTTCAGCCCGGTAATGAAACACGTTATGAAACCGACTCTTTCCTGCGAGCAAGTCATCGATCATCTCGTCTCTCGTTTTGACAGCCATATCCGCGGCAACCATGTAGAGCAAGTGGGCATGGCCAATTTCGTCTTGAGTCTTTGCGAGGAAGATTTGTTTCAGTCGGAGGCCAGGAGCATGAGGAATCCAGTCACGCTCGGTGAGGCCGCCCATCAATTCTGAGTTGGCATGAAACTCAATGAATCGGAACACCTCACTGCGATACTCCTCGGGCATGTCGTCGTCAGCTTCGACCATTCCCCCAGCATCAAGAAAGTCTTGAAAGTCATCGAGATCTGTCCATGTTCTCATCGTATGAATCCTCCCACAATCGGTGAATGAACAGTGCTGGTCATTGACAATCCGATCACAGCGTTCTCCTGTCATCTACTCGCGACAGCTTTCCGCCTTCTGACCGCGGCAGAGACCCGGGCTCAGCGACTGTCACTGCAACACCAATGCCAAGGGATGATCGCAATGCATCAGACACCCTGCCGCTCAGCCGCTCACCAATGTCGTCAATCTTTCCGGCACCTTCTACCGGTTCAACTTCAACAGTCAAGTTGTCGAGAGTGCCCTCACGGGTCACCACGAGTCTGAAGTGTGGAGCAGCAAGATCAACACCCAACAACGCGTGTTCAACCTGACTCGGATACACGTTCACCCCACGGATCACGATCATGTCGTCGCTACGTCCAACGATTGAAGAAATGCGGGCGTGGGTCCGCCCGCACGGCGAGGGTTCACGCGTGAGTGAGCAAAGGTCGCCCGTCCAATACCGCAAGATGGGAAACGCCTGCTTCG
Organism: Actinobacteria bacterium casp-actino5; assembly: GCA_001510385.1. Lineage (GTDB taxonomy): Bacteria > Actinomycetota > Acidimicrobiia > Acidimicrobiales > Ilumatobacteraceae > Casp-actino5. The sequence continues at coordinate 1,735 of LFFE01000010.1, read as the reverse complement.
TCAGTGAGGTGAGTACGAGCACCCCCACTTCGCCGTCATCAAGCACCTCACCGGTCTCGGGATGAACGACTTCTGGGTAAAAGTGATCTTCCATGACGACAAGGCCTTGGCGATCCGCGGTTTCACAAGCAACACCGGGGCCAATGACTTCTGAAAGCCCGTAAATATTCACGGCAATCATCGAGAGTTTTTCTTCGATCTGTTCCCGCATCAGTTCTGACCATGGCTCGGCCCCAAGCACACCAACTTGCAGTGAGTTTTCTCCAGAGAGATGTTCGGCCAATGTCAACGCGTACGACGGCGTACAGCAAATCGACTCAGGTGCGAAATCTTCAATCAGTATCAGCTGTCGTTCGGTGTTACCGCCCGACACTGGAACGACAGAAATTCCCGCCTCTTCCGCCCCAGCATGCAAGCCGAGCCCTCCAGTGAAAAGCCCGTAGCCGTAGGCATTGTGGAGCATCCAACCGGGTTCGATTCCAGCCCCACGCAAGCAGCGCGCGACACACTGGGCCCACATCGTGAGGTCTTCTGCGGTATACCCCACCACAGTTGGCTTGCCGGTCGTGCCGCTACTTGCATGAACCCGTTTGACCTCGTGACGGGGAACAGCAAACAACCCAAACGGATAGTTGTCTCGTAGGTCAGTCTTCTTTGTGAATGGAATGTCTCGGATGCCATGAAGCGATGCAGGGGTGTTGACCTTCGCTAGCCGATCAGTGAACGCCGGAACGTTCTGCTTCACGACATCGACGGTCGCAGCGAGCCGACGTAATTGGAGTGCCTCAAGTTCCTCGCGAGGCATCTTCTCGATGGCTTCGGAATGAAACCCGGGTGCAATACGTTTGGCTGCTGACGCCCCCATCGGCTGTCCTCTCTCCGTCGTGTTATGACAAGACTCTTTCGAGACAACCCTCATTCTCGCATGGACCCTCTGCCGGATCCAGCGTTCGAGGACGCTTCAGCGCTTCAGAGAGGTGGCCTCACCAGCACTCACCCCAACCGGCTGATGCGGCTCAACACCGAATACGTCATGCCAAGTAACAGCACCGACCTGTTTTGCACGCTCCAGTACTACGAAGTTGGCGGCATCATCGACCCACACGTCGTCGACGGAAAATCGGTGCTGTCATGAAAACAAGTGCCACGAACGTCGCGATGAACATGTGCAGGCCTAGTACACGCCAGAGGCTGACATCAGCCAACAGTTCCTCAACGACGATGACTACAGGCTGAACCAGCGCCAGAAGCCCGAACAACACCCGAATCCAAGGATTCCAGGTCTTCCTATGAAGCGACAGCGAGCCAAGGATGACCGTCGGCAACATTTGAGCACCCGCAGCCCCGAACAACGGCAACAGCAGAAGCAGACCCGCAGCCCGGCCAATCGTGTCGCTTCTTCGACCTCCAGCAGACATCATCGCGCTGATACCGGTCCCAAGCCCGGACACCACGAATACTCCAACCACCACGACTGTCCCACCCCACGAGAACTCTGGGTCATTCGAAATAAGTCTCATCCACACTCAACTGATGCCGCCAAGGGCGAGACCGAACAACAGCCGGTTGACCAAAAGGGGCATCACGGGGTTCGTCGTAGCTCAACCACGACGCCATTCGTGACACTCTGCAGCACTCTCGGGTCAATCGCGAATACGTCGTGCCAGGTACCAGCGGCCGCCCACACCTCGTCAAACTTCAGCAGATCGGGATCAATGAAGATGCGCAGTTGCGT
>LFFE01000009.1 GCA_001510385.1 Actinobacteria bacterium casp-actino5 | reverse complement strand
GAAGGGGTGTTGCGAACGGCTGTTCGCGAACTACTCCATCACCTCGTTGGTGAGAACGACGTGTCGATGATGGTCGATGAGTTTGATGACGCAGAGTTCACAATGCAGGCGGTTGCCGATTCGGCACACACGCCACCGTTTCTTACCGAACGTCGCGTTGTTGTCGCTCGCGATATCGGGCGGTTCAACACTGCTGATATCGAGCCAATCCTTTCGTTTCTTGACGACCCACTTGAATCCACCGATCTCGTGTTGGTTGGTGGAGGCGGAGCGGTGCCAAAAAAACTCACTGATGCCGTAAAGGCTTGTGGCGGGGAGGTTCGAAGCACCACGGTCGCTCCCCGAGGCAAAGACAGGGCGCTTTGGGTGCGCTCAAGGGCTGCCGCAAAGGGTATTGATCTCGACGATCGGGTGGTTGCCCGTCTAGTCGACTGGCTAGGGGAGAGCACAGGCCCTCTTGATGGCGTACTCGACACGATTGCCAGTTCGCATACCGGTGTTGCTCGAGTTCGACTCGAAGAGGTCGAGCCATTGCTGGGCGAGGCTGGTGGGGTTCCTCCGTGGGATCTCACCGACGCAATTGATCGAGGGGATGCGAGCAAAGCAATCGAGTTGTTGCATCGGATGGTGCACGGTGGTGGCCGACATCCGCTTCAGGTGATGGCAATTTTGCATGGGCACTACGGGAAGATGGCCAAGCTCGATGGGAGTAACGCCTCGGACCAAGATTCGGCGGCTCAGGTGCTTGGGATAAAAAGTGGTTTTCCAGCGAAAAAAGCCCTCGAAGGCTCGCAGCGCCTAGGTCGAGACGGTCTTCGTCGAGCGATCGGATTACTTGCTGATGCCGATCTTGATGTGCGAGGCAGGACGGGCCTTGACGAAGTTGTCGTCACTGAGGTGCTTGTCGCTCGCCTTGCCCGGTTGGCGCCGTCACGCAGGCGGTAACGGTTATCGCCCACCGATCTGTTTCCGGGCGCGAAACAGCCCGAGCTGGAGGGCTCGGGCTGCACAATGATCGGAATGTAATTACGAACCGGCGTTGATTTTTTGCATCAAGCGGCTCTTCTTGCGAGCTGCGGTGTTCTTGTGAAGGATGCCTTTCGCAACTGCCCGGTCAATTTTGCTCATTGCGACACGAAGCGATGAGTCATCGTCGGTTCCAATGCTTGCTGTTGCTGACTTCACGCGTGTCTTCAACTCGCTGCGGACGGCGCGGTTGCGGTCGGCAGCTTTCGCATTTGTAAGAATTCGCTTTTTTTGGCTTTTGATATTCGCCACGGTTACCTCAAGTGTCTTGGATGGCGCACGCGCCATTCGTAAGTGTTTGATGTCGAAGTTGACTGGAGCCAATACTTTTACATCAGCGTCTGGAGACTATCGGCTTCAGCAGAACTCTCCCAACGCCGGGCGATAGCGTAGAGGCATCCATGGACGCCTCATCGGGACTTTCCCGCATCCGCAACTTCTCGATTATTGCCCATATTGACCATGGCAAATCCACGTTGTCTGACCGCATTCTTGAAATTACCGGTGCTGTTCAGTCGCGAGATATGAAAGCCCAGTACCTCGACTCGATGGATCTCGAGCGGGAGCGTGGCATCACTATCAAGGCTCAGAATGTTCGGGTCGAGTGGAACAATCACGTGTTCCACCTCATCGACACTCCTGGTCATGTCGATTTCGGATACGAGGTGTCACGATCTCTCGCTGCATGTGAGGGTGTTGTGCTGGTTGTTGATGCCGCCCAGGGCATTGAGGCGCAAACGCTTGCCAATTGCTACCTCGCACTCGAGAACGATCTCGAGATCGTTGCCTGCCTCAACAAGATCGATCTTCCTGCGGCTGATCCTGATCGGTACGCGATGGAGATCGAAACAGTTCTCGGTATTCCGGCTGAGGAGATTCTCCGAATTTCAGCCAAGTCGGGGGAGGGCGTCCCTGAATTGTTGGACGCGATTGCAGAGCGGATTCCCGCGCCTAATGGAAGCCCAGACGAGCCGCTACAGGCACTCATTTTTGATTCTCAGTTTGACCAATACCGAGGCGTGGTCTCTTCCGTACGGGTGATGAACGGGAAGCTCCAAAGTGGCGCAAAGTTGTCGTTCATGCAGGCGGGGGCTCAGCATGAGGCCCTCGAGATTGGGGTTCGTCGTCCGGCGACAGTGCCGGTATCCGAACTTGGTCCAGGCGAGGTTGGTTATCTCATTGCCGGCATTAAAGACGTTGGCAATGCTCGTTCTGGTGAGACGGTGACGACTTCATCGAATGGCGCTAGCGAGGCTCTTGAGGGGTACCGCGACCCGAAGCCGATGGTGTTCTCCGGGCTCTTTCCGATCGATGGTGATGATTTTGAAGACCTACGGGATGCATTAGCGAAACTCAAGTTGAATGACGCATCGATCACCTACACTCCCGAGTCTTCTGGTGCCCTCGGATTCGGATTCCGCTGTGGGTTTCTCGGCCTATTGCATATGGAAATTGTGAAGGAACGTCTCGAACGCGAATTCGGCCTTGCGCTCATTGCGACTGCTCCTTCGGTTGAGTACCGGGTGACTCGTACCGATGGAGGGATATCGATCGTCGATAACCCGGCTGAACTCCCACCGCCTCAACAGGTCGACTTCATTGAAGAGCCGGTGTTCAAGGTGTCGATTATCACTCCGACCGATTACACCGGGGCGTTGATGGAGCTCTGCCAGACACGTCGCGGCGAAATGAAGCGGATGGAATATCTCTCTCCCGAGCGTGTCGAACTGGTCTATGAAATTCCTCTAGCTGAGGTTGTTGTCGATTTCTTTGACCAGCTGAAAAGCCGAAGCCAGGGGTACGCAAGTCTTGATTACGAACTTGCCGGCTATCACCCGTCGAACCTTGTTCGAGTCGATCTCCTGCTGAATGGCATTCCTGCTGACGCATTCTCGACGATTGTCCATCGTGATAATGCTGAGTTCTATGGCCGTCGAATGTGTGAGAAGTTGAAAGAGCTCATTCCTCGGCAGATGTTCGACGTTCCTATTCAGGCTGCGATTGGCGGGAAAGTGATTTCTCGAGAAACGGTCAAAGCGAAGCGTAAAGATGTGCTCGCCAAGTGCTACGGCGGAGACATCACCCGTAAGCGCAAGCTTCTCGAACGTCAAAAAGAGGGCAAGAAGAAGATGAAAGCGATCGGGCGTGTCGAGGTGCCTGGCGACGTATTTATCTCGGCATTGAAGTTGGACGACTGATTCGTGTCGCTCGCTGAGTCAACGACGTTCCGGTCGTTACGTCATTCCAACGTGCGCCGGTACCTGGGAGGCTTGGCGATTTCGCAAGTGGGAGCGTGGGTCCAGTTCACGACTGTCGCAGTTGTCGTTGACCGCCTGACCGAGTCCACAACGGCAATCGGAATTCTCACGGCGTTGCAATTTGGTCCACTATTGGTGATTGGAGCCTGGGCGGGTTCGTTATCTGACCGAGTGAATCGGCACCGTGTGGTTCTTATTACGCAGTTGTTGATGGCATTGCAGGCTGCGCTTCTTGTGTTGGCGTACGTCACGGGTTCGATGTCACTCGGGGTGGTGTACACCGCAACATTGATGTTGGGTGTCGTATCTGCTCTCGATAATCCCTCGCGCCGAGGATTTCTCACCGAACTGGTACACCAAGATGAGATTTCAAATGTGATGTCGTTGAATACCGCGACGATGACCGGTTCGCGGATATTTGGTCCCGCAATTGCGGCGCTGTTGATCGGTCCACTTGGGGTCGGATGGATGTTTGTCATCAATGCGGTGACATCAGGTGCGATCATTTTTTCCATCGTGACGATTGATCAGTCGCAGGTGACAGAGCCGCCTCGAGTGACCAAGGGTGGTAAGCCCATCCGAGAGGCGCTGAGGTTTATCGCACGTACACCGCTGTTCGGACCTGTCTTCATCGTCTACACCGTCGTCTCGACTTTCGGATACAACCACAATGTTGCATTGCCACGCATCGCGGATGCGGCATGGGGAAACCGCCTGTGGTTTGGATGGGTGATGACAGCGACGAGTCTTGGCAGTTTGATTGGGTCGCTGTTGACTGCGGGGCGCTCGAGAGTGTCGCTGAGGTGGATGACAGCAAATGCCTTTGTGCTCGGATGTTCCGGAGTGGCGCTTGCGTTTTCGACGTCCGGCCCGGTGGCAATGGTTGTCGCTGTCCCGCTTGGTTTGGGAGGGGCAGGATTTATTGCATCGATGAACTCGTGGAGCCAGGACATGTGCCCTCCTGAGATGCGTGGTCGGGTTCTCGCGTTTGGTGCCGTTGCATTTCTCGGGTCCTATCCGATCGGTGGTCCAATCACTGGTGTCATCGGTGACTCGATCGGGCTGACATGGTCGCTGTTGTACGGGGCTCTCATCGTGCTCGGTTGTGCGCTGTGGTTGAGATTTATATTGATTTCTCGCTCGACCATGCGGCAAGAGTCAATGGCGTCAACACTGTCGATGTGAGCGATTTTCCGGTCATTTTGTGGTTCCGCCGCGATCTGCGGCTCACCGACCATCAGGCGTTACAACGGGCGTTGTCGTCCGGGTCGGTACTTCCACTGTTCATCATTGACCCTATGTTTCAACGGGCTGGTGGCCCCCGGCAGGCCGCATTATTCTCTGCGCTTGACGGACTTCGAACTGCAACCAACGATGCTCTTGTCATTCGGCATGGCAAGCCTGTGGAGGTTCTCGTTGAGATTGCAGGTTCGATTGGCGCAAAGGAAGTTCACGTCTCTCGTGACTATGGCCCATACGGTCACGCTCGAGACACTGAGGTCGCAGCAGCGTTGCGAGAGATTGACTGTCGGCTGATCGGAACCGGGTCGAACTATCTCGTCCCCCCAGGTGGAGTGTTGAAAGATGACGGAACTCCGTACGCCGTGTTCACGCCATTTCGCCGCCGCTGGAAGTCAGTACTTTCCGCAAGTGAATCGATGCTCGTCGACGCTCCAGTCGACCCGAACTGGGTGACGCTCGATTCGCGTGGTGAGGAACTGTTGCGGCCTGAAAGTGGCCTTGCGGACGACCGCTTGTCGAATATGAGCGTTGATGCTGTGGTGCAACGTTGGCAGAGTTTTTCGCAAGGCGCCCTCCACGAGTACGCCGACCTTAGGGACATTCCGGCTGTTGACGGTACGAGCCGTCTTTCGGCTGCTCTCCGATTTGGTGTGATTCATCCTGCTCGGTTGATGAATGATCTCGATCCAGCATCTGCGCATCACGACACATTTGAAAGTGAGTTGGCATGGCGAGATTTTTATGCCGACGTGCTTGCACGACGCCCCGACTCAGCGTGGGCAAACCTTGATCAGAAGTTAAATGGCATCGTCGTTGACACCGACGCAAAGGCTCGTCATCGATTCGATGTGTGGGCCCAGGGGATGACCGGCTTTCCAATTGTCGATGCCGGCATGCGGCAACTTGCTGCAACCGGTTGGATGCACAACAGGGTTCGGATGATCGTTGCGAGCTTTCTCGTCAAGGACCTACATCTTCCTTGGCAATGGGGGGCGAAGTGGTTCATGGATCACCTCGTGGATGGGGATCTCGCGTCAAACAATCACGGGTGGCAATGGGCCGCTGGCACGGGAACTGATGCGGCTCCCTATTTTCGGGTCTTCAACCCCACTGCTCAAGGAGATCGTTGGGATTCGTCGGGGGAGTATCAGAACCAGTGGATTCCTGAACTCGGAAGCGACAATTACCCGGCTCCAATGGTTGACCACGGGGAAGAGCGCAAGGAAGCTTTGCGCCGCTACGAGGCCGCACGCTCTCGCTAGCAGTCGGTATCGTTGAGTGCCAGATGCTCGACGAACGTAAGACCGCAATTCTCAGTGCTGTCGTGCAGGAGTACATCGCGACTGCGCAGCCAGTGGGTTCATCCCACGTCGTTGACGCGCCCGGGGTTGGTGTGTCGTCGGCGACTGTGCGAAATGAACTTGCTCATCTTGAGCAAGAAGGGTTTTTGGTGCAGCCCCATACATCGGCTGGGCGGATACCAAGTGACAAGGGCTATCGATATTTCGTCGACAACCTCACGACTCCAGGTCCACTCGATTCAGTTCGAACGGCTCAAATTGGTGATTTCTTTACAGCCGCACATGGACGCATCGAAGAGATGTTGCACCAGACCTCTGACCTGCTCGCGAATCTCACCAATTCGGCGTCGCTGGTGTTGGGGCCAACGCCGGCTGAAATTGAAGTGCGAAGCGTGCAACTCGTTCCATTAAGCACAACTCACGCGACAGTTGTTGTGGTGTTCTCCAATGGTGCGGTCGAGAGTTCAACTTTGGAACTCCTCGAGGGATGCGATGATGAGCTTCTTTCCGAGGCAGCGACCGTACTTGCAAAAAACCTGGTTGGTAAAAAACTGTCTGAGGTTCCAACGATTGAAGGCGTCGAAAATGATCTCGTTTCAGCGTTAGCGGTAATGGCGCGTGACGCGGTGTTTCAAGTGTCGTCCGATGATCATGTGTATGTCGGCGGCACGTCCTCGGTTGCGGCGTCATTTGATGCGGTTGAGGTTGTTCGAAACATTCTCCACACCCTTGAACAGCAGTTCGTGGTGGTCTCACTCGTTCGAGACGTTCTCGATCGTGGCATGTCCGTTGCGATTGGGGGTGAGCATGGGGTTGAGCCGCTCGCAGCGTGCTCAATCGTTGTTGCTCCAGTTGTCGTCGAAGGTGAGCATGTCGGTTCGGTCGGGGTTCTTGGCCCAACCCGAATGAATTATCCGCAGGCTCTCGCTACGGTGGGTCTGGTGAGTGAGCGACTCGGTGACCGCTTAGGGGAGAGTTCCTAAGAAATGGCCGATTACTACGAGTTATTAGGTGTCAACCGTTCGGCGAGCGCCGATGAGATCAAGAAGGCATATCGTCGAAGAGCCCGTGATCTGCATCCCGATGCAAACCCTGACGATCCTCAAGCAGAAGACAGGTTCAAAGAACTTGCAGTCGCGTATCAGGTGTTGTCTGATGCTGATCAGCGTGCTCGGTACGACCGATTTGGTGAGGCGGGTGTTGGTGGATCTGGTGGGCCGTCAGCGGAAGATATGTTCGGTGGCGGTGGCTTAGGCGACATTTTTGATGCGTTTTTTGGTGGATCGAGTCCGTTTGGTGGTGGAGGCGGCCGCAGTGGGCCTGCAGGACCGCCGCGGGGTCAAGACATGGAGGTTGTTCTCGACCTCGAATTTGAACAGGCCGTATTTGGCGCCGAGGTCTCTGTTGATCTGAGGCTTCCACAGCGTTGCGACGAGTGCAGCGGCTCTGGGGCAGGTGAAGGAACGCAACCTGTCACCTGTGCTGACTGCAATGGTGCCGGGCAAGTTCGACGGGTTCGGCAAAGCGTTCTTGGCCAGATGATGACGACCGCTGCATGTCCTCGATGCTCTGGTTTGGGTGAGGTCATCGCAACGCCGTGTTCGACGTGTCGTGGTGAAGGTCGCACGACGGTTGAGCGGACCTACGAAGTGGAGGTGCCTGCAGGAGTTGATTCTGGTGCGACCCTTCGGTTGAGCCAGCGTGGCGCTGCCGGCCCACGCGGTGGTGCTCCGGGTGACCTGTACGTTCACATACGTGTTGCGCCCCACGAACGCTATGAGCGTCATGACAATGACCTCGTGACGAGGGTTCCAATTTCGATAGCGCAGGCGGCCCTCGGTACTGAACTCACCTTGGCGACACTCGATGGCGATGAAGAGTTATCGATTCCGGCAGGAACTCAGCCTCATCATCAGTTCGTGTTGAAAGGGCGTGGAGTTCCTCGGTTGCGTGGACGCGGGCGAGGCGATGTGCGGGTCGTTATTGATGTTGAGGTTCCGACCAAGTTGACCGATTCCGAAGAACAACTTCTGCGCCAGTTTGCAGAGGGTCGTGGCGAGATTACCGGGTCATCGGGTGGCGGGTTGTTCTCGCGGATTAAGTCTGCATTTTCTTGAGTAGATGCTGTGATGGATGAGGCGCTTCGTCGTTCCGCTGCACATGTGCTGACGACCGAAGTGGATCTCCCCATGTTGAGCGATGCGGTAACTCATCACTTGCAGCGGGTTCTTCGGCTTCGCGAGGATGAACTGGTAACTGTCACGAATGGTCGTGGAAGTTGGCGGGAGTGCCGCTGGACCGGTTCGGGCGTGGAGATCTCAGGCGAAGTTCAGATGAGTGCTGAGAGAAGTCAACTTGAAGTGGCTGTTGCGATACCAAAAGGTGACCGGCTCGAGTGGATGGTGCAAAAACTCGTTGAGATCGGTGTCGATCGAATTCAGTTGCTGACCTCTGAGCGTTCGGTTGTGCGATGGGATGCACAGCGAACTCGAAAGCATTTGGAGCGATTGCAGCGAGTCGTTGAGTCGGCAATCGAGCAATCACGACGCGTGTGGAGCTGTGAAATTGTGGGGCCGGTTCCAGCAAGGGACTTCCTCGTGAACGTCCCAATTGCTGAGCCGGGCGGTCGCAGTATGTGCGATTCTGATCGATCTATTGCAATTGGCCCAGAAGGCGGTTGGGCTGATGACGAAATATCGATAGCGCCTGAGTCAATTTCGTTGTCGCCGCAGGTGCTGCGCGTTGAGACTGCCGCCGTCGTCGCTGCAACATTGATGGCTGCCCACCGAGGTTGATCATGACTTCGTCTGCGTACGGCGCATACATCCACATTCCGTTCTGTGTTCATCGGTGCGGCTACTGCGCGTTCGCAACATGGAGTGATCGGCATCACCTCGAAGCTGATTACCTTGATGCTTTACGGGTTGATATCGGGCGAGCCGTGGCGGCAGGAATGCCTCAGGTATCAAGCATCTTCGTTGGAGGTGGGACACCAAGTTTGGTGTCTCCCGATCGACTCGCTGCAGTCATCGCATCGGTGCCGCGTCATGAGAGCGCCGAAATTACCGTCGAATGCAATCCCGATGATGTGAGTGCAGAGCTGCTTGACGAATTTTGCCGAGCGGGGGTGAATCGCATCAGTCTTGGGGTTCAGTCAACTATTCCGCATGTGTTGGCTTCGCTTGATCGAACACATGACGTTGAGAATGTCCAGACCGCAGTCGACTGCATTCGCTCAGCGGGCATTCGGTCATTCAACCTTGACCTTATTTATGGCACCGCGGGCGAATCGGTTGAGGAGTGGCGGGAGTGTTTGGGCGAATTGCTGTCGTATGACCCACCGCATATTTCTGCGTATGCCTTGACGGTTGAGCCGGGTACCCCGCTCTCAGATCAACACGACCGTCATCCTGATGACGACGATCAGGCCGACAAATATGTGATTGCGGACGAGATGTTGTCCGCGAAGGGCTTGTCGAATTACGAGGTATCGAATTGGGCGCGACCTGGACATGAATGTCAACACAACCTGCTGTATTGGCAGCAGGGAAATTACCGAGGCTTCGGGTGCGCTGCGCACTCTCATGAGAACGGGCGGCGCTGGTGGAATGTGCGGACGCCTGATCGCTACATCGCGATGGTTGGCGATGGTGCGGATGTGGAGGCGGCTTCAGAGGAACTTGATGTTGAAACTCGAGCATTTGAGCGCCTCGAACTTCAACTTCGCCTCAGAGAAGGTGTGCCGCGTGCTGCCCTGAATGGAGACGTGCTTGACGGGTTGGTTGAACTTGTAAACGACAGGTGGGTGCTCACCCAAAACGGCCGACTGATGGCGAACGACATCAGCACACGGCTCATCATCTCGCCAACGGTTGCCCAAGACGGCTGAACCGATATCATTTGGACGGCTACGGGCGCGTAGCTCAGTTGGTTAGAGCGCCACCATGACACGGTGGAGGTCCCGGGTTCGAGTCCCGTCGTGCCCACTCTGAGAAGGTGTCGCCGAAGGCGCTATTTCTTTAGTTGGGGCCAGTGTGGGAGCGGGGCGTGCCAACGGAAATGGAGTGATGCAACTCGAACGGCGGTGACGAGCAGCGCTGCGCAGATGCTTACCAAAAGGTTGAGTTGATCGAGGCCGTGTGCGACGACGATTGTGAGCGCTCCAAGTGCCGCTGGAATGACGTACAGCACGGAGTCCTGCTGGAAGACTTGTGGAGCTTCACCTGCGAGGACGTCCCGGATGACACCACCTCCGGTTGCGGTCACCACTCCGACCATCACGGCCGGGATTGCTGCGAGTCCACGCTCTGCGGCGATTGATGCGCCTGTGACGCAGAACAATCCGAGGCCAGCGGCATCTAGCACAAGAACAGGTCGCCAGAGTCGCTCAATGAGATGCTGTGCAGGGACGATCACGACCCCGGTGATGAAGGCGACGATCGCGTACTTCGGGTTATCAAACGCAACTGGTACCCCACGAGATAGCAACAGATCGCGAAGGACGCCTCCACCGAGAGCAGCGACAAATGCCAAAGTGAGAAGTCCCACAATGTCGAATTTCCGTTTGATCGCGAGTACCGCTCCCGAGGCAGCGAATACTGCAACACCACACAGATCAAGCACATCGAGAACCGTTGCTTGAGAAAATTCCATTAGGCGAGACTCTAAACCAGCAGCATCGCCCAACAGATATTTCGTAAATAGGTGGAATTTCGCGAACTAGCGTCGAGGAGATGAGTGAGATACCACCTCCACCACCGCCTCCGCCCCCTCCACCTCCGGGCGCTTCTACAGCTCCTCACTACGCCGGCCAGCAGTCGTGGGTGAATGACTCGGCGGGTCGTGCCGGGTTTGGGGCACGTCTTGGCGCATACCTCCTTGACGTTGTTCTGTATGGGCTTGCGATGATTGTTCCTGTTGTTGCTGGAGTTCTCGTCATCGTGCTTCCGATCGTGAACAACTGTGTCTCGGTCGCGGGATCTGCAGATCTCATTTGCCCTCCAGGGGTGCCATCGGGCTCATCGATTGCGGGAGGAATTGCCCTCATCGTTGTCGGTGTGTTGGGTGTCATGTTCATCTACGTCCGAGCTGAGGGGAAAACCGGCCAAACTTGGGGACGGAAAATTGTTGGAATCAGGGTGGTTCGCGTCTCAGATGGTCTACCCCCCGGCTTTTGGCGTGCGCTCGGACGCGAGTTGTTTGGAAACATCATCTCTGGACAAATTCTGTATCTCGGGTACCTCTGGATGATCTGGGATAAAGATCGCCAAACCTGGCACGACAAAGTCGCCGGCACCGTCGTCGTGAAGGTGTGATGGTTGAGACAAGAGGGAAACTCATTGCCGGATCGGTGACCTCAGGGTCAATACGAGATAGCCTTACGCCCCGATGGGTGGTGTTCAGTTGACAACAATCGTTGCTCGCGTATGGCGCGGCGTAGCCACGGTTTTTTTGGTCTCCCTCGTGTTGCTGGGGCTGGGTCCCGCTGATTCGGTTGCTGCTCAGGAGGATGGCGGTGAAGTAAGCGGAAGCTTGTTGCAGCGAAATGATGACGGCGAGCGTGTTGGTGTAGCAGGTGTGATTTTTAGGGCGTTTGATGAGTCGGGCGCAGAGGTTTCTTCAACAACGACCGCTGAAGATGGTTCTTGGTCAATGACCGTGCCTGAAGGCACCTACGATATTTTGCTCGACGAACAGACCCTTCCCGAGGGCGTTTCGCTGCGAAACCCCGATAAAAACCCTGCCCAAGTCACACTGATTGACGGTGCATCCAAGTCGGCATTATTCCCGCTTGGCGAGGCGGCAGCGAGTTCAGTCGGCGGCAACACGGTAATTCAGCTCATCGTTGACGGACTGAAGCTTGGTCTCATCATCGCTATGTGTGCGATTGGGCTGTCGTTGATCTATGGCACCACCGGTCTGACGAACTTTGCGCACGGCGAGGCCGTGACGTTTGGTGCGGTCACCGCCTACCTGCTGAATAGCACTGGCGTATTCGGAGTCCGCCTTCACCTCATCCCGGCAACATTCATCGTGATCGCGATTTGCGGCGGAGCTGGTGGACTCTTCAATAGAGCAGTGTGGCGTCCAATGCGTAGGCGTGGTGCGAGCCTGGTTGCTGCTCTCGTCGTGTCGATCGGGTTCTCAATCTTCTTCAGATACGTGATTCTGTTTATCTTCAGTGGTCGTGCGAAGCGCTTGCGCGATTATCAAATTCAAGAGCAGTGGGACCTCGGTCTGTTCCGACTTGCTCCAAAAGATCTCGTGCTGATGATTATCTCGGTCGCTGTTCTCGTCGGCGTCGCTTTAGCGCTGCAACTCACTCGTATGGGTAAAGCGATGCGAGCGGTTTCTGACAACAGAGATCTCGCTGAGTCCACTGGAATCGATGTTGAACGGGTGATTTCACTCGTATGGATCTGTGGTAGCGCGTTGGCAGGCCTTGGTGGTGTGCTGTTCGGCCTCACCGAATCGATCAACTGGGAAATGGGATTCCGTATCTTGCTGTTGATGTTTGCGGGTGTGACGCTCGGAGGCCTCGGGACGGCCTATGGAGCCCTGTTTGGCAGCATCATTGTTGGTTTGTTCATTCAGTTGTCGACGTTGGTCATCCCAACGGATATGAAGAACGTGGGAGCGCTCCTCATGCTGATCGTGATCTTGCTCATTCGGCCGCAAGGTCTCTTTGGTCGACGAGAGCGGATTGGTTAGGAGGAACGTAAATGGATTGGGGAGCAATTGTCCAGAACTCGTTCCGCGGGTTTATAGGGGAGCCATTTATCTACTTCTCGCTGGCTGCTATGGGGCTCAATATGCACTATGGCTACACCGGCTTGTTGAACTTCGGTCAGGCGGTCTTCATGGCTGCAGGCGCATACGGATTATCGATGGCGGTTGTGACGCTCGGGCTCAACTTCTGGTGGGGACTGCTACTTGGCATCGTTGTATTCCCCTTACTGCTCGCACTCATCATGGGTATTCCGACACTGCGTTTACGTGCCGACTACCTCGCAATTGTGACAATTGCGGCGAGTGAGATGTTCCGCATTATTGCGCGGTCACCATCGCTCGACCGTTGGACCGGGTCGTCAGACGGTCTCACGGCATTTGCGAATACCTTTTACGACTTCAACCCCTTCGACAAGCAAAAACGCTATTTCTTTGGGCTCTTTATTGGAAACCAGATGTGGGTTGTGCTCGTGGGCTGGATTGTGCTTTCACTTGTCGCACTTATCGTGTGGATGACCATGCGAAGTCCTTGGGGGCGGGTGCTTCGAGCCATCCGAGAAGATGAGGATGCAGCCCGAAGCCTTGGAAAAAATGCCTACTCGTTCAAGATGCAGTCGCTCATGATCGGTGGAATATTCGGTGCGCTTGGTGGAATGTTCCGAGCCATCGGCACACAGTCTGCCCAACCGCAGAACTTCATCACCGACGTCACCTTCTTTGCTTGGGTAGCGCTCATCTTGGGTGGTGCTGCGAAAGTTGGTGGCCCAATTGCCGGCGCAGCGATCTTGTATGGCATTTTGAACTTCACCGACGTGTTCCTACGTCAACTTGTTGAGAACGACTACATCCCTGAGTCAGTGATGGATGGAACACAAGTCGGACAGGTTCGCTTCATGTTGATTGGTCTCGGGTTGATCCTGCTCGCGGTGTATCGACCTCAAGGCATATTCGGAACCAAAGAGGAGATGGCTCTCGATGACCGCTGATTCGTCAAACGCCCAGCATCTCTTTGATGGCGTGCCGTTTGAGCCAGGCACCTCCAAGAATGACCCGATCCTGGTCGCCGATAATGTTCGCCGCGCATTTGGTGGCCTCGTTGCTGTTGACGTTGAACACCTTGAGGTGCAACGTGGCGCAATCACAGCTCTTATTGGTCCGAACGGCGCAGGCAAAACAACCTTTTTTAATTTGCTGACGAACTTTGATGAACCCGATACCGGTAGTCGGGTGTTCGAAGGCAACGACCTTTCAGGTGTGTCGGCGTACAAGGTTGCAAACCTCGGAATGGTGCGCACCTTCCAGCTGACGAAATCGCTGTCAAAGATGACGGTGATTGACAACATGCGTCTCGGCGGTACTGGACAGGCCGGCGAGTCGTTCTTTCGTGCACTCTTTCCGTTCATGTGGCGCCGGCAGGAAGCCGAGATCACCGAGCGAGCCGATGCTCTGCTCGAGCGCTTCAAGCTGAGCCATATGCGTGATGAGTTCGCCGGGACACTGTCTGGCGGGCAGCGCAAGCTGCTTGAGATGGCGCGTGCTCTGATGGTGAAACCAAACATGGTGATGCTCGATGAGCCGATGGCAGGGGTAAACCCAGCGCTGAAACAGTCGCTACTTGAGCATGTCAAAGGCCTTCGCGACGAAGGTATGACCGTGCTGTTTGTTGAGCACGACATGGACATGGTGCAAGAAATTAGCGACTGGGTCGTCGTGATGGCTGAAGGCAGGATCATCGCCGAAGGTCCCCCGGCGTCAATCGCGAGTAATCAAGCGGTGGTCGACGCATATCTTGGATCTCATCACGATTCTGCTCTCGATTTGGAGGCTGACTGATGGCAGATAACACACCTCTTCTCATCGCTGACGGCCTCGACGCCGGGTATCTGCCAGGGATCAACATCCTCAACGATTGTTCACTTGAACTATTTGAAGGCGAACTTGTTGGAATCGTTGGTCCCAACGGGGCCGGAAAATCAACTCTCGTCAAGGCGATGTTCGGTTTAGTTAACGTTCGCAAAGGCAGCGTTCAACTTCGCGGTGAGAACATCACGAACATGAAGGCCCACTCGCTGGTGAGCCGGGGTATCGGATACGTGCCACAGACCAACAACGTGTTTCCCTCGCTGACCATCGAAGAGAACCTTGAAATGGGGACATTCATTGATCCGTCTCGCTTCGCGGAGCGACTCGAAGTTGTGGGGGAGATGTTCCCTAAATTGATCGACCGCCGCGACCAGCGTGCCGGATCCCTCTCTGGCGGCGAACGCCAAATGCTTGCGATGGGTCGCGCGCTTATGCTCGACCCATCTGTGCTCCTTCTCGATGAACCATCCGCTGGACTGTCGCCGGCGCTACAGGACGAAGTGTTTGTGCGTTGCCACAAGATCAACCGAGCTGGAGTCTCCATCGTCATGGTTGAACAGAACGCATCACGTTGTTTGCAGATTTGCCACCGCGGCTACGTCCTTGATCAGGGAACCAATGCCTACACGGGAAGCGGTCGAGATTTGCTCACCGATCCAAAGGTGATCGAGTTGTACCTCGGCACATTGGTCAAGTCACACCAAGACTGAACTGCTCTCTCAACGGGTCGTTGAGGGCGTCGTAATCAAGCCCAACGTGAGTGCTGGTTCTCGCTGGTGGACGTCCTTCGTCACGCATTGATCGTGGCTGTCGCCGGTAGCCAAATTCTCTGTCTAGCCACCATTTGAGAACCGCTCGAAGATTCTCGTCAGAGTCAGAATGTTGAACTATTGGTTCGTAGACGCGAATGAGCCCCGGGTTTCCCCGGGGCTCATCACAATGTTGTTCAGTTTCGACTGATCAGTTGATCAGATCTTTCCGAAGATGATGTCGACAACTTCGAGTTCACCTGAAGCGTTGAATTCCTTGATGAGAATTGAAGCTTCTGATGGCTCACCTGCGTCGATGAATTCCAGCGGACCTGAAACACCGTCGTAGTCGACGTCGCCACCGGCTGCGAGGATCGCACCACAATCAGCAACGGTCGAGCACTTCTCGCCACCGCGGGTGATGTCATTGATCTCGGCGCCAACTGCGACACCGTCATTGCTGCCTGCGACAATCGCTGCGAGAGCGATGACCATCACGGCGTCATATGACTCGCCTGAGTAGGCGAAGTCCTGAAGCTCAGCGTCAACGCCGAGCAGACGTGCGATGAAGTCCTCGTTGGTCTCGATGTCAACACCAGGAACGGTGCCACGCATGCCAGCAACGACGCTTGGGTCGTCGAAGGCATCAGCGAGTGCGTTACCCATGTTGCCGTCTGAACCGTAGATCATCTTCTCGGCTGGGCCTGCGCCTGCCTCGATGAGTCCGGTGAGGATCTTTGAGGTCTCGTCAAAACCGATGATGACGATGGCGTCTGGGTCGGCAGCAACAGCTGCTGAAACCTCGGCGTCAAAGTTCTCGGCCTGTGGGTCGTAAATAACCTCGTAGACGATTTCGCCGCCAGCTGCGGTGTACGGAGCTGAGGTGTACTCAAAGAGGCCGGTGCCGTATGAGTCGTTCATGACGATGAATGCTGCAGTGAGTGCACCATCACCGATCATGAGGTCAGCAAGAGCTGCACCCTGAACGACGTCGGACGGAGCCGAACGGAAGTAGAGGCCATTGTCTGCATAGTCAGTGAATGCAGGTGATGTGTTTGCTGGTGAGAACTGGATCTTGCCAGCGTTGGTGATCTTGTCGATAACGGTCAACGACACACCTGATGATGCGGCACCGATGAATGCGTCAACGTCCTCGGCGAGGAGACGGTCGACAGTTGCGTTTGCAACGTCGCCATTGTCACCTGAGTCACCTGGGAGCCATACGACGCAAGCGCCATTGACGCCACCAGCTGCGTTCAGCTCAGCGACGGCGAGCTCGACACCAGCGAACTCGGGTGGTCCGAGGAACGCAAGGTTGCCGGTCTCTGGCAGGATGCCACCGATGGTGAGGGCGTCGTCGCCCTCTTCACAATCTGCTGCAGGAGGAGCGATTGGCATAGTGCCCTCTTCCTCTGCGGCTGCTTCTTCTGCGGCTGGCTCTTCGGCTGGCTCTTCGGCTGCGTCGTCGCTACCGCCACAGGCGCCAGCTACGAGAGCGAGTCCAACCACGAGCGCACCGAAGTTACGTGCACGGGTCTTCTTCATTGGGTTGATTCCTCCCCCTATCGGACCCAGGCGGGATTGCCCGGGCTCTTAGGTATCTTCAAAGGTTACGCCTTCTTCACCCGCGTGACAATGCATTACCCTGATCTAAGCCGTTTTAGAGATCTGTGGCTGGTATCGCACGTAGCCCTCGATCAGCCGGGAGCGACCCAGCCAAGGACGTCGACGAGCACATCCGCCTTGCCAGAGGTGTCCCAAGGCATCACTACGGAGATGTCGAAAGTTCCTTGAGAATTCAACGGAATGAGAGCCATATTGGGGTTGATATCCCCGGCTTTCCAGTTGAGGTTGGAGACATCAGGGGTTGCGGTGAGTGACGGGTATGCGGAAAGAAACCCGTCGGCCGTTGGAGAGACAACTGTGACATTTGCCCAGATAGCACTGGCGTTTGCGGGAATACCACCACTTCCAGCAGCGCTAAACGTCCTGATCTCGCTACTTCCGAATGGAAGTTTGGCTCCGCCGATCCCTGATCGGGTGTCAACAATCCTGAACGGTTCCGTGGTGGTGGTGCGTTCACCTCCATCATCTGAGAAGAAGCCAAACACATCGACGATGAGGTCTACGGATCCATCAGGGTCGTAGGGAAGGACAGTTTGCAATTCGATTGCCCCCGAAGTACTCAACGACACCACTGCAAAATTTGGTCGAGTTTCCCCTGCTCGTAGGTTGAGGTTTGAGGCATTCGGTACTGGTGTTCCGGCAGGAAACGCGGTGACAAAGCCTTCTGCAGTTGGGTTTACCGCTGTGATGTTCACCACAGCTGAGGTTGCGAGCTCGGGGATACCTGCTCGCCCAGTGACTTGGACTGTGCGCCGTGAGTTGGTGTTAAATCGATCCTCGGCGGGGTGTCGACTATCGAATAGTCGAGTCGGGGTAACACTGGTAAATCCTGCACCGATGTCTGCAGAAGTGAAAAATCCAGCGATGTCTGCAATGAGATGCGTGGTGGCCCCGTACACGTGAAATCTGATTCGACCTCCAGCTCCCACCCTGACGAGCACAAGGTTCGGCACGGTCTGTCCGGCAACGAAATTGAGGTTTGAGGCATTGGGCCATGCACCGTATGAATTCTGGTCATTGAACAGGTCGCCCCTGCCCTGTGGCCGTGGGCCGATGGTGACGAATCCATCACCGGATGGATCTACCGCTGTGATATTCAGCAGGACGGCTGCAACACCATGCTCTGGCACACCAGCGCGACCGGTTACGACAAGTTCATGATTGAGTTCTTCGTCAGTGCGGAAATCATCGTTTGACGTATCGATTGAGCCGTCACCTGGGCGAACGGGCCCGTTTGGAATTCCGAGTCCACTGCGGGTATCCAAGATTCGAGTTGGGGGAAGCGGCTGGAATTGACCGGCGGGAGCAGGTGGAGACCCTTTTCCCTCAACAGTGGTGCATTCTTTGAACCCAAAGCATGGAGCGTCGAGATCAATCGTTGGCACATTGTTGGCATCAATATCGGCTATCACTTGCACTTTTTCACCACTTGCGTCGTCGGTGATGTACAGGGTGTACCGGCCAGGCCACCCGACGCTCATAAACCAAGCGTCGCCTCGACTGGGGCCCGACGAGAAAGCCCCGTACGGCAATCCGGCTGACGACACTGGGCGTGCAGGGCAAACCTCAGTGATCCAGCAATCGATTTGAAATGCATCGACGTGAACTCGACCATCAGTTACTTCGCTGGAGGCGATAATCGAACCCTCTGGGGCAAATCCGCCATAACGATCGTTGACGGTGGGCAGCGTGATCGTGCCAACTCGAGGCCAAGATCCATCACTGTTGCGAACAACCTCTATGTGGAAACCACCATGAAGGGAATTCTCAACTGAATAATTCTCCCAGTAGCAGGGGTCCTGCCAGTCGTAACCACTGCAGTTTATGGTGTTGCGTGGATATGCCTCGAGCCTCGCCCAGGTACTTGATGACTCCATCGGTAGTCCATTGACATCGAATTTCGGTTTGAGGTAGGTCGGCCCAATCTCGTGGTCAACTTTCATGAGCGTCCCATCAGGCCGCCACGTAATCGAATCTGCGTACCCGCCATACGGATCTTCAGCCGGACCGTCGTACTCAATACCGATCGCACCGATGGAGCCTCTTGCATCGATATTTACGTCGAGGTATTCGATGCTCCTCGTGGTGATAGAACCTGTCGCATGTGCGAATGGTGAGGGGGTAACTAGTGAGGTCGCTGAGCATGCGGCAATCGAAATCGTCAGCAGGGGGAAACGTTTCATTGCTTTCGTCATCGTATGAATGGGTGCACTTGTTACAACGACATGGTGGCGGCTGTGAATCTGTAGCCCAATGGGCAGATGAATGCGGACGTGTTATTCGCCAGTTACTTCAAACAAGACCTTTGCGGTCGCGCTTCTGTCATCAAGTGAGCGGAAGGCGTCGATCGCATGTTCGAATGCGAAGGTTTGCCCGATCGGCGGTTTCACCGCACCGGACTGCACGAGAGGGATCAGTCGATCGTGGATGTCTCGGGCGAGAGCGGGGTCGGCGGCAATTGCTTCACCCCATGCAGCACCGACGATGCTCACGTTGCGAAGCAGAAGGCGGTTGACCTTGATCGTCGGAATTTCTCCGGCCGCAAATCCGACAACGACGAGACGACCTGAACGAGCGAGCGCACGAACTCCATCAAGGAAGCGATCGCCACCGACCGGGTCATAGGTCATATCGACCCCTCGACCACCGGTGATTTCAAGGACTTCGTCTTTCCATGTCTCGCTGATGAGCACAGTGTGGTCAGCTCCAGCGGCTGCAGCGACCGCTGCTTTCTCCGCAGTTGAGACGAGCCCGATCACCGGTCCTGCTCCGAGGCCTTTCGCAACTTGAATGGCTGATGTGCCGACTCCGCCGGCTGCGCCGAGAACCAGAACTGACTCGCCAGCCTTCAGACCACCTCGATCGACGAGACAGAACATGGCAGTTTGATAGTTGAGAACGAATGCGGCGCCCTCGGCAAGCGACATTTCATCGGGCAATTTGAACACTTGGTCGGGATTGCCTGCAACGACCTCGGCGTGGCATGTGCTTCCCCACACTGCAACTCGATCACCTGGTACAAGATCTGAGCCCGCTGGTGCCGAGCGCACGACGCCAGATGCCTCAACACCTGGAATAAATGGCGGCTCTGGACGAATTTGATACATGCCTTTTGTCTGAAGTAAGTCAGGGAATGACACACCGGCATACGCAACATCGATGATCACCGACCGGCCATCATCGACTGGCTCGGGGCGATCGACGATCGCCAGTCCGTCTGGTCCGGTGAGTGATTGAACTTCAAGTGCGCGCATGTCTACCTCTTCTGAATTAACTGCTGGCGTATTGATTTGTTGTTGGCAATTGCTGAGATGCTGTAAAGGTCAGTACCCCATCTTCGAGACTGCTTTTTAGGAGTGCCTTCTTGTCGGGCGCGAGCCGTTGTGGATTGGTCCACGGCTCTCGGTCACCCTGTTTGGGGAGTGTGGGCATCATTCGTTGCATGTACCCCGATGAGAAGTCATCAATCCAAGGGCGCTTCGGCATGTTGATATCGCTGCCTCGAAGAACTGGGGTGACCCGGTCGGTGTTGGTCTTTCTCATGTGGTTGAGGAGTCGACACACGTAGGTACTTGTCAGGTCTGCACGAAGCGTCCATGAGGCGTTGATATATCCGAACGTTGAGACGAGATTCGGAACCCCAGAATAGGCAACACCGCGATAGGTAAAGGTTTCTGCGAAGTCGATTGCCTTGCCATCAACAACAAAATCCATGTCACCAAGCGTGACCAGTTCAAGACCGGTTGCGGTGACGATGATGTCGGCATCAAGATGTTCACCGGAGGTGAGTGCAATTCCCGTCTCGGTGAATGACTTAATCGTGTCTGTCACGACAGATGCAGAACCACTTCGAATTGCCGCAAACAAATCGCCATTTGGAACCAGACATAGGCGCTGGTCCCACGGGTTGTAGTCAGGTGTGAAGTGCTTGTCGATGTCAACATCGGGTCCAACGAGCGCTCTAACTCCCTGCAGCAGTTTTCCTTTCACCATCTCAGGGTCAGTGCGAGTTTTCTTGTAAAAGAACTGCTGAAAGAACACGTTTTTTGCACGGATGATCGGATGTGCAAGTTGTCGAGGCAGGAATCGTTTGATCTTTTTTGCGACAGGGTCGACATCGGGCCGTGCAACCATCCACGTTGGTGAACGCTGCAACATGGTGACGTGCTCAGCCTTGCTAGCCATTGCAGGAACGATCGTGACAGCCGTCGCACCCGAGCCAATCACGACAACTTTCTTGCCCTCGTAGTCAAGGTCTTCTGGCCATTGCTGTGGGTGCACAACTTGGCCAGAGAATTTGTCTCGACCCTCAAATACGGGGTCGTAGCCGCCGCGGTAGCTGTAGTAACCCGAACACATGAAGAGGAAGTTGCAGGTCAGCACTGAGACTTTCGCGTCGCTGATGATGGCGTGCACCGTCCAGGTTGATGTTGACGAGTCCCATTCGGCCCTAACCACCTTGTGGTTGAAGCGGATATGTCGCTGGATGTCAAACTCCTCAACCGTTTCTTGTAGGTACGCGATGATCGATGGTCCATCCGCAATGGATTTCTCTGCGGTCCAGGGCTTGAACGAGTAGCCGAGGGTGTGCATATCGCTATCGGAGCGAATCCCCGGGTATCGAAATAAGTCCCACGTTCCACCGATGTCTGATCGGCCTTCCAAGATGGTGAATGTTCGATCTGGGCAGAGCTTTTGCAAGTGGTACGCCGCTCCGATACCTGAGATCCCTGCACCAACCACGATGACATCGTGATGCTCAGCCTGCACCGATGATTCGGAAGTGTCCGACGACGAACTCATCTCACGATCGTAGTTGTCATCGAATTCGCTGCCCGAGGTGGCCGACCTCGTTAGTTGTGAACCTTTCCTGAAATGATCTCGGTATGGAGTATCGCCGTTTAGGAAACACTGGTCTTGAAGTATCCCGAATCTGTCTGGGCTGTATGAGTTACGGCCAGTCAGACCTTGGCACTCACCCGTGGAGTCTCGATGAAGAGTCGAGCCGGCCATTTTTTCAGCAGGCGTTAGACCTCGGAATCAACTTCTTCGATACAGCAAATGTGTACTCGCTTGGAACTAGTGAGGAATATCTTGGCCGTGCCTTGCGCGACCTCGATGTGAAACGAGCAGACGTCGTGATTGCGACCAAGGTCAACGGCCGGATGCGAAAGAGTCCAAATGGTGCAGGCCTCTCGCGCAAGGTCATCATGACCGAGATTGATGACAGCCTTCGCAGGCTCGGAACTGACTACATCGACCTCTACCAGATTCACCGCTGGGATCCGAATACTCCGATCGAAGAGACGATGGAGGCACTCAATGACCTCGTTCGCTCAGGCAAGGTTCGGTACATCGGGGCTTCGTCAATGTGGACCTGGCAGTTTGCGACTGCGCAACACGTCGCCGAACGTAACGGCTGGACGAAGTTCGTCAGCATGCAAAACCACTACAACCTCCTCATGCGCGAGGAAGAGCGAGAAATGCTCCCATATTGCGTTGAAACAGGGGTGGGAGTTATCCCGTGGAGCCCTCTTGCTCGAGGTCGGCTTGCCCGCACATGGGATACCACAACAGGTCGGAGCGATAGCGATGCGTTTGGAAGCAGTCTCTATGGCCGAGATGTCACCGAGGAGTCAGATCGAGCGGTTGTTACAGCAGTGGCAGAAGTCGCAGCTGGGCGAGGAACGTCGATGGCTCGAGTGGCTCTCGCCTGGGTGCTATCTCATCCAGGAGTGACGGCCCCCATTGTTGGTGCGACGAGAGCTGCCCACCTTGATGACGCAGTGGCTGCACTCGATATCGAACTCACAGCAGACGAGCTCCAACGGCTGACGGAGGCGTATATCGCGCATCGGCCGGCCGGATTCTGACTGTTGATCGAATCAACACCTGAAGGTGTTGCCACCTCACTAGTCGTCTAAACTTGACGCGATATGGCTACTAATTCAGGGTCCTCAAGCCGACGTGGGCAGCTGCTCTTCATTCTCGGAACAGTGGTGCTTGTTGCCGTTGTCGCAATCGTGATTGTGGTTGCTACAGGGGGAGGTTCTGACTCTGCAGTAGACCTCTCTGAAAACGGAACAGTGACGGTAACTGGCGACCTGCTGCCAGGTTTCGAAGGTGACACCGCAACCGATACCGGTGCTGGGCTGACCGCTCCAGTGTTGGCGGGTCAAGCATTCGACGGGACGCCGATCGTTATCGAACGTGGCTCACCAACGCTCGTGGTGTTTCTGGCGCACTGGTGCCCTCACTGTCAGGCCGAGGTGCCAGATCTCGTTGAGTGGGCAGAAAGCCTTTCTGTTCCCCAGGGGCTCAACGTGGTTGGGGTTGCTACAGCAACATCGCCAGATCGTCCAAATTACCCACCATCTGAATGGTTGCTTCGTGAACGCTGGCCGTTCCTGGTGATGGCGGATGATGAGGCTGCAACTGCAGCAACAGCGTTCGGTACCACGGGGTACCCATATCTAGTGATGCTCGACGCAAATGGTGTCGTGCAGTGGCGCCACAGCGGTCAACTTGCTGATGGACAGCTCGAGCAGTATCTCGACGTGGCGTTGAACTAATTCGTTATTGAGTTAGCGAGAGGTCGCCACTCGAGATTCTTGCTTGTGAACCAAGCGTGCCTACTTCTGAAAGACCTGGTCATCGTGAGCAAACGCCTTGAGCTCGAGGGCATTTCCCGAAGGGTCTAAGAAGAACATCGTCCACTGCTCGCCAACTTCGCCTTCAAATCGAACGTACGGCTCAATCACAAACGCAACTGACGCCTCTCGCAATTGTTGGGCAAGGGCATGAAACCTAGGTGGGTCAAGAATGACCCCGAAGTGCGGCACAGGAACATCGTGACCATCGACCGGGTTCGAGACATCAACACCCGCTCCGGCATGTAAATGGGTGACGACCTGGTGCCCGAACATGTTCCAATCAACCCATGTCTCGGCGCTGCGTCCTTGTGAGCAGCCGAGTACATCTCCATAAAACGCCACCGCAGCAGCGATGTCATGGACGGGAATTGCGAGATGAAAACGAGGGTGGTTCATGTTGGCCCTTGCTGATGCAATGCGAAAATTACTCAGTAGTTGATGCGAACGCTACACCGCACTGTCGCGTCCGATGTTGCTGCAACACGCCGAGAGAGTCATATTTTAAGAGACCGAGCGGCCAAACTGAAAGGGTGCAGTATCAGCGCCCATTCTCGGTGACGTGGCGACTTGCATACTTGGTCGCTTCTGCGGGGGCCATCTTGAGCACGCGGGCATTTTGGTGGCCCGGTAATCACGTAATCAGTTACGACGGTGCCACCTACTCGGGCCCAAATACTGAGGTGTCGCTCCGAGCAATCCGCGACTGGCGAATTCCATTCCTGAATGAGTTCATCTTCGGGACGGTTCCGCATCTTGGTAATCATGCGGTGGCGGTGCTGTACCCCCCTCGGCTCGTCACGTTGATATTTGGCTCCTCCTTTGGCCACGGTCTCATTGTCGTCGGCCATGTGGTTCTCCTCGGACTGGGCATGGTTGCGCTTGCCAAACGTCTCGGCGTTTCACCACTCGGCGGTGCCGTGAGCGGGGCGATCGTTGTTCTCGTGGGATCGACCCAAACAAAGACCGTGCAGTTTGAACAGATTCAACCAATCGCATGGCTTCCCGTTCTGTTGTTAGCGCTGCATGCGTGTGTCACGGAGAGTCGTCGTTGGCGACCGGTTGGTGTTCTTGCGATCGTTGCGACGGCAACTTTGTTGAGTGGCCATCCGCAGCTCATTCTTGAAGTTGTCATTGTTGCTGCCGCGTTCACCTGTGGGCTCGCGCTGAAGTATCGGACGGGAGTGGTCAGGCTCGTTGTTGCAGCGGTACTCGCTGGAGCGATGGCGCTTCCGCAGTTGTTGGCAACCGTCAATGCCCAACGAACTGCGTCGCTCGACGAGGGCAGGTCATTTGATGACCTCGGTAACGGCATGTACGTCCTTCAAGTTCGCAAGGCGGCACAGGCGCTATTCGGAACGGTGACCGGAGGAGACCCGGCGGCATTTTCAGGTGCCTTTGAGGCGATTGGCTGGTTTGGTGTTGTTGCGTTGATGATCGGTCTGTTCGGTGTTGGTTCGTCGATCTCCAACCCGAGGAGCCGCTGGTGGGGATTATCGCTTGGCACGGTCATGCTGCTCGGGGTGGTGTGGTCGCTCGGACCTCGCACCCCGTTGTTCACGGTTGCGTACCGAATACTCCCAGGTTTTGACTTAGGAAGGGTGTCGGTGAGATGGCTCGCCATCGTCGGGATTCTGCTTTCCCTTTTCGTTGGTGTTGGTATTGACTCTGCGAAAAGACTTCAGGGCCGACCAGCGAGAAGGGCCCTGTTGGCGGTGATTGCTGTTGGCCTCATCGCGATTGGGTTTGGTCCGATCACCGCTGGGTCTCGACCTGTAGGTCTCATCTGGCTTGTCACCGCACTGGGGGTGTTGATCGCAGTGACTGTGGTCAACCCACGCCATGTTCGACAGGTACTTGGTGCACTCGTTGTCATCGAACTAGCGGTGCTGTCGGTTTCAGCAATTCCAAATCGCATCACAATGGGTTCTGCCGTCGGAGCGAGCCCATCGCCTGCAATTGGAGAACTTATGTCGATGGCTACTGATGGGGGATACGTCGTTGCGTTGACCCCTGACGCTGGTCCTCATGATGAATTAGTGAGGGGTCTCAGGCCAAACTCAAATACATGGTTCGGGCTGCGGTCCCTTGATGGCTATGACGGAGGTGTCCAAGTCACGCAGGCCTGGACAGAGATGTTGTCTGCATTCTCGGCGACCCCTGCCTTTGACCTGCCATTACGAAATTCGATTTCGGCGCCGGTACCCACCGAACAACTTGCTCGATTTGGTGTTCGGTGGATGGTCCTTAGCGGTGACCGAGCACCAACTGAATGGGTGCCGGACTGGTATGGCCCGATTGCCGCGGATGATTCGTACACCGTCTGGGAGAACCCGTACTGGCTCGGTGATTCGGTCGCATGGTTTGCAACTCAGCCGTCTTATGCCGAAGCCGCCAACACGTTGAGAACTGACTACCAGCAAGTCTCAGCAACGGCTTTTGCAGATGTCGAGCTCAGTTGTATTGCGCAGTGTGCGCCTCAAAAGGCTGAGTTCTCGCGGCTGACCGCTGAACATATTGTCATCACAGCCGACGTTGACAAGCCAGCGCTGATTTCGGCACTCGTGCAGGCTTTAGAGGGGTGGACAGCGACTGTCGATGGTCAGCCAAGCGAAATCGTCGAGGTTGATGGCTTGTATCTCGGAGTGAAGGTGCCCGAGGGAACTCACATTATTGAATTTCGGTATCAGCCGGCTTGGTGGTGGCCATCGGTGATCGTCGCGCTCGCTGGTCTCGTCATCTCGATATCACTTATCTCGAGGCGACAACTGGCATCGTGAAGCATTACATCGTGAAGCGGAGGCTCCGTGCAGCACGCTCTCCAAGTTCAGCATCACCAGACCATGTGATCTGACCTGAGTCAATTCGTGTCTGCGGATCAACTCTTCCGCAAGCCAGCAACGCAAAGGTTGTTGAGTCGGCAGTAATTGATGCCGTGGTCGGATCTGAATCGGTGACGAGACCCGCCCGACCATCAACACGGATGGTGATCTCGCCGCTCACCGGTCCGCTGAGTTGAACTCGTAATGATTCGCCATCAGCAACGCCGATTCGCTTTCCAGCGATGTAGGGCATCGACATACGGATCTCATCGATGGAACGCTCCGCAGCCGCACCATCTTCATGTCCTGGCAGACCGAGGGGTGTTCGAATGTCTTGTTCGTGTACCCAGAAGTCAAACACGCGAATGTCCATGAAACGACCATAAGTACCTGGGCCAACCGGTGTCATGACGGGTGTGGCGAAATCTTCGTCGGACATTGCAGCGAGTTCGGCTTTGCGGGCTGCGGTGACAGTCCTGAACTTTTCAGCAAGTTCGGAATGTGTCAATTTCGACATCGCTTCCGTGAATCCTGCAAGCTCATCAAATGGAAGTCGCTCAGCGAACTCGCTAGGTGGGCGGCCAAGCAGCATTTCTTCTACTGCGACGAGGTGCATGACGACACCAGCGACATCCCAATCTGGGCACAACGACTGAGTGGACCATTGGTCGGCGGACAGTTCGTCAAGTAGCGACTGAAGTGATGACCAGCACAGGTCAAGTCCGTGTAAGGCGGGATGGCTCATGATGATGCTCCAGTGATGTCAGGTGATGATCCAATTGGCACCACTTTTCCTCGATTGATCGATACCCAGTCTCGTGCTTCGAGATACGGGCGAAACGTTGTTGCAATCGCGTGTTCGTCTGGTGAGGTTTTCGGATGCTGCAATTCGTAGAGATGCGGAAACTCGGCCCATAGTGAAACCGCTTCCCAAAGGCGGACCGCTTGATCGCCTGTTGGCGGGTCGAGTAACACGGGTCCGAACAGGCAGTGGTTGTCGATGTACAGCGTCGGAACTCCGTACCCACCCGAAGCAATGACTCGATCATGATCAGCCCGAACCTCGTCATGAGTGGTTTGGTCTTCGATGGCTTTGTCAACAATCGAAGGATCAAGCCCGAGTTCATCGAGAAGGTGACGGGCAACGTCCGGGTCGTGCGGCTTGTGACCGTCAACGTGTAGAGCCTTTCCGGCACTCGCATACCACTGGTCGAGATCATCCATGGATGTACGACGTAGGTAGGCCCCGATTCGCATCATCGACCATCCATACGACCATTCGCGTTCCCACGGGTGCTTTTTGCCTTCGGCCCGATTGACCTCTTCAAGGCTGAAGAACTTCCAGTTGATGGTGAGCCCGGTTTCTGCGCGAACCGAACGAATCCACAACGAGGTTTGATAAGCCCACGGACACATGACATCAAAATGGAAGTCGACGCTGCTTGGTGTTGACATCTTTCCAACCTAAACCGAAATGAGGTGGATTTCGGTATCCGGGCTTCGTCGATTGAGAAACGGAAGTTTGAGCGAAGTTCACCTGATGGAAAGTTAGGTGTAAGTGGCTGTTCATTTGATGGGCGGATACTGGCGTTCGCTACCAACTTGAAAGGCAAAAAATGAAACGAACTCAGCGGAATGCCACTTTGGCCTCGGTCGTAGGGCTTGCGTTCTTATTTCTTCCAGCGATTGCAATTGCTGACGCCCCCGAACCGTCCGGTTCGGTGACACTGACGGCTCTCGGAACTTACGAGGGCGGTGGTCTCGCCCGAGCCGAGGTTGTGGCATACGATGCGAGTTCAGCGCTAATGGCGGTATCGAATGACGATCTAAATCGAGTGGACATCATCGATATCTCCGACCCCACATCTCCGGCTCTCGTGACCTCGGTCGATATGTCCGAGTACGGCGATGGGGTGAACGGAGTTGCGGCTCACAACGGTGTCTTTGTGGCCGGAGTTGAACGGGATCCCTCCTATGACGAAACGACGGGTGTCCCGACTGCTGCATCTGGAGTCGCAGTCTTCTTTAATGCTGATGGTGAAGTTAGCGATGTGATCGGTGTCGGAGTGCTACCTGATTCGCTTGGCTTCAGCCCCGATGGGCGAAAGGTTGTTGTCGCTGGAGAAGGTGAGCCGTTGTGCGCGACTGATGCGCTTGGCGGTGGAGAAGAGGAGGACATTGATCTTGCCACTGATCCAGCCGGAACAATCGCAGTAATTTCGTTGAACTCGGATGGTGAACCTCATGGAGTTGCAGATGTGCTCGGATTTGACGCATTCGATACAGCGGCACTGAAGGCCTCGGGCGTTCGTATCTTCTGGCCGGGCTCGGATGGATCAAAGGATCTTGAACCCGAATACGTGACCGTAAGTTCAGACTCGTCAACGGCCTACGTCACGCTGCAGGAGGCCAACGCCATTGCGGTGGTCGACCTTGACGTACCCGAGATCACCGATGTCTGGGCTCTCGGGACGAAAGATTTCTCAAACCTTCTGATGGACGCGTCGAACAAGGACGATGGAATCAATCTTCAGAATTGGGATGTGCGAGGTATCTACATGCCCGATGCAATTGATAACTACACGGTCAACGGAGCGACGTATCTCGTGACAGCCAATGAGGGTGATTCGAGAGACTACGACTGCTACAGCGAAGAAGAGCGCATGGCAGATCTTGACTACACAGGCTCAACTCTTTCTGCTGACGTGCTGGCCGATGCTGGAGACGAAACTCTGCTTGGCCGTCTCAATTCGACGACTGCAATGCCAACCAGCGATCCGATAGACCAGCTGTACATGTGGGGCGCAAGGTCGTTCACCATCTGGACGACCGACGGTGAAGTCGCTTACGACCCGGGTTCTGAGTTTGAGGAGTACATCGCCAAGCATTATCCCGATTACTTCAATGCCAACGCAGACGATGAACTTGCCACTGCAGAGGAGATGATTGCCTCGATGGCGGACGAGGTTGATGCTCGATCAGACGACAAAGGCGTCGAGCCTGAAGGGCTTGCAGTGGGTCGCATTGGCAGCCGCTATTACGCCTTTGTGGCGCTGGAGCGCCAAGGTGGAGTTATGGTCTATGACATCACCAACCCGACCGATGGACACTTTGAGTCGTACGTCAACTTGGCGCTAGATGAGCATGCGGCTGGTGGAAGCCATTCTCGCCCCGGCACCAAAGATGTGTCACCGGAAGGTGTCAAATTTGTGAGCGCAAGCGACAGCCCAACTTCTAAGCCGCTTGTGCTTGTTTCCAATGAGCTTTCCGGGACGACGACCATATATGAGGTGACAGGAAGTGAAATTGACGCCGAATTGGCTGTGGCTTCAGTGACGCTTCCTGCGACAGGCAGTAGCCCGCAACTCGTTGTCATTGCCTTCGGTTTGCTTGCCCTGGGGCTTGCTGCATTGATTTCACGCCAGCGAACCGCATAAGTGCCGGGTTCTCCTCCCAAGGGCGACGATGCCCACCTCAATTGAGGTGGGCATCGTCGTGAAAGTGCATCTGCGTATTGCCACTGGTTGTACAATTTGTAAAGAGCATTCAGGGGGGGAACATGGGTGCACCACAACAGCTACGACTTGCAGACCGACTTTCCAATCTCGGAACAGAAACAGCGTTCGCGGTGTCAAAAGCAGCAGCCGAGTGGGCCACTGCTGGCAACGAAGTATTTCCGTTCCACCTCGGAGATATTGACCTTGCAACACCTCGAAACATTGTCGATGCGATGCAGGATGCAATTGATTCTGGATATACGGGGTACTGCGCAGGCGCAGGTATCGAGTCGTTGCGTGCTGCACTAGCTCACGACATCGGTTCAGCACGCGGTCTGCATCTCGAGTCAAACAACATTGCCGTGCAGCCCGGCGGTAAGCCGGTCATCACAAAGTTCATTCAGACGCTGATGAATTCTGGTGATGGTGTGCTGTATCCAACCCCTGGATACCCGATCTACGAGAGCCAGGTCGAATACTTCGGTGGCACTCCACTGCCATACGGCTATTCGATGACACCGACAGGATTTGAGATTGATCTTGCTCGGATCGAAGAACAGGCACCAAAGGCTCGGCTACTTATCTACAACAATCTCCAGAATCCGCTCGGTTGCGAAAGCAGTAGAGAAGAGATGGAACGGATTGCCGAAATTGCAGTTGAGCACAACCTGTGGGTGCTGTCGGACGAGGCCTATTTCGAAATGAGGTATTCAGGAACCTCGACATCGATTGCATCTCTTCCAGGAATGAGCGAACGAACGATCATTCTGTACACCTTCTCAAAACGATTTGCGATGACCGGCTGGAGACTCGGGTGCGCCGCCGGTCCGGTTCCGGTCATCGAGGCAATTGCAAAACTCAACACCAATGACGAGAGTTGTACAACGCATTTCGTGCAACATGCAGGTGTTGCAGCCCTCAATGACCCTTCCGGGTCATTGCCATTGCTTGACGAGTTGAGAAGACGTCGAGACACAACCGCGAGCGCCCTCGCCGATGTGCCAGGAGTCGAATTTGCTGTTCCAGAGGCAACGTTTTACCTCTTTCCTCGGGTAGCCGAAGCAATGGACCGTGTGGGTCACACCGACGTTGGGGAGTTCGCGACGGCAGCGCTTCAATCGACGGGAATGTCATTTTGTACCCGACATCATTTCGGGCGACCACTTCCCGATGAAGACGACAAGTTCATCAGACTTGCGTACTCAGGAATTGGGGTTGAGCGTATTGAACGCGGCCTGCAGAAATTTGCGGAGTGGATTGACAAGGGAGCGAAATGACTGCCCCAAAGATCGTCGTCACGGGCAGAATTCCAGAGCCAGGTATTGACCTTCTGAAAACAGTTGGCGAGGTCTGGGCCTGGACGCAGGACGAACCGATTCCTCATGACATACGGAACGGCCAACTCGCATCTGCCGACGCAGTTGTCACCATTCTCACTGACACCGTTGACGAGGCCTTTCTCGACGCCGCTCCAAACCTCAAAATCGTCGCCAACGTTGCTGTCGGCTACAACAACATCAACGTTCCCGCCTGTCATGCACGTGGCGTCACGGTGACGAACACCCCTGGCGTCTTGACCGACGCAACTGCTGACCTTGCGATGGGGCTGATCCTGATGGCAACTCGTCGGCTTGGCGAAGGTGAACGACTGATTCGATCGGGAGCACCTTGGAAATGGGGAATGTTTATGATGCTGGGCTCAGGTCTGCAAGGTCGCCAGCTTGGCATTGTGGGAATGGGTGGGATCGGCCAGGCCCTTGCTCATCGAGCGCGTGCGTTTGGAATGTCAGTCGTGTACCACAACCGAAATGCAGTTTCTGCCGACATCGAACACGCCCTTTCGGCCCGGCGATGCGACCTTGACGAGCTGCTCGCCACCTCTGATGTCGTCTCACTCAACTGCCCATACAGCGAAGAAACCCATCACCTCATCAATGCTTGGGCGTTAAGCACGATGAGAGATGACGCCGTGTTGGTCAATACGGCCAGGGGGCCAATTGTCGACGAGTCTGCATTGGTTGAGGCGCTCGTCAACGGTGGCATCGCTTGTGCAGCACTTGATGTATTCGAGCACGAGCCAGAAGTTCATCCTGGTCTGCTGGGTCTCGACAATGTTGTCCTCGTGCCGCATCTCGGCTCGGCAACGGTTGAGACTCGAACAGCGATGGCGACTCTTGCGGCGCGAAATGTCGTTGGCCATATCGAGGGATCGGGACCGGTCACACCGGTCACATGACACTCATTGGCGCTCTAACTGTCGTTAGTCTCGAGAAATGAGCGATAACTACATACCGAGCACGATGCAATGGGTTGCCGATCAAGTCGCAGAGTACGAAGCCTCAGGCGGCACG
The DNA here is from genome assembly GCA_001510385.1 of Actinobacteria bacterium casp-actino5. Taxonomy (GTDB): domain Bacteria; phylum Actinomycetota; class Acidimicrobiia; order Acidimicrobiales; family Ilumatobacteraceae; genus Casp-actino5. The sequence goes on along the minus strand of LFFE01000009.1, from coordinate 55,072 downwards.
CGAGCAAATACTCTTCGTGACACCGGCATTCCAGTGATCATTGTCACCATGACTGGTTCTAAGACGGGGGCAACTCGCAAAATCGCATTGATGCGGGTTGAGCACGAGGGGAAATATGCGCTCGTAGCGTCAAAGGGTGGTGCACCAACACACCCAGGCTGGTACCACAACCTGCTCACGGACCCATCGGTGATGATTCAAGATGGTTCGGCGCCGAGCGCCTATACGGTCCGAGAGATTAGCGGTGATGAGCGTGCGGAGTGGTGGGAACGCTCCGCCAACGTATTTGCGCCATTCCTTGAGTACGAAACGAAAGCTGCTGAGGCGAATCGAGTCATCCCGGTATTCGTTGCTGAGCCGGCAAGCTGACGCAGCAACCGACCCAGCAACAAGACATCAAGAATTCAGCAAGGCAAGGGCGTTGTTGAATGTCTCGCTCGGGCGCATCGCTGCGCTCGCGAGGTCATCATTTGGCCGGTAGTAGCCACCAACGTCGCAAGGAGATCCCTGGACGGCAACGAGTTCGGCGACGATCTGGTCTTCACCTGCGGAAAGTGCGTCAGCCAGGGGAGCAAAAGATGAGGCAAGGTCGGCATCATTGGATTGCGCAGCGAGCGCTTGTGCCCAATACAGCGCGAGATAGAAATGGCTTCCGCGATTATCGAGGCCTCCAACTCGACGGGCTGGGCTGCGATCATGTTCAAGAACCTGCCCGGTTGCCGTATCAAGTGTTGAGGCAAGCACTGCGGCCTTCGCATTTCCAGTAACGGAAGCAAGGTGTTCAAACGAAACTGCCAAGGCGAGGAACTCTCCAAGCGAGTCCCAACGCAAGTAATTTTCTGCTTCGAACTGCTGCACGTGCTTTGGAGCCGAGCCGCCGGCACCGGTCTCGAACAATCCACCGCCGTTCATCAGCGGAACAATCGAGAGCATCTTGGCGCTCGTGCCGAGTTCAAGAATTGGGAAGAGGTCAGTGAGATAGTCGCGAAGGACATTGCCCGTGACCGAGATGGTGTCTTCGCCGCGCCGAATGCGCTCGACCGAGAACTTTGTGGCCTCAACTGGCGACATGATCTCAATCTGGAGACCACTGGTGTCATGGTCGTTGAGGTAGCTCCGGGCCTTTGCGATGAGTTCTCGGTCATGTGCACGCGATTCATCAAGCCAGAACACTGCGGGAGCGCCTGTCGCACGGGCTCGGCCAACGGCAAGTTTCACCCAGTCACGAATGGGAAGGTCTTTGACGGAACACATTCGCCAAATATCGCCGGCGTTCACCTGATGCGACATCAATACGGTTCCAGCTGAGTCGACAACACGAACCGTTCCAGCTGATGCGATTTCAAACGTCTTGTCGTGTGATCCGTATTCCTCGGCCTTTTGAGCCATAAGCCCTACATTTGGTACAGATCCCATCGTTGATGGGTCGTAGGCGCCATGTTCACGGCAATCGTCGATGACGACCTGGTACACACCGGCATAGCTCGAATCAGGAATGACGGCTTTTGCATCTTGCTGATCTCCATCGCTGTTCCACATCTGGCCAGAAGTACGAATCATCGCTGGCATTGAGGCATCGACGATGACATCGCTTGGAACGTGAAGGTTGGTAATGCCCTTGTCTGAGTCCACCATCGCAAGAGCAGGACCATTTGAAATTCCAGCGGCAATGGACTGCTCGATTCGTTCGCGCTGTTCAGACGACAGCGTGCCTAATGAGCTGAGAACTGAACCCAGACCATTATTCGGATTCGCGCCGGCGTTCTCGAGAACATCACCAAAATCGGCGAAGGTGTCAGCGAAGAATGCTCGGATAGCGTGGCCGAAGATGATGGGGTCAGAAACCTTCATCATGGTTGCCTTCATATGGAGGGAGAACAGCGCGCCGGATGAGCGAGCATCTTCGATCTGGTCATTGAGGAAGGCGCGAAGTGCTGCAACATCCATAAATGTGCTGTCAACAATTTCGCCAGCAAGAACTGCAACGCTGTCTTTAAGGACAGAAACGTTGCCGTCAATGGTTTCATGCTCAATTCGTAATGATGTGTCAGCCGCAATCGTGACGGACTGTTCGTTTGACCGGAAGTCGCCCTCAGACATCGTCGCCACATGGCTCTCAGAGTTGTTACTCCATGCTCCCATTGAGTGAGGGTGGCTGCGGGCATAGTCCTTAACGGCTTTTGGCGCACGACGGTCGGAGTTGCCTTCGCGGAGAACTGGATTCACCGCTGAGCCCTTCACTCTGTCAAACCTTGCGCGAATTTCACGCTCCTCATCTGTGGATGGGTTATCGGGATGGTCTGGGATGTCGTAACCCTTTGCTTGCAGCTCTGCAATCGCTGCCTTCAGCTGAGGAACTGATGCTGAAATGTTCGGCAACTTGATGATGTTCGCAGTTGGGTCTGCTGTGAGATCGCCGAGGAGCCCGAGATGGTCAGGAATGCGCTGATCCTCGCTGAGACGTTCGGGGAACACGGCAATAATGCGACCAGACAGCGAGATGTCTGACGAGGTCACATCAATTCCTGCCACACCTGCGAACGCTCGGACAATCGGAAGCAGCGAATAGGTGGCGAGAGCGGGAGCCTCATCGGTGAAGGTGTAATCGATTGCTGCAGGTTGGTCAGACATGTTGTATTTCTCCGAATATCAAGAGCTAGGGGGCGGTGTTGGCGATGATTCACCTTCTGGTGAATCCGTTACTAGTGAGGCTAGCGGAGCAGTCGGTGGTGGAGCCGGTGTGGGATTTCGTTGAGAGGTCACGATGACTGAGAGTGCAATGACGACAAATCCCATGGCGGCAAGCTGAAGCGAAGTCAGCGACTCGCCCAAAGCGGCCCAAGCGGTCAGCGATGACACGATTGGGATCAGCAATGAGAGTGTCGAAACAAGCCATAGCGGTATTCGAGTGAGCGACCAGTTCATGAGCGAATGGCCGAGCAGTCCACCGATGATGACGAGAATAAGTAGGACCACCCACTGTCTCGGATTTGGGAGCGACATGTCTTGACCGGCAGCGAAACCGACTGGCAGGGCGACGAGAGCGGTCCAGAACCCTGTTCCAAGGGTGTACTCGGTCGATGTCAGTACTCCGGCAGATCGCTTTGACATGACGAGGTAACCCGTCCACGCAAACAGTGCGCCAAGCGCCGCAAGATCGCCCGCTCCATTCCATTCTGGGCTCCCGGACGACTGGGTAACTACGATGATCACCCCTGCGATGGCTGCAAGCGCAGCAACGACTTCGCGTAGGCGAATCCGTTCTCCAAAGAACCGCGACGCAATTGCGAGAATGATGATTGGTTGCAGGGCACCAATGGTTGTCGCATTGACAACCGTTGTGGTTTTCACGGCAGTGAAAAACAGCACGACATCAACGCCAAGCGAGATACCACCGGCAGCAGAATGCTTCAGAACAGACAGCGTTGGTGTGGTCCCGCGAATTCGTAACACAACGTAAATTGCGAGCGAGTACACCGTAAACCGGTAGAAGGAGATGGCAACGGGGTCGAGGTCGACTGCTTTGACGATGACCCCTGACGATCCCCAAGCAGAGACTGCGATCGCTGCGCCAATGAGGCCACTTCCGAGAGACTGCGATGGTGTGGGAGGAGATCCCGTGGCTGACGGCACCTGGGCAGGTTACGCTTTGCGGCCCGTGCAACTTGGGTTGGGAACTAACTGCCTATCGCTGCAAATGCCGCTCGAATACCACCCAGCAGTTCGGCGTACTCGTCGATTGCAGGAAAGTCGAATTCCTCCCGAACGTTTTGAGGCGCCCGAAACAGGAATCCAGCGTGCGCTGCGCCCAGCATTGTTGTGTCGTTGTATGAGTCGCCTGCTGCAACGACGGTGAACTCAAGCGACTTCAATGCGTTAACTGCTTTGCGTTTTTGATCGTCGATTCGAAGTCGATAATCAATGATCTTGTCATCGGCGGTGAGCAGTTGATGACACCAAATGGTGGGCCACCCAAGTTGACGCATGAGTGGCTGGGCAAATTGCTCAAAGGTGTCTGACAGGATGAGCACCTGAAATTCTGCGCGTAACTCATCGAGAAAATCTTTCGCGCCGTCGAGGGGAGACAGCGTTGAAATGACATCTTGAATCGTCGACATCGTCAAGCCATGTATGTCGAGTAGACCTAGTCGTTGCCGCATGAGGACGTCATAGTCAGGTTCATCGCGGGTCGTGCGTCGAAGTTCTTCGATGCCTGTTCGCTCGGCAACAGCAACCCAAATTTCCGGAACGAGCACACCTTCCAAGTCGAGGGTGACGATCTGCTGGCGATGCTGAGTCATCTGCTCAGCGTAGAGCCAGATAGGTGTGCCCCTGACGTTCCCCGAGGAGCGACCGACCTCACCCTACGAAGGAGCAGGGTCTGCTCAACGGCAACCTGAGATCCGATAGGCGCTGCCGCATTGGCATCAACAACGATGGTGCACGGCCTATGAGAGTCGTTGAGATCAAGTGTGACCTCGACGATGGCCACTCCATCGTGGCCCGCGCCAGTGAGAAATTCTTGAAGTTTCTGGGCCATCGTTTGCGACTCAGGTAGCCGAACGTCAATCACTGTGCCATGGAAGGTTCTGCGAGCGAAGACGTCGATGAATCCTGCAACGGCGAGACAGATTCCTCCAAACACGACCAGAAGAGCTGCCTGGCCACCAATCGAGAGCAATCGCTCGAGGTCGCCGACGGCGGCAGGGCTGTCGGCAGAGAGGGAGGTCAACCAGTCACGTGCTGAGATTGCATGTACCGCACGACGAACGACGAGAGCGATGACGGCGGTAGAGAGTCCGGCGGTAATGGCCACAGGGGGCCGCGTGCCTTCGCCTGGGCGCCAGTCACGTCTAACCCGACTGAGTCGTACTGAGTCACCAGAGGATGACCAAATCAGGTGCTCATCGTGTGGGGAGAACAGCGGAATTTGCCGAGTTGCCCGCGTGGGTATTCCCAGGGCAATTGCGTGAGCAATATCGCGTGAGTCTCCAATGCCATCGACGAGACCAACAGTCTCGACGAGTCGATCTCGCAAGTGACTTAAGCGCACTGCGTAGTGACGACCGGTTGCGGTCAGCACGTCAGAGCGCTCTATTCCTGTGCGAAACGCGTCTAACGCAAGGCGAATGCCGACTCCACCAAGGATGAGCCACCAGAGGTTGAGTTCAAACGGGTCGAGCGCAGTCATCGCTCGAATAAGTGACCGAAGCGCAATAAAGAGACCAGCGAGGCCAATTGCCGCAGCGATGCCCGAAATACCGAAGAAGATTTGGAGAAACGGGCGTGGTTGCGTGAGGCCAAGATTGCGTGATCGCAGAGTTATAGCTCTTCGGTAACGCAACCACCACACTTGGCCGGGTGGGTGGTGGGCCAGGGTTCCGGAGCCAACACCTTCTGAAACACTGTCAGATTCGCTCATCCGGGTCTGCAGCATGTGCACGAGCAAAGCATCATCTCCGCTGAGTTCGGTGGCGTTCCCAAGCGAAATTGTTGCGATGTCTCCATCGGTGGTTGCATGAAGGACGTCACGCTGGACGAGATCAGCTACCGCTGCTGTGGCGGCCTGAACAGGGAGGAAGCATGTTCCGCTGTCAGCGCCCACTAGTGCAAACGCAGCGAGGGCAGGAGGGCAATGTTCGACGTCGTGTTCGTCGCTTGGATGTGATTTGGGCGACCCGCACAAGATGTGGTCGTTTGCCCCAAGCCACCAGATGAGCCGAAACGCTCCGAGCAGTACCGCTACTCCCCACAGCAATGGCGCCGACATTGTTAGGAGATCTCGCCCTCGTTGCGAACCCACACTGTGCGTTGCGGGAACGGAATCTCAATCTGATGCCGGTCGAAAACAACTTTGACGTGCTCGCGGACGGCGCGTTGAATTGACCACTGGTCGCCTGGGTCTACCTTGATGGTGACGCGAAGGGTGATGCCATCTGCGCCGAGTGACTCAACGCCGAGCACGACAGGGGGTTCGAGCACAGATTCGGTGAACTCCTCGCGAGCACAAACCTCTGAGACGGCCTCATTGAGAATGGACCGAACTTCAGCAAGGTCGCTGTCATAGGCAACATCAATATCAATGACCGCGACCGACCAGAGTTGGCTGAGATTGCCTACTCTGGACACTTGGCCATTTGGGACATGCCACACGGTGCCATTGAGGGATCGCAGGACAGTTGTGCGAAGGGTGACTTCTTCGACGACCCCAACCGCCTCACCGAGATCGATGACATCCCCGATTCCGTACTGGTCCTCGAGCAACATGAACAGTCCAGCAATGCAATCTTGCACCAGGCTTTGAGCGCCGAAACCAAGCGCAACACCAGCGATTCCCGCACCGGCAATGAGCGGTCCGAGGTTGATACCGACTGTTCCAAGGGCAGTCGTGAAACCAATGCTCCACACTGCAACTGACACTGCTGATCCGAGAACGTTTGAAATCGAAAGTGCTCGGGCATGGCGGCGTTCAACAACGATTGGATCCTCTTCGGGTTCGACAAGACCAGAAATTGGAACGCCGAGTCGGTCTAAGCGCTGCAATGTCGAGGAGCGATCAGCGGTAACGATGTGGGTAACAACTTTCCGGATTGACCGGCGAAGAACTTTCGAGAGCAGCCACGCACCAAGAATGACGGCCAGAAATCTGATTGGCCGGTCAAGAAACCACTCCGAAAACTGCGCGAGACGATCGCTTCCACCAGAGATGTCGTACACCCAAGTACAGATCGCCCCTCCGTCTGGGCAGGCGGTATCGACGCTGGTTTGAAGCGGTGCGCTGAGAACTGTCATCACGATGTTGACCCTAGTTTCCCAGTTAGTCTCATGGGGCGCACTTCCCATCACGAGCCAGAGGTGTGACGCCTTCGAGTTGAGGACAAGAGAAATTGACCACAATGAGTAATTCGCCAGTGATTGGAGTTGTGGGAGTCGGCTATGTCGGTCTCACCACCGGAGCATGCCTTGCCCACATCGGGCACACAGTCGTGTGTGGCGATGTTGACGTCGAGAAGATCGACAGGTTGCGCAAGGGTGAAATTCCCATCGTGGAGGAGGGCCTCAGCGAGATCGTCGCTGAAGGAATTTCAGCTGGCCGACTTGAATTTGTGGCTGGTGCGACTGAAGTTGCCGAGCGTTGCGACATTGTGTTCCTGTGCGTGCCAACACCACAAGATGATGATGGTTCTGCCGACCTCACGTATATCAAGGCGGCGAGTGCAGAGATTGGACCCGTTCTTCGCAAGGGCGCCATTGTCGTCAATAAGTCAACAGTGCCCGTCGGGACCACCATCGTGGTGGACGAAGTTATTCAACGACCGGATGTCGCCGTCGTCTCGCACCCAGAGTTCCTGCGCGAGGGAACTGCAGTCAATGATTTCCTTCATCCAGATCGAGTAGTTGTTGGAGCAGATGACCGCCGCGCTGCCGAACAAGTTGCGGCTCTGTACTCATCAATCGATACCCAAATCATCATTACCGACGCCGCCTCTGCTGAGACCATCAAGTACGCGGCGAACGGCTTTCTTGCGATGAAGATTTCCTTCGTCAATGCGGTCGCCGCAATGTGCGAAGCAGTTGGCGCTGATGTGGTTGATGTTGTCGAAGGTATTGGCTCCGACCGTCGAATTGGACGCGAATTCTTACGACCTGGGCCGGGTTGGGGAGGAAGTTGTTTCCCGAAAGATTCACATGCCTTGGTTCACGTTGCAGCGAGCCATGGCTATGACTTTTCGATGATGCGCGGCGTCATCGAAGTCAATACTGAGCAGCGTGAGCGAATGGTTCGCAAGGTGCAACATGCGGCGGGCAAGAACGATCTCTCTGGAACAACGATCTCAGTGCTCGGACTTACGTTTAAGGCTGGCACCGATGATTTACGTGACTCTCCAAGTCTCAGTGTAATTCGTCGTTTGCGACAACTCGGGGCGATGGTAAAGGCCTATGACCCGACCACTGTGGGAACCCTCAGCAAGCTGCAGCAGTCGTTCCTGGATGGCATTGACGTTCGGCAGTCGATTGAGGATGCGATGCGCGGGGGAGACGTCCTCGTCATCCTTACCGAATGGCCAGAATTCACGTCACTTGACCTCGCCCAGGCAGCGGCCCTCCTTGCAGGCTCATCAGTTGTAGATACACGAAACTTGCTCGACCCGCGTTCTGTGCGAGCTGTAGGGCTCAACTACGACTGTGTCGGCCGGCCATGATGACCTCGCTCCCAGAGGGTTCGGTCGTTGTCGTTGCAGGTGGCGCCGGGTTCATCGGGTCGCATCTTTGTGAGCGGCTGCTTACCGACGGGTACCAAGTGGTCGCAGTTGATGATCTTTCGACAGGAGACTCGGGAAATCTTTCGCATCTGTCAGCAACTGATGGCTTCACATTCGTCGAAGGTGACATCGTTTTGCCGAGCGCCATTGAGCAACTGACCGATGTGGTTGACCCGCACGACGTTTCTGCAGTTCTTAACTTTGCGAGCCCAGCTTCGCCTCCGGCCTATCTGCAGCGGCCACTCGACACTCTTGCCGTTGGGTCAACGGGCACGTGGAATCTGATTAATTACGCAGTGTCGTGTAGTGCGCGGTTTCTCATGGCATCAACGAGCGAGGTCTACGGAGATCCGCTGGAGCACCCTCAAGTTGAAACCTATTGGGGCAACGTCAACCCAATTGGGGAGCGCTCGGTCTACGACGAGGCGAAACGTTTTTCTGAGGCCCTTGTCGCCGCACATCAACGATCAGCTGGACTTGATGCTCGCATCGTTCGTATTTTCAATACCTATGGGCCGCGCATGCAGCCAGACGATGGACGAGTAGTTACGAATATGGTTCACCAGTCGCTAGCCGGCAAGCCATTGACCATTTACGGTGACGGAAGCCAAACCAGAAGTTTCTGTTATGTCACCGACGAAGTCGATGGCATTGTGAGGCTGTTGCAGTCTGATGTTGTTAGACCGGTGAATATCGGTAATCCGAACGAGTTCACCATTCGTGAACTTGCTGATGTCATCGCTGAGGTGCTCGGTGCAGACCTCTCAATCGAGTACCTTCCGCTTCCATCTGATGACCCTAAGGTTCGCCAACCGGACATCTCAAGGGCACGAGACCTCCTCGGTTGGGAGCCGAAGGTCCAGTTGAGAGACGGCATTCGCCAGATGGTTGAATCGTTGCAGTAGCAGACACTGCATCCACCAATGTCGGTGAAATGTTTAACGAACTCCTATAGTGCTTGAATGTGTCGCCGAGTCGCTTGATCCATAACAGGGTGGCTCGTTCCGTGCGCCCTGATGTGTTTTCGCAGCGGCGAGACGAGTTCCGCTCAATTGTGCGACGTTCGCGCGAGGTGGTGTTGCTCGCTGCTGTCACAGGAGTTGTGACCGGCTTGTTTGTTCGTGGTTTTGACCTTGCGGTGCATGCTGTCTACGAACGTTTATTTGAAGCACCGCTGTGGATGTTGCTCACCGCTCCTGTGACCGGACTTGTCGTTGCGGCGCTGTCTCTTCGTTACATCGGTGGCGGAGTATCTGGGTCAACATCTGACGAATATCTCCATGCATTCCACGATTCTCAGTACCGGCTTGGACCGCGGGCACTTGTTGCCCGTGTTATTGCAGCAATCGCGTCACTTGGAACGGGTGGTGCTCTTGGTCTCGAAGGTCCATCGCTATACGGCGGTTCTGCGCTTGGCTCGCAAATTCAGCGCCGGTTGCCTGCACCGTTTCGCGGCAGTGATCACCGAACGTTGCTGGTAGCGGGTGCTGCGGCAGGAGTCGCAGCAATTTTCAAAGCGCCTGCAACTGGAGCAATCTTTGCTCTCGAAGTGCCGTACCGAGATGACCTCGCACGTCGCATGCTGCTACCTGCCCTTGTTGCAAGCGCAACTGGGTACTTCACATTTGTGTCGTTGAGCGATACGACTCCACTACTCGGCGGCACGATCATTCCGATCCCGCAGTTTGAGGTGCGAGACCTCTTCGGCGCGCTTGCGATCGGCGTTGCATGTGCGATCGGGGCACGCGCATTTGCCAAGCTCATTCGTTTTGCGAAAGCATTTTCTGTCCGTTCGTTCCCAATTCGCATGACGGTTTCCTCTGCGACAATCGTTGGCCTCGTCCTGTTATCGCGCGAACTCACTGGCTTGCCATTAAGTCTTGGCGCCGGTTACGAAGTGCTTGAGCAATGGTTGTTCGTTGAGGCTGACATCGCGCTCTGGCTTCTCATTGCAGTATTCGTAATTCGGTCATTTGCCTCCGCGGCAACGCTGATCGGCGGCGGTGTTGGTGGGGTTTTTATTCCGCTCGTTGTCGGTGGAGCAATCGTTGGGCGCACGGTTGGCGAAGTGGTGCACCCAGAACGGTTCTCGCTCTACACCTTGATCGGGATTGCGGCGTTCCTTGGCGCTGGGTACCGGGTTCCCCTTGCGGCCGTGATGTTCGTTGCCGAATCGACGGGACGCCCAAACTTCATTGTTCCGGCGCTCTTCGCAGCTGTCGCTGCCGAGTTGGTGATGGGGGATCAGTCGATTACGGCATTCCAACGTCGTCCGGGCCAGTTGTAGCCCACTCGCATCTGCGCCGAGTCGGTGTTGCCAGAGGCCGACTGCAAAACTCGCACCATGACCTCAGACCAACAAGTTGCTCTTACTGCTGAAATGCAAGGCACCATCGTCACATGGGAAATCGCCGCTGGCGGCATGGTTCGGGAGGGGCAAGTCCTTGGGCTTCTTGAGTCGATGAAGCTTCATCATGACATTGTTGCTCCAGCAGCCGGAATGCTTACGTCGGTGGCGGTTGATGTTGGTTCAACTGTCAAGCCGGGGGACGTTATCGCAACGATTGATGCGGGCGCAGCAGGTGATTCCAACGCTGTGGATTTCGCTGATCAGGTTGCGCCATCAGGGCCTTTAGGGCTCGATCGCCCCGACCTCGCAGAGGTCGTCGACCGACACGCAAAAGGACTTGACGCGGCGCGACCAGCAGCGGTTGCGCGCCGGCGCGACCGTGGACACCGCACCGCTCGTGAAAATGTTGAGGACCTGATCGACGAGGGCTCTCTCATCGAGTACGGACCGCTTGTTCTGGCCGCCCAGCGGAAACGTCGCGAGCTCAACGATCTCATTGAGAACACTCCTGCGGACGGTCTCGTCGGCGGAATTGCAACAGTGAACGGTGACAAATTTGAAGGACATGGCGCGCAGTGCGTGGTGATGTCGTATGACTACTCGGTGCTCGCAGGCACTCAGGGTCATCAAAACCACCGTAAGAAAGACCGATTATTTGAACTCGCCGAGGAGCTGCGTCTGCCTGTCGTGTTCTTTACTGAAGGGGGTGGTGGTCGACCTGGAGACACCGACACCGGCGGCGTCACCGGCCTCGACTGCTACGCCTTTTTGTGGTGGGGACAGCTCTCAGGCACAGTGCCAATGGTCGGCATCAATTCAGGTTATTGCTTCGCCGGTAACGCCGCGATTCTTGGCTGCTGCGATGTCGTGATCGCAACCCGCGATTCGAACATCGGAATGGGTGGCCCAGCGATGATTGAGGGTGGGGGGCTTGGGGTTTATGAGCCGAAAGAGATTGGTCCTACGTCGGTTCAGGCGGCGAATGGCGTAATCGACATTTTGGTTGAGGATGAGGCCGAAGCGGTTGAGGTCGCTCGGAAATATCTCTCGTACTTTCAAGGCCCGGTAAAGGAGTGGACATGTGTAGATCAGGCCGTGCTCCGAGACGTGATCCCAGTAGATCGACTCCGGGCCTATGACGTACGCAACGTCATCAACGGAATGTTCGATGCAGACAGTGTCCTCGAAATTCGTAAAGACTTTGGCATTGGAATGATTACCGCTCTTGCTCGCGTCGAGGGACGCCCTGTTGGTGTAATCGCGAATAATCCAGCGCATCTTGCTGGAGCGATTGATTCAGACGGCGCGGATAAGGCTGCTCGGTTCATGCAATTGTGCGATGCCCACGGCCTTCCGATCATCACCCTTATCGATACCCCAGGAATGATGGTCGGTCCCGACGTCGAGCAGACCGCGTTGGTCCGACACTGCAGCCGCCTATTTGTCACTGGAGCAAACGTCTCTGTCCCAGTGATTTCCGTTGTATTGAGAAAGTCGTATGGGCTTGGGGCGCAGGCGATGATGGGCGGAAGCACGAAAGCGCCACTCGCGTGTCTCGCCTGGCCGACCGGCGAATTTGGCGGGATGGGGCTCGAGGGCTACGTACGCCTCGGGTACCGCAAAGAACTCGAAGCGGCTGGTTCACCAGAAGAGCAGGAGCAACTGTTTACGCAACTTGTCGACCGGCTGTACGAGCATGGCAAGGCCTTGAGTATCGCTACATGGTTTGAGATTGATGACGTCATTGACCCAGCCGACACACGGCGGTGGTTGTCGACATTGCTTCGGTCTGTACCGCCTCGTGAATCCTCGGGGCCTGTTCGGCCTCAGGTCGATACCTGGTAGGTCAGCACGATTTCAGCAGCGTCACTCAGTGTTGAAAGACGAAGTTTGACTGCTTAACGGATCCCATTGTTGCTGATGATGCAAGTGAGTAGCGATGTCCTGGATACAAGATCACATCATCGGGAACGGTTGACAGCATGCGGAGGCTCTCCATCATTGCCGACGCATCTGATCCTGGTAGGTCGGTCCGACCACATCCGTCGAGGAAGAGCGTGTCACCAGCAACGAGACAACCATCGACAAGAAAACATTGGCTTCCTGGTGTATGACCTGGCGTGTGCACCAGCGTGATGTTGACGTCTCCGACGCTCAGCACGTCACCGGGAGCGTGGGCAACGAGTTGGTCAGCGGTGACATTTGCGGTTCGTTCCATCCACGGCACCTCAGCGGACTGCACATGAATTGGGCAGTCGACTCGCTCGAGAAGGGCGGCAACGCCCTCAATGTCGTGTCCCATGATTGAGCCGCCTACGTGGTCGGCGTGATAGTGGGTCGCAAGGACGCCTTCGACGTTCATGCCATCGGCTTCCACAATGTTGACGAGGTCGTTCACATTCCAAGCAGGATCGACAAGGACACACGACCCGGTTGAGCGGTCTCCGATTGCATAAGAAAAGTTGACCATCTGAGTAGCAAAGTCATTGCCGACCGCAAAATCGCGACCCGATAGCAACTGCCGGAAGTAGAAACGGTTGTCTTCCATATTTCGAGCGTACGCTTTTGGACGTGGCAATAACTGACTCAACAACGACCACTACGAACCGAGTCCGCTACGGCGTCATCGGAACTGGGATGATGGGTGTTGAACACATCGAAAATATTCTTCACCTTGATGGAACGGGTGTCACTGCCATCGCCGATCCAAGTGCTGAACGTCGGGCGATTGGGGCGAACACTGTCCGCGAACTCAGTGGCACTGATGTCGTTGAGTTCGCTGATTATCGCGACATGCTCAGTTCTGGGTTGATTGATGCAGTTGTCATCGTGACACCGAACATGACCCATGTCGATGTGCTCAGCGATGTTCTCGCAACAGATCTCCACGTCATGGTTGAAAAGCCACTTTGCACGACTATCGAGGACTGTCAGCGAGTCGTCGATGCGGCCGCTGAGGGGGTTCCCGGTCGAGTGGTGTGGATGGGACTCGAATATCGATACATGCCGCCCACGACAGCGATGCTCGATGAAATTCGCACCGGAACAGTCGGGAACGTCAAGATGGTGGCCATCCGCGAGCACCGCTTTCCGTTTCTTGAAAAGGTGGGTGACTGGAACCGGTTCAACCGAAACACTGGCGGAACCTTTGTCGAGAAGTGCTGCCATTTTTTCGATCTCATGCGACTCATTGCAGACGCTGAGCCGGTTCGCGTCTTTGCATCAGGGGCTCAAGATGTGAACCACCTCGATGAGTCGTACAACGGCGAGACTCCGGACATCCTGGACAACGGTTTTGTCATTGTTGATTTTGATAACGGTGTTCGCGGGCTGCTCGATCTCTGCATGTTCGCTGAAGCGAGTAAGAATGAGCAGGAAATTTCGGTGACAGGTGACGAAGGCAAACTTGAAGCGATGGTCACCGAGTCGATTCTTCGAATTGGGCGACGAGCTGATGGGCAGCATGTCGTTGCCGAGCGCTCAATTACTGATGAGAGTATTCGCCACGTCGGACTTCACAACGGGGCGAGTTACCTCGAGCACGTCGATTTTCTCGAAGCAATTCGCAGCCAGACGCCAGCGAAGGTGACTCTGGTCGATGGAATGAAGTCGGTTGCTATTGGGCTGGCTGCCCATCGGTCGATTGAGCTTGGGCGGGCAGTTGAGATGCACGAGGTGAGTGCGAATGGCTGAACGCATCGAGCGTCTCGCTGAAGGCCAACTGGTGTTGACCGGCGGAGATAGTGCTATTCGTGTGAGCGCAGAGTTGGCGGATGCGTTTGAAGCCGGCGATCAACTTCTAGTTTCTGGTGACACGTTGTTGCACGTGCCCGCAAGCGAAGCTCTGATTGCAGCAGATGCCGTTGCTGCTGCCGTCGATGCATTCTCGCAACTGGCTCAGTGCTCAGATGATGACATCACATCGTTTTTTCACTCATTCGCATCAGCATTGACCTCGAGGAAAGTTGTCGGCGAGGTTCTTGCGGCGAATGCCGCTGACGTTGCCGATGCTCAGGGGCGTGGCCGGTCAACCACGCGTTTAGAGCTGTCACCGAAGATGATTGATGACATGGTTGCAGGGCTCCAAATGTGGGGTGCTATCGACATGCGGCGTGATGAAACCGTCGACCTCATCGAACATGATGGCTGGGGTATCGAGGTTCGTCGAGCACCGGTCGGAGTGGTCGGGTTCGTGTTTGAAGGTCGACCGAATGTCTTCGCGGATGCTGCAGGGGTTCTGAGAACTGGTAACACGGCGGTGTTGAGGATTGGTTCAGATGCGTTGCGCACCGCACAAGCACTGATGGAACATGCTGTCGAGCCAGCCCTTGCAAATGCGGGTCTACCACCATCGTGCATCGTGCTTGTTGAGTCGCGTGCTCACGCTGCCGGATGGGCGCTGTTTGGTGATCGGCGGCTCGCCCTTGCAGTTGCTCGTGGATCAGGTCCTGCTGTTGATCAACTTGGTTCAATCGCTCGGGCTGCAGGTACTCCTGTGAGTTTGCACGGAACGGGTGGGGCGTGGATGGTCATTCCAAGTGACGCCGTGGCATCCCGCGTAGAGCCAGTGGTGGCAGCCTCTCTCGATCGCAAGGTGTGCAACACCTTGAATGTGTGCTGTGTCATGCGCTCGGTTTCAGGTGAGATGATTCCGGTCATCATCAGCGCCGCAGTTGCGGCAGCAACGACGAGGGGTGCAACAGCAATCGTTCGTGGTGACGCTGAAGTCATCGGCCACATCGAATCGCTCGACCTTGACGGGCTGGTTCGATGCGAGCCGCTTCCCGATGAGGGCCTTGGTTACGAATATGAATGGGAGAATGACCCAGAATTCGCATTGGTGCTTGTCGACTCGGTTGCAGAGGCAATTTCGCTCTGCAATGAGCACAGCCCGCATTTTGTCGTGTCGGTTCTCACCGACGATTCGGAGATGATCGAGCGGGTGTACTCGTCGGCAGATGTCCCGTTTGTCGGTAACGGGTTTACGCGCTGGGTTGACGGTCAATATGCACTTGGTCAGCCTGAACTGGGGCTCTCAAATTGGCAAGGTGGCCGTTTACTTGGCCGTGGTGGAGTGCTTTCAGGGTCATCGGTGCACACCTTGCGATTGCTCGCTCGATTTACAGATCCGACAATTCGCCGCTGATCATCGACGTAGCAGACCGTCGATGAACCCTCCCCAAAAACGACTTTTGCGCCCTGTGCGTTGCTCGGAGCGATCTGCAATTCTCGCAGCCAACCGTCCTGAATTGATTCCAATCCATCGGATTGGTTCAGGCTCCCAGCGGCGGGACAGCGGACCCACGACGGGAAGTTGTAGCAACTCTGAAGGGGAGTGTTGTCCGTGGTCAAGTTCGCGCCTTGCAATGAGGTCGGCGACGATTCTTCCAAAAAGGTTTGTCGCACTCACCCCATCGCCTACGTAGCCCCCAGCGGTAATGACGCCATCTTCCCAATTTGCGTCAACAGAACATGCCCAATTTCTTGGTATCCCGAGTGGTCCTCCCCAATGGTGAGTGATCTCGGTCTCGTGGAGTGCAGGGAAAAGATCTACAAGGGCTTGTTGAATTCGATTGCGCATTGTGTGATTTGTGTCAAATGTCGACTTGATCGCTGAGCCGAAGTGGTACGGCGCTCCTCGTCCACCAAACGCAAGTCGTCCATCTGCTGTTCGCTGCCCGTACACGATGAGGTGGCGAGTGTCATCGAATGTCGGCCGATCGGTGAGGCCAATGGCTGCCCACACGTCATCTGTCAAGGGCTCCGTTGCGATCATCATTGAGTAGAGCGGGACCATATTGCGATGCTGGTTGGCCATCTGCGAGGTGTATCCCTCGGTGGCCTGAACGATGTATTTCGTGGCAATCGGCCCCTTGTCGGTGTCGACGAACCCACGCCGAACGTTCGTTGCTCGGACAGGCGCCAAAAGGTTGACCCCTTTGCGTAGCACAGCGCGGCCAACTCCGTGAGTCAGTTTGGCTGGGTGGACCGCAAGGCAGTGAGGGGTGTGTAACGCTCCACGAAGTTCCGACATGTTGCAGATGTTGCGCGCGGATTGCGCATCAAGGAGTTGGTAGTCATCTCCAAACCCGAACTGCTCGTAGGTCGCTACTTCGTGGGCAACCCGGTCAAGTTGAGGCGCGGATCGCGCTGCAGTGATTGTTCCACCACGTTGAGCGCCGGCATCAATGTGCTCGTGTTCAAGTACACGCTCGATCTCGTCCAGCGTGTCGTGCATGACCGACTGAAGAGAAATTGCAGCTCCTCTGCCATGTTCGCGCTCGACGCGCTGGAGTCCCATCGGGAGGAGCGCTGATGCCCATCCACCGTTTCGTCCACTTGCTCCGAATCCGACACCATGAGCATCGATGACAGCAATTGATGCATCTGGCAGTTTCTCTGCAAGGTAATAGGCCGACCAAAGGCCCGTCAGCCCTGCACCGACAATGGTGATGTCAACTGACAATGACCCATCGAATGGCTCCTCGGCACATCGTTCCTCATCGAGAAGAGTGTCTTCCCACAGCGATTGTGGGCGATGAGCCCACTCGGATGAAGTCACCATCTGGGCAAATCTAGTTGCCGCCTCGATCGGTTGACACGCCGGTTACGGGTGAGCCGAAATCGTGGCGTTGTCAATGAGTCGGACATCGCCGAACCAGGCTGCGACAAGGAGTTGTGAACGTTGTTCAAGTGTCGTGACGGGTTCAAGCGTGTTTGGGTCGACAACGGCGACGTAGTCGACGGTTCCCCCGGCTTCGTTGATGCGTCGCTCAACATGTTTGGTGATGTCAGACGGTGCAGTTGTTGGTGTCACACCACGGATTGCCTCGGTCATGCCGCGATGAATCGCTGTTGCGCTTTTCCGGGCGTCAGGTGTCAGTCGAACATTCCGGCTCGACATGGCGAGGCCGTCGTCTTCGCGCACCGTTGGTTCACCAATGATCTCAACAGCAAGACCTAGGTCGCGAACAACTTGTCTGATAACTGCAAGTTGCTGAAAGTCTTTTTCGCCAAAGACGGCAGTATCAGGCTGAGCAGCGGTGAAGAGTTTGGTGACCACCGTGGCGACACCTTCGAAGTGGCCGGCACGGTGTTCGCCTTCCCATCTAGTTGCGAGTGCTCCAGGGTTAATGGATGTATCGAACCCCGCTGGATACATCGCTTCCGCCGATGGCATGTAGACAGCATCAACTCCAGCGACTGCACAAAGGTTGAGGTCGTCATTCAGGGTTCGCGGGTAGGTGTCGAAATCATTGGCGCGATCAAACTGTGTTGGATTCACAAAGATTGATACCACTGTGAGGTCGCATGACGCAGTCGCGCGAGCGATGAGCGCTGCGTGCCCTTGATGTAGTGCACCCATTGTTGGCACAAGCGCGATTGATGAACCTTCTCGATGACGTTCAGTTGCCCAGTTGAGTGCATCTGACGGAGAGGTGAGATGGAGGATGTGGTTCATCTGAGTGCACTAGGGCACAGCGAAGTGTAGGAGGGAACAGTTGCCATCGGTGATGCATGGACAAGAGCATCGACACATGCAAGGGCGGTGACATCAGCGGCGAGAGCTGACAGTCGAGACACAGCGATTGTTCGTTCGGTGAGACTCAGATGAATGGCTCCAGTCGCCATCGCAAACATCGTGTCGCCGTCGGCGAGTGTGTGGACAGGTCGGATCGCTCGCGACAAACCGTCATGGGTGCTCATCGCAAGTCTGGTGGCCTCAGGTCGATCGAGCCGGACATCTGTTGCGACCACCCCAATTGTTGTGTTGAGGGAGGCTGTCTCGATGTCGTTGAGATGGCGCGCAAGCTCACGACGATCGTTTGCTGAGGGATTTTTGACCGCTGGGTGTGCTTCCCAAGGTCGAGCAGTCAACGGGTTGATGAGGCTGCCGCGGGCGTTAACGACACAGAGCGCGGCAACCGTTACTTGGGTGGGCTCTCCATTCTCGTTGTTGAGTATGAGCGTCGCTGAGGCCATTCCGACGCCACCGCTGATGCCCCCGGCGACAGCGCCGATACCGGCACCGATTGACCCACGCCGTCGCTCGGTTCGGGAGGCCTTTTTTATTGCTCGGCGACCGAATTCTGCATCAGGATGATGACGAAAATGTCCACCGCGTTCGAGGTCGAAAATGACAGCAGCTGGAACGACGGGGACGACCTGATGGGGCTCGGCTCCGACACGAAAACCTCGTCCTCGGTCCGCGAGCTCATCAACAACTCCATCAGCAGCCCGGAGTCCGAATGCACTCCCTCCAGTGAGGCAGAGGGCATCGATTTGCTCGACGAGATTCATTGGTGAGAGAGCATCGGTTTCGCGAGTGCCGGGGCCACCACCGCGAACGTCCACTCCGGCCGTCACCGGCTGGTCGGCGAGTATGACGGTCGTTCCTGTGTTCCAATTGCGATTGGAACGCTCGTAGTGGCCGATCCGAATACCAGCAACGTCGGTGAGAGAGCCCGTGTCAACCGTCATTGGTCAGTTCCCACAGTTCTCGGATGTCAGATTCACTATCACTCACAATGTCAACGCCGACGACTGTGTCGGTGTTAAGCAGTTGAAGATTTCGTTCCGCTCCCCATTCTGGCCATCCAGCATTTCGGGTGCTCGAGAACGATGTGACCGCCCCAGAAAATGAATGCGCAAGAGCATCTCGTTCTGGACTATCCCCGGTGAAGAGTTCTACTCCTTTGCGGTCAAGGTTGTTGAGTGCAAATGGAATGTCGAGTGCATGGCAGCTCCCGAGAACGCCGCCGAAGACGGGAGTTTCAAAGGTAAACCAGTAGGCGTAAGTACTCAGCCCGTGACGGTGCCGGGCGTCGGCAATTCGGTGCGCGGGTTGCCGGAATACCGCGTCTGTTCTCATTGCAGATACGAGTTGAGCCGGGCTGTGATGAGGCCGGTGTGTCCGGTACACGTCATAACCATCGTCATTGCCGAACTGTTGCGAAAAAGCGTTTCGTGCTTGAGATTCATCAAGTTTGTTCACCGCAGGGTCGAATGCTGTGAAGAGGTGCATTTCGTCTCGTGTGGTCCCGATCACGAGTGGAACTGGGTTGGCTGCGGCAAGATTTGATGGGTCGCCGGGCAGCCAATTGTCATCGGTTGTTGGAGCAAACGCACTGAGCGAGTCCGAAGTAGTTGTTAACACCGACGCTTGCGCATTGAGAAGATCTGAAGCGGGAATTGCGATGAGTTCATCAGGGTGGGTGACGCGAGCAGCGGCGAGCAATTCAGAAAGCGTT
Source organism: Actinobacteria bacterium casp-actino5 (assembly GCA_001510385.1). GTDB lineage: Bacteria > Actinomycetota > Acidimicrobiia > Acidimicrobiales > Ilumatobacteraceae > Casp-actino5. The sequence continues at coordinate 35,207 of LFFE01000009.1, read as the reverse complement.
TCGTCTCCGCGTTCGCGTGTACGCATCTGTGGAATAGATGGACTCATAGCGATTGCCCCGGAGAAGAGGCCGTCGGCGTGTGGACAGGCCATCATCGAGATGACGCTTGCCCCACCTGCCGATTCTCCCATGATCGTGACATGTGTTGGGTCGCCTCCAAAGGATTCGATGTTGTTACGGACCCAACGCAACGCGTTGACTTGGTCGCTCATACCTGCGTTGTCGCTGCCTCGATAGCCGAATGCTCCGAGCCGGTAATTGATGGTGACAACGACCAGGTTCCCGGCACGAACAAGATTGCATCCGTCGTACCAAGGAATCGAGCCCGCTCCGTTGGTGAACGCTCCTCCGTGGATCCACACAAGCACGGGGTTCCGAGCAGATACATCGGAGGAGAAGACGTTGAGCGTGAGGCAGTCCTCGGCCGTGGGCTGGGTGCTTTCACCAAGTAGGAGCTCCATCGTGCCAGGCACCTGCAGGCATTGAGGCCCGTAGATTGTGGCATCTCTGATGCCGGTCCACACAGAAGAGTCGAGCTCCGACGGCCTGAAGCGGTCGGCAACTGCATATGGAATCCCTTTAAATACGGCGACTCCATCTCTGCTGAGTCCTGCGTAATCGCCAAGGGGGGTAGAAGCGTGAGCTTGCGTCATCGAGTCGAAGGTAGCGTGCGGAGGTGGTGAAAGGTCAGGTCGGCGCAGTTTCCCGCTCGTTGCGAGGCCGATTGATGAATCGCGTCGGTGACGCCATCGCCGCACTTTGGGAACGCTTATCGGTGATTGCCGCTGTTGGGCCAGCAAGCCGTCGAGGTAAGAAGTTCGGTGCTTTCGGTGAAGGAAGCATTATTTGTTTTCCTCCAACGTCACTTATGAATGAGCAGTTCATTGAGATTGGCTCAGGAACGATGATCGGGCCGCATGTCGCGCTGTCGGCCGGCATGGTTCCGGGTCAGGAGTGCTTGTCAACGCCGGTTGTTCGAATCGGTGATCGCTGCTTGATCGGACGTGGGTCAGGGATAGTTGGACACTTCTCAATTGATATTGGTGATGACGTGTGGACAGGGCATCACGTCTACATCACCGATCAAAATCATGGCTACGAGAATGTCGATATTCCGATATCGCAACAATCGATGCCCGAAAAGCCAGTTCGAATTGGTTCTGGGTCATGGCTGGGCCACGGCACGGTGGTGTTACCCGGTGCGGACATAGGTGAGCACGTCGTCATCGGTGCAAACAGTGTGGTGACGGGAGTCATTCCGTCATTTAGTGTTGCCGTCGGGGCACCGGCTCGTGTCGTGAAATCGATTCCGCAACCCAGCGACGAGTCCACCTGATCTAACTCAGAGATATTCGCTAGATGTCGAGATCGAGGGGTGGCTTACAAGCCGGCATCTCATTGTCGGCGGCGAATGTCGCAAGTCGCTCTGAGATAGGAATTTTGTTTGCTGTTTCGTAGAACGGAAGGTTCTCACCAGAGGCACGTAACTGTGTTGTGTAGGTGCGACGGTCATTGAGATAGGTGCGATACTCGTCAATCCATAGCGGGACGATTGCTCTTCCCTTTTCGCCGATGAGCGGCAAGGCTTCAAGAGAGTTGACCATTCGCTCAAGCGAATCGGTTGCTTCATCAACAATGTCAGCCCGTTGCAATATGAGCTCGGGCCCGCCCTCGTCGAGCCGTGTGTAGTTTGCGAGAGCGGTTCGTTCGTTGGCAGCTAGTTCGCATATCGATTGCGCCTTCTCGAGCCACGCCTGATCTTCAATGCGGTTGACCCCCTCTTTTGATGCGAAAAAGAGCGCCCAGATCCAGAAGGCGGCAAACGCCGAAAACCCAACAAGGGCAACTATCCGCGAGATGACTGGGCGCTTGTTGAGCTCGATGGTTTCGGAGTGAGGGGGAGTCTCCACGATGACTACGTTACGGGGCTTTCAATCGGACCGGTTCGATCGGCCCCAGGTCGATACCGAATGGGAGTTCACCGCCGACGGCAACGATGACACATTCGACCTGCTGCTGGGTCGACGGAATTTGCTCTGTTACTTGCGAGGTTCGGCCTGCCCGCACATCCGTTGCTATCAGCGTGGTGCTCCTCACGACTTGCTGAAACGGCTCACCTAAAATCTCGACGAAAATGGAGAAGCTCTCGACATTGCGCTCAAGATTCGTGATGTCAATGGCAAGGTTGATATTCGATCCGGTTGCGGCACAGCGACTGATTGTCACTTCGTTGGCGCCGGGTGAGACAAATCGTTGGACCGCTTGACCCAGTGTGATCGCCGGTACGAGTAACACGAGCAGGATTACAAGTGCAATCCACGGCCATTTACGTCGCCCCCGCCCAGTAGGAGCGTCGCTTCCTCGTGGGTCGACATGACGTGCACCATTTGATGACACATCAGCCGTCCAAGATGTCCCATTGAACCATCGATGGTCGTATCGCCCCAGCGGATCTGGGTACCAGCCTTGGGGGCTATCCACACTTCTACGGTACCGTCTAACGAGATGGAGATTGTCCTTGTTCGTCACGGTCAACCCGAATGGGTGAGAGGCGGGTTGAACGTCGTTGACCCTCCGTTAACGGCACTCGGTCACAGACAAGCCGAGCGCCTCGCAGATGTTCTCGAAGGCGAGAGGTTTGATGAAGTCTTGGTCTCCCCTCTTGTGAGAGCTCGGCAAACCGCAGCGCCATTGCTCGCACGGCTCGGCCGTGAAGAAGTCGTTGCACCATGGCTTGAAGAAATTCGTGACCCTGGTTGGGCAGGGACTCCAGTAGAAAAAGCCGAGCAGGCGTACGCCGAATTGCGTCGTCGGTCACCTGAGGATCGCTGGCACGGCCTCAACGAAGGTGAGTCAGTTCGCTCGTTCGTCGATCGTATTCACCTTGGCGTTGAACTGTTTCTTCAAGAGCGGGGTGTTCGACGAGCCGAAGATGAGTTGCCGACTTGGGAGATTGATCGTCCAGGAAGGCGGATCCTTCTGGTCGCGCACGCCGGAACAAACTCCGTCTCGATTGGGCACATGCTGGGACTTGCGCCGACTCCGTGGGAATGGGATCGTTTTGTTCTCATGCACACTTCGATTTCACGGCTCGAATCAATCAAGGTGGGGAATGTGCACTCATTTAGCCTGATGAAACTGTCAGATGTTGAGCATCTTGATGCAGATGAGCGAACCCGCTGAGAAATAGATCTGAACCGCAACCGGCAAAAACGGTGTTTCTTGTTTCTTCTTTGGCGCACCAACAATGGTCAGCCCTAACATCGAGGTAATGCAAATGACGCCCGCTACGTATCAGCGTTCGACGTATTTCGCGTTGGTGGCGTTGATCGGCATCATCGTGACGGGGGCGGCTGTACGGCTGACGAATAGCGGGCTCGGTTGCGATGACTGGCCGAACTGCAATAGCGAGAAACTTATTGACGTTTCCTCGACTCATGCGGCGATCGAGCAGGTGAATCGGCTGTTAACTGGCGTCGTCGTGATAGCCGTTGCTCTCGCGGTGATGGGCTCTTACTTGCGTACACCGCGACGTCGTGATCTTGTGTGGTGGTCGTGGTCGCTCGTGCTTGGGGTGTTTGCAAATGCATTTCTCGGCGCAATCACCGTGTGGGTAGATCTGCACCCGTATGCCGTGCAGGGACATCTGTTGTTGTCGATGGCCCTGATTGCGGCTGCGGCAACTCTGGTGCGGCGATCAGCTGAGCCCGATGGGGTTCCACGTGAGCGGGTGACCTCGACGCGAGCCACACGCTTGATTCAGGTACTTGCTGTAGGAGTCACGGTGGCGGTGGTCACGGGAACGGTGGTGACTGGAGCGGGGCCTCATGCGGGTGACGAGAACGCTGTTCGGTTGAACGTTGATATCCCGTGGATCGCAAGGATTCACGGTGCGAGTGTGGTGATGTCACTGCTTGTCGCTCTCGCTTTGGTAGTGGTGATACGGGGGTCTCTCGACGATCGACGTCGTGTGCAAGCGGGACTTTCTAGGTGGCTTACTCTCGCCGTAATGCAAGCCGTAGTTGGTTACGTGCAGTACTTCACCGGGGTCCCGGAACTACTCGTTCTTGCGCACGTCGCCGGAGCATCAGTGCTCTACGTCGTGACCACCCAACTACTTCTCGACACATCACGTCCGACAGCCAAATTGGTGCCATAGTCATGGCAAGGGATCGCAGCGTTGAGGATGCCTTTGCATTGCTGGGCTTGTCGTCGGTCTCTGCGACCAAAGATGATGTGTTCGCCGCTCGTCGTCGGCTCGCCCGAGAATTACATCCAGATCGTGAAGGTGGCAGTGCGGTCTCAATGGCCGAGGTCAATCGGTCTGGCGATATCGCGCTGGGGTACATTGCGAGGCGATCTGAACCGCTGCCAACTCGACAACGCTCGGTACCGACCTCACAGCGAGTCCAACGAGATCATCCGTCATTTACGATTGATGTTCTGCCAGTTGAAGCATGCGAAGCGCTTCGCATTGTTTCAACTTGGATTGGGGACTTGATTGACGAGGATCCGCCCTATCTGTTAGAGGTTCGGCTTGCTGTGCCCTTCAAAGGCTGGTGTCGGCTTGAACTTGTTCCTGATGCAGGGGCGACGACCGTGACGGTGTCGATCATGCGCGAAGGTGGCTCAGCGGATGATGTTGCAGTTATTCGAGATCTCTGGATCGACCAACTCAACCGTCTCGATTGGCAGAACCTGGATGCTGATCAGCAGCGGCCTTGGTGAGCCGATCGCGGAGAGCATGTCCGAGGCCAACGGCGGGCGGCATGACTGCAACAATGAGATTGACGCCGGAGGCATCGGCGGTTCGAAGATCGGCATAGAGGTTGCGGGCGGCGTCTGCGAGGTCGTTGGTTCGATCGATGAGGCAGATGCCATCAAAATCACCATCGGGCAACGGGTCTCCTTGCTCGATCAGCATTATTTTGGTGAGGGGAGCGTAATGGGATGCCATCATTCCTGCAGCGCGAGAGGGGCCCGATGACGCGTTGACATCGCCGATGAGGCGGTTGATGTCTTCTGTGAGTATTCCTCCTGGCCGCAGGAGTTGTGGCGGGGTTGTGGTGATGTCGATGATGGTGCTCTCTACGCCAACTCCACAGGGCCCTCCATCGAGAATGAGGTCGTCTTCAGGTCGGAGAAAGTGGGCGATGTCATCAATGACATGTTGCGCTGTTGTCGGGCTGATTCGACCGAATCGATTCGCTGATGGAGCCGCGATCGCTCCGCCATGTTCCTCGAGGAGGGCTTGGGTGAGAGAGTGGGCCGGAACACGTATTCCAACTGTTGGTCGGCCGCCGGTGACAATGTCTGGCACGCGTGAGCTGCGAGGCGCTAGCAGTGTAAGCGGCCCAGGCCAGCATGCATGTGCAAGCTCCTGGGCAATAGGTGAACTGAGATCTGCCCATTGCTCGGCGACGCTGAGGTCTGAAACATGAATGATGAGGGGGTGGCCGGGAGGCCGGTTTTTTGTCGTGAAGATTCGTTCGATCGCTTCTGGGTGTTCGACATCGCCAGCGAGACCATAAACCGTCTCGGTCGGGATAGCTACAAGGCCTCCATTGCGAAGCACCTCGACCGCTCGAGATGGGTCGGACGAGAGCTCAATTGGATGTTCGCTCACGTTGGGATGGCGTCGAGAAACTCAAGCACGGCGTCAACAAAATCGAAGGACTCTGGGGTGGCAAAGTGGTCAACATTCTTGAGCACTTTGCCAACAGCATTCGGAAGGGATTCGACAAGTTGATCTGCGGGGTACACAAAATCTTTGTCACCGACAATGACAAGCGTTTCGCATGTGACGGTCGACAGCACGTCGGTTGACAGACGAATTCGCTGAGGCTGCTTCAACACCGCCGATAGGGCTGCTGAATCATTTCCTGATTGACCGGCGTATTGAGCGAAGAGGCGAGAGACGTTGTCCTCAGGGTCGCCGTCACCATCAACTGCAGCAACAATTTTCGCGGTGCGTTCGTCGTCTCGCTCAAACACGTTTTTACCGATTCCTGAAAGTACGAGTCGGCGGAATGCTCCGGGATGCTCAGTGGCGGTTCGCAGTAGCGTGAGGGCCCCCATCGAGAACCCGACAGCATCGATCGGTGTTCCATCTTCGGGTAATGCTTCGACAACTCTGGTGGTGAGGTCTGCGTAAGCCTCGGTTTCATGCGGTTTTGGGGCGTTGCCGTGTCCGAGTAGGTCAACGCCAATAACCGGACGCCCAGCGTCAGCAAGTAGAGCGGTGAACCCGTTTCGTTCCCATGTGGTCGTGAATGAGCCTCCCCATCCGTGGACGCACATGACCGGAGTTGTGTCGATGGTGTCAGCCATGGGTCTTGACACTAGACGGATTCGCTTGCAGGAAATGCACGGTGTCGCGTTGGCAGCATCTCGGAGAGGGTTAGCATTGTTGCGCCGTCCGAGGAGGACCCCGAATGCGAATGCTGCACCCAAATAACGCTCACGACCTTACATATAACGATGTCTTCATGGTTCCCAGCCTTTCGGAGGTCGGTTCTCGATTTGGCGTTGATCTAACGACTCCGGATGGCATCGGAACGACTATTCCGATTGTCGTTTCAAATATGACAGCAGTGGCTGGTCGACGTATGGCTGAAGTTGTTGCGCGGCGAGGCGGGCTTACTGTGTTGCCTCAAGACATTCCCACCGACGTCATCAGCGATGTTGTCAAGTGGGTGAAAGCACGTCATCCGCTGTTCGAGACGCCGATCACTCTCACTCCAGGAAATACGACGGGTGATGCGCTGCAGTTGATTCACAAACGTGCTCACGATGCAATTGTTGTTGTCGATGACAGTGGATGTCCGGTTGGCATTTTTACCGAAGAAGACGCGGCAGGATTTGATCGGTTTACGCAGGTGCGCCACGTCATGTCGCGTGAGTTGGTGACGCTGCCCGAGACGATCGATGCACCGGCTGCCTTTGACTTCCTCAGCGACCAGCGCCTTTCGGTGGCTCCAGTTGTTGGCGACGACGGTCGGCTCAAGGGTGTGATCTCGCGCAAGGGTGCTCTTCGGTCAACGATTTATCAGCCGGCTGTTGATGCGGAAGGTCGTTTGCTGATCTCGGTTGCTGTAGGTATCAATGCCGACCCGGCAGGCCGCGCAAAAGCGCTGGCGGCGATGGGTGTTGACGTCATTGTGGTCGATACCGCTCATGGTCACCAGTCGAAAATGATTGAGGTTGTTGAGCAGGTTCGGGCTGCGGTTCCAGGAGTCAAGATCGTCGCCGGCAACGTTGTCACGGCCGAGGGCACCAGGCACCTCATTGAGGCAGGCGCCGACATCGTGAAAGTCGGTGTTGGGCCGGGAGCGATGTGCACAACGCGAATGATGACCGGTGTTGGCCGACCACAGTTCTCGGCGGTGGTCGAATGCGCTGACGAAGCGGCACGACTTGGTGGAACGATCTGGGCAGACGGTGGAGTTCGTTTCCCACGTGACGTCGCACTTGCGCTAGCTGGTGGTGCTGCAAATGTGATGTTTGGCTCCTGGTTTGCAGGTACCTATGAATCTGCTGCGGATATCCAGCGCGATACCGATGGGCGTTTGTACAAAGAAAGTTTCGGAATGGCATCGAACCGGGCGGTGAAGAATCGCAGCCGTGGCGACGGTGACCTCGAGCGCGCGCGTAAAGAGTTGTTTGAGGAGGGAATCAGTACATCGCGGATGTACCTCGATACTCAGCGTCCGGGCGTGGAAGACATCATTGATCAGATCGTTGCCGGCGTTCGTTCCTCGTGCACCTACGCGGGGGCAGGGACAATTCCTGAATTCCACGAACGGGCAGTTGTCGGCGTCCAAAGCCATGCGGGCTATGAAGAGGGTCGACCACTCGGAACGAGTTGGTGAGTAGTTCGGTGATCATTGCAATCGATGGTCCCGCTGGCGCCGGCAAAAGCACTGTTGCTCGACGTGTTGCTGCAGAATTAGGAATCGATTACCTCGATACTGGCGCAATGTATCGAGCAGTAACGTTCGGCGTACTTGCCCGAGAGATCGATCCAACTGCTACAGATGCAGTGATTCGCGTCTGCCGTGAACTCGATCTCGCCATTACGGTTGATCGCGTCCTGGTAGACGGCATTGACGCAACATCAGCAATTCGTGGTCCCGAAGTCACCTCAGCGGTAAGTGCCGTAGCGGCAACACCTGAAGTTCGGAAGTTTCTTGTCGAATTGCAACGTGATTGGATCCGCACGCGAGGCGCTGGGGTGGTCGAAGGCCGTGATATCACGACAGTCGTCCTGCCCGACGCTGACCTGAAACTCTTTGTGACAGCATCTCCGCGTGTTCGTGCCGAGCGCCGGGTCGCAGAGTCAGGTGGTGATGTTGAAGAGGTCGAAGCAACAATCGTTGAGCGTGACCGTCGTGACGAAACCCGGGAGGCGTCGCCGCTCAGCGTCGCCTCGGAAGCGGTGGTAATCGATACGAGCGAGATGTCGATTGATGATGTCGTTGCGGACGTTCTTTCGAGGGTGAAAGGCTAAGCGGATGACTCAGCATCAAACATTTGTGGTGGGGCAGACCTTGCCGTCAAAAATCTTTTACCGGTTTGGGCGTTTTATTGTCTCAGGTGGCACACGCTTGTACACCCGAATGTCGATTGTTGGTCGCGAGAACCTGCCTGTGTCTGGGCCGTATGTGCTTGCGCCAGTCCACCGGTCGTACATCGACACTCCAATTGCAGGTTGTGTTACCACGCGACGTCTTCGGTTTCTTGGAAAAGACTCGATGTGGGAATCGAAGTGGTTTGGCTGGGTGTTGTCATCTCTGGGAGCAATTCCGGTGACCAGAGGGTCAGCCGATCGCGAGGCAATGAAGCGAGCGATCACTGTGCTTGAGGCGGGTGAACCATTGGTGTTGTTCCCTGAGGGTGAACGAAAATCCGGTCCCGTTGTGCAGCCGATGTTTGGCGGGGCGGTCTACATCGCGTTGAAAGCCGGTGTCCCTATCATCCCGGTTGGAATTGGTGGCTCTGAACGCGTGATGCCAAAGTCGGCGAAGTGGATCTATCCGCGAAAAGTGCGGGTGGTGATCGGTGAAGCGATCTATCCAAATATTCCAGATGCGGCAGGCGGACGAATTCCTCGGAGTGCGATTTCTGAGCAGAGCGACAGGTTGCACGCCGAACTCCAGCGGCTATTCGACATGTCGATGGTTGGAGTGGGTTGGTCCTATGGGCGAGAGGTGGCTCAGGACCAACACGCAATAAATGACTGAGCGAGCGTGATGGGATCGTCAACCCCGCAGAGTTCGCGGGCAGAGTGCATCGACAGCTGTGGAACTCCGACGTCGATCGTGTCAATGCCAAGTCGTGTTGCAGTAATCGGACCAATGGTTGAGCCGCATGGAATGTTGTTCCGTGATGAGAACACCTGGGTCTGAAGTCCGGCTGCCTCGCAGAGTGCTGCGTATCGCTGCGCCGAAATCGACGAGGTGGCATAACGCTGATTCACATTCACCTTGATTGCTGGGCCCTTATTCACCACTGGAGCGTGGCTGTGATCGTGGCGATCCGGGTAGTTCGGGTGGAGGGCGTGAGCATTATCAGCAGAGATGCACATTGATTGACTGAGTGCTCTCGCAAGATCTGCGTTCGTCCCGCCCCGAGCAGCAACGATTCGGGTGAGTACCTGCTCAAGGGTCGGGCCACCTGCTCCGGTCGCACTGGCTGACCCGACCTCTTCATGATCATTGAGCACAATGACCTGCAGTTGCTCGCTGGGTGAGGTTGCACACAGCGCTGTCACCGCTGCCCAGCACGAGACTAAATTGTCGAGACGTCCCGATGCCAAAAGTTCGCGGTTCGCTCCGAGCCGAGCAGCGGGTTGCGTGTCAAACAGAGAAATGTCCCACCACGCAACAGAGTCAAGACCTGAAATGTCTTGCAGGTGCTCCACTACCGATCGAGACGGCTCGTTGAGGCCCCAAATTGGTGTGAGGTGTGTCTGTGGGTCGAGACGCAGCCCGTCATTGACGCCGCGATCAAGATGGATGGCGAGTTGGGGAATTCGCGCAATCGCGTCTGTCCGAATAAGCGCTGTTTCTCCTGAAGCGCTCACGACTCTGCCGGCGAGTCCCAAGTCTCGGTCAAGCCACGAGTTGTTGAGGATTCCGCCGTACACCTCAACTGAAAGTTGGTTCCATCCGTGTTGGTAGATGTCAGGGCTGGGTTTGAGTTTGAAGCATGGAGAATCTGTGTGCGCGCCGACAAGCAACATGTCAGGCGCCGCCTGTGATGTCGATGGGGTTTTCCAAGCAATGAGTGCTCCGTCGCGGCGGATGAAGCGAAAGCCGTCAACCGAAGTTGAATTCCATTCGTCGCCGAGCGATAACTCTGTTGCTCCAGCGTCAAGAAGCCGTTGACCGAACTCTGCGACGGCGTGAAAAGGGGACGGTGATGCATCGAGCAAGTCGATACAACTCTCGATGGTGAAGTTGTGGGGAGTTGATGTCATGAGTTCGGCACGTCCTTAACGGGCTCAAGCACCGGTGCTTGAGCGGGTCATTAACAGAAATACGTGGCGCTACGAAGTCTAGATGTGACGGAGGATTCGGTGGATAGTTGACGTTGCATCGTCGATTTGCGTTCGGGTTATCCAGCAGTTCGTAGCATCACGCACCATCGTCGTAGGGTGATGCTCATGGGGGAAGCCCAGCACCTCGAATGGCGGGTTGGCGACGTCATTATCCGTCGTGTTGAAGCACGGGTTACTGCGGTCCCGCACGGCTCTCTCTGTAGCGGCCTCACGCCAGAAGTTGTTGATGAGCATCGTCCATGGGTTGATCCTTTCGTAGCCGATGATGGTCGCATGCTGTTATCGATCCATTCGTTTGTGATTATTGAGGGGTCGACGACGATGGTTGTCGATACCTGTGTAGGCGCGCATGGTGATCGACCGTTGCCCCAGGATCCGCACCACATAGGACAGCTTGCCGATGCAATAGAGGGAGGTCTTGAGGCTGTCGATGTGGTGGTGTGTACCCACCTGCATTTCGATCACGTCGGTTGGAACACCATTCGAGATCCTTTTACGGGTGGACTCGTTCCCACGTTTCCAAATGCGTCGTATCTGGTGAGTGAGGACGAACTAGAGAACTTTGCTGAGCACGATCATTCTGGAATAGCGGGTGTATCGGTCGACCCATTGGTCGCAGCGGGATGTCTGCGTGCGGTTGATTCCAACCACCGGGTATCGGACAGTGTCTCGCTCGTCGCTACTCCGGGTCATTCGCCGGGTCACGTCTCGGTAGCAATTTCTTCGAATGGAAGCCGAGCGTTGATCACCGGCGACATCGTGCATACCCCAATTCAATTTCTCCGGCCCGATATCACCGCTGACAGATTTGATGCAGATAGCGAACAGGCAGTGTTGACCCGTCGACGCGTGATCGATGATGTCGCTGATGGCGACACATTGGTTCTTGGCACTCACTTTCCTCCACCAACGGCAGGTCGATTACGACGTAGCCCAGATGGTGTTGTGACGTTCAGCCCTCACCTACAACCCAGGAGACCCTCATGAGTTCACCTCTCGTTCTTCGACAAGATGATGCCGGCGTCACCACGTTGACGTTGAATCGGCCAGACAAACTCAACGCCCTGAACCCGGCGGTATTCATCGAACTTCGCCAGCACCTCACCGACATCGCAGACGATGATTCCGTCAAGTGTGTGGTGCTAACTGGTGCAGGGAGGGCGTTTTGTGCCGGTCACGACCTGGAGGCGATCGCCAGCCATGAGAAGGCGCCAAGTAGACATTTTGAGCCTGAGACTGTCGATGCTCTCGAGCAGTTGCCGCAGCCAACGATCGCTAAATTGCATGGGCATTGCTATACCGGTGGTCTCGAATTAGCGCTTGCCTGCGATCTCCTCATTGCCGATGACACTGCCCGCCTCGGCGATACTCATGGGCAGTGGGGCCTTGTGCCGATCTGGGGGATGTCTGTCCGTCTGCCTGAGCGAGTTGGTACCTCCACTGCGAAAGAACTGATGTTCACAAGTCGTCGAATCGGGGGTGCAGAGGCCGCAAGAATTGGTCTGGTTGATCGCTGCGTGCCCGAGGGTGAACTAGACAGTGCCGTTGCGGCACTGGCGGCTGAAGTCGCGATGAACTCTGCGGGAACGAATCGGATCGTGAAGAAATTGATTGCCGACCGTTCCGAGCGAACACGGGATGCTGCGCTCATTCATGAGCGCGAGATGCCTCATGGTCGCCCCGATGATACGGCGGAGCGAATGCGCAGTGGTGGTCGATGAGTGTGGAAGTTGACCCAACGGCAGATCTCCATGATTTTCCGGGTCGTGATGAACTCGAACAACTTCTCCTTTCGCTCCTCCCTCATGGGTGGATTGAGGCTGTGCGATCAGCAGATGATTCTGCGATCCAGGGACTTAAGCGCGAGCTTCATAATCCGACGATTGTTGCCGAGCTCGGGGCGGCAGGTTGGGTTGCTCCGCATTACGACATTGACCATGGTGGTCGAGGCTTGAGCCCTGGCGATGCACGAGAGGCGCTCACGCTGCTGTCTGTATGGGAGGTGCCACATGTCCCTCGAGGGTCGGGGCTTCCTCTCGCTGCGCCAACGATTCAGCAGTGGTCCTCAGATGAGACAAAACGCCGGTTGCTGCCGCCACTGCTGTCTGGTGAGGAACGCTGGTGTCAGTTATTTTCAGAGCCAGGGGCTGGCTCAGATATGGCGTCGCTCGCAACTACCGCAATCCGCGATGGGGATGAATGGGTGGTGAATGGGCAAAAGGTCTGGACCACTTTTGGTCATGAAGCGGAACGCGCGATGCTGATTGCCCGCACTGATCCCAGTGCACCAAAACATGCGGGTATCACGTACTTCGGCCTTGACATGAGAGCTCCTGGTGTCGAGGTTCGGCAACTTGTCAACATTGCCGGGCAGGTCGAATTCAACGAGGTATTTCTCACAGATGTTCGGGTGTCTGACATCGATCGCATCTCAGCGGTGGGGGATGGTTGGAAAGCGGCGATGACCACGCTCGGAGCGGAACGTCATGCCCTGTCAGGGGTTCGAAAGAAGCGAAAGTCAAGTGATGAGATCCTCGGCGGTAAGCCATTTGCTGAGGTACTTGATATGGCCCAGCGTCGTGGGCTGACGGATAATCCAAACGTCCGCCAAGCGCTGATGGCCGCGTTGACAGCCGATCGACTGCTCGCATGGACAGCGCAACGGGCGCGTGACCGGGCTCGAGCGGGTCATCCGGCCGGCCCTGAAGGATCGATCTCAAAAGTTGCGAAGGCTGCAGCAAATCAACGGTTACAGGAGCTCGCAGTTGGGCTGTTGGGTGCTGACGCAACGGCTTGGCAGATTGGTGATGATGATGCGAGGGATTGGATTGTGCAGTTCCTCCGCACTCGGGCGAACTCGATTGAGGGTGGGACCAGCGAGATCCAGAGAAATATTGTCGGTGAGCGCGTGCTTGGGCTCCCGCGCGAACCGGATCCGTTCAAAGGTGCCGCCTGGCGAGATATTCCACGGAGTTGATCGGGCGTGCTCGGAGAGCAATCAATCTTGCGCATCATCTGAGATTTCGGCGAATGCTCGGTCTTATGAAGAACACACCCACGGAGGTTTGTATTTGGTTGTTCTGCCACTAGATATTCCGTAGTGACTCGTCGTACAAAAATTGTGGCCACAATCGGTCCGTCATGCGATTCGGTGTCTGCGATCTCAGATCTGTTGCGTGCAGGGGTCGATGTGTTTCGCCTCAATCTGTCGCATGGTGATATCGAGGGTCATCTGTTGCGACTCAAACGTGTTCGTGAAGCCTCGACGCTCACCGGAGTCGAGGTCGCAGTGCTCGCTGACTTGCCTGGACCAAAAATTCGGGTCGAAAAGTTTCCTGATGGCGGTGTCGAGATGCGCCCTGGAGCGTCAATAGCGCTTGTGGAGTCAAGTCGACCGAGCAGTGAGGTCGAAATTTCCGTTGATGTGAAGGGCCTCTTCTCGGGTTTATCCGAAGGCGATCAGGTTGTGTTGGGTGACGGCAACATCATGCTGCAGGTTGATGCGGTTGACGGCGAGGCAGTTAGCGCAAGAGTCATTAACGGAGGTCGCGTACAAGGTTCGCCCGGTGTTCACGTTCCTTCTGAGCGTTTATCTGCGTCAACGCCGACTGCGGAGGATCTTGTGTTTGCCGAGCAGATGGCTGCGGCAGGTGTCGAGTTCATCGCTGTGTCGTTCGTTCGGGAAGCTTCCAATGTCGACGAAGTTCGCCAAGTTGTAGGTGACCGTGCTCAACTCATCGCGAAAATTGAAACGAGTGCCGCCCTCGCTGACCTCGTTGACATTATTGAGGCGTCTGATGGGGTTATGGTCGCCCGAGGCGATTTGGGAATTGACTGTCCTCTTGAGGAGGTCCCCCATCTCCAAAAGACAATTATTCGTGAGTGTGTCGAACGCGGGGTGCCGGTCATCACGGCGACTCAAATGCTCGAGTCGATGATCTGGGCAGCAGTTCCTACCCGTGCTGAAGCAAGTGATGTTGCGAATGCGGTGTTCGACGGAACTGACGCAGTGATGTTGTCTGGCGAAACCGCGGTCGGCGAGCATCCGGTTGTCGTTGTTGAGACAATGTCACGAATTGCGGAGAGGGCGGAGCGCCAAGCGAGTTATCGAGGCTGGGCGGCCCGGTTGGGTCGTCACCAGCGCAGTGACTGGACGTCGGTTGAAGATCGAATCACCGCTGCGCTTGGACACGCTGCAAGTCAAGCAGCGAGTGATATTGGTGCGTCCGCAATTTTGTGCTGTACGCAGTCGGGCCGTACCGCGAGGGCGATGGCGCGTTTTCGGCCCGAGGCGACCTTGATTGGGCTGTCGCCAGATCCGCGTGTTGTTCGATCGCTGCGGTTGTCATGGGGCGTTGAGCCAATGCCGGTCGATCTCTACGAATCAACTGATGAGATGGTGTGGTACGCGGTAGAGAAAGCTGTTCAAGAGGGTCGTGTTGACCATGGTGACACTGTGCTGGTGCTGGCTGGTTCGCCGGGCACGGCTTCGTTTTCTGCTGCCGATGTGTTGAGGGTGGTCCAGGTCACATGATGAGTGCTCGTGGGGTTTGGTATACCCGCACGGGCCCTCAGGGAGCGCCGCAGATCGTGATGGTGCACGGCTCTCTTGATCGTTCCACGGGGCTGAGTCGTCTTGCTCGACGTTTCGATGATCGTTACGAGGTGCTACGACTTGACCGTCGAGGGTATGGCAAGTCTGGTGCACACTGCGGCCCGTTTACGGTTGCGGAGAATGTAGACGATCTCGTTGATCTCATTGAGCAAGAATTCCCAACTGGCCCACTTGTCTTGATTGGTCACAGTTTTGGGGGAAATGTCGTTCTGGCAGCCTCGAGCCAGCTGGGTCCACGAGTGTCAAGAATCGTGACGTACGAAATGCCGATGTCGTGGCAACCCTGGTGGGGCGGGAATTCGTCGAAGGGCTTCCCCGAGGAGAACCCGGAAGATTCGGCCGAGGCGTTCATGCGACGCCTTGTTGGCAACAAGGTTTGGGAGCGACTTCCCGAACGTACAAGAACTGCGAGGCGCGCCGAAGGTCGAGTGTTGGTCGGCGAGCTAAGCGACTTGCGGAGTGGGCCACCGTGGCGGGCCGACGAAGTTGTCGCTCCGGTGTTAGCGATGTCGGGTTCGCGGGCTGCCGAGCATCATCGGCGCGCAGTTCAATTTCTTGAAGAAACACTGCCTAATTGTCGGTTGATGGAGGTTGAGGGTGCTGGCCATGGTGGGCCAAATTCGCATCCCGGCCAGGTCGCTGAAGCGATTCAGTTCTTTATTGACCAACCCGCCGATGCCGATCGATCGTGAGTGCTGCTCCTGCAACCGACAGTGCGCATGCGCTGACCGCCACAGTTCCGAGAATCCCAAACCGCTCGTAGCACTGACCTGAGATAACGATGAGGCCTGCTCTGGTGATCGTGCCGAGAGCATTGCCAACTGCGAGCGCCGTTCCTCTGGCGTCGGGAGCCGCTTCCGTCATCAGCGAGAGCGATGCGACAAACCCGTATTCGAATCCGATGACGAGGATGAAGAGCCCAATCAGGGCGGTGACCACCGAGCCATCTGAGACGGCGACGATGAGCAGTCCAGCACCAAGGAGGCTTCCGCCAATTGCAACGGATCGTCGAATGCCGATTCGGTCGGCGATGAGAGCTACTGCCGATGAGGAAGCAAGTTCTGCCGCACCGAACGCCGTTGCAATGGCACCGAGGCCGGCGACACCGAGCCCATAGTCATCAGAGAGCCAGGCTCCAGTGACCACAAAGACGCTGATTCCGGCACCAGCCACCCCAGCCGAGGCGATAAGAGGAGGCCATGCATTTCTTGGTATACCGACAAATATTGACTTGGAAGAAGTTGTGTCGCGAAGTTGTGGTGCAGGAAGCGATCGCAGGGTTGCGAGCGCCGCAAGACCGGTGAGAACGGCAAGTGCGATGTACGCCGAGCGCCATCCAAACCGGTCAATGAGAAACGCGAGAAATGGAGCCCCGATCAGCAGCGAGAGCGCCCACGAGGTTTCGAATGTGCCGATTGCTCGTCCCCGCGATGAGTACGAGACTCGATCACCGATAAACGCGAGTCCGGCCACTGTCAGGTTGCTGACACCGACAATGAGAAACAGCATCGCGATACTGAATGTCGCAATCGACCCGCCGAGAGCGATCACCGACGAGGCCGTCACGAGTAGCAACGATGCTACGAAGATGAGTCGGTGGCGTCCTCGGTCGAGCGTTTTACCAAAGAGCGGGGTGGTGAGACCACCGAGTTCTGCGAGGCCGAGAATTCCGGTGAGGGTTCCGGTGGATGTTGAAAATGCTCGTTCTAAGGTTGGAAGGAAGGCGGTAACCCAACGAAGCGCGAGGTTTGAGGTTGATTTTGCAGCGGTGAGCGCGACGAGTTCGGCACGGTGACTGCTCCCAACAACGTCATCACCCGAGGGGGAGACCGGCGTTGTCACTTAGTTGTCGATCGTGACGGGTAGTTCAACGTCGAACCCGACAAATGAGCATGTTGCGCTTTGTTGGTCGGCGGCACTTATTGCGGCAGTGATGTCATTGACGCATTGATCCAGTGAGATTCTCTGGGAATACACAAAGAGGGCGAGGCCCCCGAGGATCACGACAAGAATGACTTTTTGAACGATTGTTTTCATTAACCAGGCGCTGAGAACACCGAGGGCAATGAAGGCAACTGTGACGATTGTTCCAATTGTTTTGGCGTCGTTGGTGTCGAGAGCGAAAGGAATCGCGTTCATGTAGCCACGTTACGGCACTTGCCCTCTACCTTTGTGGCATGGCAGATGATCCAACAATGCAACCAATTGGCCTTTCAACCCAACCTCCCTCAACGGTGATTCCGGAGGCTGCACCTGAGATTCGTCACGAGTTAGCGCAAGCTCTCGCGTCACCTAACGAGTCACGCGTTGACGCAGTCTCATCGTTTGTTGCCCGGCATCCACGCGACCTGAATGGATGGGCAGCGCTCACCGACTGTGTGGATGAGCAAATGTGGAAATACTCGGCAGCTCGGGTTGGTTACCACCGTGGACTTGATGCGCTGAGAGCAAATGGTTGGCGTGGTTCTGGATATGTGAGTTGGGCGGCCGAGTCGAACCAAGGTTTTCTGCGCTGTTTATTAGCGCTTCAGAACGCCGCAGCAAGAATTGGTGAGGCTGATGAGGCGGAGAGGTGTGCGTTGTTTCTGCTTCAACTTGACCCCAAGGGCGTACCTTCCGAATTTGGTTCAATTGCGACGTGAAGAAGCCAGTTGAGGACTGCGTGTCGGCTGTTCTCATTGGTGGGGCATCGCGCCGTATGGGCGTCGACAAAGCGACGCTTGAGATCAACGGTGTTGCACTCGCACGTCGGGTTGCAGACGCACTCGGTGGCGATGAAGGTCGTGATGTGGTCGCCTGCGGAGGTAGCGCTGAGGCCGCTCGATCGTTGGGGCTTACGCATGTGCCAGATGATGACCCCGGAGCGGGACCGCTGGTTGCGGTGCTCACGATGCTGCGGACATTTCCTGAATCGGATGTCATTGTTGCCGCTTGTGATTTGGGCGGACTTGACCGAGCGACGGTGCAGAACTTCGAACGAAGCGATCTTCTCAGTGGCTACGACGTCGCTGTTGCGTTTGTCGAGAAACGTCAGCCGTCCCTCATGCGGTGGTCGGCATCTGCGTTGCCGTCAGTTAAGCGCTTGGTAGAAGCCGGGGAACGTTCGTTGCACGGGGCATTCAGGCAACTGCGAGTGATTGATGTCGCCGTGCAGGAATCTGCGATGGTGAATCTGAATACACCGTCAGATGTTGAGGTGTGGCAAAGGTCCTAGATGGCGTTAGTCACTCTGAAAGTCGTTGTCGCTAACCTTCCGAGCGATGATTTCTGAAGTTTCAGTTACCGAACTGCGTGATGCCCTTGAGGTTGGAGCGCGCCTGATTGATGTCCGCGAAGCAGACGAGTATGCCGAGGCCCGCATTGTTGGTGCCGAACTGATGCCCTTGTCGACGCTGGCTGAAACAGTTGGGTCGATTGGCGCAGGCCCTGTATACGTCATTTGTAAATCGGGTGGTCGTAGCGCGATGGCCTGCGAGTTCATGGCGTCGGTTGGTGTCCAGGCGGCGAACGTCAGCGGAGGAATGATGGCATGGCTCCAGTCGGGGTTTGAGGCGGAATTCTCCCAGTGAGCGACAGTGACGACATCGAGTTCACGTGGGTTGACTCGACGTCTGTATTCGCTGACATTGTCAAAGAACTGTTGGCCTGTGATCGCTACGCGATTGATACTGAATTTCATCGTGAGCGCACGTATTTTCCTGCGCTAGCGCTTGTGCAACTCGGCTGGGGTGAGGGCAATATCGCGCTCGTCGACCCGTTGGCGGTTGATTTGGCGCCTCTCAAAGAGTTGTTTGAGTCTGATGTTAAGGCTGTATTTCACGCTGCGCAGCAGGATCTCGATGTGCTGACGCATGCGGTGGGTTCGATTCCGCGGCAGCTCTTTGACACGCAAGTTGCCGGAGGATTCGTGGGCTATGGAACCCCCTCGCTCGCTTCATTGGTGAATTCGGAACTGAAGATTTCTCTGGCAAAGGGTGATCGCTTGACTGACTGGTTGCGTCGGCCCCTCACCGATGCACAGAAGAGATATGCAGCAATCGATGTCGCATACCTCATTGAAATTCAAGATCGCTTATTAGTGAAACTTGCAGAAACGGGTCGAACTGAATGGGTGACGGCTGCATGTGAAGAGCTTCGTAAAAAGGGTCAGACTCCAGTCCGTCCTGAAGATGCATGGCTGCGACTAAAGGATGCCCGTGGTTTGAACGGGAAGGGTCGAGGCGTGGCACGGGCGGTGTCGCAGTGGCGTGAACGCCGAGCGATGGAGCTCGACGTTCCTGTGCGGCAAGTACTTCCTGATCTGGCAATTCTCGGGATTGCTCAGCGCCAACCAAAAAACGAGACCGAATTATCTCAAGCCCGAGGAGTAGATGGTCGGGCCCAACGCGGTTCGACTGCTTCGGAGATTCTTGCTGCTGTTGCCGAGGGGCTTGCAGGTCCTGTCCCTGAAGTACCAAGCGGAGGCGATGACATTGAACGTGATCTCCGGCCGGCGGTAACACTTATTTCGGCCTGGGTCTCACAGGTTGCAAACTCTGAGGGAGTTGACACAGCAATGCTCGCGACTCGAGCAGATCTCGTTGCGCTGCTGTCAGGAGATCCTACGGCCCGTTTGGCATCAGGCTGGCGAGCGGAACTGCTAGGAGACGACATTCAGGCGTTGGTGAGCGGAAATGCCTCCCTTACGTTCGTGCCGTCTGAACATTCTCGTCCCGCTGGTCTGCGTCTCTTGCGCTCTGATCAGATACAGTAGTTCACTGCAGTGGTTCGCCCTGCCCGTATCCGTATATCGACTGACTTGGGAGCCCTACTGTGAAGAAGGGTCGACATCGTCGCTTTGAAGAAGCGCGCAAATTGAAGCAGGCTGGTCCTGGAGCCTTTGATCTGGGATTTGGTGACCGTCATCGGTCGGACTCTGATGAGGACGACGAATATGCCGCGCTCGCCGAGAAATATGGCGTCACGTTTGATGACGACGACGAAGAAGAGAACTGACGGGCGCGCTCAGCGTTTTTTCTGACGCAACACGGGGTGAGGGAGTGGCGTCCATCTTGGCCGCTCAAGTGCTTCAACCATCATGGTGTAGATCTCTTCGCCTATGAGTTCGACGATTTCGTCGCGCAACGACTCATACACCGGCAGCCGATGGGTAAATGCCTCAGGAGCCTCGGTGCACCACCAGTGGAACTCGGCCCCTCCATCGCCCCAATCGCGGCGTTTCCATTCACGTAACTGCGAGACGACATGGCCCGTGTCATCTGTGGCGTGCTCGAGCCGCATTGGGACTTGCCAGCACACATTTGGTTTCCAATCGAGTGGTCGTGCGCCGGCTTCTAGAGCGGCAATGTGCAGTGCGCATCCTGCACCGCCTTCGAAACCTGGCCGATTCAGGAAGATGCATGCGTCGTCAACTAGTCGAGTTGTGGTGACTGGGGCACCGTCGCTATCAGGTTCACCAGCGTCGAGGAAGCCCTTCTTCACAGCCTTGTCGTAAAACTGCATGTGGTGAGGCTTGACGTTGATGAATGCCTTCACCACTGTTTGGACATCATCTTCATCGACGAAATGTGCCCCGTAACTGCAGCAGCCCTGCATCATTTCGGTCGCATCGGCATCGAGAACCCCTTTGCAGCCCTCGCCGAAGATGCATTTGTGGTTTGACATGAGATAGGTCGCGTCGAATGTCCAGGTGCGGTCTTCGGTTGGATCGGTGAATGAGATCCACTCGTGAAGTTCGAGGGCGCCAGGTGTCGATGTCATTGCTGAAGATTCCCGCTGGGTTGATGAACCTTGCTTTGCCACGGGCACCACGGTATCGGGGTCGGTAGAATCTGAGGTCTTATGAGTAATGAAGATCGTCAATCCGGCTTATCGTCAGGATCGTCTATGTCAGCCGATGACTTGAGGGAGTCATTTCTTGACTTTTTTGCGGCGAAAGACCATGCGGTGGTGCCATCGGCAAGCCTCATTCCTCATGACCCATCGTTGATGTTCACGGTTGCGGGAATGGTGCCGTTCAAGCCGTATTTTGTGGGTGACGAGGCGCCACCGTATTTGAGGGCGGCGAGTTCGCAGAAGTGTGCACGCGCGGGCGGGAAGCACAACGATCTTGATGATGTGGGTCGCACCAAGCGGCACCTCGTGTTCTTTGAGATGTTGGGGAACTTTTCCTTTGGTGACTACTTCAAGTCGGAGATCATCCCGTGGAGTTGGGAGCTCGTCACTGAGAAGTGGGGGTTTGACGGCGACCGACTGTGGATCACGGTGCACGAGTCAGATGACGAAGCAGAAGCACTTTGGCATGAGGGTGTTGGCGTTCCCATGAACCGCATTCAACGCCTTGGCGACAAAGACAATTTCTGGCAGATGGGTGATACTGGCCCGTGCGGGCCGTGCAGTGAGATCCACATTGACCGTGGACCTTCCTTCGGGCCTGATGGTGGACCACTCAATGATCCCCATGGAGATCGCTTCATGGAGTTCTGGAACCTGGTCTTCATGCAATTCGACCAGGCCCCAGACGGGTCGCGCACGCCGCTACCGAAACCATCCGTCGATACCGGTGCCGGACTCGAACGAATTCTCGCGTTGCTGCAAGGGGTTGACTCGGTATGGGAGACCGATCTCATGCAGCCTCTGCTCGATACGGCGTGCTCGCTCACCGGCAAGACCTACCGTCCGGGCGACTACGAGGATCGTGATTCATTTGCAATGCGAGTACTTGCCGAGCATGCTCGCTCAGCAACAATGCTCGTCAGCGACGGAGTGTTCCCGTCGAATGAGGGCCGCGGATACGTGCTTCGCCGCATTCTCCGTCGCGCTGTTCGTTACGCCTTCATGCTGGGAACCGATCGTCTCGTCATGCCGGCGCTCGTGTCGTCGGCAGTCGATGTGATGGGTGATGCATATCCAGACGTTGTGAAGAATCGTGACTTCATTGAAGGCGTGATGGAGAAGGAAGAAGAACGCTTTCGGCACACGTTGAAGACCGGGCTCGGCATCCTCGATGGCGAGCTCGATTCGGGTGAGCAACTTTCGGGTTCAACGGCGTTCTTGTTGCACGACACCTACGGGTTCCCGCTTGAACTGACAGAAGAAATTGCTGCCGAGCGATCGATCAATGTTGATCTCGACGGGTTCCGAGTCGAAATGGAAGCTCAGCGCGAACGCGCGAAGGCGGCTCGTCGCGACGGAGCAGCTGATGACGGGCGAGTCGATCTGTACCGAGAGGTTCTTGATCAATTCGGTACGACTGAGTTTGTCGGCTACACCGATGACACCTGTGAATCGCGCGTTGTCGCGGTCATTCCAACCGTTGATGCTGAAGGCGAGGACGTGTTCGAGATCTTCTTGGATCGGACACCTTTCTACGCTGAAGCCGGTGGTCAGATCGGTGATAGCGGAACGATTTCAGGGTTAACCGGAACGGCCGAAGTGATTGATACGACATTTGCGCTCCCGAACCTTCGCCGTCACGTCGTGAAGGTGACATCTGGGTCATTTGAGGTTGGCGCAACTGTGACGGCGGCGATCGACGTAGACCGCCGGTCGGCAATTCGACGTAATCACACCGGCACACATGTGTTGCACTGGGCGCTGCGTCACGTGCTTGGTGACCATGTAAAGCAGGCGGGTTCACATGTTGGCCCAGATCGTTTGAGATTCGACTTCTCTCATTACGCCGCTGTGACCGATGCTGAGATCGCTGAAATCGAGCGTCTCGCAAACATTGAAACCCTTGAGAACTCGCCAGTTCGTGCATTTGAAACAACAAAGGAGGAAGCTGAGTCGCTTGGGGCAATTGCCTTCTTTGGTGACAAATACGGTGATGTCGTGCGGGTTCTCGAGGCTGGCAAGTCGACGGAGTTGTGTGGCGGAACGCATGTGCGAGCGACAGGCGATATTGGCACGATCAAGATTGTTGGCGAGTCATCGATTGGGTCAAACCTTCGCCGAATCGAGGCCATCACTGGTTCATCGAGTGTTGCGTTGTTGCAGCGAGATGAAGCAGCGCTGTCTGCGGTTGCGGGCCTTGTCGGCTCAACCACGAGTGATGTTGTCGAGGGTGTCCAGCGACGTCTCGATGAGATTAAGGCACTGCAAGACGAACTGAAGGCGATGCGTCTTCAGATGGCGGTGGGACGAGCGTCTGAACTTGTCGCAACCGCCGTTGACGGGGTTGTTGTGGCACGTGTCGATGGACTTGCGTCTGGTGACCTTCGAGAATTGGCGATAGCTGTTCGACAAGCAGAGGGTGTTCGACGCTGCGTACTGATTGGCGAAACCAACACCGGTGGCGTCGGACTTGCCGCAGCAGTCATGTCTGACGAAGGTGTGGAGGCTGCATCCTTAATCAAAGACGCCGCGAAGACCGCTGGCGGTGGTGGTGGCGGCAAGGGCGATGTCGCAACGGCAGGCGGAAAGAACGTGTCAGCGATTGACGAGGCGTTAGAGGTCGCTCGCGCGGCTGCAACAAGCCTGTGACCTCCGTACGCACCGTAGATCGCGTCATCGGAATTGACCCGGGTTCGAGACGTTTTGGTGTCGCAATTGGGGTGTCGGGAGTCGCTTCGCCACTGACCGTCGTCCAACGAGAAAAAACCCTTGAACTCACCGTCGAGCGGCTAGCAAGACTCATTGCGGAAGAGGAAGCGTCAGCGGTGGTTGTTGGCTTACCGATTCATCTCGATGGTTCTGAGGGGTCTTCATCGAAGGCTGTCCGAAAGTTTGCGCACGCACTGGCTAATTTCATTGCTGTGCCAGTGATGTTGCATGACGAACGCCTCACCACAGTGAGTGCTGATCGAGCGATGCTCGACGCAGGCTTGCGTGCGGAGGAACGCCGCCGGCACGTCGACAAGATTGCGGCAGCGATCATGCTGCAGTCGTGGCTCGATGCCGGAGCTCATGGCGATGCGATCTGATCTGCTCTCTGACGATCAGCGGGCTCGAACACGTTGGGATGACGATCATTGGGACCTTCCCGACGAGGTTCCACACGTTGACCGTGCGCCAGGTCGGGGCGATCGTGTGCGCTGGCTGGTGTGGGGAGTCTTGTGGTTCGTGATGCTTGCGATCCTCGCTGCTGGCTCTGCCGGATGGTGGTTGGTTCAACGAATCACTGAGCAGGAAGTGGTTGGAGAGCCACTGTCCTTCACCGTCTCGGAGGGTGAATCGGTGACTGACATCGGCGTGCGTCTTGAAGCAGCCGGAGTGATTGCCGACGCCGGAGTGTTCTCTTGGTATGTGAAAGAAAAAGGTGGTCTCGAGCCCGAACCCGGCTTATACCGTGTTGTGCCTGGTGCACATGTGGGTGATGTGCTCGGAGTATTGAGGACATCACCGAGTGAGACCTACCGCCGGGTGACGTTCCCCGAAGGGTTCACAGTGGACCAGATTGCTGAGCGGCTTGAGTCAGAGATCGACAATTTGTCTCGAGAAGAGTTTCTCTCACTCGCTGGTGACCCGACACGCCGGGTGCCGTGGCGGCCTGCTGATACGTCAAGTCTTGAAGGCTTGCTCTTCCCTGACACATATCAAGTGTCGAATGCTGACAATGAGGGTCAGATCATCGAGCGAATGATTGAGTTGATGGAGCGTGTAGCGATTCAAGAAGAACTTGAGCTTCGTTCGAGCGCGCTGGGCCTCAGTCCTTATGAGGCGCTGATTGTTGCATCGATGATTGAGCGAGAGGCGAAGGTTGATGGAGATCGGGCGTTGATTGCGCGAGTCATTTATAACCGTCTTGAACTCGGAATGAACCTTGAGATTGATGCGACGCTTTACTACGGCTCGTCGACTGACACGCCGTTTGCGTTACTCAAGTCGAGAGATTTTCCGTACAACACCTACAGGTACGGTGGGTTACCACCAACTCCTATTGCGAACCCTGGTCGCGCATCAATTCGCGCGGCGTTGAATCCTGCACCGGATCCTTCATCGGGGAACGAACTGTGTGAAGTGCTTGACGATCCAACTGTTGGATGTAACTACCTCTATTACGTGCTCGCTGACGATGATGGCTCTCATACGTTTGCAGTGACATTCGATCAGCACCAAGCCAATGTCGAGAGCGCCCGAGCGAAGGGGCTCCTTGGATGAGTAACGGTCAGACTCGGGTTGCCATCGTGGGGGATCCTGTTGAACATTCGTTGTCGCCTGTCATGCAGAACGCAGCGTTTGCCTCGGCCGGACTCGATTGGGAGATGGTTCGGGTGCAGGTTCCAAGCGGTAGCGGAGCTGAGATTATTGGTCGAGTTCGTTCAGGTGAGTTTGCTGGTCTTGCAATCACTATGCCGCTCAAAGAAGAGGCGGCTGCGGCGATCGACGAGCTTGACCCAGCATCTGCTCGGCTGCGTTCGGTGAACACCGCTGTCGGATTACCTGATGGAGGGGTTCGTGGATTGAGCACCGATGGAAACGGGTTTGTGAATTCGTTACGTGTGCAAGGCGTTGATCTTGTGGGTAGCAAAGTGCACGTTGTTGGCGCAGGTGGAGCTGCTCGTTCAATTGTCGCTGCCCTTGGTGCAATTGACGGTTGCTTGATCACTATTTCAAATCGGACATTTTCTGCCGCTGTGGAGGCAGCTGGGCTTGCGGAGTCGGCCCACGCAGTCGATGGTGATGAAACTGTTGATGCTGTCAAAGGCGCGGATATTGTCGTGAATACCACCTCGGTTGGGATGGGCAGTGAGAGCGGTGTTGGTGCTCTGCCGCTGGCGATTGAACTCATTGGGGCGCATCAGGTGGTCGCCGACATCGTGTATCACCCCCTTACAACAGGGCTCCTCGCCGGCGCTGCGGCACGAGGTGCTCACACCGTTGACGGGCTGGGGATGTTGGTCCATCAAGCAGTGCTGCAATGTGAGGCGTGGACAGGGTTTTCTCCCGACCCGGTCGCAATGCGGTCAGCGGCAGAAGCAGAACTCGCGCGACGCTCCGGATAACCTCATCTCGTGCTCCGCTTGTTGACTGCTGGTGAATCTCATGGACAAGCTCTTGTTGTTGTGCTTGAAGGGCTGCCTGCAGGCCTTGAGCTGACCGTTGAAGAGATCCAGGCAGAGATGGGTCGTCGCCGCTTGGGTTATGGCCGCGGTCCGCGTCAGCGGTTCGAAGTTGATGAGCTCACACTTATCGGTGGTGTCCGGCATGGTCGCACCCTTGGTTCACCCCTTGCGATTGAAATTAAGAACACTGAGTGGTTCCGAAGTGACAAGTGGCATGAAGAGATGTCCCCGGCACCTGGAGCGACGAAAGATCCGTTGACGAAGGTTCGACCAGGGCATGCCGATCTTGCCGGCATGCAAAAGTACGGGTTTAGTGACGCTCGTGACGTGCTCGAGCGGGCATCAGCCCGAGAGACTGCCGCACGGGTTGCAGCGGGTGCGGTAGCGAAGAAACTGCTGTCACATATTGGTGTTGAGATCATGTCGCACGTCATTCAGATGGGATCGGCTCGCGCGTCTCTTGAATCTGTACCGACGATGGCTGACCTTGCAGCCATTGATGACTCACCCGTGCGTTGCTTTGACCCAGTAAGCGCCGATGCCATGGTCGAAGAGATCAAAGCCGCAGCAAAAGATGGCGATTCTCTTGGCGGTGTTGTCGAGGTGCTCGCATTTGGTGCACCGGTCGGTCTCGGCTCTCACGTTCATTGGGACCGCAAGATTGATGGCTTGCTTGCCCAGGCGTTGATGTCGATTCAGGCGGTGAAGGGTGTCGAGCTTGGTGACGGCTTCGAAGTTGCTGGCCGTCGCGGAAGCGCTGCGCACGACGCGATTCATTGGGATGCTGATTCGGCATCATTCCGTCGCAAGAGTTCGCTTGCAGGGGGAGTTGAAGGCGGTATTACCTCGGGTGAGTTGCTCGTTGCTCGGGCGGCGATGAAACCACTCGCGACGTTGAATGTTCCGACGCTAGAGACAGTCGACACTGCGACGAAAGAGTCGTCAGTGTCGTTTAAAGAACGCACCGATGTCACCGCTGTTCCTGCTATGGGTGTTGTCGCTGAGACGATGGTCGCGCTCGTTCTCGCCGATGAGGCGCAGCGCAAATTTGGTGGTGACTCTGTCGCAGAGTTCGTCCGTAATGCTGAGGCGTCTGCTGCTGCGGTCGCTGAGCAGATGGGTTGAACTGATGCGTCGAGTGACAGTTCCGCTTCTTGGTGTCTCGCAAGACCGCTCATACGAAGTGGCTGTCGGGCGTGGTGTGATTGATCAACTTGACGACGTGCTGCACGAGTTACAGCCTGCGCCTCGTCGAGTTGCGGTCGTCACCCAGCCCGGAATTGGTATCGAGGTGTCGACTTCGTTTCCGATGCATCGTTTCGAGATCGGTGTTGGTGAGCAATTCAAATCGATGGCGACTATTCAGGAACTGTGTGAGAGGTTCGCAGAGGCTGGTCTCACCCGTGGTGATGTCGTCGTTGGTGTTGGTGGTGGCATGGTGACTGACGTTGCTGGATTTGCCGCCGCCTCCTATCACCGCGGTATCCCTGTGGTCCATGTCCCGACCACCTTGCTTGGCATGATCGACGCCGCAATTGGGGGAAAGACCGGTGTGAACCTGCCGCACGGCAAGAATTTGGTGGGGGCGTTCTGGCAGCCATCGGCGGTGTTGTGCGATCTAGACACGCTTGCCACGCTTCCTGATCGTGAGGTGCGTTGTGGCAATGGTGAAATGGCGAAGTACCACTTTTTGACGGGCGATGATCTCGCCGCTCTTGATCTTGAGGCTCGAGTTGCTCGATGTGTTGAGATTAAGGCTGAGGTTGTTGCATCCGATGAGCGTGAATCAGGCCGCCGGGCGATTCTGAATTATGGCCATACCTTGGCTCATGCGCTCGAAATTGCCTCAGATCACCAGATTGCTCATGGTGAGGCGGTGTCGATTGGTCTCGTGTTCGCTGCGCGCCTTGCTGAACGGCTTGGGCGAATTAACTCAGATCGTGTTGCGCAACATCTTGATGTTGTCGGCGGTCTCTACGGGCTTGAGACCGACGTCCCGCATGTTGGTTCAGCGGATGAACTGCTTGCCTTGATGTTCCGTGACAAGAAGGCCATCGATGGGCTGACGTTTGTGCTTGATGGTCCGAATGGTGTCGAGCCAGTGGTGGGTGTTGATGCGGCAATCGTTCTCGATGTTTTGAACGAGGCGCTCAGTTCATAGTGGTGGCAGGGCCGCAGGCAGGTCGTCGTGTCGTACTCCGACGCTGGACTAAGAACGACCTTGATGCATTCGCTGATCTGAACAGCGACCCGCAGGTGATGGCCACGATCGGACCAATGATGGACCGGGACGCATCTGCACACTTTCTTCAACGCATCGACCGCCACTTCGATGACCACGGATTCGGGTTGTGGTGTGTTGATGTTGAAGGGGAGGCAGTCGGGTTCTGTGGGTTGATGGTTCCGTGGTTTCGCGACGGTGTTGAAATCGGTTGGCGGCTGCGATCGCAATGGTGGGGAAACGGATTCGCGAGCGAGGCCGCTCGATGTGTTCTTGCGTATGCCTTTGCCGAAAAACCTGATGGGCTCGGGTTCGACGAGGTCATTTCATTCACGGCGGAGACGAATACACGCTCGCAACGGGTGATGGAGGCAATTGGTATGAGTCGAGTTGCTGATGGCGATTTTGATCACCCTGGGGTGCCCGAATCGAGTCCGCTTCGGCCACATGTGCTGTACCAACTGCCTGTTGGGCGATACGGTTCTATGTCGTGAGCCTCATATTGCTCCTTCATGGACCAAACCTCAATCTTCTTGGACAACGTGAACCAGATGTGTACGGGCACGACACGCTGGAAGATCACGTCTCGCGAACGCGCTCGATAGCAAGCGAATTTGGCTGTGATGTCGAGGATTTTCAGAGCAATCACGAGGGAGAACTCATTGAGGCCGTTCACGGTGCGCGCGGCCGGTGCGATGCCATCATCATTAACCCGGGGGCGTTCACTCATTCATCGTGGGCATTGCATGACGCCCTTGCGGCCTATGACGGAGTCGTGATTGAAGTCCATCTCTCGAACCCCGATGCTCGTGAGCCATGGCGCCGCACGAGCGTTGTCGCTCCGGTGGCAACTGGGTCGATATCAGGATTTGGCGGAACTGGCTACGAACTCGCGGTTCGGGCGGTCGCAGCCAAACTGCAATGACAATCGTTGGCGTACGTGGTCGCGCAGAGCGACTTCTCAATGTTCTAGGCGAGCGCGACCTCGACCAGATGATGGTGAGCGACCGCAGCAATATTCGTTGGCTGTCAGGGTTTACCGGTTCTGCGGGGGTGCTCATCATTTCGGCTAGCGGGCATGTGCTGGTGACCGACGGCCGTTATACCGAGCAGGCTCGCGATCAGCTTGATGCGGCGGGAGCAACTGATGTTGAGGTGGTGTCGGCTCGGACCCTGGGTGAGCAGCACAATGCGGTCATTGCAGCAGCAGGGGGGAAGGCGATCGGCGCTGAGGCCTCGGTGGTTTCGTACGGCACATGGTCGAACTTTGCCGCTCGAGTTGATCTTGTTGGGGTTGACGGTGTCATCAGTGACTTGCGTCGGTCGAAGGACGACGCTGAAGTCGAACTCATTGCGCAGGCGGCAGATATTGCATCCCATGCGCTTGCTGATGTTGCGCCGATGATCGCAGTTGGTGTGTCCGAACGCGAGATTCGTGACGAGCTTGAATATCGAATGCGCAAATTAGGTGCCGACGGACCAAGTTACGAAACGATCGTCGCGTCGGGGCCAACAAACGCGGCGCTACCACATGCACGTCCGACGACTCGGCAGTTTTCGGAGGGTGACACGGTGGTGATCGACGTTGGTGCGCTGGTTGGCGGGTATCACTCTGACATGACAAGAACGTTTGTTGTGGGTGAGCCCACAGATGAGCAGCAGCGGTGGTACCAGTTGGTGCTTGAGGCCCAGATGGCCGGTTTAGATGCTGTGGTGGCGGGCGCTCGGGTGAGTGATGTTGATCGAGCATGTCGTTCGGTCTTTGAATCCGTTGGCCTCTCTGAGCTGTTTGTGCATGGCACCGGGCATGGTGTCGGGCTCGATATTCACGAGGAGCCATTTCTTGGTGCTTCCGGCCAGACAGAACTCGTTATGGGAGACGTGGTGACTGTCGAACCTGGCCTCTATCGTGTCGGAACAGGCGGTATTCGGATCGAAGACCTTGTGGTCGTCACTTCTGAAGGCCACCAAAATCTCACTACTCATCCGAAGGATTCCCCATGCCTGCCATCACGACGAACGATCTGAAGACCGGTATCACCCTCGAACTTGATAACGCGCTGTTTCAAGTGATCGAGTTCCAACATGTCAAACCAGGTAAGGGCGGTGCGTTTGTTCGCACAAAGCTCAGGAACGTTCGTACTGGAAACGTGTTCGACAAGACGTTCAACGCCGGTGTCCGTGTTGAACAAGCGATTATTCGTCGTGAGGAGATGCAGTTTCTCTACCGTGATGGTGACGAGTACGTATTCATGAACAACGAGTCGTACGAGCAAATGAATGTCGCTCCGGTGGCGCTCGGTGATGCAGCCGATTTCATCGTTGAGGGTATGACCGCTCAGGTTGCGTTTTATAACGATGAGATCATCTCGGTTGAAATTCCTGCCTCTGTCGAATTAACCATTTCAGATACTGAGCCAGGTGTGCAGGGTGACCGAGTGTCAGGGGCACGTAAGCCAGCAACGCTTGAGACCGGTCGAGTGATTCAGGTTCCGCTATTTGTCGAAATCGGTGACCGGGTCAAGGTTGACACCCGTAACGGCGACTACATCACTCGGGTTTAATTGATGACGAACATTGACGAGCGATCTGACGCTCGAGAACGCGCTCTGCATCTTCTCTATGAGGCGCAGTCAAAAGGTATTTCGATCAACGAGGTGATCGATGCCCAAGTCGTCATGCCTGATGACCTCGTGCTGTTGCTTGCCCGAGGTGCCGAGTCATCATCTGGTCAAGCCGATCCGCTGATTGAGAGCAAATCGCGTGGATGGACGTTGAAGCGGATGCCGATTCTTGATTTGGCGATTATGCGAATGGCCTTATTTGAGCTGCTTGAGCGTTCAGATGTGCCGACTGCTGTGGTTCTTGATGAGGCTGTCGATCTTGCGAAACGGTTCTCAACTGATGACAGTGGCCGGTTCGTCAATGGGGTGCTAGCGGCAATTGCTTCAGAGGTGCGGCACGGATGAAGTCGTGGCTCCGGAGTCGCGATCCGGGCCTCCTCGCTCTCAGCGGGGTCATTGTTCTTTTCACTGCGTACTACGGGTCTGTGACCCTCAACATCCATCACGGCCTCGGTACCGCTGCCTACGACTCGGGGCTCTACGACCAGGGCGTATGGTTGATGTCACGGTTTCGGGCGCCATTTGTCACGACGATGGGTCGCAATCTTCTCGGAGATCACACCTCATTCATTCTGTTTGCTCTTGTTCCGTTCTACTGGGTCGCTCCAGGGGCATGGATTTTGTTCTGGTCGCAAGCCTCCGTGATCGGGCTGGGTGCGGTTCCGGTCTATCTCTACGCCCGGGATTCGCTCCGGTCGGTCAAGATTGGACTCTTCTTTGCTGTGGCATACCTGGTTCATCCAGCGGTGCTAGGAGCCGTTTTCGAGAACTACCACCCAGATAGTTTCCTTGGCCTGTTCGTTCCGCTCGCGCTGTGGGCTGCGCTCTCTCATCGTTGGGGTTGGTATGTCGTTGCCGTTGTTGGCGCTCTTCTCGTAAAAGAAGATGTTGCGCTCGTCATCGTTCCACTCGGTGTGTGGGTGGCGCTTAATCGACGCAGACGCATAGGTCTCGTCACTATTGGCGCTGCTGTAGCGACAACATTGATCGCAATGTTCGTGGTGATGCGTTCACTGATCGGTGTGCCGACTAGAAATGCTTGGCGGATCCCCTTTGGTGGTCCGACCGGGTTGCTTTCGGCGGTGTTTACACGGCCCCGAGATGTTGTTACCTACTTCACTTCTGAAGATCGGCCCTGGTACCTGTGGCAGATGATGCTGCCGATGGGTTTTCAGTTCATTCGGCGCCCTGGGGTAGCGGCGATGAGCGCGCTCGTGTTGTTCACGAATGTGCTGAGCACCTACTGGTACCAGTTCCACGTGCAATATCACTACAGCATTGTTGCGGTGCCGGCATTGGTGTTTGGGACGGTATGGGCCGTTCAGCAGCTGCCGGCTTCGGGTTTGGGCGGCCGGCGTGTGGCGCTGGCGTGTGTGGTGGTGTGCACTGCAGTATCAGCATTGCTGTGGTCGCCGATTCCAAAGGGGCATGCGATGCCGTCGTATTGGCCTCCTTCGCACCCGGTTGCAGTGGCGGCACGCGAGGTTGTTGAGGTTGTTCCTGATGACGCAGTGGTCGCAGCGCACTATCGGATCGCTCCGCACCTTGCGTATCGAGATGAGATCTATCAGTTCCCTACGCCGTTTCGGGCGGTGCTGTATGGGGTTGGCCTTGAACTTGAAGGCACTCGACTTGATGAGCGGGCTGAGCGTGTTGAATTCCTTGTGTTGCAAAGAACTCTGTCGGATGAAGCTTCAGCCGATTTTGCGGTCATCGACGAAGCCTTCGGCAAGTTCTTCAGTAACGAGCACTGGGTGGTGTGGAAACGCGACGCGTCGGTAGCGCTTCCTCCTCTTGGCTAGTTAGTTGTCGTCGCCATCGAGTTCGTCGCCGGCTTCCAGAGCGTCGATGAGTTCGTCAACGTCGGCGTCTTCGCCAGAGATGAGTAGAACACTGTCGTCTGTGGCGGAGAAGATGGCGGACACCTCAAAGTGGTTGACGACGATCTCGTTTGCATCGTCGTCAACTGGAGTCACAAATGCAATTTCGATTTCTGCATCACTTGGCTTATCCCTGAGGATGTCGATGAGCTCGCTCACGCGCATGGTTGACCTCGTTTAGGTTTCGGCGAGCCACCGGTCGGCCCGGTCGAGCAGGTACAGGCTGACTGCTTTGCAGCGTTCAAGGGTTTGTGTAACTGCGGTGTCGTTGTTCATGTACACATCGGAAAGCTCAAGTGAAATTTTGGCGACGATCGAAAGTGATCGTTCGGGTGCATCGGTAACACTGGGAAACGAGTCGATGGCTGAGACTTCGATTGGAAGGGTCACGCCACCAATTCCTGCGATCTCGGTGGCGAGCACGAGCAGGTCTGGTGGGCTGGGTAGCGGTGGCAAGGTCCACGTGTAGATGAGCGGGAATGTAAACCCCTGCGGTGGTGTGTCGTCGAGATCATCTAGCTTCATGACTTCGTCTTCGAAGCCAAGTAGTGCACGTGGGTCAACGTCAAGCGAAAGGTGGAGGTCGATTGGGCCAGCGCAGGCCTCTTCGGGATGAAGATCAACTTCCCACAATTGGCGCAGCGAATAGGTCTCCACAAAGTGTCGTTCATCATGAACGTGAAAGCCGTGGTCGATTGCCTCACTTTTCAGATCGGCAACAAATCCGGCGACATCGATGACTGCCACGTTTTGCACACTACCGTGAATGCCGATGACTGTTCCTCAGCGAAGTTCCTTTGATGATGTCGATGCTGTTCTCGGAGTGTTCAACAGTGCTGCCGATGTTGTGGCTGATGTGCTGGGGAGGACCTCCGATTGGGGGCCATCTGGACAGCGCGACAGTCAATATGCGTTCGATGTGACCGCCGATGATGCCTGTCTCAAGGTGCTGTATGACGCAGGTTTTGCGGTGTTTAGTGAAGAGAGTGGAATTACGGGTGATGCGGCTGCACCGTTGGTGGTGGTTGACCCTGTTGATGGTTCAACGAATGCGTCTCGTGGGGTGCCTTGGTTTGCGACGGCGCTATGCCTTCTTGAAGAGGGTCAGCCGAAGGTGTCACTCGTTGCCAATCATGCAACCGGTCAGCGGTGGACTGCTGTGGCCGGTGGCGGGGCGTTTCTCAACGGTGAGCGCATTCAGCACTCAGGATGCACGAATCTGAGGTCGGCTGTCGTCGCAATGTCGGGTTTGCCGCGCCACCACTATGGGTGGGGGCAATTTCGTGTGCTGGGTGCGTCGGCACCAGACCTTTGCCTTGTCGCCTCGGGTGTCCTTGATGCTTGGTGCGATATGCATCGTGGCGGCCATGGGCTGTGGGATTACGTAGCTTCGGCGCTGGTGTGTATGGAGGTCGGGGCTGTTGTTGGTGACGTGTTTGGCCGAGATTTGTTCACCCCTGACCCAACCGACCGGCGGTCGCCGATCGCAGCTGCCACACAAGAGTTGTTTGACGCTTTTTTGGATGAACGTCTCAAAGACGGGTGAGGTGTGCTCACTTGGTGATGCGGCAGTAGACGTCGGCAGATGAGACCGGTGAACACGCCGGTATCGTAGAGGGCTGCGGGCGCATAGCTCAGTTGGCTAGAGCGCTTCCCTTACAAGGAAGATGTCGGGGGTTCGAGTCCCTCTGCGCCCACTCACAGTGTCGGGGCGAGCCATCGCAAGGAATTCGCAACCCTGCTGTGACGACCTCCCCGGGGACTATCATCGATGTCGGTCGTCTGGGAGGGTTGCAAGCGTGTTTGACGTCAACTCGTTCGTTCGTGGCAGAGCAGCGCGTCGTGCCCTCGCGCTCCTCATCGTGGGAATGCTGGGAGTCTCCTGCTCGAGCGCGTCGATCTCCGATGAAACGGATTCCGCAACTGATTCACGTGCTGATGAGGCCCGAGAGACCGACAGCGGCGAGCCGACATCGCCGGAGAATCCAGTTGATGACGCCGACCCGGCGGAACAGGACCCGTCTGGAGACGGCGACATCGATGGCGAGGGGGCGGGTGCGGACGATGAGAGCGCAGCCGGGACGGACAGCGAGTCGGGCACCTCACCCGCAGCGACCCGTACCGACGACATCAGAATCCTCGCCGCCACGTCAGTCGACGATAAGACGCTCGACTACCTCAACACCTACATCGATTACTCCGTCGAAAACTTCTTCTCCGACCCGCGTCTCGTGCAGGACAACCTCTACCCGATCATCGTCCTGCAGTACGACCGGAACAACCTCGAGACGATCTACGAC
>LFFE01000008.1 GCA_001510385.1 Actinobacteria bacterium casp-actino5 | reverse complement strand
AACCGCCGCTTCAACAAGCGCAAACCGATCGGCAGACGACGAGATCTCTCGAGTCCCTCGCTTTTGCCAAGGATCATTCGCCACCATCAACAAGACCTCGTCGAGCGACAGCTCGTACATCACATTGATGGCAACGACCAGATGACCAACATGAGGAGGGTCGAACGTCCCACCAAACACGCCAACCCGGCGTGGTTGTTTCATAATTTGAGACATCACCCTTGAGCCTAGAAGCCCTTTACCAGCATTTTGCGCTCTTCACTTCGAATGGGACTTGACAGGTGTGTTACATTTGTACTTCGGCTTAAGAGTGCATGTCGCTTCTAACGCCCTCCTCATACCCCCTAACTTCATTCGCTCTTGACCCGAGATGTCACCTGACGTGATATTCCACGGCCCTGAGAGGGTGAATCCAGCCCGATTTCAAGGAATTTCCTGTCATTGGTCTGGGAATTTATACGAAACATAGCGAGTTGGAATAACAACATGAATGATTCAATCGGTCTCTACCTAAACGACATCGGCAAGGTGCCATTGCTCACCGCTGAAGACGAGCGCGAGCTCTCACGCCTCATCGAAGAGGGTCGTGAGGCGCAAGAGAAACTCGATGCAGGCAAGCGCAGCGCCGATCTCAAGGCAAAGGTTGCAAAGGCAGCCCATGCAAAAGATCGCTTCATCCGCTCGAACCTTCGCCTCGTCGTATCGATCGCCCGCCGCTACCCGCTTCCTCAGGGCATGGATCTCCTCGACCTCATCCAAGAAGGCAACCTCGGCCTCGAACACGCCGTTGACAAGTTCGACTGGCGCCGCGGCTTCAAGTTCTCGACCTACGCAACCTTCTGGATCCGCCAAGCAATCGGTCGTGCACTTGACCAGAAGGCAAGCCTCATCCGCATCCCCGGAGACCGCTCAGCAAGCCTTCGTGCAGCACTCCGCCAGGCCTCAGGCGACGGAGAAACACTCGACCAGTCAAATGCAGAGTTGCACCGCCTCACCACCCCGGTCAGCCTCGACAAGACCGTCGGTGACGACGGTGATGCAACCCTCGGCGACCTGATGGCTAATGGCGATCCCACCCCAGAAGATGCCGTGATGGTCGGTGTTGAAAGCGACCTCCTCGGCGAACTCCTCGGAACCCTCGAGCCACGTGCTCGTTACGCCGTCGAAGCCCGTTTTGGACTCCTCGACGGCGAGCGCAAGAGCTTCCGTGAAGTTGGCGAAAGCCTTGGAGTCACCGCAGAAGCCGCTCGTCGTCTCGTCAGCCGTGCAGTCGCTGGCCTTCGTGACGACGCAGGCGACATTCTTAGCGTCTGAGTATCTGGCGCTCTGCGCCAACCCATTTCTGAACGAAGCGGTCGGTCACACCGGCCGCTTCTTCGCGTCCGGGCTCAACTCAACACGACACCGGTAGCATTTTTTATATGCCTCAGCAATGGAGTCCCTCCTCTTGGAAAGACCATCCAATTAAGCAACAACCAGCTTGGCCAGATGAGGCTGCATATGACCGCGCGCTGAAAAACATCGCTTCGATGCCGCCGCTCGTGTTCGCTGGCGAGGCCCGGTCACTCCAAGCCAACCTGGCAAAGGTTGCTGCAGGAAACGCCTTCTTGCTGCAGGCTGGCGACTGCGCCGAAAGTTTCGAAGAGTTCTCGGCCGACATTATTCGCGAAAAACTGCGGGTCATTTTGCAGATGGCAGTCGTGCTCACCTACTCAATGGGAGTTCCCGTCGTCAAAGTTGGTCGTATTGCAGGGCAATTCGCAAAGCCACGCTCTTCTGATACCGAAATGGTCGGTGACCTCGAGTTGCCGTCATTCCGCGGGCACATCGTGAACGACCAAACCGCAACCGAAGCAGCACGTCAACCAAACCCCGATCGCCTCGTTCAGGCCTACCACCAGTCGGCCTCGACGCTCAACCTGGTTCGAGCGTTCACAAAGGGCGGGTTTGCCGCACTCGATCGTGTTCACGCGTGGAACCAAGAGTTCGTCGCTTCCAGCGAAGAAGGTCGCCGATACGACAATATTGCAACCGAAATCGACCGGGCGCTTCGATTCATGAGCGCCATCGGAATGGACACAGACTCCAACAGCAATCTTCGTGAAGTCGATGTGTGGACAAGCCACGAGGCACTCCTGCTCGGTTACGAAGAGGCTCTCACCCGGCGCGATTCCACAAGCGGCAACTGGTACGACTGTTCAGCACACATGTTGTGGATTGGCGAACGCACTCGCGAACTTGACGGCGCGCACATCGAATTCCTTCGTGGCGTGAGCAACCCAATCGGCTGCAAAGTCGGGCCGTCGATGACCGGAGATGAAGTGATCGCGCTCTGCGAGGCACTCAACCCTGCGATGATCCCTGGGCGCCTCACACTCATCACTCGTATGGGTGCCGACATCATCGAAGAGCGCCTTCGCCCCTTGTTGAGGGCGGTCAAAGAATCAGGCCACCCAGTCGTATGGGCCTGCGACCCAATGCACGGAAACACATTCACCTCAGAAAACGGTCGAAAAACCCGTCATTTCGATGCTGTCATCGCAGAAATTGAAGGTTTCGTCCGAGCCCACCGTGCAGAAGGAACGTGGCCCGGCGGAATCCACGTCGAACTCACCGGCGACGATGTCACCGAATGCCTCGGAGGTGTCGATGCCATTGTCGATAGCGACCTCGACAGCCGTTATGAAACGATTTGTGACCCTCGGTTGAACGCCCGCCAGGGACTCGAACTTGCCTTCCGAACAGCTGAATCCATCAGAGATTCACTTCCCACAGCGAACTCCTGATCATCATGAGCGCCTTGGACCGAGTCACCAGGTGGCCGGTACCTAATGGCGCTGCGGCCATCGTCACGGCCAACAATGGAGCACACCCAGCCGTATTTGCAACGGTTGGTGATTCGTCACGTCAATTTCGCCTTGCCTCACTCAGCAAAACCATCACCGGTCTGACTGCGCTCATCGCTGCGGAGGAGGGCTCGGTATCTCTCGACGAACCAATTGACCATCAAGCATCGTCGGTAACCATCCACGACGGAACGACGTTGCGACACCTTCTTGCGCATGCCAGCGGGCTTCCCTTTGATGGAGCGACACCAATCGCAGGTCTCGGCCGCAGGCGCATCTATTCGAATACCGGCATCGAACTCGCTGCCGAACTCATTACTGCGACAACTGGTATTCCCTTTGACGAATACCTTCGTGAAGCGATCTTCGAACCGCTCGGCATGTCAGCGACAGAGTTGCGTGGATCCCCAGCGTTTGCAATGTGGTCAACCCTTGATGACATGACACTGCTGCTCGGCGAACTCATCCAGCCACGACTCATCAGCCCGGCAACACACAACGACTTCATAGCCGAGCAATTTGTTGGCATTTCAGGAACGATTCCCGGGCTCGGCCGATTTGACCCCTGCCCTTGGGGTTTGGGGGCTGAACTGCGCGGAACTAAACATCCACATTGGACCGGGTTACGCAACTCCCCTTCAACATTTGGGCACTTCGGTGGAGCCGGAACAATGATGTGGGTCGACCCAACGATCAGATCAGGTCTCGTTGCGCTCACCGATCGCCAGTTTGACGAATGGGGAGATGAAGCCATCGCTCTTTGGTCGGAACTCTCTGACGCCGCAATCGAAGACCTACAGCACGCAGAGGCACTGTCGTGACAACGATCGGCCCGATCATCTTCCGAGCGGGAGACCGAATTTGCTGGAAGGCAATAGGTGACGACGGGCTGCCCATTCGCCGTTACGGATTTATCAACGGGCGACCAAACGGAAACGGCCGCGTTGTCGTGATGTTCGACGGCGAACTGAAAGGTGAAACCGTCGTCGCCATAGGTGAACTCGAACCCGTCAACATCATGACGGTGGATCTTGTCATCGACGACGTCGAACTTCTCAACGACCCAACACTTCGTCAAGCGCTCGTCGGCCTGTGGTCATCTGAAGCAGAACTCGCCGGCCTCGTGGTCGAAAATGT
Source organism: Actinobacteria bacterium casp-actino5 (assembly GCA_001510385.1). Taxonomy (GTDB): domain Bacteria; phylum Actinomycetota; class Acidimicrobiia; order Acidimicrobiales; family Ilumatobacteraceae; genus Casp-actino5. Next base: position 23,545 of record LFFE01000008.1, on the reverse strand, counting down.
GGTTCAACTCGGTACTGGCGTTCGCGACGTCACCGGGCTCGGATACGCCCTTGCTGAACTCCAGTCTGCCGGTGAGCTCTATGTGCTGAGAGCGGTGATCGATTCGACCTATGTCACCGTGCGGGCCGACGTTCCACGCCGCTTTGAACGACCACGCCGCTGACCCGAAGGCCAGCGGCGCAGCAACAAACCGTGTAACAGTTATGAGCGATCAGGAAAGACGCTCAACGACCATTGCCATTCCCTGGCCACCACCGACACACATCGTCTCAAGTCCGTACTGCTTGTCGGTCGCCTGCAGGCCATGGATGAGCGTCGTCATGATGCGTGCACCGGTCATACCAAATGGGTGACCAACTGCGATCGCACCACCGTGCACGTTCAGTTTCTCGTAAGGAATGCCAAGGTGCTTCGCAGATGGAACCACCTGTGCTGCAAATGCTTCGTTGATCTCAACAAGATCAATATCGTCCATTGTCATTCCTGCACGGCCAAGCGCTTGGCGGCTTGCCTCAATCGGGCCAAGGCCCATGATCTCAGGGTTCAGACCAGACACACCAGATGACACAATGCGAGCGAGAGGCGTCAGGCCGAGCTCTGCTGCCTTGCGGTCACTCATCACCATCACAGCAGCTGCGCCGTCGTTGAGTGGGCATGAATTACCTGCAGTGATTTCACCATCGGGGCGGAAAACTGGCTTCAGGCCGGCAAGCCCCTCAGCGGTCGTACCTGCACGAGGACCATCATCTGCGGATACAACAGTGCCGTCAGGGAGCGTGACCGGGATGATCTCATCGGCCCAGAAACCATTCTCGACATTTGCAACTGCACGCTGCTGCGACAGTGCCGCGAACTCGTCCATTTCTTGGCGGCTGACGTTCTCAACCTCGCGAACGTTCTCAGCGGTCTGACCCATTGCGATGTACATGTCGGGAAGGCCCGATGGTGCGGTCCAGCCGCCTTGTCCGCCACCGGCACGTGAGGCTGTGCGCTCCCCTGCCGACGAAAAGATGCTGTTAGGGGCGGTATCGCTCGCACCCGAGGCGTATCTGCTCACCGTCTCAACACCGGCTGCAATAAAGCAGTCGCCCTCGCCAGCCTTGATCGCATGAGCGGCCATCCGGATCGTCTGCAACGATGAGGAGCAATAGCGGTTGACGGTTACGCCAGGAACATCGCCGAGGCCGGCAAGCACTGCCGTGATTCGAGCGATATTGAATCCTGCTTCACCTGCAGGCTGTCCACAACCCATGATGAGGTCTTCAACATCAGATCCGGAGACACTTGGAACTTTGGCCATCAACGCCTTCACAATCTGAGCTGACAGATCATCAGGGCGAATCGATACGAGCGAGCCTTTCGCGGCACGGCCGATCGGGCTACGGGCGGTTGCAACAATCACTGCTTCAGTCATGACGACACCTTAGTGACCAATCCACCCTCCGGCCATACCCGCAGGGCCGCGAGCTGTGAGCACAAACTCTCGCCCGTCAGCGTGTATCCACGACCGTGAACGCCTCGGCGAACCTGTTCACACCAAACCCGGCAACCTGAGCAGTTTCAGAATTCCATTCACGAACCCGCTCCACCATTCCAGATGGGTCGCGGTGCTGGCTTTCGTGACACAGCAAGGCCGCAATTTTGCGATCGATCTGAGAGGTGATGTCGACGAACTCGTCAGGTTCAGGATGCCCCATCACCCAAATCTCATCAACCGACCATGGCTCCAGTCCGTCTGCGAGCAAATCGGTGAAGGCGTACGGATTGCGTGCATCTGGGTACACGGCCGCAATCGCCGACTGCGCAACCGCAAGATGGTCTGGATGGCTGGCATAAATTCGACGCAGATTTAACGCTGGCGACTGAGTAAGCACCACTTGCGGACGCCATTCACGAATGACACGAGAAAGGTCATGACGAAGTCCAAGGCCTGACTCAACGGCTCCATCCATCCAGCCGAGGAAAACGAGATCAGTCACACCAACTGCTCGAGCAGCATTCGTTTGCTCCTCTCGACGGATTGACGCCATCTTCGGACGGGGAATCGAATCGTCAAACCCACCGGCCTGGCCGTCGGTCACGATGCAATACGTCACCTTGGCACCGCGGTCAGTCAGATTGGCAATTGTTCCTGCTCCGCCAAAATCAACATCATCAGGGTGGGCAGTAATCACCAACGCACGGTCAATCTCGTCAACGCTCAGCACGACCCACACCCTAGAACCGATCTACGCTCCGCCCATGGACGAGCTCACCTTCCAACCGCCCACGGGACTTCCCGATATCTCAACAATGGAATTCTGGACAGCGCCGAGAAGTGAGCGCTCAGAGGCCTTTCGCATTCTGCGCGACACCCCCGGGCTACCGAAATACCCGGAACGGTTTCTTGAGGGATCACCATTCCCACCCGGACCGGGCTACCACGCTGTCACCCGCCATGAAGATGTGTGGGCAGCAAGTCGAAACCCAGAGTTGTTCTGTTCTGGTCTTGGCTCAAATATCACCGACCTCCCTCAAGAACTAAACGAGTTTTACGGGTCGATGATCAACATGGACGACCCAAAGCACTTTCGGTTGCGTTCGATCGTGTCAAAAGGGTTCACGCCGAAACATGTCACCGACCTTGAAGACATCATCAGGGCGAAAGCAAAAGAAATCATCAACAGGATGGTCACCAACAACCCGTCGGGCACCGCAGATTTTGTTGAACAATTTGCCGGGCCGCTACCGCTCGAGATCATCTGCTCGATGATGGGCATCCCTGAATCTGATTACGCATCCATCTTTGAATGGACAAACACGATTCTTGGAGCAAGTGACCCTGAATTCGGGGGCACCTACGAACGCCTGATGGAAGTCTCGCTCGAAATTTTTGCCTACGCACAAGAACTCGGCGAACGCAGCAGAGCAACCCCAGGTGATGACATCACGTCTGCACTCATGGCTGCTGAAGTTGAGGGTGACCGACTTAGCCCACAAGAGTTTGGATCGTTCTTCATTCTTCTCGTCGTTGCCGGAAACGAAACAACACGTAACGCTCTCACCCACGGGCTGTACGCGCTCACGCACAACCCCGGTCAGCGCGATCTCTGGTTTAGCGACTTCGAGAGCCACGCAAAGACCGCTATCGAGGAAATCGTTCGATACTCAACGCCGGTCATTCACTTCAGAAGGACAGTGACCGCAGATACTGAACTTGGCGGACAGCAACTCGCAGCCGGCGACAAAGTGGTGCTGTTCTACTCAAGCGCAAATCGGGATGAACGTGTCTTCGATGAGGCCGACAATTTTGTTGTGACTCGGCCAACCCAACCGACGCAAGTTGGCTTCGGGGCCGGAGGACCCCACTTCTGTCTCGGGGCAAATCTCGCCCGCCGAGAACTCACTATTGCGTTCGAAGAACTGCATCAAGCACTGCCAAACCTTCGCAGCACGGGCGAACCCGACTACCTTCAGAGCAACTTCATCAACGGAATCAAGCGACTTCCCTGCGCATGGAATTAAACGACATAACACACTCCCTTTCGAACCCGACACGAGTTCGCTGGGTGGATGCCCTCACCACAGCCGGATGGTGCTTATGGCTCGCCTACCTCGGAATTGTCGCCATTGAGCTTCGCCGGGCCTTCGCGATCACTACCTCCAGTTTTGAAGACGGTGTGTGGGGACAACGCGTCGAGACTGTCTCATTTGTTGCGATTCCGCAGAACAGCATCGTCCTCGTTGTAGCTGCGCTCTGTGTGGCCCTTGCCAGCATGTTGTGGTCAGGCATCCACCCTGACGACAAACCTCCGCGCCAGTCGCTTCAGCGACTTGCCACCATGGTTGGAGGTGTCGCAATTGTGGTGATTGGAGTTGCCCTACTAGGAATTGGCGGTATCCCGTTTCGATACGCAGACCCACTCGCCGATCTTGGAGCGTTAGTTGGTCGAATCGCAGGGGTTGCAGTCGCAGCGGCCTGCCTGCGACTCACCCGACTCGCAGCCGAATAGTCAGCAACTACTTAGGTACCAAGATCGCCAGCAATGAAGTGGCGGCGACACAACAGCTCGTATCGAACAACGTCACCAAACATCTTCTGTGCACCCGGAGCGACCGTGTCACCTACAACCACGGTTTCACCCTCATAGACGATGAAGTCGTTGACGACTCGAGCGTTGTGGGTTGCCCGGCTTCCACACCAACACCGCGCTTCAACTTGCAGTGGTACTCGCTCATCAGCCACTTCGAGCATTCGTTTTGTACCGTCAAACAGCAATCCGCGGAAATCAGTGATGAGCCCGAAGGCGTAGACATCGACTTCCATCTCGTCAACAATTTTCGCAAGTTGGTCGATCTGCTCGATGGTGTAGAACTGCACTTCGTCACATACGAGGTAATGCAGCGGCCATTGCTGTAAGGCCAACTCGTGAATATCGAGCTCAGGAGACACGTGGACAGCGGGGGCCGACACTCCGAGCCTGCTTGACACTTGCTGACCCTCACGATCAAGACATGTGAGCAGCAACCCGTACAACTCCCGCGTGGCCAAGTTGTGATGAATCTGCAAGGCCAGGGTGCTCTTCCCTGAACCCATCGTTCCAAAGCTAAAGCGGAGCGTGCCCATCGGTTGGAACCCTAGTCTGCGGGTGACACATTCTGGCCACGGTAACCCCTCGCTAAAGGCGCAGGTACTCGCTCAGCCGGCACACGTCCACTGCTGCCATCGGCAGGACAACAACAGCACTCTTATGAGTACAAACTCAGATCGCCGCAACTGCTTCGTGACGCTGACGAAGCCTCGACGCTGCGCCAATCAACCACAGGCTCCCTGCCGCAGTCACAATTGCAACTCCAGCAAGGATCGGAACATACGACCCAACCGACTTTTTGAGGGAACTCACGACAAGCGGCATCATCATCCCGGCGTACGCAACGGCATAGAACGACCCGTTCAATGCTCCCCTGTCCTCGGGGCGGCAAATGATGTCAACGAACCGAAGTCCCGATGTCATTGCAAGACCAGAGGCCGAGCCCATGAAAACTGCAGCAACAAGAACCAGCCCCCACTTATCGGTCGCGAATGCGATCGATCCCAGTGTCGTTCCTGTGGCTCCGCAGGCGAGGGCAATCGGAGCACCTCGGTAGGGGCCAACACGACCGACCAGTGACTGCGCCGGAAGAATCGACCACGTCGCAATGAAGCCGAGCGCTCCAGAGATCAACACGGCAATTCCTGGCATCGCCGGCTTTAAGAGAACTGGGAACAAACCAAAGACCAGCGATGGCATTCCGAACACGCCGAGCGCCGTTGGTGCAACAACTGTCACAAAATCTTTCACCGACTCACGAGGCATTCCAAGGTTCGGTCTGATCCGACGTGAACTGTCACGAGCAACTGTCTCTGGTGCCCCAAGTAATAACGCCGCACCTGCTGCGATGAGCACGATATGAGCAACATATGGAATCACCAGCGGTGCTGGGCCCCATTGCCCAATCACACCAGACACCATCGGACCGGCACCGAAGCCGATGTACATCACAGCTCCCAGTTGACGCGAGGTCAACAGTGGGTTTTCACTGCCAACCTCTTGCATCCACGCACTCGCAACAACAAACACCACCCCGGACACCACACCGAGCAGAAAACGGCCGATGTACAACATGACCACCGTGTCGCCTCCAAAGAGCATCACCAGGCTTGCGACACCCGACAGCAGCACCCCAGGCATGATGACGACACGACGACCAAGCACATCTGATGCTGGTCCCGAAAAGACGAGTGCCGGAGCAAGTCCGATCGGATAGATCGCAAACAACGCAGTCAGCGTCCATGTACTGAGGCCAAGTCGATCCTCGTAAATAAGGAACAGTGGCGTCGCAACATTTGTGCCAAATCCCACAGCGAATAGGGCGAATAAAATCCGTACTTTTGCGGAGGGCACACTGCGAACCTAGACCAGACGCCACCCGACTACTGCACTGGAGTAGTTTTGGGTGGTCGACACAGTCAACAGTGAACAGATTCTCACATGACGATGACCTCACACACCCCTCGAGCCCTACTCGGCGCACTGCTCATTGCGTCCAGCGCGACTGCCGCCGCAGGCGCAGCCGCTGCCCCCGCCGACACAACCCTCACTGTTGCTGTTCCGGCGCCACCAGCCATCGACTACACAAACGACGATCCGTGGCAAATTCCTACACGACCGCCAATCTGCACTGAGGCCCAACTCGAGATGGGTGATGTGAGGTCGTGTGTGGTGCGCACATACGGCACCGCAACAGACAACGGTTGGCCAATGCCCCCAGCGCCCGGTTCGGGCTCTGCCAGCGATTGGCTCTGGAATGGCTACGACTATCGAGGGTCCCCGGCGCTCAACGACTGGGAGTCTGAACAGATCACTTCAAATGAGCAACGTATTGGCGACGTCTACGCAGGCGACTTCTCATCGCACATAGGAATTGCCGCTCTCTTCGAGGGATTCCTCGCTGAGATTGTCGATCGCGGGTACGAGGTGCGCGACGCCATCGGCTATGGATTTCGCTGCACCAACGCATCAGGCGGGTGGAATTGCCCAAGCGGGAATGTCCGAGATTTGTCATTTCATGCGTGGGGACTCGCCTTTGACATGAACTCTGACGCAAATCCCATCGCGACCTATCGCCATCCGTCTGGCGGCAACGCCTGCGAGGTCGCCATGGCAACCGACATGCCGCGGTGGGTGATTCAAACTGCCGAAAAGTGGGGTCTGTACTGGGGTGGCTACGGGTGGGGGGATGGTTGCTCGACGCCGGCGTCATCGGCCTATCGAGATCCACCACATTTCGAATTTCGAGGAACGCCGGAAATGGCTGATCAAATTCTCAGATTCAACCTACGCAACGACCCCGACCTTGGCTGTTACGACGTCGTTGATCTCGACGGCAACGAACGAATGATCTGCAATAGAGAGTTCGCTGTTGAACCAAACTGGCGGGTAGCAATCGATCCGGGGGCGCCAGCAACAGCAACCGCAGCGGTCGTCAACCTCACCGCCACTACGGTTACGCAAAGCGGCTTCTTCAGTCTCGAATCGTGCGCTCGTCGCGCAACCACTTACCCGGAGACCTCGAACATCAATTTTGTCGCCGGACAAGATGTGGCAAATCTCGCAATTATTCCGCTCGATAACGACGGCCGTTTCTGCTTGTTCCACTCGACGCGGGCGCACGGAATTGTTGATGTCATCGCATTTCTTGCGCCTGTCGAGGAAGGCTCCGGACTACGCGTCGTACCTCAGAAACCTCAACGCATCGTCGATACTCGATCGCGAGTCGCATGCGATACCGCGGGGACATGCGGGGCCAAGCCAATTGAACATCGGCGGTCACTCATTATTTCTGACGCTCCAGCAGATCCGTATCTTGCAAACCTCACTGTGACGAGGTCGGGCGCACCAGGGTTCATCAGTGCCGGCGGTTGCGAGTCTGTCACTCGTGGCAACCGCATCCCCGAATGGTCAAATCTCAACTATCGGCTAAATGAAGATCGAGCCAACCTTGCGATCATTCGCCCCGATGACGTACTCACTTCCTGTGCCTATTCCTGGGGAGGTACCGACTTCATTGTCGATATTCTCGGGACTCTCACCACCGCAGATGAAGGACTCGGCTTGGCACTAGTTGAGCCTCAGCGGATTCTTGACACCCGCAGATGCACCGGACGACCATGCACATTCGGTGTCGACCGTAGTGAGGTGCTGCACATCCCGGTCAATACCGATGCTCCTGTTGTTGCTGTCAACATCACTGCAACTGATGCACTGGAATGGGGATTTGTCACCGTCGACAGGTGCTCAACCCTCGATGCGCTCACCGGTTCGCCGATGACGTCAACGGTGAACATTGACAAAGGTGCCACCGCCGCCAACCTCACATTTGCCGAGGTAGAAGATGGCGAAATCTGCATCTGGTCGTACGGCCGGACACATCTCATCGTCGACTTTCAAGCAGAGCTCCTTCCAGATGCGGAACTGGGCATCAAACTCGGCGACCCGGTTCGCGTCTATGACGGAAGAAAAGGTGGAAGCCGCCGCGTCAGTCAGTGAGAGCGCCGGTTCGCTTGCGATAAAACTCGTCGAGACGGCGAGCGCTGTCATCTCCAAAGAGAAGTCGTGCAACCTCGGCGAGATCCTCTGACCCAACAAAGTCCTCATCAGGAACGACAAGATCAATTTTTGAGCGCCGTCGCATGAAATCATCGAGCTTGACGATCATCTCATGCTCAGCAGCGTTATGAAGTTCAACGCGCAAGTAATCGGCAGATGACATGACATCTGATGCCATCGACGGGTCATCGCGAATCTGTTCAAGCATGTCGAATGCCCGACGGCCGTAGCGGCGCCACAATCTCACCGAGAGCGGTTCAGTGTCTGGCTTTGACCTCATGTCGTCAAGGCGCATGAGGTGAGCTTGACGGAAAAACTCTGCTCGGCTTGCCGCATCGGGCTCACCGAACCAGTTTTGATCATCGGCTTCCAGTGCAACACCAAGAGTTTCAATTTCGGCCGCAACCTCGGCACCAACGTTGAGACAGTCGGTGAGCTTGCCACCAAACACGGTGACGACTGCCTGCTGCTCATCGCGCTCGACCTCATGGCGGCGACTTAATGAGGTCCATTCCTTCGAACGCCAATCATCGGCACCTTCGCCTTCAACCTTGACAACCAGGGGTCGTACACCACTGCGCTCAGCAATGATGTCACTCACGTCGAGAGGCTTTGGAAGGTTCATTCGGGCGTTGATCTGCGCGAGTAGGAATGAGCGATCGTCATCGTTCACTGCCGTGAACGGCTCGTCAACTCGAGTATCAGTGGTACCGATTACAGATCGACGACCCATTGGAATGACATAGAACAAGCGTTGGCTGTCATCGAAGAACGCAAGAACTCGGTCGTGATCAGTTGTCGTCAAACGGGGTACGACGAGGTGAATTCCTTTGGAGTACACAAGGCGATGCTGGGTTGAGGTTCCCCATGACTCGTTGAGGCCGTCGACGAAAGGACCCGCAGCATTCACCAACGTTTGGGCTGATGCTGACATCTCGCGTCCCGAGTCAACGTCACGGAGTTGCACATACCAACGGCCTTCTCGACGCTCCGCTGAGACGAGTTCGACATAGTTAGCGGTGACGGCTCCGGCCTCGAAGGCCGAGCGGATAAATGAAAATACGAAGCGAGAGTCATTGTCGATGAGGTACGCATCTTGGTACTGAATCGCACCTCGTGCTGTTGAGGTCGAAATCGCAGGTTCCGCTTGCTCCAACCGGCGACGAGAGAACACCTTTGGAGGTTTTGTCCCAAAACGCCCAATTGCCCAATATGCAGTTGCACCAATCCCTGCGAACCACGGTCGATATGGAGCTGTCTGATCGAGGGTGGCGAGAAAACCGATCTCTCGAACGTTGTCTGGGTAAGCCCTCATCAACGTATTACGAGAACGACAGAGCCCGTAGACAAGACCCAGCTCATAATTTTCTAGATATTTAAAGCCACCCCAGACCAAGTTCGATGACTCTTGCGAGGTAAAGGCACCGAAGTCACCACGGTCAACAAGGGCTACCGATGCCCCTCGACCAGCCAGCGCAGCGGCAGAAACTGCGCCGTTGATGCCGCCACCGACAACGAGTACATCGAAAGAGCCACCATCGAGTCGACGTAGGTTCTCAGACCGCTGTGCCACTCCTATAGCGTTCCACGCAATTGTCGCAAAGCCAACACTGAGCGCACTCGATTCGACACAGGGTTGTTGAGGCAGGTAACGATGAGGTCGTGACAGAACTCTCACTACTTGATGGGCTCGCCACCACGCGGGCGATTCGTCGCTACACGAATGAGCGAATCCCCGATTCTGACCTCAACAAGATGCTGTTCTCGGCAACACGGGCTCCATCTGGGTCGAACCGGCAACCGTTCAGATTTATGGTGTTCACCGACTCAGAGCGTTCGATGCGTGTCAAACAGATCATCGCTCAGGGCGCTCAGACCCTCTGGGATTCAAAACGCTCGAACGATGGGTATGACAGCGGATCAGGTGCGCAGGATGACTCACCAAAAGCGCGTATGGCGCGCACGATGCAACATTACGTTGACCACTTCGCGGAGGTCCCTGTCCTTGTGCTCGCATGCCTCATCAGATATCGCGAGCCGTCACCAACTGAAGGCGCGTCGGTCTACCCGGCATGTCAGAACCTGTTGCTTGCAGCGCGAGCCCTCGGCTACGGCGGGGTGCTCACCGGATTTCAGGGGTTTGTTGACGAAGAACTCCGATCATTTCTCAACATTCCCGATGAAGTGGCGCTGTCAGCAACCATCACCCTTGGGGTTCCCGCCGGCTCCCATGGGCCCGTTCGGAGGCGACCGCTTTCCAACCTGGTGTTTGCTGACACCTGGGGCGAGGCAGCTCCGTGGGCGACAGACCCTCCGGGCACCGCCGTTCTCAGCAGCAAGTTTGGACCTGCGTAATCGTCTGGTCAGACGAAGAATGAGCCCACAAGAGCAGCAACAGCGAGCACTGATAGCACGACAACGGCAATGAACTGCTGACGCAGTTGCGTAGCGACAGGCGTTCCTGACACCTGCAACTTCTTCTCTGATCCATCGAGGGCCCAGCTACGAAGCATTCCACGAACCCAGACTCGGTCATTCGAACGAACGACTCGCTCTTCGACCCAGGTTCGGCGGTTTCCTGATGAGATGTTGAACGCTGACTCGCCGCCCAACGACAGGTCGGTTGAGCGTTCACTTGCGGTATGAGTCTCAGGAAAACCAGTGTTGTCGAAGTTGCTTCCCGACCGCACCTCGATTCGCGAGCCTGTCTCCTCGATGAACATCAAGGACCCAGATGTTCCTAGGTTGCGAGTGCGACGCTTTTGGCGATCGCTGGTTTCGTCATCTCGGCGCGGCTCGGTCCACTCGGCGACTTCTTCAGCCTCAAACAGGAGGCCGGATGCACCGGTATACGGGCTCGTTCCAGTTTTTCACCTCCAGCGAGTCCGGCAATCACGACTTCCCCGGCCGTCAGGCGCAGCCTGAGCGGCTTCAGGGGTGAGGACAGGGAGTTGTTCGAGTTTCCCACGGCGCCACGACACCAGGGCAGCAATCACCCCAAGCAGGACAGCAACAAGAAGCAGAAGGAGTTGAGGACTCACTCGGAAACCATAACAATGCCCCAACTCTTCATCTGGGCTCGGTGCTCTCTGGCTCTAGCTACGGGGCACGTCCTTCCACGGGCGGTCACGATCGACCCGAACATCGCCGGGCAAGCCCAGGACGCGCTCTCCGAGAATGTTTCTCATGATCTCTGCCGTTCCACCCTCGATGGTGTTTGCTCGACTCCTCAGGAAGGCAACGCGCGAGATCGAGGCGAGCCCGCTGCCCTCCCCACCGTTGGCATAGTCGTCGTACAGCAACGCAGCCGGCCCGAGAAGGTCCATACAGAATTCATAGACCCGTTTGTTGTGCTCAGCTCCAGCCATCTTGCCGATCGAACCCTCAGGGCCGGGGCTACCCATCCGGCGATTTGCCGAAGCGCGAAGATTGTTGAGACGAATCGCTTCAGCCTCGCACCACAGCTGCATCAGACGATCACGGTAGAACGGCTGAGTTGCGTCATCGAGCTCAGCGAAGAGTTCAACTGCGTGAGCGATCGGGCCAGCCCCACGGGGAGGAGTCGAACCGCCGATCGCTGTTCGCTCATTCATGAGTGTGGTCAGGCTGACGCGCCAACCCTCTCCTGGGCTGCCGAGCATTTCGGCCGCCGGAACACGAACATCGGTAAAATACACCTCATTGAATTCTGCTCCGCCAGTCATCTGACGCAGCGGACGAACCTCGACACCAGGTGCTTGCATATCAACAACAAATGCGGTGATGCCGCTGTGCTTGACGGCCGTTGGGTCGGTTCGAACGATGACCAATCCCCACTTTGCGATATGTGCCAGTGAGGTCCACACCTTCTGACCATTCAAAATCCATTCTTCGCCATCTTGCACTGCCGTCATTGACAAACCTGCGACGTCGGAACCTGCTCCCGGTTCTGAGAACAGCTGACACCACATTTCGTTTGCCGTGAACAGCGGACGCAGGTAGCGCGATCGCTGTTCATCGCTCCCCCACTCAACAACGGTGGGTCCGCACATGCCATAACCCATCGGGTTCAAATAGAAGGGGTTTGCTGCACCGGCGGCAAATAACCGTCCGTTGATATGGGTCTGATGCTTCGGCGACAGGCCGAGCCCACCATGTCCGGTTGGGAAGTGAACCCAGGCGAGACCTTTATCAAATTGGGCTCCGAGGAACTCTGGCATTGGTGTCGATGGAAGCGGGCATTCTGCCAAGAGATCATCGATAAGTGCGTCAATGCGGGTCAGTTCAGCGGTTGCAGACATGCTCATAACGTACGTGATGAATCAAATGGTCACCCCATCCGACGGTGAGCCTCAACGCTTCCAGAGCATGACCGAGGATGTTTCGACGCCAATCAGATCGCGAGATGTACCGGCAATTACACCGTCCACCGAGACAGCATTACCGACCCGAACTATCCCGACCACATGTATCCCATTTTTCATCACAATAAATTACGCTTGTAATGAACACAGTTTCACAGGTCAGGTGATATCCGATTGTGAACACAGGAGCTGAATAACCCAATGCCTACAAAGCCCACAAGAACAAGCCGGACAAGAAGCGAGTCAATGGCCTTGCTCCAAGATGCTGCGGTCGAGTTACTGTTGAACAACCAACCCGAAACGCTTACGGTGCGCGACATCGCGAGCCGGGCCGGGGTGGCCTATCGGTATATTCCGGACTACTTCGGCGGGAAGGCGGAACTCTTCGCGTCGATTTACCCGCGAGTGGCCCAAGAAGCCGCCAGCGTCCTGGGCATCCCGTTCGCCGCAGCGGAGGCGAACTTCCTCTCCCCCCAAATTATTCGCCATGCCCGGCTTGCAATATGGCTGTCCTCGAATCACCCAAAGGGCGTTCCGTTAACCGAACGTCCGATCCAGCGACAGTTGGAACAATCGCTTCGGCAGCACTTCGAGATTGATGACGCCACGGCGCACCTCGTCAGTGAGCGACTCATCGCCCTGGTCCTCGTACTTGCGGCATTCCCCGACGCGATCACGGCAGAGCCAATCGATCTCCGCGCTCACGTCGCACTTGAGTTGAACATGCTCGCTGCATACGCCCAGAGATAAGTCGTACGGTTCCCAGACTTCACAGAACCCAGGTGGTTGGGACGCTAGACCGAGCAAGCGGGGAGGTAACCGTGGACACTGCGTCGTCAACCTTCACAGATCTCGACAACATCACCCCGATCACTGAACCACCAGCTCAGTGACAGTCGTATCAGACCGGCAACCGGGGCGACCCGCACACCAAAACGGGATAGCTATGACCGCACTCGTGGCCCAGATACCCGAGGCAGAGGGCGAGACGGTGAGCGTGCCGAGACCCAGAGCCTCCCTGATTGTCTCCGGCGTCTCGCATCGGTCAACAGCGCTAATGTCCACCTGGTGCACCGGCCAACCCGGTCTCGACATACACCCGATCAACGTGTGAGGGGGAGGCGCCTAGGCGCCTCCCCCTCACAGGTTTTCGTCATCGGCTACTGAAATCCGATGTCACTTCACATCAGCTGCAGCCGGAGGTACTCCCGCATGATGGGCATGCATGGCATGAGCCTGCACGAACCATGTGGACACCGCACTGCATGCACATCGGCGCATCAATCGGCGTGTTGACGACTCCTCGGGCCGGTGTGTTGTCCTCAACTGTTGGCGCAATCGCTCCCGATTCAAGACCCGCCACCAATTCATCAACTGATGGGACTGACTTTGGATCGGCCACGATCTCTGAGCCGGTTGATGACTCAATTGCCATCTCCTCAACACCTGGAAGCGTTGGCTGAGTGCGTTCTGCCACCGTGAAAATACCCAGTTCTGCTCGCTCGTCGTATGACATGTACTCGAGGGAGAGACGACGGAAGAGGTAGTCCATGATCGAGCCTGCAAAGCGAACATCAGGGTCGTCGGTCATGCCGGCTGGTTCGAACTTCATGTTGGTAAACGCTTCAACATATGCCCGAACCGGTACGCCGTACTGCAAGCCGTAGCTCACCGACTTCGCAAAGGCATCCATGATGCCCGCAAGGGTTGAACCCTGCTTCGACACGGTGAGGAAAATCTCGCCTGGCTGACCGTTTTCGTATTCGCCAACTGTTGCGAAGCCCTTGCAGTCAGCAACTCTGAACTCGAAGGTCTTCGAGGTGCGGGTGCGAGGCAACTTCTGTCGAACCGGACGATGCACGATCTTCTCGACGATGTTGTCAGCGATCGATGCTGCTTCGGCCACTGCGTCATCGGCAGAATCATCATCTTTCTTGGCGGTTGACAATGGCTGTGCAACTTTGCAGTTATCGCGATAAATGGCAACTGCCTTAAGGCCGAGCTCCCAAGAAAGAAGGTGGAGAGCTTCAATATCTTCAACGGTGGCCTCTTCGGGCATATTGACCGTCTTCGAGATGGCGCCGGAGAGGAACGGCTGCACCGCTCCCATCATGCGCACGTGACCCTCGTAGTGGATGGTGTTGTCACCCATCGAGCAGGCAAACACCGAAACGTGGTCTGCACTCAAGTGCGGTGCTCCCAAAATCGACTTGTTCTCATCGATGTAGGCGATGATGTCATCGACCTGTTGATCGGTGTAACCGAGACGGCTGAGTGCACGTGGAATCGTCTGGTTGACGATCTGCATGGTTCCACCGCCGACGAGCTTCTTCATCTTGACAAGGCCGAGATCAGGCTCGATGCCTGTGGTGTCGCAATCCATCATGAGGCCGATGGTTCCGGTTGGAGCGAGCACTGATGCTTGGGAGTTACGAACGCCGTTGGCCGCTCCATCACGCACTGCGGCTTCCCATGACGCCTGGCCAGCAGCGACAAGCTCACGAGGAACGACATCTTCCATGTCGATCTCGTAACTTGCGTCGCGATGCATACCGAGTACTCGGTTCATATGCTCTGCGTTCTCGGCATACCCTTCGAAAGCTCCAAGTCGAGCCGCTGTGCGGGCGCTTGTTGCATACGCGTGTCCGGTCATGAGTGAGGTCAGCGCAGCTGCCCAGGCCCGGCCATCTGGAGAGTCGTACGCGAACCCGAGAGCCATGAGAAGCGCTCCAAGGTTTGCATAACCGATTCCGAGTTGGCGGAAGCGACGGCTATTTTCAGCGATTGGCTCGGTCGGGTAGTCGGCTCGACCGACGAGAATTTCTTGAGCGGTGAAGATCACCTCGACCGTGTGGCGATATGCATCGACATCAAAAGTGCCAGCGGAATCGAGGTACTTCAACAAGTTGATTGACGCAAGGTTGCATGCCGAATTGTCGATATGCATGTACTCCGAGCATGGGTTCGAACCATTGATGCGGTCAGTTGCCGCTGCGGTATGCCAGCGGTTGATCGTGGTGTCGAACTGGAGGCCTGGGTCAGCGCACTCCCATGCTGCTTCGGCAATTTGGCGCCACATGTCGCGGGCCTTCATCGTCTTGATGACCTTGCCGGTCACTACCCCGACGAGACTCCAGTCAGCGTCGTCAACAACGGCCTGCATGAACTCATCAGAGACGCGAACCGAGTTGTTCGCGTTCTGGTACTGAATGGAGAATGAGTCGGCACCGTCGAGATCCATGTCAAAGCCGGCATCACGAAGAACTCGTGCCTTGCGCTCTTCTTTCACCTTGCACCAGATGAACTCTTCGACGTCTGGGTGCTCAACGTTGAGGATTGCCATCTTGGCGGCACGACGGGTCTTTCCACCGGACTTGATAGTTCCTGCAGATGCATCGGCTCCGCGCATGAAGCTCACCGGTCCAGATGCTGTTCCGCCACCTTCGAGAAGTTCTGCACTCGAACGGATTCTTGAGAGGTTGACGCCTGAGCCTGAGCCACCTTTAAAGATGACACCCTCTTCTCGATACCAGTTGAGAATGGAGTTCATCGTGTCGTCGACTGACAAGATGAAGCACGCACTGGCTTGCTGGCGAACGCCCGGCACACCAATGTTGAACCACACAGGGCTGTTGAAGGCTGCTCGCTGGGTGACGAGGATGTAGCGGAGTTCATCAGCGAAAGCGTCTTCTTCTGCGTCGTCGGCGAAATAGCCACCTTCGCGACCCCAGGTAGTGATCGTGCGGACTACACGTTCAATGACTTGACGAAGCGATGACTCCCGCTCTGGAGTGCCAAGCGTTCCTCTGAAGTACTTCTGAGCAACAATGTTTGTTGCGTTGACTGACCATGTCGTTGGGAACTCGACGTCAAGTTGTTCGAATGCAACGCTGCCATCTTTCCAGTTGGTGATTCGGGCGTCACGACGCTCCCAGACCACTTCGTCATAGGGATTTACCCCTGGGGAGGTAAATAGACGGGAGATGCCAATAGTGCCATCAGGTGCCGCTAGTTCTGTTGTGTTCTCTGATGCCAATGACATGTTGTTCTCCCTTGTCCTCTACCACTCATCGCCCACCCGCTGATCTTGCCGTCAGAGCTACCACATCTTGTGAGGTGTGAGCTTGCTCTCCGATCTGTCGAAGTCACTTTCGCTTCCCGACACTAGATCTTGGGTAACACTCGCTTTTCAAATCACCCTGAACACAACAGGTTGTGTTCCGAGGTGGTCTGCAATTACATCACTGTAATTAGCCCTATGTCAACGACCACTCAAAGAAAGTCGAAAAAATTCGCTGATCACTGCGTTTTGGACTCAGCACCGGTGCTCAGGTTCAGGGAATTTCACCCCACGTTGGAGGAACAATTGACCCCCAACACAGTCCTCCGCGCACCGGTGCTGCGAACCTTCTCAATCCTAGATACACCACCCTGTGGATCGATAGTGGACAACTCAGAAAAGTTGTGGATGACGTGAAAAGTTCTGGGGACATTGCGGGGATAACCCAAAAATGAACGCATCTGCTGCCATGCTGGACTCGTGGACGCAGAGTTCGCTCATCTCGACGACGCAGAAGTTGCAGCGCTGTACGCGATGCCTCGACAGCGACTCCCCGACGGCCGTGCCCCAATCGAACTCTGCATGGTCGCGTCGCTCGACGGCTCGATTTCTCTTGACGGTCTCTCCGGGGGTCTTTCGAGTAGCGCTGACCGACTCGTGCTGTCGACCCTTCGCACACATTCGAGATGCGTGCTTGTTGCAGCCGGAACAGTTCGAAGCGAGGGATATGGCACGCCCTCACGACCCGACCTCACCGTCGCCGTTGTGACGAACTCGTGCAGGCTCAATTGGGATGGTCCGTTATTTACGTCGGGTCAGGCAATCGTCATCACCCACGAGGCCGCGGACCTGCCCAGCAACATCCGGGCGATACGAGCAGGCCAGACCTCGGTGGATATCAGGCTCGCTGCCGATCAACTTCAGAAGTTCGTTCCTCAAGGTGGATTCATCCAACTTGAGGGTGGCCCCATGCTGAACGCAACGCTTCACGAACACGACCTCATCGACGTGGTCAATCTCACCCTGTCTCCACAACTCGTAGGCGGAACGGGCCGGCGAATGATCGAGCCAAGCGTGGAGCTCACGCGGAAATTCAACATGCAGCACGCAGTCAGTGACGGCGATTGCCTCTTTACGAGATGGACTCGGCGTTCCGAGGTTGCTTCGTAAGCAATTCGATCTCGCGGTGAAAATCTGCCGCTCCATCGAATTCTTTATACACCGAGGCAAAACGGAGATACGCAACCTCATCGACGATACGAAGTTGCTCAAGAACCGCAACACCAATTTGCGTTGCCGGGACTACCGACCCAGACACACGAACAGCTTCTTCAACGTCGCTCGCCATCGCCGAGATCGCATCGTCGCTGATCCCTCTGCCCTTGGCAGCGGCCGATATCCCACTTTCCACCTTTGAGCGATCGAACGGTTCGTGTTTGCCGCAGGACTTCACCACAGAGAGTGCAACTTCTTCTACCCGTTCAAACGTAGTGAACCTGTAGCCACAGCCACTGCAATGGCGGCGACGACGGATCGACGAACCGTTCTCGGCCATACGTGAATCTGCGACACGCGTGTCATCGGTCTGACAGGTTGGGCAACGCACGCACACAGAGTAGTCACACTTCGCCACTTGATGAGGGCAACTACGTTGAGGAGAGGGGCTGGATCACAGCTTCACAAAGGAATTCATTTAGACAAGCCACCGTCGTATCCCCGCCTCTGCGCAGGGGAACGCATCGGAGATTTAAGACCTCGCTCCTGACGAGCGTGGGGAGACCACACTCAAGGAAGAACGACGGCCTGGCCCACCTGGATGGAGGTTCCGCCGTTCAAGGTGATGAGCCGGTCAAGGTACCGGTCAATATCAACCTCGCCGTGATGCACTCGAGCAATCGCCCACAGCGTGTCACCTGGTTGCGCAGTAACGGTTGAGCGAACGGGTGCTGCGCCGGCGGGAGCGGCAGAGGCGGTCACACCGCTTGCACCGGCGAGCACCTCGTTCACTGCGAGCCCACTCGCTACCGCGAGGAAGGCACAAATGCCGCCAACGACCAGGCGCCGGCGACGGTAGGTCGCCGCTGTTGGGCGACGAACTGGAAGCGCCATCTGAGCGGTGTGGCGGCGAACCGTGAGATCAGTTGTGGGGATTGCAAATGTACTCATGTCGTAACTCCTCGGAACCTCGAACTGCCGATACGTCGCACTGTAAACAAGGGGTGTAACAGTGACGTATTGGCCTCAACTTCGTGTTGTTCAAAATGTCGTGAGAACACTTCTCGAACACTTGTTCGATGATTATTGTATACGAACATCTGTTCGTGTCAACCCCAAAAGCAAACATTTGTTCGACGAACAGGTGTTTGACTCGCCCATCGAACGCCTGTACGATGAAGAGCATGACCGGAAAAGGCATCACAGCTCGCCAGCGGCAAATTCTCGAGTTCATCGAGGCTCAAATCCAAGACCACGGTTATCCACCGTCGGTTCGTGAGATCGGCGAGGCAATTGGCCTCACTTCCCCATCAACGGTTCATACCCATCTCAACTCCCTCACCAAATTGGGCTTCTTGCGCCGCGACCCCACCAAACCCCGAGCAATCGAAGTCACCTGGGACCCGTCATCAGGTGTCGCAATGGAACGTCGACCAATGCGGCATGTTCCTCTCATTGGCGATGTAGCGGCTGGCACTGATGTGCTCGCGCAAGAAAACGTTGAGGAAGTTCACCCAATCCCTCTCGACTTTGCCGGCGATGGTGAATTGTTCATGCTGAGAGTTCGCGGTGATTCGATGATCGAACTCGGCATCCTCGACGGTGACTTCATCATTGCGGTGCAACAAACCTCAGCAAAGAATGGCGACATTGTCGTCGCAGGAATTCCCGGCGACGAAGCGACTGTTAAGACGTACCAGCAGCGCGGAACAAACATCGTTCTCATCCCAGCGAATAGCACGATGAGCGAGATGGAGTTCCCCGCAAATGAAGTGTCGATCTTTGGCCGGGTCGTCACTGTCATGCGACGACTCTGACCCTGACGTCAGCCGATGCGGTCAGATATCGATGGAGCCGCCCATTGGCTAGAGCCATCGTGACGGCGAGATCTCGACTTCGGGCGTATGACCATTAGGCCCGCAATCACCGCACCGAACAGCCAACCAACTCCCCACCACCAGCCGTTTGTACGCAGTGCCGATGGGTCCGACCCAAATGTCGCAACCACATCTCCGGTTGCCTCTACGGCGATGACGAACTCCCCTGCCGCGTCAACCTCGATAACGCCCAGTGACCCGCGCTGGCCACCATCTACCAACCGGCTGGCATTCACATCTGACACCGGTAGCACTGCTTCGGCTCCTGCCTGCGAGAGCACTCGCACCGAGCTCAGCACTCCCTGCCGCAGCCCAGCCGGAATTTCTCGGCAGGCCTGATCTGTCGATAAAGAGGGCCCGCGCACCTCGATACTGACAAGGTAACGACCGGCGGAAGGTATGCCGACGACTGATTCACAGCCACTCACCACTCTCACGGCAGACTCATCAGCGGCATCTGCGTCGCGACCCGCGAGCACTACCGACAACACTGCACAGGCGATCATGGCCCCAGCCGCAACTATCAACAACACATCCCAACGAGAACGGGAAGTTGATGCTGGTGTGCTCACAGATGTGACCCGGCGAGCCGATCGGCCACCAGTTTGATGCGTTCCGTTGGCTGCACGACCGCCACCCGAACAAATCCGGCACCATCGTCGCCGTAGAACTCTCCAGGGCTCACCAATGCACCACCGTCTGACATCAATCGCTCCACGAACGCCCACGCGTCGCCGACCGGCGCCCACAGATAAAAGCCGCCCTGCGGCAGCGGGACTTCACATTCTGCCCATCCTGAAAGCACCTCAGCCATCAACGTGAGCCGCTCGTAATAACGCCTGCGCTGTAACTCGACATGCTCATCGTCAGCCAGGGCTGCAATTCCTGCAGCCTGTGCAGGCCCAGGAACCATCATTCCGACGTGCTTGCGTACCTCGCTGAGATATCCAACGATGTCCGGGTCACCTGCGTAAAACCCGACGCGCGCCCCGGCAAGGTTTGAGCGCTTCGACAGTGAGTGCACCGCAACGACCCCACTCAATCCGCTCTCAAGAATTGTGCGCCGCGGACCGTCCCAGGTGAACTCGACGTAACACTCATCAGAGAACACTGGAATTCCATGAGCGCGTCCCCACATTGCTGCCGCATCGAGATCATCGAGTTGACCGCTCGGGTTTGACGGAGAATTCACCCACAGCAGTAGCGCACGTTCGATATCGCTCTGATCAACGGCAGACAGTTGCAATATTCCAGACGAATCGACAGGAATCGGTACAGCACGACACCCCGCAAGGGTCGCCCCCATTGCATACGTTGGATATGAAATCGCCGGATACAGCACCGTGTCTCGAGCGGGGTTCCGGAGCCGCATCCACTGAGGAAGAGTCCCGACAAACTCCTTTGTGCCAATGCATGCTGCAATTGCCGACGTTGGCACATCGAGCGAAAAGCGGCGGTCAATCCAGGCCGATATCGCTTCGCGGAGTGATACCGAGCCGATCGAGGCTGGGTAACCGCGCTCAGCCCCCGAGGCGCCAAACGCCGCAATGACCGACGGCGGAGGCGGATCAAACGGCGTTCCGATCGAAAGGTCAACAACTCCTCCCTCGTGATGAGCTCCGAGCGGCGCAAGCCGGTCAAGCCGGTCGTACGGATACGGCGGTGGAACGAACGGCTCAGGCGTCATCGGCATCCTCAACGACGGTTTTCGTAGGTGGCACCAACCCATTCTGACTGATCGTTCGTTGATCATTGCGATCATCTTCAGTCGGTGACGATGGCGAAACCAACCATTCTTCGAGACGGCCGGTTGACGCCTCAGAGAGCCGAGCCCGGATCGTCATTCCTCGCTCGCCTTCTACAGTTGACACAACTTGACCCTCACGGTGAATTGACGCAATGACATCGCCTCGCTCCCACGGAACCATCAGTTCGACCACGGTGTCGAGCGATCGCAAACGATCACCAAGCGTGGCCAACATGTGGTCAATACCCTCACCGGTCACGGCACTCACCGCCACCGAGCCCGGGTAGTCGGCAAGGAGATCATTCGCAACATCTTCGGCGACATCCGACTTATTGAAGACAATAAATTCGGGGACGCCATCAGCCGAGATTTCCAACAGCACCTCTCGCACGGCCGCAATCTGACCATCTGGGTCCGCGGCCGACGAATCAACAACGTGAACGAGCAGGTCGGCAGTGACAGCAGTTTCGAGGGTGCCCTTAAACGCTTCGATCAAACCATGCGGAAGTCGGCGCACAAACCCAACCGTGTCGGTAAGCAAAACGGGTTCACCGCCAGGCAACGCCAGTCGACGGGTCGTCGGGTCAAGGGTGGCAAACAACCGGTCCTGTGCCAACACCCCCGCGTCGGTCAGCCGATTGAGCAACGTGGACTTGCCTGCATTGGTGTAGCCAACGATGGTGACCTCGGCGAGACCACTCCGGTCACGACGCTTTCGCTGTAGCGAGCGGGTCTCAGCGAGTTGCCGCAGTTCGGCCTCTAATGCACTAATGCGCCGATTGATCTGTCGACGGTCGGTTTCGAGTTTTGTTTCTCCACCACCAAAACGAGCACCAACACCGCCGCGCTGCTGCGACAGATTGGCTCCCTTTCCACGACGAAGCCGAGGTAGTCGATACCGCATCAGAGCGAGCTCAACTTGAGCCTTCCCTTCAGGGGTTCGAGCGTTCTGACCGAAGATGTCAAGAATGACGGCAGTTCGATCAATTGCTGTTCGTCCGAGCAACTTCTCAAGTTGGAACTGCTGAGCGGGGTGGAGTTCATTGTCGAAGACCACCGTGTCAGCATCAACAGCGAGACAAAGCGACTTCAGCTCTTGAGCTTTCCCCTGACCGATAAACCATGTGTGATCGGGTGCAGTTCGTCGCTGGGTCATACGTGCAACGACATCAGCACCAGCGGTATCGACGAGAAGTTCGAGTTCATCGAGACCGGCTTCGGTGTCCTCCTCAGTTGCACCCGGCAGCGTCACGCCAACAAGCACAATTTTCTCTCGGAAGGTGCGGTCGATCAGTGTCGACCCGAGCGCCTCGCCGTACGGATTGCTCACAGATGCACCATGACGTCACCGATAAACACCGCTGGTCCGGTGAGAATTGCCTCCGTGGTGTCGCGGTTCACTCGTACGAGTGCATCGCCGCCTGGCATATGCACCGTGACCGATTCAGCACTTTGTGCAACAAGGCCCCAGGTCAGTGCAGCCTCGGCTGCAGCGCAAGCCCCAGTGCCGCACGCTTGGGTGATTCCAACACCGCGTTCGTGGACCCGCATGGTGATTGCATCGGGTTCAGGCCCGGGAGCAACAATTTCTAGATTGATGTGTGGCACTCGTTGACCGAGGTCGATGAGATCAACTGCATCAACGTCATCCACTCCGACAACCGAATGCGGATTACCGAGTGAGAGGTGACGTACCGGCCGATCGGGGTGACATTCGAGCCGATCCCAATGTTCGGGTTCGTCAAGCGGCGACACGAGACCCATCGACACCGACAACTTGACGGTTTGGTCGTCAACTTTTTCAACGAGATCAACAACGCGAGTGCCAGCCGCAGTTGACACGTTGACTGAAGAAAATTGAGCATTCTCGGCGAGAAAACCAGCCTGAACGAGACATCGAATGCCGTTACCGCTCATTTCAGCATCTGAGCCATCGGCGTTAATGAGGCGCATTGTCATCTCGGGCCCAATTCCGCCGAGGAGGAGCAGACCGTCTGCCCCGACTCCGCTGACGGGGTCACACCACGTCATTGCGCCCTTCACCCAGTCAATCGCCATGTCACCGAGCGCGACACCATCAACAACCTGTCGGGTGTCAGCGACGAGGAATACGTTGCCAAGTCCGTGGTGATGGGTCAGCTTGATGTCCATTACTCCCCCAACACTACGGCAGT
>LFFE01000007.1 GCA_001510385.1 Actinobacteria bacterium casp-actino5 | reverse complement strand
TTTTTTCTTCTAAGACCCCTTGGCGGAGAGGGTGGGATTCGAACCCACGGAAGGTTGCCCTTCACACGCTTTCCAAGCGTGCCGATTCGGCCGCTCTCGCACCTCTCCTAGTTGTGCTCTTGCACGATATCGGCGGGTAGCGTGGGAGCGTTCTCGCACGTCGGGCCCCGGCGGGTGAGGTGACGGTCGGGTCCTGTGCGACGGGCGCCCGTGAATCAGGTCAGGCCCGGAAGGGAGCAGCCTTCAGCGGCATCGTTCGTGCGCCGCAGATCGCCTGGCCGTCGCCTCAGCCGACGGGGCCGCTGCGCGTTAGAAGGTGACTAACCGCGAAAAGGACGCAGCCCGTTTGCCGGTACTCGGCCGAGCCGACCGGCTTGAAAGTCTTCGAATGCTTGCTGAAGTTCGGCCCGAGAGTTCATAACGAATGGCCCATATTTCGCGACGGGTTCACGAATGGGTTCTCCACCCAGCACATACAGATCTAGGTCGTCAGTTTCTGAAGCGGTGAAGATCAACGAATCACCATCATCGAATGCCGCGATACGACCGGTCTGCATTGGTACACGCTCAGCACCGACAGACCCCTGACCACTCAACGTGTAGGCGAGGGCGTTATGGCGGGGATTCCACGGCAGCACGACTTCGTGGCCGGCCGACACTGTGACATGACAGATGGTGATCGGGGTATGGGTTCCGCCAGGTCCACGGTGGCCATCAACCTCACCGGCGATAATTCGAATGATCGACCCGGCATCGTGGGAGGTCGCGAGGACGACATCGGTTGGTTCAAGATTTTGGTATCGAGGCTCGGTCATCTTTTTTGATGACGGGAGATTCACCCACAACTGCAATCCGTGAAACAGCCCGCCCGTCACCACAAGCGACTCGGGCGGTGTCTCAATGTGCAGTACGCCTGCGCCGGCTGTCATCCACTGTGTTGCACCGTTCGTAATCGAGCCGCCACCGCCGTGTGAATCTTGGTGCAGAAACATTCCATCGATGATGTAGGTAACTGTTTCAAACCCGCGATGTGGGTGCCAGTCGGTACCGCGCGGTTCATAGGGCGCGTAGTTCACCTCACCCATCTGATCCATATGAATGAATGGGTCAAGGTCTGCATCGCTCAACCCAGCGAATGCTCGCCGAACAGGAAATCCTTCACCCTCGTAGCCACTCGGAGCATCACTGATGAGCTTGACGGGTCGGGTCTGAGCAGCATCGGAGTGAACGATGCGAGGAAGTGTACGAGTGTCAGCAATAACTGCGGGCATGTGAGCCAGTGTGCCTGACCAAACCTGACGATGCGATATCGGGCGATGTGACATCGGTGAGACTTATGGCGTATTCATGAATGTTCGAACACGATCAGCAAATGGCCGAGCCTGTTGGATCATCAGCTACTGGCCGGTGTTCAGGAACCGATCAAACTTGGCATTCGGAGCGTGCTCACCAAAATATTCACCGACAGCAATCTGGATGGGCTTGTGGTTCTCATCGTGTACAACGAGCGTTGGCTTGGTTCAGACGTTTGTGGGGGTAGACATTGATTCATCGATGGTGCGAAGTGGCTCAACGACAGTTGACAGTCGTTGGATTGCTAAGAATGTGAGCATGCAGGTTCACCTCGTTGATGGCACCTATGAATTGTTCCGGCAACACTTCGGGGCAACTGCTGGTGGCACCCGTACGCCGGGTGAGTTTGATGCGACGACAGGTGTGCTTGCTTCGACGATCCAGTTGCTCGCCGATGGTGCAACGCACGTCGGGGTTGCAAGTGATCACAGCATTGAGAGCTTTCGTAATGAACTGTTCGACGGCTACAAAGATGGGTCGGGTATGCCGCCCGAACTCACCGTGCAGATTCCGCTGATGGAAGAAGCTCTCGTTGCATTGGGTGTCACGGTGTGGCCAATGGTTGAGTACGAAGCTGACGACGCGTTGGCGTCGGCGGCCGCAGTTGCGGGCGCTGATCAGCGTGTTGAGCGGGTGCTGATCGTGACGCCCGATAAAGACCTTGGCCAGTGCGTTGTGGGAGATCGTGTGGTGCAGTTCGATCGCCGCAAGGGGTTATTCGTCAACGAAGCAGGCGTGGTCGACAAATTTGGTGTTCCACCCGAAAGCATTGCGGATTGGCTCGCACTCGTGGGCGACACGGCTGATGGCATTCCTGGATTGCCGGGGTGGGGAGCAAAAAGTACATCCTCGGTGCTTGCCCGCTATGGGCATCTTGAACATATCCCTGATGAGGCTGGACGTTGGGATGTCCCTGGGTTGCGCGGCGCTGCAAAACTTGCCGGCACCCTTGCTGAACGTCGCGATGATGCGATGTTGTACCGCACATTGGCGACTGTCGTGACGAATGTTGAGGTCGGGTCAGTCGACGAGTGGGAGTGGTCTGGTGCAGCGCCGGAGTTCTCGACGCTGTGCGACCGCATTGGTGCTCAGCATCTTGTTGCTCGTGTTGAACGTCTCAATCGCTGAACTGTCGCTACTGGTCATCGAATCACGGCTGCGTTCGCAGTCACCGATGCCTCAATGACATCAGCGGCTCCGCCAAGGGCGGCGGCCCCGATCACCGCAATCGCGATCAGGATGACTCCAATGACATTGATTCTGGTGTGGTCGTGCGCTGTGCTCATGGTGGTCAAGAGCACATGCACCTGACCATCTCGCACTTTTACATGTGCCTTTCGATCGGCAAAGCGTTACGAGATTGCGACACCACCATCGCAACAGATCGTTTCACCGATCGTGTATGCGCCAGCGCGTGAACACAAAAAGATGGTGAGTCCAGCAATGTCTTCAGCGGTGCCGACCCGTTTACGTGGATTTGAACGAGCGACACCATCCCAGTCGGTATTTTCGACGTCGCCGCCACCGCCGACCCCGGTTGACAGCATCCATGTCGGGAATGGTCCCGGAGCGATTGCGTTCAGAATGATGTTGCGCTTCACGAGTTTGGTCGCCATCTCGCGAGTGAGGGCGTGAACAGCTGCCTTTGATGGGCCGTACGAATGGGTATCGAAAATTGGTGCTCGGATGCCGTCGATCGATCCAATGTTGACGACGCGAGACGGGTCGTCATTGGTGGCACCAGCCTCGAGCAGCGGCAGTAGATGCTGGGTGAGGAAGAACACGCCTTTGACGTTGGTGTCGAATACTTTGTCCCAACCCTTTTCCGGGAATTCTTCGATGGGAGCGCCCCACGACACACCGGCGTTGTTGACGAGAATGTCAACTCGGCTCTCTCGCTCACCGATGGCAGATGCAAGAGCGGTGATGCCTTCCATTGTTGAAAGGTCAGCCGGAATCGAGATGCATTCGCCGTCGTATTCGGCGGAAAGCCGTGCTGCTGTTGCGTCACATTGGTCTGCTTTTCGAGATGAGATGTAGACCTTGGCGCCGTTAGCGAGCAGGCCGGCTGCGATCATTTCGCCGATACCGCGAGAGCCTCCGGTGACGACAGCGATTTTGCCGGCGACAGAGAACAGCGCATTGACAGAAAGGGAATCTGGAGTTGCCATGAGTTCATCCTGTCAGGATGTGGTCGCAACGCATCAATTGACGGCGAACGCGTCGGTGGGCCGGATCTTACGACCCGACCCACCAATGTGAAGTGATTGGTTATGACGTGGCTACTCAGCAGCGATAGCGGCTGTCCTCAGAGATATCAATCCGAGCAAGTTCGTTACCTCCATCGAGAATTCGGATGGTGTAATACGGCTTAGGGCTTCCATTGCTTCCTCGCTGGCACGTCACGCTCCAGAGTTGTTTTGCGTATGCAAATTGGGACCCTGGACGACAACCAACTGCATTGCCGTACTGGTTGTACTGGGTAATGCAGACTTCCATGCCGTCCGACAAGAATCTGCCGTCGTAGCGAGCTTCAACGGAAATTGTGCGGCTGTTCTTCTCTTTTATAACGAGGCTGGCAAGGGGGTCTGAGATGATCGTCTGTGTACCGTCAGCGTTTGCAGTTTCGTTCTCAACTGCTTGGGCTTCTTCAGCCCGTTGGACCATGTCCTCGGCCACCTGTTCACCCGCGGCATGCTCACCGCACATCATCCACATGTCACCCATCTGGTGGGTGCCGGTGCAACCGGCTGCTGCGGCAGCGGCAAGGGCCTCGGCTTCGGTTGGGTACATGCCATCTTCAGTCATTTGAACTGGGCCGGCCGACTCGATCATCTCCATGTTGTCGACATACTCGTCGTGCTCATCACACGGCATGTACTGGCCGTTTACTTCGTGGTGCCCCTCACAGGCGGCCATCTCTGCTGCTTGCTCGGCTTCTTCCACCGTGTCGTACAGGCCGTTGGTTGGATACGGCATCGAGATTTCTTCTTGGTACTTGTTCATGACCATCGAGCCCTCGCTGTGGCTTGCACATGGCATGTGGCGACCATCCATCTCGTGTGAGCCCTCACAACCGAGTTCTTCAGCGATCTTCTCGGCAGTCTCGCGATCGGTAGCGGTTCCGTTGCTATCAATGAGCGGCTGTGGAAGGTACGAGTCGCTGTTCGACGATGATGAGCTGCTCGGTGACGAGGAACTGCTATCGGATGATTCGCTCGAATCGCTACTCGACTCCTATGATTCATCGAGTTCTGATTGCAGGCGATCAACTTCTTCTTGCAAGGCCTCAACGGCGTCGCTGAGTGAAGCATCTTCACTAGTGTTGGTCGTGGTGCAGGCTGAGGCAATCATCATGATTGCGCCGGCGGCGAGTGCGGTGTATTTCTTCATCTGGGTTCTCCCGTCGTCCAGTACCGGTTGTTCGGTACGTTAGTCAAGAGCGCATTGGCAACTGGATCTCGCACTTTTCGCGGAGCAATTTTCTACAAACGTTCGTTTTCACCAAGTAAACGGGTGATTGTCTGACTAACCCGGACGTTCCCGAATCGAAAAGTTTGATCGCCCCAAGTCGCATCACAGAGCCGACGTTGACAATGCAGAGTGGTCGGGGTGAGAGGATTCGAACCTCCGGCCTCCACGTCCCGAACGTGGCGCGCTAACCAAGCTGCGCTACACCCCGTAGCGGCTACGGATCCTATCCGGCGTCGACTGTTTCTGCCTCGGGCGTCTCAGCCTCATCAGACTCAGACCCGAGTCCTTCCGAAGCCTCAACAATGACCTCTTGCAGCGGCACGCCTTCGGTGTAGCTGTCACCCGAAGTGACGGCAGCCACCGCCTTGCGAAGCCGCAGAGCGTCGAGCGGTTTGACCAGCCATGCATCAGCAGCGGAGCGCTGCGCTAAGAACACGTCGGCTTCGCGGTCGAGCAACATGATGAGCGGAACTTCAGAGATCGCTCCAGATGAAGCATCGAGACGCAGATCCATTGCGACCGCCATGCCGCCCATCGATCCGATCTGAAGGTCAGCGATAACGACATCGATATTGCCGACAGCTACGAGTTCAGACACCAAACGGCCTTCACGACAGATGGTGAACGACGTCTCGTGATCGCCAAGAGCAGCGGTGACTTCGTCAACGACCCAATCGGCATCGGTGGCAAGAAGAATATGCACGGGTGTAAGGCTATCTCGGTGGGGGGCTAGCGGCATTTCAATGCGTACTGCCTGTGGACAATTGATCGGCAAGCACTCTCAGCCCAGCCACATCATGTACATCGTGTGGAAGACGACCAACCACGGTCACCGCCGGCAAATGTTCGCTGTTCGTCGCCAACACCGAGCGTTCAGATGCAGCACGATCTGCTTGCCAAGCCAGCCACTCTTGCGCTGTAGCCGGCAGATCGGCACGTTCCGTTTCGACATCGGCAAGCATCGTCACACCATTCGCAATAAGCGACGTTGCTGAGATTCCGGCTGACTGAAGGTCATCGTTGAACCTAGAAATTTCAGTGAGCGACTCGAATGTGGGCGTTGCAACAAGCACAAAGGCGGTTGAAGAGTCTCTCCACATCTTCTGCACCTCAATCGCTCGCTGTCGAAACGATGTTTCCATGCCAGTAAACGACCGTAAAAACTCAACGACATCGTTCAACACATTTGACCCGATCACCCGACCGACCGCTTTCAACAGTGGCTGAGTCGCGGCCGACAGCAATCGTGCGGCTCGCCCACCAGTACCCATCAATAATTTGAACACCTGATGGTCGAGAAAACGCACGAGTACATCAGGTGCCTCAACCACCGCCATGGCTTTATCGCTCGGTGGAGTATCGACAACAACAAGATCAAACGATTCATCTGAAATCAGTCGATACACAGCTTCGGTGGCCATGTACTCCTGGGTACCCCCAAGCGATGTTGCGATCGACTGGGTAAATGGGTTCGCCAACGCCTCGTCGGCTTGGCCCGGCCGAACCGCAGTCGAGCGAATTACTCGTTCGAGCTCGACTGCTGGGTCAAGCATCATCGCCCACAGTTCGCCAGAAACATCATCTGGCAGGGCCACTCGCGCTGGGTCAGCACCAAGACCGTCGTCGAGACCAAGCGCGTCGCCCAAACGACGCGCCGGATCAACAGTGATCACCACCACTCGGCGTCCCTGGATTGCTGCTGCCAGCCCGATGCTTGCAGCCATCGTCGTCTTGCCGACGCCGCCAGAACCACAGCAGACGACCACAGATCGGTCGGCAATGAGACCAGCAATCACGAGCCCGACTCCTCAAATGCTGCGACCGCAAGATCTGAGATGTGATCGCGACCAAGTTCCGCCGTCGGAAGTTTGACAACCTGAGTCACTCCGAGTTCGAGAGCATCAACAAATCGCTTGATGTCAGCCGTTGAATGTTCGTGACGATCGATGGCTGCTCGAATTGTGTCGGTAACAGCACTCGGAAGACCAGAAAGTTCTTTGGCAGATAGGCCTGTCAATAGTTCATCGGGTTCGACGGCATTGACGACCGCTCCGGCCAGCGCAACGCCAACCTCGCGAATTGCAGATATCAACTCAATTGATTCATTGACCGGCGTGGTCTCTGCGGTCGTGACAACGACAGCACCGCAACGGTCAGCATTCATTAGTAACCGTTCAACATCGAGCGCTTGTTCACGTATCGGGCCACCCTCGACAATGTCGAGGAGACCGGCAACCGACGACAGCATTGATGTCGCGTGGCCGGTCGCTGGAGCATCAAGAATCACGACATCATGCTGACCGGCATTCGCAAACTGCTTCACCTTGCCCAACACCACCAGATCGTGAATGCCTGGGGCAGCGGCTCCAACGACCTCGATCACGCCTGACTGGGCAAGTCGGCGGGCAAATGCTCCAAACCCTTGATCGAGGAGGTAGTCCTCAAGAGCTGACCCTGCGGAGACCGACTTCACGTCAACCCCGTCTGGGCACAACCGGTGCAGCGATGACTTGCCGTCTATGGCAACAACAAGCACTTTGAGACCAGCCGCGTGGGCACCATGTGCTAACAGCGAGGTAATGGTTGTTCGACCAACTCCACCTTTGCCAAGTACGAGCAGCACTCGCGCGCCATGCTCTGCCGTCGGTAGGGTTCCATTAGGCAATAACCACGGAGCAACCGTGTGGGTGCCGTCGCTCATAGCGAATTCGATCGTTTACATGTTTCCGGAGGCACTCGTGCGCAGATTAGTCATTGGCTTAGGAATGTTGCTCGCCGTGCTTGGATTCGGTGGCGCAACTACTTCAGCTGCTGACGATGTTGCCCCGGTCGATGTGCTGCAAGTCGATGGTCTGCTTGATCATGTTGTCGCCAGCGAAATCATTGATGCCGTCGATCGATCAGCAACGAACGGCGCCCAAGCGCTCATCTTGCAGGTCAACTCAAAAGGTTCGCTGCTCACCAACGAAGAAATCTCCGAAGTGCTGGTAGCGATTGACGAATCTCAGATTCCGGTTGCTGTATGGGTTGGCCCAACCGGTGCACGCCTCTTCGGAGCTTCAGCACATCTTCTTGCCGTCGCTGATGTGAGCGGGATGGCACCTGGCGCAAAGATCGGTGCACTCGACCCACGAATCGTCGCACCGAATACCGAGGGAGCCGCTCGTATCGCTCCGCTTGCCGGCGACACGATCGGCCTCAGCGAGGCCAGAGAGCTCGGCGTGCTTGACCAACGCGTCTCCGATGAAGGTGTCGCAACGATTGCGAACATGCTTGACGCTCTCAACGGGTACTCAAATGGGGTCACCACACTGCAAACGACAGAAGAAGTCGTCACTGAAGAAGGCACCGTTCAACGCAACACCATCGCCACCCCGCGGTTCTCGAAGCTTGGCCTGTTCGACCAGTTGCTGCACACAGTTGCAAGCCCACCTGTCGCCTACCTGTTGCTCCTCATCGGTCTTGGGCTACTGATCTTCGAATTCTTCACTGCCGGCATCGGCGTTGCCGGCGTTGTCGGAGCAGTTTCCACGTTGCTCGCCGGCTACGGAATAGCTGAGCTACCAGCCCGCGCATGGGCGGTTGCGCTGATCGTGATCGCAATGGTCGCATTCGCAATCGACGTTCAGGTCGGACTTCCACGAACCTGGACCGGAATTGGCATCGTGCTCACCATCGTCGGAAGTTTCTGGCTTTTCGAATCAGTTCCCGGCGCTTCGCTTCGCCCGACGTGGCTTTCGCTCATCGCTGGTATCGGTGGTGTCATGTTGACGTTCACTGCCGGCATGCCATCGATGACCCGCACCCGATTCGCAACACCCACCATCGGCCGCGAATGGATGGTTGGTTCAGAAGGAACCGTCGTTGAACGTGTTGACCCAGAAGGCGTTGTCAACGTCGGTGGAGCCGATTGGCGAGCCCGCACCAACCGAGCAACCCCGGTTGATGCCGGCGACACCATCAAAGTGGTTGCAATCGATGGCATCACCCTCGAGGTCGAACCCCTCGAAGGAGCGGCGCGTGACTACCGGCGCTGATGGCCTGAGGGTCGACGTTCAGCGTCTCGACCCAGACATGCCGTTGCCGTCATATGCACATCCCGGCGATGCTGGAATTGACCTTCACGCCCGCGAGGACGCAGTCATCTCGCACGGTGGTGGGCGTGTGCTGATGCCGACTGGCATTGCCATCGCAATTCCTCTTGGCTGGGCTGGGTTCGTACTTCCGAGATCTGGACTAGCTCTCAAACATGGGCTTTCTGTGGTGAATGCTCCAGGGCTCATAGATTCGGCGTACCGAGGTGAACTCAAAGTGGTGCTGATCAACACCGATCCAACTGACGACTACATCGTGTCGCGAGGCGACCGTATTGCACAACTTGTGTTGCAGCGCGTCGGCGAGGTCACCTGGAATGAAGTCGCCGAACTGTCAGGCGATGACCGTGGCGGTGGCTTTGGCCACTCCGGTCGCTAGTCGACCGCAAGCGATGTTGGTCAGGCTTCAGTAATCGTCACCGACTCAATGATGACCTGCTCCAACGGAGGTACGCCGTTTGAAGATGGGTTACCCGCAGCATCGAGGGCCGGAAGTGTGTCATCAAGTCCCTGGGTTACTTGGCCAAAGAGCGTGTAGTTCGGGGGCAGGTTCACGCCGGTCTCACCCGAAATAATGAAAAACTGGCTGCCATTTGTGTTGGGGCCACTATTCGCCATCGCGAGTGAACCAATCTGGTACTCGCCAGCGGCAGGAAGTTCGTCGGCAAATCGATACCCAGGACCACCGGTGCCAGTGGCGGTGGGGTCTCCACACTGCGCCATGAATCCAGGGATGATGCGATGACATTCGGTGTTATCGAAGTAGTGATAGCGAGCAAGCGTCACAAAGTTGTTCACGGCGAGTGGCGCCCGACCCTGATCGAGTTCAACCACGAGCGTGCCCTTATTGGTCACAATCTCAGCAGAGTACGAGGAATCTGCGTCGATGCAAGTGGGTGGGGCGCTATCGAAATTCTGCTGCTGAGGTGCAGAGCCATCGATGGGAGGGCAATCCACAGTTGAGGCCACGGTGGTTGCGGTCGCGGCATCGCCGGACGTGTCAGACGAATCGGTGGCAACTTCATCAGAGGCGGCGGAATCGCCTGCGGTGTCATCACCTGAGAATGCTCCACCGAGCGCTGCGATACCGACAACAAGACCTAAGCCAACGATGAGGAGCGTTCCCCACTTTGTTGCCTTGCGTCGAACGTTATCCACCCGTTGCTGACGGATTTCGCGCTCTTGACGAGCAGCCTTATTTGCCTTTTTGCGTTCACGCTTTTCGGTACCCACGAATGCGAAGGCTACCGCCCAACGCCGTGTCGAAGTCGTGCTGATCGCGTCGAAAACCGTGTCAACACCAAGGTGTTGAACGGGGGTCTATTCGACCGGTCCGGGTCCTTCTGAGAACTCGCGTTCCTCGGCTGCGCTGAGCGGGTCAAAGGTATGTCCGGCACGCACTCGGCCACTCACAAGATGAAGCCACATTCCGCCGAGGTTCGGTGTGCGCTCACTAGCGCCAGTGAGGTGGCGTCTCAGGCTTCGAATCACACCTGAATGGCTCACCACGAGTAACGGTTGGTCAGGATCAACGGCTGCGAGCACCTCGGTAGCAGCCGACAGCGAACGCTCAGCGACATTGTCGTATGACTCAAAGCCATCGGGTCGGCGATTGCGTTCAAGAAATCCTGGCCATTGGTCCTTGATCTCGTCTGGAGTGAGACCTTGCCACGGGCCAGCATCAGCTTCGTTCCAACGCTCGTCAATTTGTGGCTCATCGAGGTTGAGGTGCGCAGCAATGATCGACGCGGTCTCATGCGCCCGAGACAATTGCGACGCGAACACTCTGTGAAACACGTGTGGTCCCTCAGCGAGCTGGTTTGCTGCAACCTGTGCTTGAGTGCGCCCAAGATCACTCAGATCGATATCGGCCATTCCTTGCCAACGAGCGAGCGCGTTCCACAAACTTTGGCCATGTCGTATGACAAGCAAACTTGGAACAGGTGTCGGCACGACCCTTGATGGTACCGGTGGGTCCGGTAGTGACGAACGAACTTCCTCAAGTAGTGAAGACCTGTCATCTACTATCGGGGATGTGGCAGCGCTCAGGATGTTTGCATCGGCTCGTGAAGCCGCAGGCACCGGCACAGATGACATTGACGGTGCGACGGTTGGAGAGGTCCTCGCAGTCGCCTCCGAACGGTACGGTCAGAGATTTGTTGACGTTCTCTCAACGTGTCGCATCTGGGTGAATGGTGATACCGCAGATAACTCAACAGCGGTCAGTGCAGGAGATGAGATTGCGATACTCCCACCGGTCTCTGGAGGGATGTGATGGCCGCCGACATTGACCCTCGTTCACTCTCCCTTGACGACCTTCGTTTGGAGCGAAATCGACTTCAGCACGAAGATGACGCGGTCTCGTATGTTCGTCGAATCGCTCAGGCTCGCATTGACATAGTTGCAGCAGAACTCAACCGGTCGGACGACTCATCAAGCGAAGACCTCTCAGGAGACCTGCAACGCGTGCTGTCTCAGCATCTCACTGCGCCATCAGCCGCAACGCGCGCACCACGGGTTGATGACGATCACCTTGCCAATGACGCTCGTGCAATCCAGCTCGACCAACTGTGCGCCGAACACGGGTTCTCACGGCTGTCATCAGGAGAATCACTTTCTCAGTCCGAGCTTGCGTCGCTGACCGAGGTGCTCACCACATTCGAACGTAATATCTCCGCCGACCGGCGCGAACGATTCGAACGAATTGATGCGCTTGGTGCAGAACTTGTTCGTCGTTTTCGCTCCGGTGAAGTTCAAGTCGATCAGTTTCTCGACGCCGACAGTTGACAGTTGAACCCCGACACGTTCGGGAATATCGAATGCTGTCGATAGGTTTCGGTAACAGTGAAGGCTGAGACACATCGTCGAGTGGCGATTATCTCTCTCCACACGTCGCCCCTTGCACAACCTGGGGTCGGCGACAGTGGCGGCATGAATGTGTATGTGCGCGAGATGACATCTGCGCTAGCTCAGCAGGGAACCGAGTGCATCGTCTACACCCGAGCTGACCGGGCAGGGCTCCCCTCAGAGGTTCTTGTTGAACCAGGTCACCGTGTCGTTTATGTGCAGGCCGGCCCATACCACCTGCCAAAAGAAGCACTCACTGATGTTGTCGACGACTTCATCGATGCTGTTGTTGCAGACATCAACGAACGTGGTGGAGTTGACGCAGTGCACGCTCACTATTGGTTGAGCGGCGAAGTTGGCCACTCGTTGAAACATCGTCTCGATGTGCCGTTTGTCATTACTTTTCACACACTTGCCCGCATCAAAGGTGCAGGCGGCGATATCGAACCGGGCTATCGAGAAGCCGCAGAAGCAGCCCAACTCGGGTGCGCCGATGCAGTCAGCGTTTCATGTGAGGCAGAGCGCTCAGAGCTCATCGATCACTATGGGGTTCCGGCTGGTCGAGTCGTCATTGTGTCGCCTGGTGTTGAGCACGCGGTATTTGGCCCGGGCGATCGGGGAGGTGCACGCCGTGCGATCGGTGAGCAAGAAGACGCTCCGATCATTCTGTTTGCCGGCCGCATTCAAGCCCTGAAAGGGCCTGATGTAGCGATCCGCGCCCTCGCTCTTCTGAGTAATCGAGATGCTCGACTACTCGTTGTTGGTGGGGCAAGCGGAGCTGATGGCCGCGCTCAGGAGCAAGAAATGCGGTTACTTGCTGACGAGCTCGGGCTCGCCGATCGTGTTCGGTTCATCGCTCCTCAGCCGCACCACTTGCTTTCTACCTATTACAGAGCAGCCGATGTCATGGTCGTTCCCAGCAGAAGCGAAAGTTTTGGCCTGGTCGCACTCGAAGCGGCAGCCTGCGGAACGCCCGTTGTCGCAAGTGCGGTCGGTGGCCTGACATCGTTGGTCGATGATGGCGTGACTGGCGTACTCGTGCGTTCGCGTACCCCTGCTGCGTTCGCCGAGGCACTTGATGCAGTTCTCGATGACCCAGCAATGGCGACGTCGATGTCAATGGCAGGTGCAGTCGCATCGCTCGACTACTCATGGACCGCTGCTGCCGCCAGACTCAACACGCTGTATGACGAATTGTGCTCAACCGCCCTACTGGAGTGTCGATGAGCGAACTTCAGTCACCTGCAGAGGTTGCAGACCTTGTACAACTTATTGACGGGTGGCTAGCCGGCTTTGCAGAAAATGGCGACCATGTCCTCGCAATCGATCGAGGAACCAGCGACGAAACATCGTTCGGTGAACCGCGTTGGTATGTCCGACTTGCAGGTGAGTCGAAAGACATCGTTACCATCTGGCTGACCCTCGGGCAGCGCACACTTCGTTACGAGACCTATGTGATGCCGGCCCCAGAAGAAAACGCAGCCGAGCTTGCCGAGCAACTACTTCGCCGTAATGACCGCCTCATTGGGGCGCACTTCTCAGTTGGTCATGAAGATGCGGTGTATCTGCGCGGATCCATTCCTGACAGCGCGGTGACCTCAGACGAATTAGACCGTGTTGTCGGAACGCTGTACCAAACGGTTGAGCATGCATTCCCTGCGCTGATCCGACTCGGATTTGCAAGTCGATTTGCCGACTAGTTCCTACCGGTTGAAATCGGTGAGATAGTTGAGTTCCTGCAAGACAGGCGTTGCCGCCACCCTCATATCGAGGTGTCTCGGGTTGGTCAGATAGGGGAGGTCGGATTCCCGGCCATCCGGGGCACTTCTTCATCGAACAATCCCGATCTGGTCACCGAGGACGATCTGTCGTGACGGTCTCGGTAGCGTCTGCATATGGCTGAAACCGGGCAGAACTTCGACCTTGTCGTTATTGGCGGAGGCAATATGGGCACCGCTCTGTTGGGTGGTCTGTTTCGACAGGGCACTGTCAGCACTGATCAAGTCGCCGTTGTTGAACTTTCTATCGATCGTCGCGCCGTGGTGAGCGGTGAATTTCCTGAGGTGCTGGTCACTGACTCGATTCCTCAATGTGCAGCTGCTGTGCTCGCCGTGAAACCCCCCGCGATCGCGGATGTCGCCGCTGCGGCGGTCACCGCAGGTGCAACCAGGGTGTTGTCCATTGCCGCCGGAATCACAACGACAACCCTGCGAACTGCCTGCGGCGAGGGCATCGACATTGTCAGGTCGATGCCGAACACGCCGGCGATGGTTGGCCAGGGCGTTACCGCTATTTGCACCGACTCGATAAGCGACCCGAGCGTTCTCGACTGGGCAGACGAACTCTTGCATGCAGTCGGCATGGTCATCAGGGTTGGAGAAGAGCACTTTGATGCTGTGACGGGTCTCACCGGTTCAGGACCGGCCTATGTGTTTGCCTTCGCTGAATCGCTCATCGCAGCCGGCGGCGCTGCCGGCCTACCAGACGAAGTACTCGAACCAATGGTGACCCAACTGCTGACAGGTTCGGCTGGTTTGCTTGCAGCCGAAGGCAACCCTGGCGCGCTTCGAGAAGCGGTGACCTCGCCCGGCGGAACAACTGCCGCTGGACTCGCCGTGTTCAACGAAATGGACCTTCAAGGCATGGTTCGTTCTGCCGTGGCAGCAGCGAAATCTCGCAGCAACGAACTCGGCGCAAGTTGACTTCTGCGCGCTTGTGAAATATTTCCCCAGTGTGGCACTTTTCACACGGTCAAATCTTGGCTAGTATGAGAGATGTTGAGCCGCACCGGTGACAAACCGGAAGCGCTTACGGGGCTAGTGCCATCGGGGGGTTGGCACTAGCCCCGCTTATTTTTCACCTCAGAACCTCGCACGGCCTCAAAACCAGATTTCTTACATATGACATCTAGGTTGTGGAGATGAAGCGCATTGGGTTGATCGGGGGTATGTCGTGGGAGTCGTCCATCGAATACGAACGAATCATCAATGAAGAGGTTCGGCGACGACTTGGCGGAACGCACTCAGCTGATCTCGTGATCCGATCATTCAATTTCGCAATAATCGAACAATTGCAAGAGGCTGGCGACTGGGCAACTGCAGGTGATCTACTTGCGAGCGCAGCCCGTGACCTCGAACAGTGCGGTGCCCAACTTCTCGTACTCTGCACAAACACGATGCACCGCCTTGCTCCCGAGATCACCAGCGCAGTGACAATTCCGTTACTTCACATTGCCGATGCGACAGGAATTCATGTCCAACGCGCCGGGCTCGGCACGGTTGGACTATTGGGCACGAAATACACGATGGAAGCCGAGTTCTATGCGGGCCGACTCATCAAACAGCACAATCTTGACATTCGAACTCCTGCTGAAGCTGAACGCAACGAGGTCCACCGAATTATCTATGACGAACTTGTGCGGGGAGTCATCAACGATGACTCGAGACAGCGCTACATCGACATTGTTAACACCCTGGTTGCCCACGGAGCACAGGGGATCATCGCCGGTTGCACAGAGATCGAGTTATTGCTTGGCGCCGATGACGTCCCTGTACCGTATTTCCCGACCACTCGGCTGCACGCGACCGCTGCCGTCGACCTGGCGTTAGCGTCAGGGTCGTGAGCAGGCGTTTCGACACCATCTCGTTTCTTTCCGACTACGGACTCGCCGATGAGTTCGCAGGTGTCTGTTCGGCCGTCATTCGAGATCTCGCTCCACATGTCAGCGTCGTCAACCTCACCCACTCGATCCCAGCCTTCGATGTGCGTGCAGGTGCACTCGCGCTTGCCCGAGCAGTTGCTTACCTCCCCGAGGGTGTCATTCTCGCGGTGGTAGACCCCGGGGTCGGCACCGACCGCAAGGCGATTGCTGTCGAGGTAGCCGGGGGCGCTGGGGTATTCGTGGCTCCTGACAATGGGCTCATCGCCCCAGCAGTTGCGATTGCCGGTGGCGCTGAA
Source organism: Actinobacteria bacterium casp-actino5 (assembly GCA_001510385.1). Classification (GTDB taxonomy): domain Bacteria; phylum Actinomycetota; class Acidimicrobiia; order Acidimicrobiales; family Ilumatobacteraceae; genus Casp-actino5. The sequence continues at coordinate 198,814 of LFFE01000007.1, read as the reverse complement.
CGGGCATTTCAGATCACCAACCCAGAGATCATCTTGAACGGTGCCGGAGGAACGTTCGATGGGCGCGACGTATTTGCCCCAGCAGCAGCCCACCTCTGCAACGGGTTGCCCATCGAAGAACTCGGCCACGAGCTCGACACCTCGCTGCTCATGCCATCCGCGATCCCGCTTCCACGTGAGGAGAATGACACGGTGATTGCAGAAGTGCTGTGGGTTGATCACTTCGGAAACTGTCAACTCAACATCGGCCCTGAGGATTTGCCGGCGGGTTGGGGGCCTGTCGTGTCGTTGAAACTTCCTGACGCGCTTGAACCAGGTACGACTGCAGTTCGGTCCGCACAGATGTCGGCGAATTTTGCTGCGATCGGCGGAGGCATCGGGCTCGTCACCGATTCACTCGGGATGTTCGCGATTTGTCTAGATCGTCGATCTGCAGCAGGTGAGCTTGTGCTTGATGTTGGCGATCAAGTGGTGATCGCTCAAGGTGAAGTCGAACTCGTGACGACACCAGTCACATTTGGTCGGTAGGGTCTCGCTATGCGCCCCGCTACGACGCTTGCTCTTGGACTGTTGTTGCTCGCCATCTTGGTCGCTGGATCTGTTTCATTGTTGCGCCTCTAACGAGGTCAACGGTCAATGACAAATTTGATGTCGCCTGCGAAAAACCTTTGAGCGCGACTTTGTGAAGTTGCGCACAAGCGTCCTATCATGAAGAGCGATGTCCCCCCATCGAACACGTCGACGCATCCCTGACGCGACTGTCGCCAGGTTGCCGATCTACCTCCAATTGCTGACCGAGCAGCTCGAGCGCGAGGTCGCAAATATCTCCTCAGACGAACTCGCGAGCCTTGCCGCAGTCAACGCTGCGAAAGTTCGTAAAGACCTTTCGTACATGGGCAGTTACGGCACCAGAGGCGTCGGTTACGACGTTGAGTACCTCGTGTACCAAATTCGCCGTGAACTTGGACTCGACCACAAGTGGAGCATCGTCATCCTTGGTGCAGGTCACTTAGGTCAAGCACTCACTGGATACGGCGGCTTCTCTGAGCGCGGTTACTCCATCGAAGGCATCTTTGACATCGATGACCAAAAAGTTGACGTCACCGTCGGCGGAGTGCGCGTTCGCCACCTTGACGAATTGCCGCAAATCGTTGCGCAACGATCGGTCTCGATTGGAGTCATTGCAACCCCAGCTGATTCGGCCCAAGATGCAGCCGATCGCCTCGTGAAGAGTGGTGTGACCAGCATCTTGAACTTTGCACCTGTTGTGGTCAACGTGCCCCTTGGCATCAGCGTCCGACGTGTCGACCTGTCGGTTGAACTTCAGATCCTTTCGTACCATGAGCAACGCCGACTCACCGCTGCAGCCCAACTCCGTGCAGTCACGGGTGACAGCCTCGGAAACGCAACGGCGTAAGGTTCTCTTCGCATGTCCGTCCTCGTCGTAGGTGTTAACCACCGCACTGCTCCGATCGACCTTCTCGAGCGCATCGCCCTTGACGCTCAAGGTGTCGCAAAAGCAGTTTCTGGACTCGTTGCTCTCGACAGTGTCCGTGAAGCGGTCGTGCTCAGTACCTGCAATCGCACTGAGGTGTACGCGATCGCTGAACTGTTTCACCGGGGCTTCGATGACATTCAGCACGCTCTGGCAACAACTGCCGGAGTCGATGTAGAAACTCTGGGATCACACATGTATGCCGAGCACGATGACGCAGCCGTGCGGCACTTGTTCTCGGTTGCTGCTGGCCTCGATTCAATGGTGCTTGGTGAAGGCGAAGTACTCGGCCAGGTACGAGACGCCTGGGAGATCGCACGAGCAGAAGAAGCAGCCCGTTCGGGGCTCAACCTGCTGTTCCGGCATGCGGTCGAGACAGGAAAGCGGTCACGAACCGATACTGATATCGCACGCGGGACTGCCTCGATCAGTCACGCAGCTGTTGAAATGGCACAGGAGCATCTCGGCTCTCTCAACGACATCAACGTTGCTGTTGTCGGCGCCGGGGTCATGGGTGAAGGCATCGCAGTTGCACTTCACGCGCACGGTGTTGCACACACGACCGTGCTTAATCGCACAGAATCACACAGTCGTCAGATTGCTGAGCGCGTTAACGGCAGCGTGCAACCACTGTCATCCCTTGCAGATGCGTTACGTGAGTCAGACTTGATCATCACTTGCACGGGTGCCCCACAACCGATTATCACCCCAGACATGGTGGATGCGTCGACAACGAGTGAACGATCGACCGTCATCATCGATATCGCTATTCCACGAGATGTTCATCAAGGTGTTGCAGAACATCGAGACATCACGGTTCTTAATCTCGAAGACGTCCAGCGTTGGGCAGAGCGTGGCCGTGAAGCTCGCTCGGCATCGATTGAAGCGGTTCGATCGATCATTGATGAAGAACTCGAACGGTACATCGTTGCGTCATCCGCAATGCAAGCTGCCCCGCTGATCGCTGCACTTCGCAACCACTTCGACGGGATTCGCCGCGACGAACTCGACCGAGTTGCGTCACGGCTCGACGACGATGCTCGTAACGCTCTCGACGTGGTCACCACGCAGTTGCTCGCCAAGTTGCTACATGAGCCTTCGGTGCGACTCCGGCTCGAGGCTGGGTCTCCCCGCGGCGAGCGTCTTGCATCTGCTGTGGTCGATTTGTTCAACCTTGACGACCCGAACTCTGGCGACGACTAGGACTCGAGCGAGATGAGCGTTGTCATTCGGCTCGCAACGCGTGGAAGTCGGCAGGCCGTTACTCAATCGGAGAGCGTGCGATCGGCCCTGGGTCAGTGGGGTATCGAAAGTGAACTTGTCATCGTTGACACCCACGGTGATCGGACTCAATCAGCAAACGTTCCTCTTCACCACATCGGTGGGCAGGGAGTCTTCACCAAAGAAGTTCAAGAGGCAGTGCTCGATGGCCGAGCTGACGTAGCTGTTCACTCTGCTAAGGATCTCCCGACTGAACGACCGGACGATCTTGACATCGGTGCGATCATGGCTCGCCGAACTGCAACTGATGCACTTATTGGTCGGAAACTCAGCGATCTTGACGGTGGAGCAACCATTGCAACTGGCTCGGTGCGTCGTCGAGCGCAGCTCTTAGAGACCCGTTCAGACCTCAACTTTGCTGAGTTGAGAGGAAATATCGAAACTCGACTCCAAAAAATTCCTGAAGGTGGAGCGATTGTGATGGCGATTGCAGCCCTTGAGGTATTGGATCTCACGGACCATATTGCTGAAGAACTTGATCCCACATTTTTTGTGCCCGCTGTTGGCCAGGGCGCAGTTGCAATCGAATGTCGCCGTGACAACTCTGCCGTGATTGACGCGCTAGCAATCATCAATGACGAGATAACGGCTACTGCTGTCAGCATCGAACGCGCCTACCTCGAAGAACTCGGCGCGGGATGCTCTGCACCTGTCGGGGCGCATGTCGTCGGCCCGAAACTCACCGCCTTTCTTGGCGGAACTGACACTAATTTTCGGTCAACGGTTGAACTGACCGGGAACCTTGAGCGAGACCTCGCTGCGGCGCGAGCCCTTGCTGTTTCTGCGAGATCGGCTGTAGGAATTTGAGCCGCAGGTGATGAGTAACGAGTTGCTTCGCGGTTGTCGTGTTGTGACAACTCGGCCTGAGGCCGGTGGACTTGAAGCGATGCTCACCGAGCACGGCGCGTCGGTACTGCATATTCCATTAACCGAAATCGTTGATCTTCCTGTGCTAGCCAAGCCAGAACAATCGATCGACTGGCTCGTCGTCACTTCTGCAAATGGAGCGAGACGAAGCCAGCCGTGGGCAGATCTCGCGAAGTATCGATGTGCAGTCGGCCCTGTAACGGCTGAGACACTGCGAGACTCCACCGGCCGAACAGCTGACCTTGTTCCAGAGATTGCATCTGGCGAAGGACTTGTTCAATGCTTTCCACCCGCTCCAGACGGTGGCGGTCACGTCGCACTCGTCCGAGGTGAGCAGGCATCCGATGGAGTCAGAACCGGTATCGAACAACTTGGTTGGACGATCACTGACATCGTTGCCTATCGCTCTCAAGAACAATCGGTTGCTCGTGCAATGGCAACAGATGGAGCAAGTGCTGACATCGTGCTACTTGCTGCGAGTTCGGCGGCTTCGGTGTGGGCATCGACATGCCGGCAATACGACCTCACATCGCCACCCGTGATCGCCATCGGTTCACCGACCGCAGCAACCGCTGAGGACCACGGCCTGAACGTTGTTGCAATCGCCAAACCTTCCTCAGTTCAGGGGCTCGTCGCCGCAACGTTGATGCACTTTCGCGAGCGCTAACGACACACAAATGTGCCGTCGGCGATAGGTGCTCGTACCATGCGGGCGTGGCTTTTGATCCAGCACCGTTCCCGGCCCATCGTCCACGGCGCCTTCGTTCGACACCTGCAATGCGTGACCTGGTCGCGGAAACTCGTGTTGATGTCCAGGATCTGGTCGCTCCGCTCTTTGTTCGCGAGGCTGTCGCTGACCCAATTCCGATCACATCGCTGCCTGGTGTTGTTCAGCACACCGTTGACTCGTTGAGGCGGGAGGTCAACGAATTAGCTGAGCTTGGGGTTCGTTCGGTGATGGTGTTTGGTATCCCCGAACATAAAGACGCAACCGGTTCAGCATCATGTGCGAGCAACGGAATTGCGCAGGTCGCGCTCGAACAACTACGCGCTGATGTCGGAGATGACATGGTGCTCATCGCTGACCTCTGCGTTGACGAGTACACCGACCATGGTCATTGCGGAATCATCGACGAGCACGGCAGTGTCGACAATGACGCAACTCTTGAACTGTACGCCGCTGCTGCTGTCGCTCAAGCAAATGCTGGTGCACACATGGTTGCCCCCAGCGGAATGATGGATGGACAAGTTGCTGCAATCCGTGCCGCTCTCGATGATGCTGGGCACATCAACATCCCAATCATGGCGTATGCCAGCAAATACGCCAGCGGGTTATATAGCCCATTTCGTGAAGCGGTTGACGTCACCATTGCTGGTGGCGGCGATCGCAAGGGCTACCAGCAAGATTGGCGCAACGGTCGTGAGGCGCTCGTCGAAGTTGCGGCAGATGTCGCTCAAGGAGCCGACATCATCATGGTGAAACCTGCGGTGACCTACTTAGATGTGATCGCTGAGGTTCGTGCTGCAACCGATCTGCCGGTCGCGGCATATCACGTGAGTGGTGAATACGCCATGATCATGGCAGCCGCAGCAAACGGCTGGATTGACGGTGACGTTGTCGCCCTCGAACAACTCACCGCCATCAAGCGTGCCGGCGCTGGAGTCATATTGACCTACCTGACCCGCTGGTTTGCTGAAGGGGCACGTGGCCTTTCGTGATCAACGTATGTGATCCGCAACGTTGCCAGAGTGCAGGGTGCACAGCAACGTTGTGTGTTGGAGCAGGGCTGGCATCGAATGATGAGTTCTTCGAACGATCAGCGAGGGCGATCCCCGGTGGTGTCAACTCGTCGATTCGAGCGTTTCGTTCGGTAGGTGGTCGACCATATGTTGTCGCTGGAGCAGAAGGTGCCCACGTCATCGATGTTGAAGGCCGGCGGTACATCGATCTTGTACAGAGTTACGGTGCGGTGATCCTTGGGCACGCTCACCCGGCCGTAACAGCAGCCGTAAGTGCGGCGGCAGCAGATGGAACATCGTTTGGTGCCCCAACACCCCGAGAGATGAAACTCGCAGAGGCGATTCGCGAGCGAGTGCCGAGTTGCGAACGTGTTCGATTCATGAACTCGGGCACCGAGGCCACCTCAACCGCGGTTCGCCTCGCCCGCGGTTACACCGGGCGCGATCGAGTCGTGATCTTCCACGGCAACTTTCATGGAGCGACTGACGCCCTGCTCGCGGCTGGGGGTAGCGGTGTTGCAACGCTGGGCCTTCCCGGTACCGCTGGTGTTCCAGCCGGTGCTGTGGGCGAAACAATGGTGGTGCCGTACAACGTCGTTCCTCAGCTCGACGAGGCTGTTGCTGCGGTCATTGTTGAACCGGTTGCTGCCAACATGGGTGTCGTCGAGCCAGTCCCAGGTTTCCTTGAAGGTCTTCGCGCCGAATGCGACCGCGTGGGCGCGGTCCTCATCTTCGACGAGGTCATCTCCGGATTCCGTCTGGGTCTGGGTGGCGCCCAAGAGCGATACGGAGTAACTCCTGATCTCACCACATTCGGAAAAGTCATCGGTGGTGGACTGCCTATTGGTGCTGTCGGCGGTCACCAAGCGATCATGGAGACCCTCTCACCACTTGGACCGGTGTTCCACGCTGGCACCCTTGCTGGAAATCCAATTGCAACCGCCGCCGGCCTCGCTGCCTTAAATGTGTTGGAACCCGATGTGTACACCGAGTTAGAGCGCCGCGCTGCAAATTTGTCGGCATTACTTGACGATGCGTGTCGCTCGGCTGGTCTTCGTGCGCACTTCCCTCGTGTTGGCACGCTGGTCGGAGCATTCATGGGTGACGGCGGTCCAGTGAAGAACTTCGACGATGCGAAGACCACCGACGAAGACCTCTACGCACGTTTCTTTCATGCGATGTTGGCCGAAGGAGTAGCGATGGCACCAGGTGCGTACGAGGCATTGTTTGTGGGACTCGGTCACGATGATTCCGTGCTGACGGATCTTTCAGATGCAGCTCATCGTGCAGCGGCGACGGCAGTCAGCGCGTAACTTCGGCTACGTTCACATCAATGATCAGCGTTGAGGGGCTCACCAAGCGATTTGGAACAACGCTTGCGATCGACGATCTCAGTTTTGACGTGCAGCCAGGACGGGTCACCGGATTTCTTGGTCCGAATGGTTCCGGCAAGTCGACGACGATGAGGTGCATGGTTGATCTTGACCGTCCACAGATGGGAACCGTCCGCTTTTCGGGCCGTCGATACGGTGAAATCGCCCAACCGATCAGAATGATCGGGGTGCTGCTTGATGCGTCATATGTGCATCCCGGACGCTCGGCCCGACGTCATCTTGAATGGCTCGCCATGTCGAATCATCTCGAACGGCAGCGGGTTGATGAGGCGCTGTCGCTCGTTGGTCTCAGTGAAGTTGCACACCGTCGAGTAAAAACATTTTCGCTCGGAATGAAGCAGCGACTCGGCCTGGCTGCGACGATGCTTGGCGACCCTGAAGTCATCATTCTTGACGAGCCAGCGAACGGTCTTGACCCCGAAGGTATTCGCTGGATGCGTGACATGCTTCGGTATCTCGCAGGTCAAGGACGCGCCGTACTTGTGAGCAGTCACCAACTGTCAGAGATTGCTCTGATGGCAGAAGATCTTGTGGTCATCGGACGAGGCAAACTAATCGCGCAAGAACCAGCCAGTTCATTTATTGCGCGACACACGACAACACGAGTTCGTGTGCGATCACCTCAACTTGATTCCCTCGTTCACGCTATGCGCGAACAGGGTGCAGAAGTTTCGTTCTCCGGTGAAGCGACGGCCGATGATGGAGCGCTTGTGACCGGGTTATCGATGGTTGAGATCGGTGAACTTGCACACAGTCGCAATATGTCGCTGCATGAACTCTCCGAAGTGACTGACAGCCTCGAAGACGCTTTTCTCGCGGTGACAAAAGACGACCAGGAGTACCGGTCAGGAGACTCGCAATGAAGGCTGTGATCGCGAGTGAATTTCTAAAAGCACGAACAGTTCGATCGCATTGGGTGCTTCTCATCATTGCGATGGCATTCCCGCTAGTGATCTCGGCATTGGTTGGTGTGTTCAATCCAGAGCCACAGTTCATGTCGTACCGCGAACTTGGTTCGATGGTCACGGGGACAGGCGTCGTTTCATTGCTCTTGCTCACGTCGTTGTGGGTGATCAATCTGACGAGTGAGTTCACACACGGGACGATTCGAGTGACATATGCGGCCGTTCCCGCACGTTGGAAGGTCATTGTGAGCAAAGCAATCGTAGGTACAGCGGTCACTTCTGTTGTGATGACCGTGCTGTTCTGGTCAACATTTGGAGTTGGTGCAGCACTACTCGATGGGCGTGGCGCACCAATATTCGTCACCGGATGGCTAAGTCACACGACAGGCGTGTTCGTTGCTCTGGTTGCACTTGCGGTGATCGTGTCGTGGTTTGGCCTCGGTCTTGGAGTTCTGATTAAAAATTCACCGGTGGCGATCGTGGTCGTATTGCTGTGGCCACTCATCATCGAAAACTTGGTTGCACTTGCATTCGTGTTAAGTGGGGTCGAGTCAGCGCGAAAGTGGATGCCATATCAGGCAGCCATCCAAACGGTCGACAACAACCCAGGACTTAACGGTACCCTCGGGCGGCCATGGGCACACTTGTACTTTGCGGCATTTGCTCTTGTTATTTTGGTGATCGGTATCGCCGTCGATCGTCGCCGTGATGCCTGAGCCGTATCTGCTGCAGCGAGTGGAATAAGGTCACGCCCATGCGTGAACGTCTAGATAACGGAACTGAACTCGAAGTTGTCCGGGTTGCTGGATCGAGCCGAGGACTTGTTGTTGCTCCTGACATTTTTGGTCTTCGACCACTGTTTGACGAACTCGTCGAACGTTTCGCTCGCGAGTGGAATATGACCACGATTGCGGTCGAGCCCTTCCCAACAGAATCGCTTTCACCTGATATCGAGCCTCGTTATGAGGCGGTTGCCAGACTCACCGATGACCGGGTGCTGGGCGATCTTGCAGCAGCGGCAGATCTCACCGGATGTGATGACGTGAGTCTGATCGGTTTCTGCCTTGGTGGCATGCACTGCTTCAAAGCAGCCGATCAAGGAATATTCGACCGAATTGCGAGTTTCTACGGAATGATCCGGCTTCCTGAGGCGTGGAACGGCCCAGGGCAAAGCGAACCTCTACCGCACGTTGTTGCGTCACCGGATCCGGTGCTCGCAATTATTGGCGACCTTGACCCGTACACCCCACCCGACGCAGTGTCAGATCTTGAGGCCACCGGCACACAGGTGGTTCGCTACGCCGATGCAAAACACGGCTTCGCCCATGATGCGAGCCGCCCGGATCACCGAGCCGATGATGCAGCAGATGCGTTTGCAAGAGTTGGAGATTGGGTTCGCGGAACCTAGGGGGCGTCTAGCACCCGTTAGTGGGCGCGAATTTCAAGATCGGTGCGCTGAAGAATTCGGTAGTTGCGATCGTGCTGTTCAAGCCACCCGAGCTTCACAAAACTTGCGATCGCTTTGTTGACACGTTCGCGCGAGGCACCGACCATGCCCGCTAACTCTTCTTGAGTGACCGGCATCGTAAATTCGTCATTTCCCTCTGAAAGTTCAATGATGCGCTTAGCGGTTCTGCCAGTCACATCAAGGAACACTGAGTCTGAAAGTGCTTCATCCATGGTTCGCAGGCGTTGAGCGAGCATTCGAGCTGCAGCCCATACGAGGTCAGGCTGTGCATCAAAGATCTTCTTGACATGCTCGTACCCAATCTCAAGCACAGAGGTCGGCTCAATGGCGCGTGCGGTTGCAGAGCGGGCTCCGTTGTCGAGCAAACCGAGTTCTCCGAACAAATCCCCAGAGTCCATGAGCGCAACAACGCTCTCACGACTGTCGACGTCTGAGGTCATGACGATTGCGATGCGACCTGACAGAACGATATGCAGCGAGCTTGGCTGATCGCCTTCGGCGAAGAGCACATCGCCACGGACGAGCTCCTTGGTTTCGGCAACGTCTAACAAGCCGATGAGCGTGTCTTGTTGAACCTCAGAGAAGATCGCCACGCTTTGGAGCGCGGCGAGCGGAGTAAGTGGGGGTGTTGCATTCGGAGTCACTGTGCTCTGATGGTACTACCCTGCGGCTCAATGACTTCTAGCGAGCAGCACGGGCACCCACGGGTGTGGTCAATTGTGGTGGGTGCTGGCAGTGGCTCGCGCTTCGGTGGACTCAAGCAATACGAGATCGTCGGTAACCAGCGGGTCATAGATCGTTCGGTGGCGACAGCTCGACTTGCCAGCGAAGGTGTTGTTGTTGTCGTCCCTGCTGCAGACGCGGAAACCGAGGGCGGAGTCGCTGGCGGGGCCTCGCGCAGCGAAAGCGTCCGAAATGGCTTAGACCAGGTTCCAGCAGATGCTGACATCGTCTGTGTCCACGATGCCGCACGGCCATTTGCATCAGTTCAACTCTTCGAATATGTCATTGCAGCGGTGCGAGCAGGCGCTGACGCTGCGATCCCGGCGGTACCGGTGACCGACACGATCAAGATTGTTGCCACAGATGGGAGCGGCAGAGTCGAGTCAACTCCAGAACGCTCAACGCTTGTTGCCGTGCAAACCCCGCAAGCCTTTAGGGCATCAGCGCTCCGGAATGCTCATGCCGAGGGTGATAACCGTATTGATGCAACAGATGATGCGATGCTGGTTGAGCATGCCGGGGGAGTCGTTGTCGTCGTCGCAGGCGAGCAGCGAAACCGGAAGATCACCACCCCTGAAGATCTTGAGTGGGCACGGCGAGAGGTTGAACATGATTTCTGATATCCGGGTTGGGCAAGGGTTTGACATCCACCGCTTCGGCGATGAGGACGGGCGAGCACTCATCCTTGGCGGTGTGACGTTTCCCGGCGAACGTTCACTGATTGGGCATTCTGACGCTGACGTTCCGGCGCATGCGATCACCGACGCATTGCTTTCTGCGTTGCAGCTCGGCGACCTCGGAGAGCGCTTTCCTGATACGGACCCCCAATGGGCGGGAGCGAACTCGATTGAGATGTTGAAGGCGGTCGTGTCTGAGGTGTTGTCGCTCGGGTGGACAATCCGGAATGCTTCGGTGGCAATTGTCTGTGAGCAACCAAAAATTGCTCCTGCCCGACAAGAGATGCAACAGAATCTCGGAGAGGCATGTTCTGCACCGGTAACAGTGACGGGGCGGCGTGCCGAAGGCCTCGGCGCGATTGGTCGGGCTGAGGGAATTGCATGTTGGGCAACGGTGGTGGTGACACGATGAATGGTCGGAGAAATACTGGTGGAGGCTCTCGAGGAAGCGGGCAGCCGAGGAAGAATTCGCGCAGCGGTTCACGACCAGCAGGGAGAGGCGGTTCTCGCCCAAACCCTCGCAGCCGTGGCGCCGGACGCACCGGAGCGATTCGTCGAGATGATGAACCACGTGCATCACGACCGAAAACACTCGGTGGCTCGCAAATCGAAGGTCGACAAGCAGTTCGTCAATTACTTCTCGCTCAGCGTCGCAAAGTACAAGAGATCTGGATCTCATCTGAACTTGAAGGCGATGAGGCTCTCGATGACATTGTCGGTCTTGCCCGAGCGAATCGTGTTCCAGTTGCATATGTCGCTCGCCGGCGTCTCGAAACCGCTGCTCGTTCAGAGGCTCCTCAGGGAGTGCTCGCACGCGCAGCAGAGGTTCCAGAGGTTGACCTGGCTCGGCTCATCAAGCGCCGCGAGGGTGTTGCACCATTTTTAGTTGCTGTTGATGGCGTGACTGATCCGGGAAATCTCGGCGCGATCATGCGAAGCTGCGAGGGAGCCGGTGTCGACGGAATTGTTGTCCCCCGTCACCGGGCGGTGCATATCACTCCAACGGTTGCTAAGGCAGCTGCAGGTGCAATTGAGCATGTGCCGGTTGCAGTTGTGCCAGGGTTACCTGCTGCTCTCGCCCGTATGAAAGACCAGGGCATTTGGATTGTCGGTCTTGATGATGCTGCTGACCGCAGTTTGTTTGAACTCGGCGACCTTGCTGCTGAAGGTATTTGTGTGGTGCTTGGGGCGGAAGGTGCCGGGCTTTCACGCCTCGTTCGCGAACGATGTGACTTGGTCTGTGCAATTCCGATGCTTGGTCGAGTTGAGTCGTTGAATGTGTCGGCCGCAGCGGCACTTGCGGCCTATGAAGTACGGCGCCACCGCTGAGCGTCGCTTCTATCAGTTGGGGGTATAACGATTGTTGCTCGCGCTTGGGCACCCTCTAGCGTGGTGAGAGTGCCCACCGATAACGATCGCCCTCATCTCGTTGGGCGTCGCCACTTTCTTGGAGGGTTAGGTGCTGGCCTCGGACTCGTTGCTGTCGGCGATGCTCCGCGGGTGTTTGGGCTGCAGCAACCGAACGTGTCGGCGCCGAGTGGAGCCAGCAAGTTTGTTGCCCTTAGTCGACAGACTCGTCTCGCCGACACTCGTCAACCGGAAAATGGAACGTACTCCTACACCAGACTGCGCTCAGCAAATGGGAAGCGAATTCGTGTTCAAGTCGCGGGTAGAGACGGAATCCCAGAGACAGCGACAGCGGCGACACTAACGGTCACTGCGATCAATCTCGCTGGGTTCAACTTTGTGTCGGTGTATCCGTCCGGAGTTGTGATGCCAGATGTGTCGAATCTCAACATGCAACATAAACACCAAGTATTCGCAAATTTGGTCACGGTTCAACTCGGCGATGATGGTGCCGTTGAATTGCAGAGCCATAGCGACTGCGACCTGATTGTTGACGTCGTCGGCACCTTTGTGCCTTCTGCTGGTCCGGTTCGCGCCGGTCGATACGTTGGTCTTGAAATTCCACGTCGCATCTTTGACTCTCGGTCTGGTCATCGAGATGCTCCGGGAGCGCGTTCAATATCTGCGGTCGACGTTTCGCGTGTTGTGCCCTCCGATGCAACTGCGGTGATGATCAATCTCACGCTAGATGGTGCCAAGGACTGGGGTTTTCTCACGTGCTACCCGTTCGGAGAACGTGAGGTGCCCGACTCTTCAAACCTCAATGTTGAGAGCAAGGGACAGACGCGTGCTGCGGCTGCAGTGGTGCCGGTTGGTGAGATGAACTCGATTCGTGGCTTTAACGTGTGGTCTTACGGCGGGGGACACATCATTGTTGATCTTCTCGGGTACTTCACTGGACCCGAAAGCGGTGAATCATCCGAAGGGCTCTTTGTCCCGGCCCTACCAGAACGCATCGTTGATACCCGTCAACCGAGTCCCCACCGGTTGTGGCACAACTGGATGCTTGAATCACCTGTGCCACGTGAGCCAGCCACTGGAGCCTCCTCTGTGCTGTTGAACGTCACCGCGGATGACTCGCTTGGCTGGGGATATCTTTATGTTTCCCCGGCTCGGACGTATAAATGGTCTCCCTCGGTGTATCCAGTGTCTTCGAATCTGAACTACACCGAGCGGGGTACCACGCTTGCCAATCAAGTGGTGACGCGGATAACTGAGAATTCGGGCTTTTCGGTGTACTCCTATGGGGGATCTCACGTGATCGTCGACTACTTCGGATATTTCACGGGTAGCCCGCGCTCTGCCGCTGTTGGCGCTCCCGATAATCCTGCTCCACAGGCGGTCGGACCTGAATGGACGTTGAAGGTTCCGGCGCTCAATCTTGAATCGCGGGTGCGAGACGGCGACTCTGTTGTCGTTACGGACGAGGGGGATACATGGCATTGGACTGGCACCGGAGACATGGGTCAGTCAGCCAATGTTGCCCTGTTTGCGCATCGTACGAGTGCGGGTGGACCCCTCAGAAATGTGCATCGCCTTGTTGCTGGTGATCGCGTTGAGATTGTGACCTCAGATCGGCGGACCTTCGAATATGAGGTCGTTGAGCGGCTGCTTACCTCATCTGATCGTGATGAGATTCTTGCCGCTAGTCGTTCGCTGTCGACAACATCCGTGTCATTAATTGCTTGCAGCAAAGAGAATTTTTTGCCAACGAGCCTCGATCACCGAATTGTTGTGAACGCGAAGTTGGTGCGCTGGTACGAGTGGTAGCCGTCGGCGCACTCGTCTCGTAGCCTTACGTCTGCGCATCGGACTTGTCCGTGACGCTGCCGGGTTAGCTCAGTTGGTAGAGCACTTGACTTGTAATCATGTGGTCGCGAGTTCGATTCTCGCACCCGGCTCCACAAGCCGTCAGTTTTGATGCTGTTCGTAGATCGCACCCAAGTGATGCGCAACAACATCAGAAAACACAACTGGCTCAAACCGAGACGCTTCCCTGTCGTCGATGCATGAAGGAAGCGGTGCAATCTCAGTTGACATATGTGGGTCACAAAACAGCACGCACGAGTATCGATCACTCGCGCCACGGTTACGAACTCGATGGGGAGTTGCTCGAAGCCGACCGTTACTCCACCGATGCAGCATCGAACCTGCATTCATGACGAATGCGCCATCGATTGGCTCGACATCAATCCACTGGTCGTTTCCTTGAGCGACCTGGAGCCCGCCGGCAGTGTCCTGGGCAACAAGGGTGAGTGCACCAAAGTCGGTGTGCGGCGCCGATCCAAACACATCGACCGGAGCGTTCACATCAACCGGTGGATAATGCAGTAGCCGAAACCAAGTGGTTGGTACATCGAATGCCTGAATAAGTGCGCCATCAGCCTGAAGTCCGCGGTCAATCAGTGAAAGAATCCGAAGCGCAACATCTCGCATTGCGTCATGACACGCCGTAACCGGCTCTCGGAAATTCGCGAGCTGAGGCCACTGATTTTCACCCGCAAGAGGAGTCCCACGTAGAACCTCATGAGAGTCGGCGGCATCTTCGCGCATCATCATGAACGATTGACTCCGATTTGCAGCTGTCGCTGGCACCACCTCAGATGATCGATCGACGGCAGTCCCGTCAGCGATGTACCCGCGGTGGTTGTGGTCAAGCGCAATTGTCATCTTCTCATCGACTGGAAGTGCATGAAAGCGAGCCGATGCATCAAACGCTCCATCGATTGTGCGCTGGTCAACGCCATGCCCGACGATCTGCGCGAAGCCAATTTGTGAATAGGCATCGATGATCCCAGCGATGACATCTTGATCAGGTGACTGAATGTTGATGACCGGGATCGACGCGTTCATAGGTGCGCCAGACGTTACATCGCTCGGTGTGGCATCGTTGAGTCCGAATTCAGAGGGCGAGTTGAACGCTGTACTGTTAGAGCCATGGCACTCAATTGCATCGAAAAGTTGGCCAAAGCCGGGCACCGTGTTCGTACAGCCATGGCAGTTGTTGTGTGCGGCGCACTCGTCGCCGCTTGCGGTAGTGGCGACGCCACCGAGACCACTACTACAACACTTGAACCTTCAGTTGAAACGTCAGCCGCGCCAGCTGCCACCACAACAACCATCGAGGTGACAACGACGACGGCAGTCCCAGAAATAGTGACCAACGGTGCAACCGTCATCGTTGCAAATGCGAGCAGCGTGAATGGATCGGCCGGCCGGATGTCGGAATTGCTTGCCGCTGAAGGATTCGATATGGGAACACCAACCAATTCGACCGAGGGTGCCCTTGGAGCCTCGAAAATCTATTACGTCGATGATGAAGCAGCGCTCGTTGTCGCCGAGTCGTTGGTTCGAGTGTTCGGTGGTGTGATTCAGTTGATCGAGATGCCAACCGTTCCGCCAGTGAGCTCATCCGAAATTGGTGACGCTGGGGTTCTGATTGCGCTCGGTGATGACTTCGCCGATCAACTCTTGCCAGGTGCAACCACAAGCACCCCGTAAATCAACGGGCTAACCGACGATTTCGCGAACTCGAGCCAGCAGCATGTCGAGCGCTGGACGGTTAAGGCCGCCTTCAGGTATGACGACGTCAGCATGGGCGCGGCTTGGCTCAATGAAGTCCTCGTGACTTGGCCGGACGGTTGCAAGGTATTGAGCGATGATGCTTTCTTGGGTTCGACCACGTTCAACAACATCACGCTCCAGCCGTCGAATGAAGCGCAGGTCTGCTGGGGTGTCGACAAATATTTTGAGGTCAAAACGATCCCTTAGTTCGCTATTCCAGAGAACGAGAATCCCCTCAACGACAATGATGCGAGCGGGTTGGACCATGTCGACGATGTCAGTTCGGTCGTGAATGGTGTAGTCGTATGTCGGAACGGGTGCTGATTTCCACTGCACTAGCTCGCCGAGGTGCTCGTTCATCAGGTTCCAGTCAAAGGCTGATGGATGGTCGTAATTCGCCGCTGCTCGCTCGTCCATCGGCTGTTGGGTCCGCGAAATGTAATACGAGTCGAGTTTTACGAGAGCGAGGTCGTCCGCTCCCATTGCCTCGACAAGTCGTTCAGCAATCGTTGTTTTTCCCGATGAAGTGCCTCCGGCAACTCCAATAATGAACGGCTTGTCAGACACGCTTGTAGAGGATAATTGATGAAACCTTGATGAAGGTTCGTGAGGGTGCTTGTAAAGGCACCCTCTGAGCGGTAATCCTTGTGAGGTGATCACAGATCGTCAAAGAGCCATTCTCGAGTTTGAGCGAAACTGGTGGACTCTTGACGACACTCGTGAACGGGAAATACGTGCGCGATTTCAGTGTTCGGTTGACGAGTACCATGGAGAGTTGAACGAGTTGCTGGAACTCCCAGAGGCTCTTGAGCATGATGAACTTCTTGTTCGACGGCTTGAGCGTCAACGGGTTGTCCGGCGTCGTGAACGACTCGGAACTGGCACCGATGCATCTGGAGGAACGTCGAAATGAGTGATTCAAGAGACTCAAGTGGAGGCGTGCCAAGGCGTGTCCCTCGGAATGAACCCGCCCAAGTAGCTGGAGGGCTTGCAATCGTTCTGTCGGTTGTTGCTGTTGTCGTCGGTTTTTTGATTCTGCGTTCGATCTCCTCAAGCGGTGACGCCGTGCTCGGTGGTCCTGTTGCCACCACCTCGGTGGAATCCACCGTTGCTCCAGATGCCTCATTGACATCGACGACAGTTGTGCTCGAAACAACGACAACCGTTGCTGGCCCGGTGACCGAGGGAGCGTCGGTGATCATTGCGAACGCCAATGGCGTGAGTGGCTCAGCCGGCTTGTTGAGTGATGAACTCGCTGCTGCCGGATACTCGGTTGGTTCGCCAACAAATGCGTCATCATCGATCGGTGGGCGGTTGGAACTGACGGTTGTGTACTACGACGCAGGAATTCCAGCCGCACAGGCGGTCGCCGAGTCAGTCGCTGCTTCAATGGGTGGAGTTTCTTCGATTGCCCCGGTGCAGACTCCGGCACCGACGCAGACAGGTTCACTCGATGGGGCAGGCGTCCTTATCATGCTCGGTCTTGATAAAGCAGGCCGCACACTTGAAGAACTTGCCCCTGCGGCAGTCACTGAAGTCGAAGCCGGTACCTCCGGCTGACGCGCTAACGATCCGCAAACTCCGAAAGTATCTCTCGGGTGGTCTCGCCAATCAGACGTTTCGTTTGTGATGTTGCCGCCTCGATCCCATAGCGGTCAGTGAGTGAATACGTAGGAAGCCGATTTGCTACTTCGTCGTCGGCAACACCGCAGATGACCACCACCGGGAGATTGCGCTCGGCAGCGAGACGTTCAATTCCACCAACGACTTTGCCTTCAAAGCTTTGGGCGTCGAGGTGGCCCTCGCCAGTGATGATGATGTCGGCGTGATCGATGGAATCGTAAAGACCTACCTCGTCAGCCACAAGATCGAAGCCTGGCTCAATGACACCTCCGAGTGCGACCAGACCACCCGCAAGCCCGCCTGCGGCACCCGAACCCGAGATGTCGGCAACATTGACGCCGAAGTCGTTCTCGTACACCTGGATGAGCCGTTGAAGTCGGCCAGTAAGAAGATCGACCTGGGCTGGTGTCGCTCCTTTTTGAGGGCCGAAGACGCGAGCTGCGTCAACGAATGTCGTCGTCACATCGCATGCGATGCGAAGATTCACCCCGTTGAGTCGACCGGATGAACCAATCGCTTGGACTGCACCAAGTCCGCCATCGGTAGTTGCTGACCCACCAAGGCCGACAATGACTTTCTTCGCTCCGGCTGAAACTGCATGAAGGATGAGTTCGCCAACTCCCGCAGTAGTTGCGTCGAGTGGTCGGTTCGCTTCAGCCCCGCCGGCGCGCTCGAGGCCCGCAGCCTGCGCCATTTCAATGATGGCGGTCCGGCCATTGAGCCGCCATCCAGCTTCGATTGGTGTGCCGAGCGGTCCGGTCACTCG
The DNA here is from genome assembly GCA_001510385.1 of Actinobacteria bacterium casp-actino5. Taxonomy (GTDB): domain Bacteria; phylum Actinomycetota; class Acidimicrobiia; order Acidimicrobiales; family Ilumatobacteraceae; genus Casp-actino5. The sequence continues at coordinate 180,904 of LFFE01000007.1, read as the reverse complement.
GTGGTGTCGGTTCGAACCCCCAAATACTTCAAGGAGACCTTCGCCGCCGTCGGCGAGCGGTAATTCAACAATTTCATGACCAAGATCCCAGCAGGCATCGCCAATGGCGGCGGCAACCTCGTGGGCAGTTGCGGTGCCACGGAATTTGTCGACTGCTGCGAGTACACGCACACTGACAACCTACCTGAGCTCGATGTGCCGAAATCTGACCAACTCGGTAGTGTTTTATCTATGGCCGTCACCGTTCGCATCCCAACCACTCTTCGTCCGCTCTCTGGAGGGGATAAGCAAGTTGAGGTTCAAGCAGGAGTGCTTTCTGATGTGATCGCTGCTCTCGAGGGAACTCACCCGGGTTTCGCTGACCGTCTCCTTGACGAAGATGGCAATCTTCGCAAGTTCGTCAATATTTTCGTTGACGATGACGACGTTCGTTATCTCGACGGACTGTTGACCGATGTTGCCGACGGTGTCACCGTCAGCATCATTCCGGCTGTGGCCGGTGGCTGATCAGTTCGCTGGTCCAGGGTTTTCCTCGCTTCACCTTTGTTGAATGCAATGAAGCTCGCCCTTGTCACATCATCGGGCTTATCGCATCCTGATGCTGACTTGCCATTGCTGGAGTCCGAACTTGCTGACCTCAATATTGGAACTGACATTGTCGCCTGGGACGAAACCGTCGAGTGGTCCGGTTACGACGCGGCGATCATCCGATCCACGTGGGATTACCACCGACGGTTAGTCGAGTTCGACCACTGGCTGACGGTGGCGTCAGAACAGACACAGTTGTGGAATTCTGCCGATCTCATCCGGTGGAACACTGACAAGCGCTACCTTGCTCATCTCTCGGCTAAGGGACTTCCAACTGTTCCAACTCAGTTCATCGACCGCACCGAACCTCAATGGCACTCGCAACTCTTATCTGTCGGTGACGACATCGTGATCAAACCAACCGTCGGAGCCGGTTCGCACGGCGTTCGTCGGTTCATCAATCAATCTGAGCACGCCATTGCGTACGCCGAACAACTGATGAGCAGTGGAAAAACGCCGATGACTCAGCCATACCTGGGTGATATCGACACTTACGGTGAAGTCGGACTCGTGACAGCGGGTGGGGTACTCAGCCACGCATTTCATAAAGAAGCAATTCTGAACGGTGAACCGCAATGGTCTGGCGACGATCACGTCGTCGAGGTGATCAGCGCTCACACACCAACTGAAGCTGAGCAATCACTCTGCGATCGTGTGCTCTTGGTTCTTCCCGCAACTGCATACGCGAGGATCGATCTCTTGCCAACCATGAACGGTCCGATGATCTCCGAAGTTGAACTGATCGAGCCGTCACTCTTTCTTGAGGTCGATTCAGATGCTGCAGGCCGCGTAGCTAGGGCCTTCGCCTCCGTTGTTCGTCGATAGCCTCGACAACATGCAAATGGAAACTGGTGTGTGTGTCCTTCACTTGTTCTGTGTAACAACGCCAGCGACAGATCGTGAGGCGCTGAATTCTGCTGTTGCCGACGCTCGATCAGCTGGGTGTCAAGTGATTACCGCAGCAATGCTTGGTCACAAAGCTGATGTTGGAGTAATGGCGATCAGTAACGACACCGCCGTGTTGTATTCGCTGCAGACCCAGATGCAACGTGCGGGTTTGGAGGTCCGCGATAGTTACCTCAGCATCACGGAAGTCAGCGAGTACGCAAAGGGGTTACCAGAGGAGGCATTGCGAGACCGTCTTTACCCGCAGCTTCCGCCCGAGGGTAAGCCAGCATTCTGTTTCTATCCGATGAGCAAGCGTCGTGAAGGTCATGCGAACTGGTACGCGACGCCGTTCGATGAACGTACCGAGATGATGATGGAGCACGGAAAGAGCGGTAGAGCGTTCGCTGGCAAAATCGTGCAGCTTGTGACGGCCTCAACGGGTCTCGATTCTCATGAGTGGGGCGTAACGCTTTTTGGAGTGAGTCTCGAGATCATCAAAGATGTCGTATACACCATGCGGTTTGATAAGGGGTCTGCGCTCTATGGAGAGTTTGGAGACTTCTTCGTTGGTTACCTTGCACCAATCGATGAACTTGTGTGATCGCACTTCGTATGGTTGCGGCCCCAACCTCTACGACGAAATTTCGATTCCTACTTCATTGAAGATGTACTCACGGCCGTCATCATCGAATCGGAACTCCCGAAACCAAGCTTGGCTGAGATCACCGGTCGCATTGAGGTCAACCGCACCCGATCGACCGTTGTAGTCAATTTGTAAACCCTGGTCGATGAGCGCAGCACACTCCGCATAGGTAGTGCACAGGCGCCCCCCAGACGACACCGATGCCATCTGGTTCGCAATCGACTTCGGTATGTCGCTTCCTGCCTGCCGAGCGGCGAGAGCGATCAATATCACGCAGTCGTACGCGTTGGTCGAGAAATAACCCATGGGGCTGTCGATGGTCGGGACGATTGCCCGGGCGGCAACTCCGATGATTTGCTCTCGAAGTCGATCAGAAATAGTTGCAATCCTGTCTGTGGCACTTCGAAGGCCGTCGTTGACCACGACAAACGGTGGGACAACACCAGCATCGTTGGGAAGTGCGAGATCGATTGCTGACAACATTCGGCCGCCGTCGGCCTCATCTCCGAGGAGCACGACTACCCGAGATCCAGTTTCGACCACGCTGGCGGCGTCGTCATCCAGATTTGGATCATTTCCAGAAAATGGAATTGTCGCATTCAACGCGAGACTTGGTCGAAGTTCAATCGCACTTTCCAAGGCCTGTGCCAGCCCACGTCCGTAGGGATCATCCAGATGGACAATCGTGACAGAGCCACCGCCCGTTCTCGCAGCAGTCCGCGCAAGGGCAGCCATTTGAAGGCTGTCGCTGCCTACTGTGCGGAACAACAGGTTTGCATCAGGGAATCGGTCGAGCAGCAGCGAGGTTGCAGTCGGTGAGCACGAGAGCACTTCCGCCTCAATCGCATCACCAAGCATCGAGAGCGCGTTCAGCGATGAGGCAGGCCCGACGATCGCGTCAACATCTGACTGCAGGGCAATACTGAGATCGTTTGACGTTGTTTCATCAACAAAATTGACCTCGAGTGGGTTTCCGAGGACACCTCCAGCCGCGTTGATGTCGCTGACGGCAAGGCGAACTGCGTCTGACATCGGTGTACCAATACGTGCCCCTGGCCCCGTTGCAGGAAGGAACGCAGCAATCTGAACCACGCCATCGCCAGATTGTTGAGGGGCGACAGTGGTCACAGGGATGTTGACGGTGAGGTCAGGTCCGGAACCTGAGGGTGATGCGCAGGCTGTCAGTGCAGCGAGAAGGCCAGATGCACACGCAATGCGGGCGTGGCGTTGGCGACTCGTGCGAAAGCTCATGCCGACACGATAGAAGAGAACCGTGGGTGAACAGCCGTCGCCAGTTCGAGTGCTTCTAGCAATGCTGCATGCGTGTATCCCTGGTTGGCTTGTTCAACAGATGAACGGTGTGCTGCAAAGCCAGGGAATTTCGACGAGCCTCACCGGTGAGCGTGTGAACGAGGTGGCTGTGTCGGCGTCTGATCAGTTGCTTACACAGCTCGATGATCTCCTCAGTACTGATCCTGATGAACAACGGGTAAATCCCTTGGCGCTAGTGCGCGCGTCGCTTCGTGAACCAACCGAATTTTTATTGAGCGTTGGAGCACAACCTGTGCGACGCGACGAATTTGTGCAGGCCGCCAATCCTGGTGACGTGTTCGCAATAGCTCCGGCAACTTGGAGTGATATCGACGCTCGCCTGCACGAACCCGGTCTTGAGTGGGGAGCATGGAAGGCGGCGACAATTTTGCTTCGCCGGCGAGATGAAGGTCTTCGCTGACGGTGACGATTCGTTGAGAATGCATCTACTCTTTCAAAGATGACGAGGCGTATTTCCCCCACTTCACGAAATCGCCTGATCGCATCGTCCCCGCTTACCGGCCGAGCATTTTGTACAGCGCTGTCCGATGTCACAGATCGGTGGTTGCTCAAGTTGTACGAATCTGCACGTGAACAACATCCAAAGGCACCAAAAATCGCCGTCATTGCCGTCGGTGGATATGGACGTGGAGAGTTAGCCCCGTTTAGCGACCTTGACGTGTTGGTAATTCATAAAAGCAAATCTGAGCGAGTAGAACCATTGGCGTCTGCGATGTGGTACCCCATCTGGGATGCGGGTGTCGCTCTTGGCCACGCGGTGCGAAACGTTGACGAACAAGAAGCTCTGGCAAAGACCGATATCGACACCGCTTCAAGTCTCGTGACCGGACGGTTTCTTGCTGGCGATGAACGAATGGCGCAGCAGGTCGTTGAGCAAGCACAAAGTGCTTGGCGCCGCCGCCGCAAAAAATGGTTGGCCGAAATTCGTGATGCATCTCATCATCGACAGACAACCGCTGGTGAGGTGGCCTACACCCTCGAACCTGATATCAAAAGTGGTCATGGGGGTCTTCGAGATGTGCAGTCGTTGTGGTGGGCTCGAGCAGCCGGTCTTTCGATTGCAGACCCCGATCTTGCTCTCCTCGACGACTGCTACGAGACGCTCCTTCGAGCGCGAGTAGGGCTTCATCGCTCCACCGGGCGTCGGGGAGAGGTGCTGAGATTAGAAGATCAAGATGCTGCTGCAGTAAGCGCCGGGTTCATCGACGCCGACGAAATGATGTCTGAGATTTCAGCTGCAGCACGCACCATTGCGTGGATCTCAGATGAAACCTGGTCACATCATGGACGCGTTGGAGATGGCCGCCCAGTCCGCCTCGCCCCAGGAATCAAGATTGTCGAAGGTGACGTAGAAGTCGACGACGACGTCGATCTTGTCAGTGACCCGACACTGATCCTTCGCGTTGCTCAAGCCTCAGCGCGGTCGGGAAATCGCATTGGACGTCGGAGCCTTCAGCGCTTTGCTGAAGAGATGCCAGATTGGCCCGACCGTTGGCCTGCGGGAGCAGTTGACGAACTTGTTGCACTCCTCCTTGAGGGACACCGTGCGATTCCAGTGCTTGAGAGCCTCGACCAGCACTCGTTGATCGAGCGAATTTTCCCAGAGTGGGCGCCGGTCCGAGCAAAGCCACAGCGAAACGCGTACCACCGATTCACCGTCGACCGTCACCTATGGGAGGCAGCGGCTAATGCTGCTGAACTTGCTGATCGAGTGCAGCGTCCCGACTTGCTAGTTCTTGGAGCCTTACTGCATGACATTGGAAAAGGTCTTCCCGGTGAACACACCGAGGTTGGTATGGACTTAGTGGCAAGTTCGATCGGACCGCGGTTTGGTTTGTCCGAAGCAGACACTGATGTCATCGTCGCAATGGTCGAGCACCATCTGTTGATTCCCGATGTTGCGATGCGGCGAGACCTCAGCGATCCGGCAACGATCGCGTCGGTTGCAGGCCAAGTTGGTGATGCTCAGCGACTCGAACTGTTACACGCTCTGACCGAGAGCGATTCGAAAGCGACGGGGCCATCGGCCTGGGGGTCATGGAAAGAGGGGCTTGTAAACGACCTGGTGAGCAGGGTCAGTCATGTGCTTGGGGGAGGTGACATGACTGAGGCCACGTGGCAACTCTTTCCAGATGCCGCGACGCTCGAGCGAATGGCGACCGGTGAGACCTCGATCCACCTCAGCGAAGAACAGGGTCACGATCGACTTACCGTCGTCACACCTGACGTACCGGGAGCGTTTAGCAAGGTCGCAGGTGTGTTGTCGTTGCACGGCCTTGATGTCGCCGGCGCACGCGCGCACTCTGATGAACCACAGCCCGGAGTGGATGCGATGGCGGCATCGCAGGTTCTCGTCATCCGTCCAAAATCTGGCATCGAGTGGGACCCCGTCTTGGTCGATCTTCAACGTGCGCTCAAGGGCGAGCTCGCTATCGAGGCGAGACTTGCGGAGCGTGTGAAGAGTCAGCGTCGTCGTCGAGCAACCCAAGCCAAGGTGTTGAGCGAGCCAACGGTGGTATTTGATGATGAGGCATCGACGAGTGCGACGGTGATTGAGGTGCACTGCGAGTCATCGCTTGGAGTGTTGCACCGCATCACCAAGGCACTAGCTGAACTAGATCTTGACATTCGCCATGCGACGGTGCAGACGATTGGAATGGAAGTTGTTGATACGTTCTATGTGCGAACTCGTCAAGGAACGCCGCTGTACGACGAATTCCATCGGAAGGAAGTTCAGCGAGCGGTTCTTCATGTTGTCCGTTGACGACTAGGTTGTCGGTGAATGACCTCATCGGTGCCCGACCCGCGAGATCTCGTTCGATGGAGCGATACCTTGGCGGCGATCGCCCGCACAGGAATGGGCTTTACCGCCAGTCTGTATGAGCATGAGCGGTACGAAGAAGTGCTCCATGTTGCTGCTGATATAAAAGCTGCTGCTCAAACACTCGCTGAGGGCATCGAAACCGATCGTGAGACCGACCATTTCGTTCAGGAATGGCTTGCAAATGTTGGTGAAGGTGTGCCCGGATACGTCACCCCAAAGATTGCGATTGGGGCAGTAGTCGGCAACGATGATGGTGAGATTCTTTTGGTCCAGCGCCGAGAGTCTGGTGTATGGCTGTATCCAACAGGATGGGCTGACGTGGGGTATTCGCCTTCTGAAGTTGCGGTCAAAGAAGTCGAAGAAGAAACAGGAATTACCTGCGAGCCGGTTCGTTTACTTTCAGTAATTGACGGCCAGCGCATGGGATTTTCTCGGTTCGGTATGTACATGTTGCTGTTCCACTGTCGAGCAACCGGTGGTGAACTCCGAGGCCATCCCCTCGAAACAAGCGATGTCGGCTGGTTCGCAGAGGGCGCACTGCCCGAAGTCACGGCAGGAGCACAGTGGTGGGGACAGATGGCGTTTGCTGCAATCCGTGGCGAGTCGATTGACACTGGCTTTGACGCTCCTCGCTCGCCGGTGTGGCGAACTGAGTCGTAGCTACCACTCGATGAGCTAGTTCTCGTTATCCCGTTCGCGAAGGAAGTGTTCGACTTCGTTGAGAAGGTCATCTGACTCGGAGAGATCGATCGGACCACTCGAATCTTGGTCATCTTCCATGTCGTCAACGATTGATTCGAGTTGTTCAATGTGAATGACAAGATCATCATCGTCAGAGATCAAAGCTTCAACGCGAGCATCGTAATCGTCTGCTTCAGCGGCGAGTTCTCCAATCGGTGCAGGTGTGCCCATCATGGTGCTCGCACGTTCAATGAGCGCTACGGCTGCTTTTGGTGAAGGAACCTGCGAGGCGTAGCCGGGAACAGCCGCCCACAGTGACGCCCCTGAGAATCCTGCAGTCGTGAGTGCGTGTTGGACAACACCAACGATTCCGGTCGGCCCCTCATATCGCGATCGCTCTAGGTCAAACCTCGAAATCAGTTCATCATCTCCCGCGCTGCCAAATACATGGACGGGACGGGTATGAGGAACATCAGCGAGCAACGCACCGAGGCTGATCACAAGCGGACTTGAGTACTTCTCGGCAATCCCTACGACTTGCGATGCGAACGTCTTCCAACGCAATGCTGGTTCAGGGCCAAGGACAAAGATCACATCTGAACCTGGAAGAGACGCCGACCATACCCCGACCGTTGGCCAGACAATATTTCGGCGCTGTTGTTCGTCGAGACGAACATACGGTCTCACCGTTGCAAAATCGGTAAATGCTTCAGGATCAATGTCAGCAAGAGCTTCTGCCCCGCTCGTCTCGATCAGCGTACGAACGGCGGTTGAAGCGGCATCTCCAGCATCATTCCATCCAGTGAACGCAACGAGCATCACGGGATTGGTGAGTTCTGGTTCGGCGTGCCAGCGAATATGTCTGGTGTCTGAATCCATGACACCACAGAGGCTACCGCTGGCATGAGATGTCAGATACCGTTACCGATGTGACAATTTCTGTACGAGCAGCGACTGAGGTCAACGACGATCTTGTTGAGTCGTTTTCTCGGCTTATCCCGCAACTGTCGTCATCGTCTCCGGCACCCACATCGGCTGAATTGTTGTCGATCATCGACAACCCAAATTCGGCGCTTTTCATTGCGGAAGTCGAAACAGATGGTGAGCGTTCGGTTGTCGGAAGCCTGACGCTTGCGTTCTATCGCATCCCCACCGGTCTCAAAGCATGGATCGAAGATGTTGTAGTCGACGAATCCGCGAGAGGCCTTGGTGTTGGTGAAGCACTGAATCTTGCGGCAATCGACGAGGCACGCCAGCGGGGAGCGAAGAATGTGAGCCTTACTAGTCGTTCATCGCGTGAGGCTGCCAACCGGTTGTATCAGCGGTTGGGCTTTGAGCCGTACGAGACCAACTTGTATCGCTTCGGTTTGTAGGAGGTCGCAATGATCGGCCTCGGAACGATGATCAACATCGTTGCAGTGATCGTTGGTTCAACCATGGGGCTCCTCATTGGTAACCGGCTTTCTTCAGTCACTCGTGAAACGGTGACTAACGGATTAGGACTGATCACCTTGGTGGTCGGGGCGTTGAATGTGATGTCGATCGGTGACAATTCGTTTATTGACGTCGTTGGGTCTGAATGGACACTGATTGTCGTACTCGGCGCCGTGGTGCTTGGTGGAATGTTGGGGTCATCGTTGGGAATAGAGACGCGACTAAATGGGGTGGGTGCCCGCCTGCAGGAACGATTTGGCGGAGACGCAGGTGACGAAGATCGCGCTCGGTTTGTCGAGGGGTATGTCAGTGCGTCGTTGCTCTTTTGCGTCGGTCCACTCACGATCCTCGGATCACTGAGCGATGGCTTAGGCACCGGTATCGATCAACTCGTGTTGAAATCATCGCTCGACCTGTTCGCAGCGATGGCATTTGCAGCATCACTCGGCGTTGGTGTCATGTTCTCCGCAGTAACTGTCGCTGTCGTTCAGGGCGCCCTTACCGTTCTTGGGGTTGTCTTCGGAAGTTTCATGCCTGATGCGTTGATTTCAGCCATGACAGCCGCAGGAGGTGTCCTTCTCCTCGGGATCGGAATTCGCCTTTTGCAAGTCAAAGAAATTCGTGTTGCTGACATGCTGCCGGCGTTAGTTATTGCGCCGCTCATCACTCTTTTCATTGATTCCGTGCGGTGATCGCCTGTGAAAACGACCTGATACGTTCTCGGATCATCAATTCACGAGAAGGGCATGAGATGGCAGAGATTAGCGGAATATGTGACCGGCGATTTGAGACATTGCAGGAAATTCTTTCTTCAAACCTTGACTCTGGGGCTGATACAGGAGCGAGTGTTGCCGTCATGCTGGGTGGCGAGCTCGTTGTCGACATGTGGGGTGGCACGGTCGCTGCGAATAATCCTGCTCCTTGGGAACGCAACACCATCGTGAATGTGTGGTCGACGACGAAAACGATGATGGCATTAAGTGCACTACTACTCGTTGACCGAGGGTTGCTCGATGTCGATGCGCCAGTTGCGACGTATTGGCCAGAGTTTGCGCAGAATGGCAAAGAGAAGGTTCTGGTTCGCCATTTTCTTGGTCATACATCTGGAGTATCTGGATGGGACAAGCCCGTGACAGTCGATGACGTGTTTGATTGGGAATCGAGCACCGCAAAGCTTGCCACCCAAGCACCGTGGTGGGAGCCGGGATCTCAGTCGGGCTACCACGCAATGAACCAGGGTCACCTTGTTGGTGAGGTTGTTCGTCGAATTACGGCGATGAAGCTGGGCGAATTCTTCCGAACGGAAATTGCTGAGCCGTTTGGTGTTGACTTCCACATTGGTTTGCCCGAGAGCGAATTTGCTCGCGTTGCAACATTGACACCACCTCCTCCACCCAACAATGATCTGCGCGCACTGGGTCGAGATCATCCAGCAATCAAGACGTTCACTGGGCCCCGTGTGCTCGCTGAATATGCCGGACGAGATGAATGGCGACGAGCCGATATTCCTGCAGCAAACGGGCATGGGAATGCAAGAAGTGTTGCTCAGGCACAGAGTCTGATCTCGACGATGGGCAAGATGGGCGCCACTCGGGTGATGTCTTCAGATGCGGTTGAAGAGGTGTTCAGAGTACAGGCCGATGGTTTCGATCTCGTATTACAAATCCCGGTCAAATTTGGTCTCGGATATGGACTCCCGAATGAAACCGCTTCCTATTTGCCCGATCGAAGGGTCTGCTTCTGGTGCGGTTATGGGGGCTCCATGGTGGTGAACGATCTTGACAACGAGATGACCGTTGCGTATGTGATGAACCGAATGGATGAAGGCCTTCTGGCCGATGACCGAGGGCACTCACTCGTGTCTGCGGCTCTCGCCGTAGTTTCTTAACTTTCGGTGGCGTTGGCTGGTGCGCGAGTAACGAGCGCGACGCCAATAATTGTGACGACAAATCCAGCGATCGCAATTGCATTGAGTTGTTCGTTGAACAACATGGCGGCCTCGACTGCTGAAAGTGCTGGCACGAGGAAGAACAAGCTTGACACGCTGGCTGCAGCTCTGTGTTGCAGCAACCACAGCATCGTCAGCACCGCAGTTATTGACAGCACACCGATTGACCACACGAGAGACCAGATCGTGTTTGAGGTCAAGTTCAGTGTTGTTTGACCCGACAACGCTGCGGCAAATGCGAGCGCTATTGCCGAGCCCGAGTACTGCACTGCTGATCCCCATAGCAGCGGGGTTGAGGCACATCGCTGACGCTGGATGAGCGTGCCAACTGACATGCCGAGTGTGGCAATTGAAACTGCAATTACTGCTCGCAGCGGGAGATGAAGAGCGTCGTTGGTGAGCCTTTCGATCACGACGAGAACGACTCCACTGAAGCCGAGCACAACCCCGAGCCATTGCCGTGAAGTGAGGTACTCACCAAGAAGCGCTCCGCCGGCAACTGCGGTGATGACCGGGTGCAAACCTCCGACGAGCGCTCCGACACCCGATGGCAGTCCAAGGTCGATGGCGATGAAGACGCCGCCGAGATAGGTCGCATGAATTCCAAGCCCAACAACGATCGACCATTTTGATTCGCTCGCTGAAGCGCGCGGTGCGCCTGAGATGAAGGCGATTGCACCGAGTATGAGAGCTGCGATGAAGAGTCGAGCCGCAAGAAATGACAGCGGGTCGGCGTCGTTTGTTGCGTATCGAGCAACGATGAACCCGGTGCTCCACAAGAACACGAATAGCCATGGAGCGGTCGACGCGAATGTTTGTCGGGCTCCAAACCGGTCGTTGATCACAGAGAGTGTTTAGTCGTTCGAGACCGATGAACCCATGATCCAACGGCGTGGTGTGATCTCGATGAATTGCAATTCACCAACATCTGCGTCGGGTTCTGGGCCGGGATACCAGTCGTACTTTGCAACAAAGAGATCAAGAACCGCTGATGGTGCTTGGTCGTGAAGGTTGGCGATACCGGCTACCACGGCGTCACCTTTCACGTCGCCTTCTGCGGGAAAGCCAACTGACACCGTGTTATTTCGTGTGATGTTGGCAACTTTCGTGCTGTCCCTGCCGGTAGCAATCCAAATGGATTCAACACCTAAGGCCACAAACCAGATCGGAACGAGATGTGGCGAACCGTCTCTGTGCTGGGTCGCCAGCCATGCATCCCGTGCTGACAGGTTGGCCATCTTAGAACGTGATGACGCAGCGACCTCGAGTGCCGCCCGCCTCAAGCAGCCGATGGGCTTCAGATGCCTGGTCAGCGGGAAATGTCGCCGCAACCCGGAGAGTGACCTCGCCGGCTTCGACGAGGTCACGCAATTCATCGAGCTTTTCAAGTTCTGTTGCGTATTCGCGCACCCACACCTGATGCAATGTGATTCCTCGTTCAGATGGGCCTTGCCATCCACGAACAGTTGCGAAACCGCCGTTGTCGCGCACCGCTCCTAAAACTTGTTCATTTTGGATTGACCCATCTGCCAGGCCATCGACGCCGTCAGGAACGAGGGCTCGGATCCTCTCGGCGACATTGACACCTCGACGAACAATTTCGTGAGCGCCGAGCGATCGAACAAGGGCTTCATCGGCTTCCGATGAATCGGCGATGACGTGCAGGCCCCGGTGAACACCAAGTTGCACCATGTATCCACCAAATGCGCCGGCTGCGCCGGTGACTGCGAGCACGGACCCCTCGGGCAGGTTCAACAAGTCAAGGGCGTATTGAGCCGTGAGTCCGTTCATGGGGAGCGTGCTTGCTTCGGCAACTGATGCACCGTGTGGTGAGTGGGCCACTGATCGCGCTGGCAGGACTATCGAAGCCGAATATCCACCATGGGAGGCTGTTGGCGCAACGATACCCATCACTGCATCACCAACGGCTAAGTGATCGACGCCCTCTGCAACTTCGCTCACGGTGCCAGCAATATCCATTCCCGGTACGTACGGAGGTGGGTCCTTCTGGAGCAACTCGGCACGGCCACCTGATCGGTGAATCGTGTCGGTTGGGCTCACTGCGGCAGCGCCAACTTCAACGCGCACCTGTCCGGCACCAACCGGACGCGCAGGAATGTCGAATGCCTTCAACATCTCGGGGCCGCCGAATTCATCGACGCCAATCACTTTGACCATTGGAACTCCTCAATCACATTTCGCGGAAAGATTCGCGGAGAAGTTGAACTCCACATTTGGCTAGTGTTTCCGATTTGCCCACTTCTCCATGCGTCCGAGCGCCATGTTGAAGAGGGCGGCACTGATTTTCCCGGTAAGCGAACTGAGGAACTTCGGCAGACGACGAACTGTCACGTTCTCGTGCCAATGAATTGAGGTCGTACCGGGTGCAGGTCCCGGAGTAATGGTGAGCTCAGCAACCCCTTTCAGCGACGGGCCAAGTTTGTGAACAACACAGTGTCCGTAACCAGCGTCGAATTCAGTGGTGATGGCTTGCATCCGGTCCTCAAGGGCGAGGCGTCTGCCCCAGCCAGATGCCCCAGGCCCCGACCATGCGGTGAAGAGATTGGGGTTCTTGACGTCAACATCGACGTGGGTCAACGGAACCCAATCGCCATGACCAGCCCAATCGATCAGCGCTTCCCAGGTGGTTTCGGGGTCAAGCGCAACATCTCGGTGGACATCGAATACGACACGAGCGCCCTTACCTGAGGGAGGAGTGAGGCGGTCAGATGGGGTTTCGGTCACAGTTGTTACAACGCCGAAAGATGAGATCACATTCCACACCAACGAGTTGACAACTGGTTGCGATTACGGTGAAAGAACAGCGTTAGTGCAATGGAGGCAGTAATGGATAACCGTTTTGATCTCACTGGGCGAGTAGCACTCGTCACCGGTGGCAGCCGAGGGCTGGGCCGTGAAATGGTGTTGGCATTTGCTGAACATGGAGCAGATGTTCTTATTGCCAGCCGAAAGATTGAAGCCTGTGAGGAACTTGCTTCAGAAGTTCGTGATCGCACCGGACGCCGAGCGGTTGCGGCGGCGTTCCATGCCGGCCGGTGGGAGCAGGCCGACGAGCTCGCAGGCCTTGTGTACTCGGAGTTTGGCCGTTGCGATGTGTTGGTCAACAACGCTGGCATGTCGCCGCTCTATCCATCGTTGGCGGAGGTGAGTGAGGAGTTGTTTGACAAGGTTGTGGGGGTCAACTTCAAAGGTCCATTTCGATTGGCCTCCCTCATTGGTACCCGCATGGCAGCGGGAGATGGCGGCTCGATTATCAATGTGTCGTCGATTGCTGCGGTGGCCCCGACACCTCATGAGTTGGTGTACGCCGGTGCCAAGGCTGCTCTCGATGCAATGACCGCCGGCATGGCGCGAGCATTTGGGCCGAAGGTTCGTTGCAACGTCATCATGCCCGGACCATTCCTCACCGATATCTCCAAGGCGTGGGATCTCGAAGCCTTTGACGCCCGGGCGAAAACTGAGATTCCTTTACAACGTGGTGGCGAGGCTCACGAGATCGTTGGCGCTGCGTTGTATCTCGCAAGTGATGCATCGAGTTATACGAGTGGAGCAACTATTCGTATCGATGGTGCGATGGCGTATAGCGCCGGGTAAATCTCGATTTTTCCTAACTCGCAAGCCCAATCGCGGGGTTTATAGCGTCTGCGTTCTAGTGTGCTCGTATGAGTTGGATGAGTGATCCGTCAGCTTGGAGTGCTCTGGTTGCACTTCTCGTGCTTGAGATTGTGCTTGGTGTCGACAACGTCATCTTTATCTCCATCCTTGCGGCCAAGTTGCCGGCAGAGCAGCAAGATCGGGCCCGTCAAATAGGTCTTCTTGCGGCTGGTGGAATTCGAGTGCTGCTGCTGCTCAGCATCGGATGGATTATTTCACTGAAGGATGAATTACTTGGCTTCTCATTCCTCGGTCGAGATTTCAGTTTCTCGGGTAAGGAACTCATCCTGCTCGCTGGGGGTGTCTTTCTGATTTACAAGGCGACGAAGGAAATTCACCACAAACTCGAAGGTGACAGTGAAACGCATGGCTCAACGGCAGTGTTGACTTTCGGAGCAGTTATCGCGCAAGTCATGTTGCTCGATGTGGTGTTCTCGCTCGATTCGGTGTTTACAGCGGTTGGCATGACCGAACAGGTTCCTGTCATGGTGATTGCGATTGTCGCTGCGGTGTTGGTGATGCTTGCAGCATCCGGTCCGATTTATCAGTTCGTGAACCGTCATCCATCGGTGAAGATGTTGGCCTTGGCATTCTTACTATTGATTGGGTTCACGCTTGTCGTTGAGGGGTTCGGGGAGCACATCCCGAAGGGCTACATCTACGCAGCAATGACATTTTCGGTATTCGTAGAAACCCTGAATATCGGTACCCGTCGCACATCTCACAATCCAGTCAAGTTGCGAGAGCAACCCGAGCAAGCAAAATCAAAGTAGTTGATGTGCTTCGTGAGCAGTCGTGCGAATGAACGACTACGATCAGGGTACGTTCCGTCCGGGCAGTAAAGGAGCGTAAGCATGCCTGTCACCGTCGTCGTCGGCGCCCAGTGGGGTGACGAAGGCAAGGCCAAAGTCATTGACCTTCTCGCAAAAGAGCATCCTGTTGTTGCCCGCTATCAGGGTGGCCACAATGCCGGACACACTGTTGTTGTAGGCAACGAGAAGTACGCGCTGCAGTTGACCCCTTCAGGTGTGTTTTATGACAGCGTCACGCCAGTGATTGCAAATGGTGTGGTTGTTGACCTCCCTACATTGTTCAACGAGATCGACACGTTGACATCGAGAGGAATCAACTGTGACAAGTTGAAAGTGTCAACACGAGCGCACCTCATCTTCCCGTGGCACCAAAGCCATGACGCTCTTGCCGAAGAGGCGCGTGGCGATCACAAAATCGGTACAACGCTCAAAGGAATCGGTCCTGCCTACGCCGACAAATCACGGCGAGTAGGAATCCAAGCAGGAGCGGTTGCTGATATTGATTCTTTTGCAGCTGCTGTTCGTCAGCGATGTGAATCAGAGAATGTTCTCATCACTCAGGCGGGTGGTGTTCCTGTCGACGTCGACGAAACGGTTACGCGGTTCACCGATCTCGGAAGGCGGCTGCAGCCATATCTCTGCGACACGGTGAACTTTCTGCACGATGAGCTCGCCAATGGATCAGCAATCTTGCTTGAGGGTGCCCAAGCGACATTCCTCGACCTTGATCACGGCACCTACCCGTATGTGACTTCGTCCAATCCGACGGCCGGTGGTGCTTGTGCAGGCACGGGGCTCGGACCACGCGATATCGATCGGGTTGTGGGTATCACGAAGAGCTACACCACACGAGTTGGGGCAGGCCCATTCCCAACTGAACTCACTGATGAACTGGGCGAGCGTCTCGTTGATATTGGTCGCGAATTCGGAACCGTGACCGGGCGTCGTCGTCGTGCAGGATGGCTCGACTGTGTGATGCTTCGCCACGCCGTTCGTCTCAACAGCCTGACAGAACTTGCTGTCACGAAATTAGACGTACTTGATTCATTTGAGACCATTCGTGTCTGTACCGGTTATCGAATAGATGGCAAAGAGGTCGCAAATTATCCCGACCTGCCAGAAGTGCTTGATCGTGCCGAACCGGTGTATACAGAACTTGCCGGTTGGCAATGTGATTCAACAAATGCGAGGACCTCAGATGATCTCCCCTTGCAGGCCCATGCGCTCATTCGTTTGATCGAAGAGCAAGTTGGCGTCTCAGTCAGAATTATCGGCGTAGGTGCCGAGCGTGACGACTATGTCTTGTGGGGATCACAGGCGTGATCGATCGTTATCAGACCCCCGAAATGGCAGCGGTGTGGTCTGATGCTGCGCGAATGTCTCGATGGCTTGAAGTTGAACTCTTGGCAACAGAGGCTCACGCATCGCTTGGAGTTGTTCCTACCCAGGATGCGGTGGCGTGTCGCTCATCAGCTCCAGTTGTCGATGATAATTTTGTTGCTTCGGTGGTGGCCCGCGAAGAGGTCACACAGCACGATGTCGCCGCCTTTGTTGATGTCGTGCAGGACGCTATTGGTGGCACCGCTGGCCCATGGATTCATTACGGGTTGACCTCCACTGATGTTGTCGATACGGCCTTGTGTTGGGCATTGCGTGATGCTGCAGATTTGCTGCTGGTTGCTGTCGATGAACTCATCGGTCAACTCGTTTCGACGGCGAGAACTCATCGCGACACGGTCATGATCGGTCGGACACATGGCGTTCATGCTGAGCCAACGACATTTGGAGCGAAGGTTGCTCTGTGGGCGTTGCAGCTCGACAGAGACCGGCACCGGCTTCGGGCTGCTCGTGATGGCATCTCCGTGATGAAACTTTCGGGTGCGGTTGGGACCTATTCAAATGTCCCGCCGGAGGTAGAAGCCCACGTTGGCGCAGCCCTTGGCCTTCGACCAGTTGCCGCAACTCAGGTCATTGCGAGAGATCGCCATGCCGAGTTTTTGTGGGCGTGTTCATCTATTGCGGCGAGCTGCGAACTTGTGGCAGTCGAATTGCGTCATCTTCAACGCACCGAGGTGAGTGAAGTTCGTGAGGGGTTCGCACCAGGTCAAAAAGGCTCGTCGGCGATGCCACATAAGCGTAATCCGATTTCCGCTGAGACAATCTCCGGATTGTCTCGTGTCGTTCGTTCGAATTTGTTGGCAGGGCTGCAAGATGTGGCGCTTTGGCATGAGCGTGATATCTCTCACTCCAGTGTTGAACGTGTGATTCTTCCCGACTCGTCAATGCTCGTGCATTACATGCTGCGGCGTCTCCGTCGTCTACTTGAACGCCTAGAGGTAGATGCCGAGCGGATGGAAGAGAATCTCAATTCAAGCTTCGGCGTCGTGTTCTCTCAACCCGTTCTCCTTGCGCTAGTCGCAACTGGATTGACCCGCGACGAGGCGTATCGAATAGTGCAACGAGATGCGATGCTCGCGTGGGAGCAACGGACCTCATTTAGGGATGTAGTCGCCGCCGATCCTGAAGTGACATCGCGTGAGCCCGCAATTGACCTTGATGCAGCATTTGATCTTCGTGCGTCCCTTGTGCACGTGTCGGCGACAATTGCCCAGCTAGACGACCTCTAATCAAGAATTGTTGAGCGCCGAAGGGCTACTCAGAGTGAGCGAGGCACACCTGCGCGCTTGAGGACGGCGGCGTCAACACCAAATTCTCGCCATGTGGCATATGAGATGTGGCGACGGTTGCTGTAATCGAGTGCAACCTTGACAAACTCGGCTTCAGCCGAAGAGATATCGGTTCCTGAGCCAAGTGCTTCGAATTCATCTTGGAGGTCACGACGCTCTTGTAGCAGCAAGAGCTCGTTAAGCGGATCTGCTGATGTGAGTTCGACTTCAATAGCTGAGAGACGCTTTTGGATGCTTTCAGCGGTTCGCTTGCGGCCACGCTTTGGCTTTGACGACTTCAGTGCTTCAAGGTAATCACGCACGACGCGGCTCTCATGACGACCTTGTGCGAGGGCCGCCTTATGGTCATCGCTCATTGCAGATTTATCAGACTTACTTGCCATAAAGTCTGAGGATACATCTACTTCTTTTTGCTTGCACAGCGCATTTTTAATTTAAATATTTTTCATTTTCTAAGCGGCCAATTTCGGCTGAAAGAATCCTCTTGAGGAAATCGTGAGATTTCTTTTCGTGATGTGACGAAAAACAAATGATCCAATCATCGCTCGATACCTCTCGTTTGTTGAAAGGTTGTCGAATTTCCGCGATGAGGTGCATGAGATGAATAACTCCGTTGGTTGAATGTCATGATGTTTGAACTCACCCCCCATGGACCCGATACGTTCGTTGGTACGGGTCCGAAATATCCATGGGGAGGCCTCTACGGGGGTCAGGTCGTGGCGCAGGCGCTCCGAGCTGCGACCCTGACCGCAGAGGAAGGCTTTCGACCTCACTCGATCCGGGCATATTTCATTCGTCCTGGGGACCACACCGAACCCATTCGGTATGAGGTAGACCGAATTCGTAATGGGCGTTCATTTTTGACTCGACGAGTTGTGGCGCGTCAGGCAATTGGCGCGATTTTGAATGCTGAATGCTCATTTCAACGTCCTAGCCAAGCAATTGATCTCCAAACAGTGAAGATGCCAACTGTCCCTGGTCCCGACACGTTGGATGAAAGTTCATTCACGCGTCGCTTCGATCGATGTTTTGTTCCAGAAAGCGACGTTCGTGATGCGCCGCGAACGGGTGCGGGGCGGGTTACTGCTTGGATCAAGGTGAATGATGACGGCCTCGTCAAACATGACTCATCTGACGCGGAACTTATGCACCAATGCTGGCTTGCATATACATCAGATGACCTCGCGACCGACACGGTACGTGCGGCAGCAATTGATGGCACCGAAGTTGAGCGTGAACATTGGAAAGGCGTGAGTCTCGATCACACCATTTGGTTCCATCGACCGATGCGTTCTGATGTCTGGCATCTCCACGACTTCACCTGCCACCACTTCACTGCCTCGAGAGGACTTGCGATGGGGCACGTGTTTACTGCAGATGGTGAACACGTGGCGACAGTCGCCCAAGAGGTACTGCTCCGAGATAGTCGTGTACAGCCAACCGGTTGAACCGCCAGAATGTCGACTTCGCGCGACCCAGTCGTGTGAGATGAGATTGAGCTGGTGTTAACCCAATAATGAGGCGATGAGGTCAAGGTGTTCGAGGTCGGAAAGATCGAGGATCTGTAGGTAGATCCGTTCGGCACCAGCGTCTCTCCAACGCTGCACCGTGTCGACAAATTGATCGACTGTACCGGCAGCGCCGTTTTGTCGTAGCTCGTCTGGCTCTCGGCCGATCGCTTCAGATCGATGCCTAAATTCGTCCTCGGTATTTCCAACACAGGCAACAAGAGCTGCTGACCACGTGAGGTCGCTCGGCGCACGCCCAATTGCCTCGCAGGCGCCTCGGACGACAGCCGTTTGCGCAGCAAATGTGTCGAGGTCGGTGAATGGCATGTTGAACTCTGAGGCATACGCAGCGGTGAGTGCGGGTGTTCGCTTGGCGCCTCGTCCGCCAATGATGATTGGGATACCGCCGGCCTGGACTGGCTTTGGAAGTGCAGGCGAATCAGCTAGTGACCAATGATGACCGCTATATGAAAATGTTTCTCCAGCCGGCGTGCGCCACATGCCATCGATAATCGCAAGTTGCTCGGTGAATCGATCGAATCGCTCACCGAGTGGAGGGAATGGGAGTCCATAGGCGGTGTGCTCGGCCTCGTACCAGCCGGCTCCAAGGCCGAGTTCGATTCTGCCTCCCGACATCTGATCGACATTTGCAACCGAGATCGCAAGCGGCCCCGGATGCCGAAATGTTGCGGCCGTCACGAGGGTGCCGAGCCGAATGGTATTGGTGTCGCGCGCAAGTCCGCCAAGGGTCACCCATGCGTCACTTGGACCTGGTTCCCCGCTGACTGAACCCATTTTGAGGTAATGGTCAGAGCGGAAGAAGGCACCGAACCCAAGTGACTCGGAACGCAACGCAACAGCGAGCAAATCATCGTAGGTCGCTCCCTGCTGCGGTTCGGTGAAGATTCGATACGGGGCCAAAGCGGTCGTTGTCACATCCCCGAACATAGAGGTTTCGTGGCAGACACGTAACCTCGGAGACGTGACACAGCTTCCTGACCTTTCCCCGTCTCGCGCTGCGCTGAGAGATCACGTGTTGACGCACTCGGTGAAACGCGGAGAGTTCACATTGAAGAGCGGAGCGAAGAGTTCGTGGTTTCTCGATACGAAGCAGACGGCATGTCGTCCTGATGGCATTGTCGTAGTTGCCGAAGCTTTGCTCGAAATACTTCCCGCGGAAGTGACGGCGATCGGTGGATTGACGATGGGTGCTGACCCGGTTGCATTTGGTGTTGCTGCGGTCGCAGCGACAAAGGGCCGAATGTTGAGAAGTTTCAGCGTTCGCAAAGAATCGAAAGATCATGGTGTGACCGGCCGACTTGCTGGCGCATTACTCCCCGATGATCAGGTTGTCATCGTCGAGGACACAACGACTCGAGGGACAAGCTTGTTAGAGGCTGTTGAGGTGGTTCGCGCATTTGGCGCAAATGTCGTGCTTGCGAGCGTCATCATCGACCGTGGAACAACCTGTGCCGAACTCTGTACGGCGAATAATGTCGTCTACCACCCATTGCTGACAGCAACCGATCTTGGCTTCGATCCAGGCACGTGATCAGTGCGAGTCAGGTAAACCGCTCGAACAACTCCGAAGCAACGTGTAATCCACGAGGCTGAAAACTGCAACAAGCGCCCGAAGGCGCCTGTGGTGGTCGAGACCGGCGTCGATCCGGTGACCTTCCGCTTTTCAGGCGGACGCTCTGCCAACTGAGCTACTCGACCGAGAAGTGGATTGGAGCTCGGCCCCAAGCCACATACGCAACGAGGCTGCCTATCGGCAGCCCCGAGCGGTCCCGACGGGACTCGAACCCGCGACCTCCGGCTTGACAGGCCGGCGTGAACTCCAACTTCACCACGGGACCAGGAGTTCTATTTATGTCTGGCACCCCCAACGGGATTCGAACCCGTGCCGTCACCTTGAAAGGGTGATGTCCTAGGCCGCTAGACGATGGGGGCTTGTCCTCATCTCGTTGAAGGCGACTTTACGTTAGCACCCTCTTCACAACGTTCCACCCTCCTGGGGCAGGGTTTCAGTGAGCGAGCTCACGATCCATTCCAACATCCAGCCAGACCACATATATAGATGATGTTCGGGACTCGCATCAGATTGGTCGTCAGCAATAGAGGCCGAGTCATCGTCGATGATGCCAAGAACGCTGGCGAGTGTTACCCGAAGCGCATTGAGTGTTTGCAGGAGCGAGGTGAGTTCGCCCTGGTTCATCACGATGCTGCCACCCTTTGCCGAGTCGAACGTCGTCATCACTGTCGTGATCGAAGTACGGCGTGAGGCGATGAGTTCTTCGCGCATCAACCGCTGGTACTCGGCGTCAAGTTCCTCGTGTTCGGCTTCGTGATGAGTGAATGCGGGCGGAAATAGGCGGCTGACAATTCCAGACTCGGTGCCATGTTGTGCGTCATCAATGAGTGCGTCTAATTGCCCGATGATCGTTGCGAGCACCTCCCGTTCGTCGGGTTCAAGGCGGACGATCCACGTCTCGTGATCTCGTCGTTCAACCGGCGGCTTTCGTCGAAGTGCCATTATCTGGCTTCCTCGAGTGTGGCCCACAGCCCGTGTTCATGGAGCCGAAACACGTGCATTTCACATTGCTCTCGGTTTCCGCTTGCCACATTGGCCCGACCTTCGTGGTGCACGGCAAGCATCAGTTCGGTTGCTTTCTCTGTTGAGTAGCCAAACAGTTTCTGGAGAACGTAGGTGACATAACTCATGAGGTTTACGGGATCGTTCCACACGATCACGATCCATTCACGCTCGTGCTCGACGTTTGAGGCAACGTCAATCTCGGGCGCGGTCATCGTGTCGGACGACGCGTAATGAGTGAGCAACGAATATGTCACATCAAACAGTCTGCCGGATGGCGTTGGCCGGCACATCTAACGGGTCGTACGATGGTTCCATGTCCATTGGCAACCGTCCTCTCGTGCCTTCGCGCATGGCACCTGGTGGCGTTGTGCATGGAAGCCGCCAGCCCCGCAACCGAGTCGGGGCCTTTATTGCGCTGACAAAGCCTCGCATTATCGAACTTCTGCTCATTACGACCGTGCCGACGATGGTGCTTGCGGAGAATGGTTGGCCATCGACTTGGCTTGTCATCCTTACGCTCATCGGTGGAGCACTTGCTGCCGGTGGAGCGAACACTATGAACATGTTTGTCGATCGTGACATTGACGCGTTGATGGAACGCACCCGTCACCGGCCTTTAGTTACCGGGTTGGTGAAGCCGAATGAGGCGCTCGTATTCGCCGTTGTGCTCGAGGTAGCTGCGTTCGCAGTGTTATGGGTTTCAGCCAACTTCTTGTCGGCGGTCCTCGCATTGTCTGCAACGGCGTTCTACATCGGGGTGTACACACTCTGGCTAAAGCGAACAAGTCGACAAAACATTGTGATTGGTGGAGCAGCCGGTGCGGTTCCGGTGCTGGTTGGCTGGGCTGCTGTGACAAACAGCCTTTCTGTTGTTCCAGTCGTGCTGTTTGCGGTCATATTCTTTTGGACACCACCTCATTTTTGGGCGCTCGCTCTTCGGTATGCCGACGATTATCGAGCTGCAAACGTTCCGATGTTGCCGGCCATCGTCCCATTTCGAGATGCTCATGTGCAGATGATCGCTCATACGGTTGCGCTCGTGATATCGAGTTTGCTCGTGTTCGTCGCTTCGAGTGACCTCGGCATGGTCTACCTGATCTCGGCGATTTCGTTGGGAGCGGCGTTCTTGTTTGGCACGGTCCGACTTGGAAAAAATCCCACTGAGTCGGCATCTATGCGGCTGTTTGGGTTCTCAATCACTTACATCACGTTGCTCTTTGCAGCCATGACGGTCGATGTTCTCCTATGAGCATGCTTGGCTTAACGAACAGGATGATTTCGGTTGCGGAGGCCTCTCCGAGGTAGTCTTCAAGACGGTAGTTTCGAAAGAGGTGTGCTCCGTTGCGGGCGCTACTGAAGCAGAAGTGAGTCAAAACTGAGATGACGACGATGGAACAATCGGGAAATGCAATGGGTGCGGGTTCGGCGCTGCTGTCGGACGGCCGTATTGGCACGTCAGTTGCTGCAATTGCAGATTGGGCAACATCAACCGATCACAAGAAGATTGGCCGCCTCTTCGCAGGTTTTGGCCTTTTAGGGTTGGTTGCTGTCTCGGTTGTTGCAATTCTTCGGTCACTCGAAGCTGTTGCGGATCTTGGCGCATTCAACGGTCAGCAACTTAATCAGTTGGCGCAACTTCATCAGTTTGGTTTGGTGCTGATGGTCGCGTTACCTCTCACTCTTGGCCTCAGCATCGCAGTCACTCCCATGCAGGTTGGCGCGCGTTCAATTGCATTTGCTCGCTTGACGCTTCTCGGCTTCTACATGTGGCTCGCCGGCGCCGTCCTGATTGTGGTTTCGATCCTCAATGGCGGCGGTATCGGCGGAGCCGATGGCGACATGGTTGACCTTTATCTCGCAGCGATGATTCTCATGATGTTCGGTGTCGTTGCCGCTGCGATCAGTGTTGCAACTACTGTTCTCACATCTCGTGCGCCTGGTATCACGATGCGGCGGGTTCCGTTCTTCAGCTGGACCGCCCTTGTTCAGGCGATCTCACTTGTTGTCACGGCACCGGTAATGGTCGGTCTTACGATCCTTCTCTTCGTCGACCACCGGAATTCTGCACTGGTGTTCGGCAACTCAGACGCTCTTGCTGATTGGCTGCCGCGGTTCTTTTCTGCGCCGATGGTGTACATCTATGCGATTCCAGTGTTGGGCGTGTTCGCTGAG
The DNA here is from genome assembly GCA_001510385.1 of Actinobacteria bacterium casp-actino5. Classification (GTDB taxonomy): domain Bacteria; phylum Actinomycetota; class Acidimicrobiia; order Acidimicrobiales; family Ilumatobacteraceae; genus Casp-actino5. The sequence goes on along the minus strand of LFFE01000007.1, from coordinate 157,113 downwards.
CTTCTTCCGGTTTCGGTGAGTCGTCGCCATCCGATGCGCCAGCTTGTCTTCGCAGGTTCGGCACTTGTGGGGGTCGCTGCCTTCTCTGGCGTGACCATGCAGAATGATTTCCCAGTCGACTTCTCCGCCTCGGGACAAGACGTCGTGAAATCGCTTGTGGTGATGGCCTTCTTTGTTGGACTTCCGTTACTGGGAATTGTCATCACGTTGCTGACTGCTCCACTGGTTGCCAAGCCTGACGGCTCAAGTTCGGCAAAGCCCAGGATTTTGAGCCCAATGTTGTTCGGTTTGCTAGCCACCTTGCTGTTCCTTCTTGGTGCAGTAGTCGGAGTACTCATTCAGGTTGTTGATCTTGAACTTGCAGGAACCACAGCGGTTGAAGGCTCGGTTGCCCTCGTGTGTCTTGCCGCTGCGGTTGGCTCAATGGGCGGGCTTATCTTCTGGGCACCGAAGTTCTCTGGTTTCAAGCGAGACGAGAAAAAGGTGTTGCCACTTGCGCTGCTCGGTGCGCTTGGTGTCGTTCTTGCGGGCGCCCCAGCGGTCATTGCCGGCCTTGCAGATTCGGATGCGTCACTCTTTTCGACGTTGACTCTTGTCGGCTACGCGTTGATGGCGCTGACTGTTCTTGCGTTCGCTGGAGCAACTCGGGGCGGCACGGCCGACGGAACATCAAATCCATGGTGTGCGCACACCATCGAGTGGTCGACTTCGTCCCCAGCGCCATCAGACAATTACGCAGCACTTGCAACTGTTCGCTCGTCAGAACCCGAACTCGATCAGACCCCTGAAGGGAGCCCTTCATGACGCTCGCTCTACCATCTGGACCGGCCCCCGCCCCGCGCCGTCAACTTCTCGTTGGCTCAGCGTTGGCTGGTCTTGCTGGCACCACCTTGATCGGTGGAATGTTGGCCGTCTGGCTTCTGGAGCGTCAGCACGTTGTTGACGTTGGTGAACGCTTCCCGATGAAGTACATCATTCCCGAAGTTGCGACAAACGTGATGCTGATCACCATCTTCGGTCTGTGTTTCTTCGCTCAATGGGCGGTGTACTCTGCTCGCCGTCAAGACCGTGGCCATACCGGACTTGCCCTTTCGGTCGTTGCGATACTGGCACTTTCATTCATTAATGCCCAAGCATTCGTGTATAGCCAGATGGAGGTCGAACTCGCTGAGGGCGCATACGGCGCATTGTTTTACGCTGTCACCGGCACCATGATGGCACTCGTCATCATCGGCCTCATCTTCACCGTTGTTGCGGCCTTTAGAACCCTTGGCGGTCGAGATTGGCAATCCGAGATCGTCTCGGCACACGCTTTGTATTGGTACTTCGCTGCTGCGGCTTACTCAGCAGTTTGGTTCGTCGTTTACGTCACGAAGTGAGGACAGAAGTCTGATGTTCACCACCGGTTCAAAACTTCTTTTCGGGGCAAGCGGAGCTTCCCTTATCGGAACGCTGCTGTATGGCGTCCTTATCGGCGGCATCATGGGTACTGTCGGGTTGGTTTCGTTGACCACCGGACTCATCTTCCTTGCAGGAATCAACGCGTTCATCCGTGATGCGAACGTCGCCGCAGATGATGTCACACGTTTCTCAGGGTCGGCTGCTGCAACCCCGCGTCCGGCCTCGTCGGTCTGGCCAATCGGAGTTGCTGTTGGCGGAGTGCTGATTGCTCTAGGAGTCGTCATCCACGCAGCACTCACCATGATCGGCCTTGTTGTGGTGCTTGCAGCCTCGGCAGAGTGGTTACTCCAAGGCTGGGCTGAGGGCGCATCATCTGATGCCGCTCACAACCGTGAGGTGCGTGGTCGTCTCGCCTATACCGCGGAAATGCCAGTTGCTGCAGCGATTGGGCTCGGGCTGATTGTCTTCATGTTCAGCCGTGTCATGTTGGGAGCTCCGACAAAGTCGTCAACAATCGTCGCCTTCTCAATCGTTGCCACAATCGTGCTCTTCGGTGGAGCTGTGATTAGCCGTGCACGGTCGCTCAGTGCATCGAAGATGTTTGGTTTGTTCTCGATTGTCAGTGTGGTTCTACTTGCTGGTGGAGCGGTTGCCGGACTAAATGGCGAGCGTGAAATCAAGGAACATCACACGACGGCGTACTACGCCGAACTTGATAAGTGCGGTGAGGAGGAGATTTCGGCAGATGAGCACGCAAGCCAGACCGTCGCAGGAAAGGCAAACTCATCGGCCGAGGTGACACTCAGCGAAAACGGCTTGTCGTATATCCGTCCTGGCCTCAAAACCCCAAAGAGCGGAATGATTCAGTTGCCTCGTTCAAACCCGAACAACATTTTGTTCCGAAATGAAACGGCTGAACCACGCCGCTTTATTGCCGAGTTGGCGGATGTTGAGGGTTCTCCAGCTCGTCTCTGTACTGCACTCATTGAAGAGGGCGGAGTTCAACTTCTCACCATTAACTACACAGCACCAAGTTTCGATCCAGCTGTCGAAGAGTCAGGTGGCTACGCCTTCGTAGTCGCAGGTCTCGACGAGCGGATCGAGGTGGTTGTGCCATGAGTCACCTGAAGGTTCACGATCGCACCATGTCTACTTCGAATGATTCGACTCCTATTCTTGAGAACATGAGTTCGCGAGGTCGCAAACTAGCCACTGCTGGTGCCGGTCTGTCGGCGGCCGCCCTGCTTGCAGGGTGTGCAACCGATGCTCCCCAGGACACCTGGAAGCCTGCCGGTGCAAATGCACAGAAGATCCAAGACCTGCAGTGGCCGGTGTTCCTCACTGCCGGTGTTGTTGGCGTCATTGTGATGGCCTTCATTGCCGTCACCGTGGTGAAGTACCGCGATAAGGGCCAGCCGATTCCCGAGCAGGCTCACGGCAAGGCCTGGCTCGAGTATCTCTTCATTGCGATTCCAGCGGTGATTCTTGCGGCGATTGCGATTCCAACGGTGGGCGTTGTGATGGCGCTCAATGCAACCGATGACACAGAGTGCGTGATCAACGTGACTGGTCAGCAGTGGTGGTGGGAATATGACTACGAAGTCGGAGCAGATGGCACCATCTGCGGTTATGCCCCTTCAGCCGTTGAGGCAAGCCCAATTATCACGTCGGGTCAGCTAGTAATTCCGGCGAATACGAAGGTGCTACTGCGCGGTACGAGCCGAGATGTCATCCACAGTTACTGGATCCCGCGCCTAAATGGCAAGCGCGACATGGTGCCTGGGCGAGTCCACTTCCTTCGTCTTGAGTCAGATACTCCCGGTATTTACGCCGGCCAATGCACCGAGTTCTGTGGACTCTCTCACGCAAATATGCGTATGGAGACGGTGGTGCTCGAGTCTGCAGATTTCCAGAAGTGGCTTGATAATGAATTAGAGCCGTACCAAGCGCCTCAGGAGGGCAGCCTGGCGGCGGAAGGTGAAACAACCTTTATTGCCCAGTGTTCGCGTTGTCACCAAGTCAACGGCCTCCTAGATCCGAACAACGGCAACATCGTTGTGTCATACCCAGACCAGTTTGTGTACTCCGGAGCAGCGCCAAACTTGACGAATCTCATGGTTCGAAACACATTTGCAGGTGCTACCTGGGATCTTCTCACCCCTGAATGTCGCGCCGACGTGTGGGAGTCCAGTCCCGAGGAATTCGGTGACAAGTACTTGGCTGGAGTCTCGCAGGACTGCCTCAACGAGATTGACCTTCGTGAATGGCTACGTAATGCTCCTGCGAAGAAGCCAATGTACGCCGATCCAGCAACGCTGGAGCAGACCGACGGCAAGGTTAGAGGAATGCCGTATCTCGGTCTGAGCGAAGACCAAATCGATCAATTAATCGCCTACCTCCTTGAGCGGAAGTGAGTAACAGATGGCAATCATTGAACGCCCCTCTGATGAAGTAGAAGTCGTCGATCAATCGACGCCTTCAGAGGCGACTCCAGAGTCGTCGTACGGAGTCTTCCGTCGTCCTGTTGAAACAACCGGATGGAAGTCGTGGCTGTTTACGATCGACCATAAGAAACTCGGAATTATGTATGGCGTTGTTGCCATGTTTTTCTTCGTGGTCGGTGGCATTGAAGCAATGCTCATCCGTTTGCAACTCGCTGGGCCGAATGGGACAGTGTTGTCGGCCGACAAGTACAACCAGATGTTCACGATGCATGCCACCACGATGGTGTTCTTGTTCGTGATGCCGATGGCGGCTGCTTTCGCAAACTACTTTGTGCCGCTTCAGATCGGTGCCCGCGACGTCGCTTTCCCGCGCATCAATGCGTTTGGCTTTTGGGCGTTCCTATTTGGTGGCCTCTTCTTGAACACCTCATGGTTCCTCGGTGGTGGAGCCGATGGCGGCTGGTTTATGTACGCCCCGAACTCATCGGTTGCGTTCTCTCCATCGAACGGCGTTGACTTCTGGGGTCTCGGTCTGCAGATCACTGGTATTGCTTCTCTCACCGGCGCCATCAACCTCATCGTGACGGTGATCAACATGAGGGCCCCGGGTATGAGTTTGATGAAGTTGCCGATCTTCACCTGGATGGTGATGGTGGTGCAGTTCCTCTTGTTGTTCGCTATGCCAGTCATCACCGTGGCGTTGTTCATGTTGATGTTCCAGCGCAGTTTCGATGCAACATTCTTTACCGTGGAAGCTGGTGCCGACCCGCTGTTGTGGCAGCACTTGTTCTGGATCTTCGGTCACCCCGAGGTGTACATCCTCGTTCTTCCGAGCTTTGGCATCGTGTCAGAAATTCTCCCGGTGTTCTCGAAGAAGCCACTATTTGGTTACCCGCTGATCGTCTTCTCTGGCGCAGCGATCGGATTCGTTGGCTGGGGTGTGTGGGCTCACCACATGTTCGCTTCCGGACTTGGTCCGATTTCTGTTGCGGCTTTCTCCGTGGCAACCATGGCGATTGCCATTCCGACCGGTGTGAAGATCGTGAACTGGACCCTCACGATGTGGGGTGGAAAGATCAAATTCACTGTTCCAATGCTGTATGCAGTAGGTGTCATTATCCAGTTCACCATTGGCGGTCTGTCTGGCGTCACCCACTCGGTTGCACCTTCTGATACTCAACAGACTGACACGTATTACATCGTTGCTCACTTCCACTACGTGATTTTTGGTGGCGCAGTACTCGGCTTGTTTGCGGGCATGTACTACTGGTGGCCCAAGATGTTTGGCAAGATGCTCAACGAGCGTCTCGGTCGGGTCAACTTCTGGCTCACCATTATCGGTATGAACCTCACGTTCGGACCGATGCACATCATTGGTTTGCAAGGTCAGCCACGACGTATGTATCAGTGGACTGAGAACCGTGCAGGCGAGGGGTTCTTCAACATCGGTTTCTGGAACCTCGTTGCGTCCATCGGCACATTTGTGCTTGCACTTGGCGTCTTGTTGTTCTTCGTGAACATTTATGTTTCGCATCGCAAAGGAACCGAGAAAGCACCACTTGACCCTTGGGATGCCCGCAGCCTGGAGTGGATCACCACCAACCCACCGAAAGAGCACAACTTCGACCGCGTGCCGCAGGTTGGCCACCTCGATGAGTTCTTCCATCGCAAGTACGAGGATCGTGGCGCTGACGGCCATCATGAGTTCCACCAAGTTGCAACTGCCGAAGAAGTTCTTGCCGAGGAAGAGAAAAATGCCGATGGTCATATTCACCTGCCATCACCTTCATATTGGCCGATCTTGTTGGCGTTCAGCCTTCCGATCATGGCGTATGGCGTGATTTACAACTTGTTCCTTCTTCTTGGTGGAGCGGTCCTTGCGCTGGTCTCGTTCTACGGATGGGGTCTTGAGCCGCATACCGCCCCTGAAGAGGATTACGACCCGCCGACTGGCACTTCGATGGAGGTTGCATCTCATGGCTGATACTGCAGTTCACGCCGACGATCACGTCGATCACGGTGCCCACCACACGTCAACCGGGTTGTCAAACAACAAGTTGGCAATGTGGATGTTCCTCGGCTCGGAGTGTTTGCTCTTCGGTGGACTTATCTCGACCTACATGCTGTATCGAGGTCGCCACTCGGCAAACCTTGGCCCAGACCAGGTATGGGATATCCCATTCACCTCTGCTTCAAGCTTTGTGCTTCTGATGTCGTCGCTCACCATGGTGTTGGCAGTGTCATCAGCGAATCGTGATGATGATCGAAATACGAAACTGTGGTTGTCGGTAACCGCCCTGCTTGGCGCTCTGTTTGTTGCTGGTCAGGTGTACGAATTCACCACCTTTTACCGTGAGGGTCTCGGCTTCACGACGAGCCTCTTTTCATCGAGTTTCTTCACGCTCACTGGGTTCCACGGTGTTCACGTGAGCGTCGGCATCATCATGTTGATGTCGCTCGTTGGAATGATCTCGAAGAACAAAGTTGTTGGCGACAAGAAGGAAGTTGTTGAACTGTTCGGTCTCTACTGGCACTTTGTCGACGTGGTGTGGATCCTCATCTTCACCCTCGTGTACCTGATCCCAGCCTGATAAGAATTGAGTTGACATGAGTACGGCCACAGAACAACATGACACTCACGGCGATGAGCATGCTGAGCATGGTCTCACCGATCTCGGATATATCAAGATCGCAATTTTCCTTGCCGTGATCACTGCCGTTGAGGTGGTATTTAGCTACACCCAAGAACAATTGGGTGCGGCGTTCCTTCCTGGACTTCTCATCTTGATGGCAGTCAAGTTTTTCATGGTGTTGTTGTACTTTATGCACCTGAAGTTTGACTCAAAGTTGTTCAGCCTCATGTTCTACATCGGCATGACGCTGGCAGTTGGTTGTTATGCCGTGTTCCTTGCAACACTGCATTTCTTCCAGAGCTGAGGTGACATGAACTCGATGTTGGCGCAGGTCGACATCTCGGTTAATCCCTGGAAGTTTGTACCGCATCCAGAGGTCTGGCTACTCGCCAGCTTTCTCACGGCCGCATTTATTTATACGGTGAGGGTGATCGGACCAAAAGCGGTTCAACCCGGACAGCCGGTGTTGAGCAAGTCAAACACCATTTCGTTTGTCGCGGCGATCACTGTGCTGTGGATATCGAGCGATTGGCCGGTTCACGACATCAGCGAGGACTATCTCTATTCGGTGCACATGGTTCAACACATGGCGCTGTCGTTTTGGCTTCCGCCGTTGGCGTTGCTTGCGACACCAACCTGGCTGATGCGCGTGCTCATCGGAAATGGTTCGGTGTATCAGGCGATGCGGTTCCTGACGCGTCCGGTTGTTGCTGCCCTGTTGTTCAACGGAGCGACCTTGCTCACGCACCTTCCGTCGCTGGTGAACGCCTCCGTTGGTGATGGTTACTGGAATGGCGCATTGCACTATCTCCTTCACGTGCTCGTCGTCTCCTCGGCGCTTCTGATGTGGATGCCAGTTGTTGGCCCGATTCCTGAATTTCAGCTCGGACCGCTCGGTAAAGGCATCTACCTCTTCGCACAATCGATTATTCCTACAATTCCGGCCGCGTTCCTTACCTTTGCTGAGTCGGCGGTGTACGAGGCGTATGCCCGGCCTGTGCGTTTATGGGGGCTTTCGCTTGCTGAGGATCAGCAACTTGCTGGTGCGATCATGAAGACGATGGCGGGAATGTTCCTTTGGGCGCTCATTATCGGGTACTTCATTCAATACGCGAAGCAGTTCAGGAATAGCCACGACTATCGCAGAAATTCTGTACCGGCTGACGAAGCTGCTGGGGAGGCTCCTCTCACCACGGCCGATGTGGAGGCCGCCTTTGCGCGCTCTGCACCTGCACGTGAAGAGGACTGACCGGTAGCCTCGGCATCGTGATTGATGTTCGACAGCTCCGAGAGCACGCTGATGAAATCTGTGCCGCGCTGGCGCGTCGCGGTGATTCATCATGTGATTCTCAGGTCGAGGAGGTTCTTGAGCTCGACCGGCGGTTGAGAGAGATTACTGCTGAGCGCGACGAGGCTCGCGCTCGAATAAATGAACTCTCTCGCGAAGTCGGTCAATTGCGTCGAGATGGCAATGTCGAGCAAGCCGAAGCCGTTCAAGCACAGAGTCGGGCCCTGGGCGACGACGTTTCTCGTATCGAGCGGGATCACGAAGTGCTCTCGGCGAAGATGCACGAGTTACTCCTTCACATCCCAAATGTGCCTCACCGAGACGTTCCAGATGGAGCAAGTGAAGATGACAACCCGGTGGTTAATGGTCCGTTTCTTCCCGAGGGAGGCATCGATGGTTTCGCCGAACACCAGCGAGTCCCACACTGGGAAATCGGTGAATTGCTTGGCATTCTCGATAACGAACGTGCGACAAAAATTGCGGCATCAATGTTTACGATGCAGCGCGGTGCGGGAGCAACATTGGCACGAGCGCTGTGCCAATATGCGCTCGACAGCAATGCAGATGAGTTCGAAGAGATTCGTCCACCATCGCTTGTCTCAACGGCGACGTTGACGTCGACAGGCCAGCTGCCAAAATTTGCCGATGATGCCTACGCCATCGAACGTGATGATCTGTGGTGCATTCCAACCGCGGAGGTTCCTCTGACCTCGATGTATAGCGGCGAGATTCTCGATGCGGCAGATCTCCCGATGCGTTTTATGGCCTTTAGCCCATGTTTCCGCCGTGAGGCAGGGTCAGCAGGGCGAGATACTCGAGGGATGCTCCGCTCACATGAGTTCGACAAAGTCGAAATTTTGGCGTTGGCAGCTGCTGAGCAAGCCCCCCAATTGCTCATCGATATGGTGGCTCGCGTTGAGCGAATGATTTCCTCTCTCGGGCTGCATCATCGGGTGATTGAAATTTGCACTGGAGATTTAGGGCAAAGTCACCATCGTTCTTTCGATATCGAGGTGTACGCGCCAGGGTGTGGTCAGTGGCTCGAAGTCTCATCGGTGTCGTGGTTCTCTGACTACCAAGCTCGCCGGGCAGATATTCGCCATCGCCAGGTTGATGCCGACGGCAAGCCAATGAAGGGCACCGTGCTTGTTCACACCTTAAACGGTTCGGCGCTTGCCGTTCCTCGAGTGTGGGCAGCAATTCTTGAAACGCATCGGCAGGCTGATGGAAGCGTCAACATTCCAGAGGTCTTGTCACCGTATATGCGCGGAATATCTCGTCTCGGAGGCTGATATGACCGACGGAAATGATCTCGTCCGGCACCGGAGGGTGCAGTACGAAACAGCGGGTCTCGATGTTTCAGATGTCGACGATTCGCCGGTCGTGCAGTGGCATTCTTGGCATAGCGATGCCATCGACGCAGGTCTTGTCGAACCAAATGCGATGACGGTTGCGACAGTGGATGCAACCAGCACACCGGATGCCCGAATTGTGCTTGCCCGAGAGGTATCCGACGGAGGCGTCACGTTTTTTACAAACTTCAACTCGACCAAAAGTCAGCAACTTGAGTCGACCCAACGCGCTACAGCAGTGTTTGGGTGGTTGGCCCTCCATCGACAGGTTCGAGTCACCGGCACCGTTGAACGAATCGCTGATACAGAGAGCGATGCGTATTTTGCGAGTCGCCCTCGAGGATCTCAGATTGGGGCATGGGCTTCGCCTCAATCAGAGGTGATTGATAGTCGAGAGATACTCGAATCTTTTGTTGCCGAGGCTGAGGATCGTTTCGGGTCTGACGAGGTCACCAGGCCACCGTTTTGGGGTGGCTGGAGGATCATTCCGATTCGGTGGGAATTCTGGCAGGGTCGGCCGAGCCGACTCCATGATCGGGTGCAATATACGCGCTCCGGTGGCGAATGGGTTCGCAACCGGCTGGCTCCGTAAGCCACTCCAACCGACGGCTCGTAGACTTGACGTGTCATGACAACGCAACCCCCCACCGGATCCCTCCAAGCAAACGAACCGTGTTGGTGCGGAAGTGGACGAAAGTACAAACGGTGCCACCGGAACACCGAAGGCCGCGTCCATCCGGGTGAGATTTCGCCGATGAGGCTCGTTCCAGAGACAATTCCTCGGCCGTCATACGCAGATTCTGGAGTTGTTGAACACTGGGATGAACCCCTCGTGAAAACACCTGAAATCATTGAGCGCATGCGGCATTCGGGCAAGATCGCAGCCGAGGTTCTTCGACTTGCGGGTGATTTTCTCGAACCGGGCAAAACAACAGATGAGGTAGATGCGTATGTCCACGACCTGTTCATTGAACGTGGGACGTACCCGAGCACGTTGAACTATCACGGTTACCCAAAGAGCTTGTGCACGTCAGCGAATGAGGTGATTTGCCATGGAATACCTGATTCACGAGTAATGCTCGATGGCGACATCATGAACCTTGATGTGACGGGATTCATCGGCGGTGTGCACGGAGATACCAATGCCACCTTTTGTGTAGGTGAAGTCGACGAAGTCAGTCGCGATCTCATCCGTGTGACCGAGGAGTGTACGTGGCTTGGAATCGAGGCTGTTCGACCGGGCCGACCGGTGAGCGATATCGGTCGCGCAATTGAGGATCACGCCAAAGAGCATCGTTACGGGGTCGTGAAATCGTTCATCGGTCACGGCATCGGCGAGCAGTTCCATACCGATATTCAGATACTTCATTATTACGATTCTCGTGCAACTCTTGAGATGCTCCCGGGGATGACGTTCACCATCGAACCGATGATCACCCTTGGCGATTGGCGTCATCGAATGTGGGACGACGGCTGGACTGCGGTGACCGCAGATTGGCAGCGAACTGCCCAATTTGAACATACAGTTCTCGTGACAGACGATGGTGTTGAGGTCTTGACCGGTGGTGCAGGTGCTGTTTCTCCATCGGCACCGTGGAATCGCTGAGATCCGAGAGCAACACTTTCCCGCCAATATGATGTACTGATGAAACTCAGCGCTGTAATCGTCGGCTCGTTGCCATTGGCTCTAGTTGCCATTTCTGGTTGCGGTGGGAGCGATGAAATCTCTGTCGAAGATGCCTGGGCGCGGGTCAGTCCTGCCGGAGTCACCACCGGGGCCGCATACTTCAAGATCACTGCCACAAATGATGATGCCCTGATTGCCGTGACAGTTCCTCAGGACATTGCTGACCGTGCAGAGATACATGAAGTTGTGCAAGCAATGGATATGTCTGATGACTCGAGCGACATGGATCACGACACGATGCATGATGGCGAAATGCACGACGGCGCCATGTCGATGCAAGAGATTGGCCGGTTGCCCCTACCTGCAGGTTCGCCGGTTCGTCTGGCTCCGGGTGGCTACCACATCATGCTGATTGATCTTGTTGAACCACTTGCGGTAGGCAACACATTCGATCTGACGCTCGACTTTGAGAACGCTGATGACCTCACCGTCACGGTTGAGGTAGACGAGGGCTAGTCAGTTACCAGTTCGGTTTGTGGCCGAACGACCGACATCCGCCAGAGCTGTTGCATCGCATAGCTCACGAAGGCGATTCCACTCACCGCAACGACTGCGGTGCAGCAGCGGTCAACCCAGTAGGGAAGCGATGTTGGCAGCAGTGCAAAGCTGAACACATCAAGCCGAAGAACCGCCCAGATCGTGAGCATTGTGCCACCGAGCAGGGTTGATCCATTGGTGAATAGGAGTCCTCTGTGTCGAGCGGCGTATACGGCAACTCCAGCTGTCACAGCAATGAACGGAAAAATCACGACGCTGATGTTCGGCCCGGTTGCTGTGGGAGCCCACACGTACTGTGCTCCACCAACGATGAGTCCGATTGCCGAAACTGGGAAAACTAGTACAGCCAGAGTTGTTCCTCTCCACATCATTGCAACCATTGCAAGAGAAATAATCGCACCGATGATTGCTGGCAATTGTGAGGGCGGTGCAAACAATTCGCTTTGAACATGAACGACAACATCTCGCCCATCAATGGTGAGGGCGATGGAGTCAGTGACGATCACATCACCCGGTTCTGCATTGATTGGGCGAATCGGTGACATGTAGTGAATGCGGTGATCGTGCCAAGCAACGGAACAACTCGAACCAATGACCTTCCAGTCGGCATCGGCATCGTTATCGACAACGTTTGTCGCAATATCTCCACCGAATCGGTCTTTGTTGTACCAAGTCGACACCGAACGTTGATTCTCTAACGTCGTGCAGTCCTGATCAATTTTCAGGTAGGGCTCTTGCTCGTAGCCGGGCACCTGTGCTGCGACCCCTCTGGGCACGGTCAGTGCCAGAAACGAATCATGCCCTTCAATCGAGATGCCGACGCCTTCAGGCAGTGGCAGCCGATCGTCGGTCTCAATAGCGGTGATCGTCGAGTTGTAATCGGTGGGGCCAGGAGCATCAGCAAATGCTGCGGTTGCCGGAACGAGAGCGATGAAGAGACCACCGCAAAGCGACATCGCAATTCGTGACGGCAATGCGCGCCGTTCAATCATTCGGATACCTGCAGAGTAAAACTGCTGCCTGGCCTGATCGAACACTCTCCAGTGAGCACGCCAGAGCTCACGAACTCTTGTGTCAACGTTTCACCGGCTCCAACAAAGAATGCTCCAATGAGATGATCGCGGTCATCGTTATTCACGATGCGGATCGACTCACCAACCCGAACCTCCAATAGCAGTGGGAAAATGTCGAGTTCTTCGCCGGCGTCAGTTCTCCCGCCTGTGCCAGGCGGGATCTCATATTCGTAGTCAGCCAAGGTCGTGATCGAAGAGGTCCGCGAGATGGCGTCATCGCCAGTGAAGATGATGATCGTGGTGGCGGTGACGGCCGCCGCAGCAATGAGAGCAATCAGCAGTTTTTTCATCGGCGCCCTGAGAGGAGGTCGCGAAGATCAGCGGAAATGTCCGTCGAAGCAGTACCAAATGGCCATGTGAGAAGCAGTGTTCCTTCATCATCGACGACATACAACGATGTTGAATGAGCGACTTCGATCTCACCTCCTGAGTCGTCAACCAAGTAGCTCGCTCCGAACGGTTGTGCAGCGATTGCTAACGCAGACTCGTCGACTGTTCCGAGCGCCTCAGCAGTTGGAATGAAACTTTTGATGTACGCGTCAAGTACCTCGAGATCGCGATCTGGATCGACCGTGATCATGGCCACCTCGATGTGAGAAGCATTATCTAGACGCCTGAGTGCGACGGTGAGGTCTTGCAGGGTGGTCGGACAAATATCGGGGCAATTCGTAAAACCGAAGTAGAGCACGAGAAGATTGTTATTGCCAGCAACGAGTTCTCGGTCAGCACCGGAAGCAACGTTGGGAAGTGTGATGCCCTGAGATGACGGTGCAGGGGTCCTCACGAAACCGGCAAATTCACGCTGCCCACCACCGCACGCGGACGTGATGCTGAGCAGGGTCATTGCGGCCCCGAGAACGACGCGTCTCACGGGATCACTAGTTCCTCAATGAATTGCGCTACCAGGTCAGCTTGCTCGGCTGTGAGCTGGTTCTGTGGCATTTTGATGTTGTAGCCATCAACAAGTTGTGCCTGTGGTAGCAGGATTGATTCCACCAAGTAGGCCCGATCGGCAATCACCAATGATCCGTCACTCAGTGCGACGTTGGTTCCAGCAATCCCGGCGAGAATCGGTCCAACCCCACCTGATCCGTTCGAACCGTGACAGGAGGCGCACCCGTTGGTGTCGTACAGTGTTTTTCCTTCACGTGCACCAACTGACAATTCGAGCACGGGTTCCGAAGAGCATGCGGCAACTGCAAACGCACTTCCCACTACGAAGAACATTCTGATGAGAGGAATCATCCGACGAGTTCGCACACCTTTAGTCAACCAGACCCCATCAGGTTTATGAAGTTGATGGGGGTCTTTTTTGTCGCGGGCGCCCGGCATTTTGCCACCACGAAGTGATGCGATCAGCCTCTGCACCGCTTACCCCGAAGGATGCACACATCTTCAGCCCAAAGTCGGCAAATGTTCCGTCTGCTAGTTCGGTCAATGCGTGCGAGTCGATATCGAACCTTGGCCAGGGAAGGTCAAGAACTGATGCAGGTGAGAGCCGTAACGAGGTCGGTGAGAGACCTGTTCCAGCTCGTCTGTGCCACGCAACGAGGGCAGCGATTGGTGAGTTAATGACCGATGCGATCGACTCGAGATCGCCATGTGAGTGTGCGAAGACCGTGGTGACAGGAACACCCGGTAACCACTCGCCGTGAAGATCGACAACCGCCTCGATGGTTCGGGTTTGAGCAGCGACGAGAACCTTTGGTTTCAGCATCCTGTCTGCCCAACTGGGGAACCGCCCACTGAGTTGGCTTACGTCGACACGAGGGTTCTCAAATAGTTGGTGCGCAAAGCGGACTGGCTTTAGGCCCCATAAACAGCGACCCGGGTCGATGAGCCCAGAGGTGATGAGTGGCGGGCCATGCTCGTGGTCAGCTACGGCCGGCACGAGGGCGTAATACTCATCCCGAAAATTTGCAGAAGCCGTCGCACGATCTCCGATCGTTCCCCTCGTTGCAAGCGCCGGAACAGGCGGAATCCCGAGGGCATCGGTTATTGCGCCTGTCCATGGAGCGGCGCTACCTGTGACCGCCGTAGCTCGCCGTTCAAATACAAGCACCGCCACGGTCACATCAGCATCAAATTGTGGTGTCGATGTCCACCACGAGTTCACAAGAGTTGCAAGCGAGGTGACGCGGGTTCTCAGATCGGTGGTATCTCGCGACGCAAGTACAGACTGAGGAAGAACGATGACAAGCCGGCCGCCAGGTCGCAATGCCTCAACTCCGGTCAGACAAAACTCCATCGCACTATTCGCGTAGGGGCCGCCGCCAAGTGTGCTGGCTCCTTTTCGAGATGTCGAAGTTGCGAGTTGTGAAAGAAATGGTGGATTTGACACCACGAGGTCAAAGCCGTGATGACCCTGATATGTCGACCAATCAACGCCTAGTCCGTTTGCTTCAACGAACTCGATGCCGTGTTGTTCATTGAGGGCACGGGTTGACGGGCTCACATCGCAGCCGACAAGAGTGCAGGAAGCACCCAATCGCTGCCGAGCTGCAATGAGTAGCCTCCCGTCACCACACGAAGGGTCGAGAACACGCAGCGGCGAGTGCGAATGTTCGAGATGCCACCTGTCACTCGTGAGCATTGTGAACATCTGGTCGACAAGAGCAGGCGGGGTGTACCACGAGCCGAGACGACGGCGCTCAACATTGTTTACCACCGATGGTTGATCCGCCACTTTTCTAGCGTAGGGTCACTGCCGTGCCAAGCAGGTACATCGAGTTCAACAGGGCCGAATGGGCAGCACTTCGTGCCGCTACGCCGATGACGCTGGAAGAGGCAGACCTCGAGCAACTTCGTGGTATCAACGAGAGGATTGATCTCGAAGAGGTTGCTGCGGTCTACCTGCCGTTGAGTCGTTTGTTGAACCTGTACATCAGTACCGTTCAAGACCTTCATCGCGTTTCTGCAACGTTCCTCGGCGCATACGCTCCGAAAGTCCCATACGTCATCGGAGTTGCAGGCTCAGTTGCCGTCGGGAAAAGTACGTTTAGTCGAATCTTGCAAGCACTGCTCTCAAGATGGCCCGACCACCCCGAAGTTGACCTGGTCACCACCGACGGATTTTTATATCCGAATGCCGAACTTGAGTCGCGTGGTCTCATGGATCGCAAAGGTTTCCCCGAGAGTTACGACACTCGGTCGCTCATTGAGTTCCTTCGCAATGTGAAGAGCGGAACACCGGCATCGGCCCCTGTCTACGACCACATTGTCTACGACATTGTTCCCGATGAGCGTGTTGTCGTCGATTCACCAGACATTGTCATCGTTGAAGGCATTAACGTGTTACAGGTTGGTGGAGATGACTCTGAGTTTGTGTCGGACTACTTCGACTTTTCGATTTACGTCGATGCTGATGAGCAGCACATCC
This sequence comes from Actinobacteria bacterium casp-actino5, assembly GCA_001510385.1. Classification (GTDB taxonomy): domain Bacteria; phylum Actinomycetota; class Acidimicrobiia; order Acidimicrobiales; family Ilumatobacteraceae; genus Casp-actino5. The sequence continues at coordinate 141,358 of LFFE01000007.1, read as the reverse complement.
AAGAGTGGTACATCGAACGGTTTCTCACGTTCCGGCAGTCGGTATTCCAGCGAGCGGACAGTTTCTTTGCGCACTACGCCGATCTCAACGACGAAGAATCGGTCGAGATGGCGAGGTCGATCTGGCAACGCATCAACGGTGTAAACCTCAGCGAAAACATCATGCCTACGAGAAATCGGGCTTCGCTGATTGTTCGAAAAGGACAAGATCACCGAGTGGCTGAAGTTCGACTTCGGCGCCTCTGACTTGTGGTTACTTGGCCTCGTTCGCAAGCCAGTTTGAAACCATCGAAATTGAGTCAAGCGATTCAAATGCGTGTGAGGTTGTGTTGACGACTTCGTGGTCCCACGTGACGTGATATGGAATGTGGAGAGCAAACCCCCCGATCTCGAGGACGGGGACCACGTCTGACCGAACCGAATTACCCACCATCAGGAACCTTGACGGAATGATGTTCCACTCGTCGAGAACACCCTGATATGTCTCGGCATCTTTTTCTAAGACAATTTTGATGTGTTCAAAATGGTGAGACAGCCCAGATGTTCGGACTTTGCGAGTTTGATGAACAAGGTCACCTTTGGTGATCATGACGATGCGGTGGGTTTGAGCCACAGACTGCAAGGCACCGGCAACACCGTCAAGAAGTTTCACGGGTTCGCGCAACATGTCATGAATGTGATCGACCAAGACTCCGATCGCGCGTGACGGAATTTTCCCACCTGTTGCAGTCACAGCAGCCTCGATCATCGAAAGCCCAAATGCTTTGACGCCGTAGCCAGAGATTGCAAGATTCCCGAGTTCGGTAGAGCGGAGGGAATCTGCCAGATCGATGCCTTCCGATGCATATGGGCTTACCGTTTCGAAGAACAGTTGTTCCGCGGCATCAAATGTGTCTTGGCACTCCCACAGGGTGTCGTCAGCATCAAAGCCGACGACGTCAATGAGGTCGCCTCGCCGCATCAGCGGTGAATTGCATTCAGATAGTTGTAGACGGTGATCCGGCTCACACCCATCGCATCGGCAAGGTCTTCGACCGCTCGACGCAAGGTGAACGCACCGCGTTCATCGAGAAGTCGTACAGCACGCTGTTTATCTTCGCGGGACATGTCGGCAAGCCGCCCACCGATTTCGACTTCTACCGATTCGATCAGCCGATCGAGGGCACCGTGCAACTTTGGAAGCCTCACTGCAGCAATGACATCGCCTTCAAATTCGAGAGGGATATCTGAAGGCAGCGCGTCAGGGCTTGAAACCGTCGACGCGCCAATCGCTTCGAGGAGCGGCTGAATTGAGTCCAGAAGCGGGTGCCGATCCTGATGGCTCACGTGTCTGAATCTCCGACAACCTCAATATTTACCCGCGTTGCGCCATTGCTGAACGCAGACCGTAAGACGGTTGCGACGACTTCTGGCATCATGCTGTGCTCAGCCTCACAACTTGAACCAAATGCACCAAATTCGGTGGTGACTCCAAGAGCAGCTAGTGCTGCGATCGGTTCGGTGACATGTGCACCTGGTTGTCCCTCAACGAACGGTTCGATGGTGAAGTCAATGTGTGCCACAAGTCAAGTGTAGGTAAGCGAAGGGAATTCCGGGAAGCCGGTTAGCCACCCATGATTCTGAGCAGTTCCTCTGAACGCGAAATACAGTCTCTACCTGCAGAGCCAAATGCTTCATCGAGACGATGTAGTGCATGCTTGAACGAGCCGTTCCAATCTTGTTCGAAGCGCTGGCGAGCTGGGCCCTGCCACATTGTTGATCCAATTGCTTTGTCAACTGTTGAGATGAGCTGACTGATCATTGACATTTGATCGTGCAACGTTCTTCCAAGTTGGGCGAGTTGCTCGGGGTTTGCTCCGTACATCATGTTGGTTCCTCGATTTCTGTGAGAAGGTTCGCTGCAGGGAGCCCACCGCTCACAGTTGTGAGGAAATTACGACGTAGACAGTTGCCAGGTTTGAGCCGCTTCGGCTAATCCCTCAATCAGCAACTCTGTGTGTGGCGTGAGCCCGCCTTCCCAGTCCCACCAGAGTGGAGACGACCCCCGCACACGTGGAGGTAATTCGATCTGCACGCCTCCTTGTCGTGGAAGGTTCACCGGGTTATTGGGGTGCAAACCGCGAAGATTCTGTGGTATTTCATCGACGTCGTCAATGAGTTGATAGGCCGGGAGCCTTGGACGAAGCGTGTCGGCGACATGTGTTGCGAGATCACGATTCGTTCCGCCGAGCAGCAATGAGGTGAATAGTCCTCGTCGGCCAAAGCCGTGAATGGTGACGACAACATCAACATGGTTGATGAAATCTGTCAACATTTGCGATTCATCAGGACGGAAGCGCGTTGATGGAAGATGGGGCGGATCATTGTCGGGATGCAGTACTCCGTAATACGACGCGTTCGCTTCTTCAGCAGCTGCTCGTGCGATCGTGTCGGTGACCGCTTCGAGACCGCCACCATGAAATGCCATGAAGCCAAACGTTGAACGTATTGCTAGTTCTTCGTGCACTCCTTCCATCGCAAGTAGTTCTGCGAGGGTTGTGGGAGCCATATGACCATGGTGTCAGATTGCGATCAGTTGTGCCGACTGGATCTCACATCTGCAGATCGCGCATATTGGCACGTAACATCATGAACGTGTTGGTATGGATGGATCTCGAAATGACCGGGCTTGATCACATGAGTGACGTCATCGTGGAGATCGCAACGATCATCACAGACGACGACTTGAACATTGTCGCCGAAGGCCCTGATCTTGTGATCCACCAGCCTGACGATGTGCTGAACAAGATGAACGAAGTTGTGATGAAGATGCACACAGATTCAGGCTTGCTTGAGCAAATTTCTTCGTCAACATTGACACTTGAAGAAGCCGGCCGACAGACCCTCGAGTTCATCAAAGAGCATTGCCCCGACGCTGGAACGGTTCCCCTATGCGGTAACTCAATCGGAACTGACCGTCGGTTCCTGGCTCGCTATCTCCCCGAGATCGAGAACTATCTTCACTACCGCAGCGTCGACGTGTCCAGCATCAAAGAACTGGTGCGTCGCTGGTATCCAGAGGCAAATGCGCGGCGGCCGTGGAAGCCAAATTCGCATCGAGCACTCGATGACATCAAAGAGAGTGTTGCCGAGTTGCAGCACTACCAGCAGGTTGTATTTCGCTCATCTGAAGAGGTCAGCGAAGCACTAGAGAAAAATTCTCAGGCCTGAACGATTGACGCGGGGGTGTTCCGCCGACGACACTCATCACATGCGAGCAGCAGTTGTAGAACAGTACGGGGGACCAGAAGTCATTGTGGTGAAGGATGTCCCTGATCCGATTCCTGGGCCAGATGAGATTCGTGTCGCGGTGTCGTATAGCGCGTGCAATCGAGCTGACACCCTGCAACGTCAGGGTGGGTACCCCGACCCGATCAAGCGTGAACACGAAATTCTCGGTCTCGAATATGCCGGGTTTGTCGAATCGGTTGGATCTCGCGTCACCCGCTGGTCGGTAGGTGACCGAGTGATGGGAATCGAAGCAGGTGCGTGTAACGCCGAGATGGTGATCACGCACGAACGAATGGCGATGTCTGTACCGACCGCAGTTGCTGATGACGAGATGGCTGGAATCCCTGAGGTGTTTGTAACCGCATGGGATGCGCTCATTGGGCAAGGTGGGCTGACCTCTGGAGCATGGGCTCTCGTGCATGCCGGTGCAAGTGGTGTCGGTACCGCAGCGATTCAGATCGCTAAATCGATTGGTGCACACATCGCGGTGACGTGTTCCGCTCGTAAGGCCGATGCCTGCCGAGCGCTCGGAGCCGATCTGGTGATTGAGCGATCGCCATCTGATTGGCTGTCCGAACTGCAGGCAGCAGTACCGCAAGGCATGAACGTCATCCTTGATGTCATCGGCGGAGAAGAATCAGACCGAAACCTTCGAGCGCTCGCCTCCCAGGGCACCATCATGCAGGTAGGTCTTATGGGTGGGGCGGCGTCTTCGATCACCACGGGATTGATTCTCGCCAAACGTGCGACCTGGATTGGTACCACGCTTCGCAATCGGCCGATTGAGCAAAAGATTGCTGCGGTGCAAGGCTTCGCCGCACAGATGCTGCCTCGGTTTGAATCTGGCGACATGAAGCCCGTCATCGACACGACATTTGATCTCAACGACATCGCTGATGCACATCGCCACATGGAGGCAGATGCAAACGTCGGGAAAATCTTGCTGAGAATGTAAAAAAGTGCGAGGAATCTGAACGTTCGTGCTCTTGACAGGCATGAGCATTCAGATTGAAATTCCAGAGTTTCCCGACACCCAACCACTGCAACTTGATCGTGCACGCTGCTCAGATGGAGAAGGTGGGCTCGCGTACCTGTTCTTCTCGGATCATGCGCACGAACTCGCCAGAGCAAAAGCAATTTGCAGCCGCTGTCGGTTGGCCGAAGACTGCTTGAGCGGGGCTCTTCAACGAAGTGAGACGTATGGCGTATGGGGCGGACAACTTCTCATGGATGGCGTCATCGTTGAGGACCGGCCTCGACGAGGCCGCCCAACAAAAGTGAAGCGAGAGACCCTTGTGGTTGATGAGGTGCCCGTGCCACCTCACTTGGTTGCCTAATAGTCTGTCAGGGTGAACCGGTCCACCCGTCTACGTCTCTTTGCGATTGCGATGGGCATCGTGATGGTTGGGCTCGTTGCAGTTGGTGCACCAGAGGTTCGTGATGCCCTCGTTGATGATGAAGTCGACGCAGTTCTTACAAATCCTGGCGAATATCAGCTTTCAGAAGAAGGCGAAGTCGTCACCCGCGCGTTCTTTCCATCTGTTGACATCGTTGACGTTGGCGGGGGAACTGTGAACTCATCGGACTTGATCGGGAAGCCAATGGTGGTCAATCTGTGGTTCGCGGCGTGCCCTCCATGTCGCCGTGAAATGCCAGACTTCGCCGCAGTCAATGAGCAATTCGGAGACGACGTCGTATTCATCGGAATTAACCCTGTCGATTCTGCAGAGGCAATGACCAAGTTTGCTTCCCAAATGGGAGTCACATACGACCTCTACCGAGATCCGCTCGCCGAACTCACCGATGCCCTCGGAACAGTCGGCTTTCCGTACACGGTGTTCGTTAATGCTCAGGGCCAAATTCTTGGTGATGCTGGGGTTCTCACCGCTGATGAATTGACCACAGCAATCGGTGTATATTTTGGCGTTGTAGGAGGCGTGGACGCATGACACTGTCGTTTCTGAGAGGGCTTGTTGCTGCGGTCAACCCCTGCGGGTTTGTACTGTTGCCGACGTATCTCATGTTTTTTCTTGGCGCCGATACATCTGAGGTGTCGGCCGGTCTCGGAGTCCGAAGGGCGAGTATTCGGCGAGCGCTGGTAGTGAGCTCGGCACTCACGGCAGGATTCATGTCGGTATTCATCGTTGTTGGTCTCGTGACCTACAACTTCACCTCATGGATTCAGCAGAATGCTCGCTACGCAACAATTGTGATTGCAGTGGGTCTTGTGGTACTCGGAATCGCGATGTTGACGGGCCGCGGAGTTGGGCTCGCACTGCCACGACTTGACGTAGGTGGGCGCGATCGAGGGGTTCGCTCAATGTTCCTCTTCGGCGTCGCCTACGCAGTGGCCTCGCTGGGCTGCACCATTGGGTTGTTCTTACCCACCCTGATTGCTGTGCGAAGCAACGGGGTTTTTGGAGCGCTTGGAAATGTCGCGGCATATGCCGCTGGAATGGGGTTGCTGATTACGGCGCTAACGGTCTCACTTGCAGTCGCCAAAATTGGACTACTGGGAGTGTTGCGGCGGGGTATGCATCGTGTCGAAACGATTGCTGGAGTCTTCGTGGTGTTGTCGGGTCTATATCTCGCTTACTACTTCTGGGTGGTCGACGTCAACGGCGAGAGCGACCCGATCACGGTTGCTGTTGAACAATTCCAGCGGCGTGTCATCACCAGCCTGAATAACAACTGGCAAAATGTTGCTGTTGTACTTGGGGCGATTGTGATTGCATCAGCGACGTACGCTCGCCTCGGCAGAGACTCGGAGACTGTGGGTGAGAACGACGTCTGACCTCGGTAGAAGCGTCAGCAGCGAAGTACGGTCGTCTTATGGCCAGCGACACCTCATCAGCAACACCGGACCAACCTGAGCGATCTCGCGCCGCAGATATCGCAGTTCGCCCTGCCGCCACGGTGATGTTGGTGCGCGATGGTGCTGAAGGGCCAGAGGTGTTCATGTTGCGCCGAACACTCTCGGCGGCATTCGCTGGTGGCCAGTATGTGTTTCCGGGCGGGAAAGTTGACGGAACTGATCACGCTGACGAACTTGAAGAAATCTGCGACGGGCTTGACGATGCACAAGCCTCGGCACGGCTTGGTCTCGAAAGTGGTGGTCTTGCATGGATTGTCGCCGCAATTCGCGAAAGCTTTGAAGAAGCTGGAGTGCTGCTCGCCCGTCGTTCAACCGAGACCGAGATGATCAGGTTTGAAGGCGACATTGTCGGACCGATGAGTGAGGCACGAGAGGCAATCCACCAAGGAACTGAGTCGCTCTCAGAGTTATGCGCGCAGCATGATCTTCGACTGGTCACTGACGTCATCGGCTTCGTCAGCCACTGGATCACCCCTGTTGGAGAAGGTCGTCGATTTGATACTCGCTTTCTTCTCGCCCGGGCTCCCGAGCTCCAAGAGCCTCTGCACGATGGCGGAGAGACGATCGACAGTTTGTGGGTTCGACCACAGGATGCACTGAAGCGTTGGGAAGCTGGCGAACTGCAGATGTTCCCTCCGACCGTTGCAAATCTCGAATGGTTGAGCGAATTTGATTCTGCAGATGCAGCGCTCGCAGGTGGTGAGGCGATGGGTCTTCCACAAACCATTCTTCCCCGGATGAAGACTGACGCCGATGGAAATGTAGTTGGAATCGCCGTACCGGGAGATCCTGACTATGACTCGGTGCCACTCCCAGAATTTGTATTCGCCAAATTCCGCTGATCTTCAGTAGCAAAGGCGTCATCGAAGGCAGCGAGGATCTTCGTTGCGCAGCCATCAAGCTGCTCATCAGAGCCCATCGGTGGTGCGACACTGTCAACGATTTGATCAACAATCGATCGCAATGCGGCTGCTGCAGATCCCAACCCGCTGAGGATGACGGGCTCACCGTTGTCGCCACCCGCTGACACCGATGCTTCGATTGGAATTGATCCAAGTAGAGGGACATCAATGGCATCTGCGAGAGCTCGACCTCCCCCTTCACCAAATACAGGGTGGAAATCTCCGTGCTCACAGATGAACCCACTCATATTCTCAATGACGCCGAGCACGGGTAAAAACGATCGCTGAGCCATATCGGCAGCACGTTGAGCCACCCGCTGAGCAGCAGTCGCCGGAGTCGTGACGACGAGAAGCGAAGTCCGCGGGAGGAGACGAGCGAGACCCATCTGAACATCACCAGTCCCCGGAGGCATGTCAATCAGCAGGTAATCGAGATCGCCCCAGGCCACATCTCGAAGAAATTGTTCAACGGCTTTTGTCAGCATTAAGCCGCGCCACATGAGAGCCGTCGACTCCTCAACTAAGAATCCGGTTGAAACAACCTCGAGCACTCCAGTTCCAATCTGCCGTCGATTTGGAATGATGCGCGGCCGCCCATCAACTTCAGTCGCGTCAAGGCGGTCGCTCATACCAAGTAAGCGGGGAACAGAGAATCCCCAAATGTCGGCATCGAGAACTCCGACGGTGAAACCCAGCTCTGCGAGTCCGGCGGCGAGATTGACCGTGACAGAGCTTTTACCAACCCCACCTTTACCGCTCGAGATAGCAAGGACCTGACAGCGCTGCCCGATCGCTGTCTCTGGCGCACGATCTCGAGCCGCCGCACGAGCCGTCGACATTGCGGCGGAACGCTCGTTGGAGTCCATTTCTGACCATTCGAGTCGAACCTCTGTAACTCCGGGGTGAACAAGAAGTCGTTGCTCGACCATCTTCTTTATCTCTGCCCGCATTGGACATCCAGAAATGGTGAGTCGAACCTCCACGAGAACCCGCCCCCCAGGGGAGATTTCAGTACGCGGGATCATTCCAAGTGAAACAACATCGCTACCAAGTTCTGGGTCGATGACCGTCGACAACACCTCGGTCACTTCTTCAATCGTTGGCGGAGCCGTACGTTCAGCCGACATAGGATCAGACTAGCCATGAGTGGCCTACGGGTCGCCTTGGCGTATACAATTTGTTGAGTCCAGGAGGTTCATCATGATCACGCTTACAGACACTGCAGCTTCAAAAGTCCGAGATCTTCTCGATAGCGAGGGCGCGGAAGAACTCGCGCTTCGTGTAGCCGTGCGCCCGGGTGGCTGTAGCGGATTCTCCTATGAGATGTTTTTTGACGGTGACGTCGCCTCTGACGATGAGCAAGCCACCTATGGCCAAGATCTTCGTGAAGTGAAGGTTGTTGTCGACCCTGCATCGGCTCAACTACTCGTCGGCGCGACACTCGACTACAAAGACGGGCTTGACCAGTCAGGATTCGCAATCACGAATCCAAACGCAAGCCGCACCTGTGGCTGCGGGCAGAGCTTCTCCTGACACCAACACCATCTCGCAAGACATTCGCTCTTGCCATCATTTCTGCTGCGGCACTGTTTGTTACAGGCGCACCGTTCTATGTCTCTTCGATTGAACGGGACCTAGAAGCCCGGACTCTCGAACGTGCGCTCGTTGTTGAGCCGTTGGTCAATGGCATCAGTTTCTCAGGCCAAGATGGGACGGTTTTTTGTTCCTCTCCAGTTGAGTTCCCCGCTCAACTTGTGGCAAACCTCGCCTTGGTTCGCGGTGTTCATTCCATGGCCGCTGATCGCACATGTCGTGTTCTTCGTGCCCCAACAGTTGATGGGTCAAGCACAGCGGCACCTGTAACGACAACCCCCAGCGTTGGTTCAACAACGACACTCGGTTTGTCATCAAGTGAAACAACTACCACTGAGGCGCTGCCTGTCAATGATGACGAGCTATTGGTATCGGTGCTTGAGAGTGACCCTGAACTCACGACAATGTCCCGGTTACTGCTGTCGGTTGGATTTGAGAATCGCCTGAGTGGGATCTCAGTGGTGCTCGCACCCGTCGATGGGGCATTCGATCAACTAGGTGCTGACCTATTGGCTGAAATCGAGAGTGAGTCGTCGTCAACGATTGCGCTCGTGGACATTCACATGCTCGATTCGGTTGAGACGAGCAGAGTAGAGATAGTTGACGGGGTCACAATGATTGATCGATATGCCCAAGTCATCGAGGTTCTGGAAGTTGGAGGGCGTCAGATTTGGCTCATCGATACGGTGCTGCAGGCAGATGGAACTGGCGTGCTCCCACTTCTTCAGGTCAGTTTCTCGAGCGATGTTGTTGAGGCATTGGGTTCAAGCCTGAGCGATGATGTTCTCATCATGGTGTCTGACTTGGTCGAGCAGTCTGGTCGATCCTTTGAGCCAAGGCGTGGGCCTGTAATCGATGAGGACATTCCTGATTTGTTGGCGGAGGTGATTTCGGTGGGTGCCATTTCGCGCATCCTGACGGCAATGCTGGAGACTCTCGACACAGGTGAACTTAGGATCTCAGAAGTAGGTATACGCATCACCGGCACCTACCTCGATGAAAATCGGGCGGCTGCAATGGAGGCTGTCGCTCGTTCAGTTGGTGCAGAAGTTCTGCTTGCCCCTCGACTACCGGTCACTGCCGGTGAAGTTGATGCTCTCAATGACGAGATTTCTGAACTACTTGCGGGGTCTCCGGTGAGTTTTGTGTCGGGAAGAGCCGAGTTTGTCTGGGGAAGTGACCGTGTTCTCGAACGCGTCGCTCAACTTCTAATCGGTGTTCCTGGAATCGAAGTTGTTGTGAGAGGTCACACTGATAGTGATGGTGTCCCCGCGTCTAACCTTCTACTGAGCGCCGATCGTGCGGCTGCTGTCGCGAATGTGCTGATTGGCCAGGGTCTGGAGCGTTCAGTTGTTCGTTCAGAAGGAATTGGATCGGCCGAGCCCATCATTATTGAGGGGGTTGAAGACAAGGTCCTCAGCCGCCGTGTGGAAATCATCGTCTCGGTAACGTGAGCGATGTCGTGCTTGAAATACCGTTTGGAGAGGTGCTGAACTGATGCCATACACATTGACTATTGGCTTCATCTGGTTTGGTCTTTCAGCGTTAATTGGTCTTGTTGTTGGCTGGGTGCTGAGAAGCGCGTCAGCGAGTCGGCAGGTGTCTCGTGCTCGTAAGCAAGTTCAGCATGAGCTTGAAGAAGAGATGGCGGAACTTCGCGAGCGTGCAACGACGCTAGGGCGTGTGGCTGAAGAACGCGATCTCCTGCAGGCTGAAGTTGAATCGATGAAAGAACGTCTCGTTGTTACTGTCAGCAAAGTTAATAGCAACGAAGACCCAGCTCCTGAAGACGGTGATTCGCACGAATCACGTTCTGCTGATGTCGATGATGAACTGAAGTCGCAGCCGCAACAAGAATCTCCAATTTCAGCGAGCATCGATTCGCGCCCTGATGTTGCACTTGGAGCGGCAGTGCTTGGACGTCGTTTGGTGCAGGACGACCTGAAAGCGGTTGTTGGAATTGGGCCTGCAATCGAGCGCTTGTGCCACGGCGTAGGAATTCGCACTTGGTGGGATCTGGCACGGGCGGAGCCAGAAGTGCTCACGTCGATGCTCGCAGATGCAGGTGCTCGGTATGGACGCCATGACCCCTCGACGTGGTCGGCGCAGGCAAAACGTTTCGCGGAGGGGCGTTGGGATGAGGCCCGTGCCTTCGAAGCGTCGCTGGCAGCAGAGCGAAACCAGTAAACGTCGACCGCTGGCAAATATCTAAGGTGTCGGTATGACTACTCCGATTGGTCCATATTCCCCATCTGTTCGAGCCGGCGATTTCATCATTGTGTCTGGCCAGCTGGGCATCGTCGACGGCGCTCTCGTCGAGGGCGTCACTGCCCAGACGACACAGTCTGTTGCAAATCTTGCAGATCGCCTCGCTGAACATGGAGCGAGCCTTTCTGATGTTGCAAAGACAATGTGCTTTTTGACTGATATGTCGACGTTTGCAGAATTCAACGACGCGTATGTGGCCGCATTTGGCGACCATCGACCCGCCCGTTCAACTATTGGCGTGGCCGCACTTCCGCTCAATGGCGCAGTCGAAATAGAGGCATGGGCGTACTTGCCCGAGCAATAACGATGCAAAGCATCGAAACTGGCCTTTTAGGTTCAAGCAACTAGACTGAAGTCATGGCTGGTGCAATTGCAATCATCATTCTTCTTGCGCTGTTCCCCGTCATTATCGGGATCAGCGGTGGTGTAGCGAGTGCAATTCTCGGCGCAGTCCTTCAGCGTGATGGCGAGCGTCGCTTTGAGGGCAGCGAACTCCTCGAGATTGACGACTGATCAGACCACATCTGCAGGAGTCTTCTCAGGCTAGAGACGCCGATTCGGTGGCTCTCAACTGATTAGCGTTGGAACATGGTCGATCTCGTCATCAAAAATGCCCGGCTTGTGGCAACCATGGACGACCAGCGGCGCGAACTGGCGGGCGGCTGGGTGTCGGTAGTAGAGGGTCGTATTGACGGAATCGGTAGTGACGATCCACCTCACGCCAACGTGGTGATTGATGCATCTGGGTGCCTCGTCACGCCCGGTCTGATCAACACCCATCACCACCTGTATCAGAACCTCACGAGGGCGTATCAGGACATGACTAACAAGCCACTGTTTGGGTGGCTGCAATCGTTGTACCCACTCTGGAAGTCAATTGATGAGGAGAGCATCTATCTGTCCGCTTGGGTAGGTCTCGCCGAGCTTGCGCTCTCTGGATGCACGACCTCGACCGATCACCTCTACGTGCACCCTCGAAATTCTGGAGACCTGTTATCTGCCGAGATTCGAGCGGCGCTTGATCTTGGTGTTCGTTTCCATCCGACTCGGGGGTCGATGTCACTTTCTGAGAAAGATGGTGGCCTTCCCCCAGATGATGTCGTCGAGGATGATGACGAAATTCTTGCTGCCTGCCAGTCTGCCGTACAGCGACATCATGATGATTCGTGGGGCTCGATGACTCAAATCGCCTTCGCCCCATGTTCGCCGTTCAGCGTAACCGAGCAGCTGCTCGTTCGAACAGCAGAACTTGCTGAGCATCTCAACGTGCGTTTGCACACTCACTTTGCAGAAAATGCTGAAGATGATGAGTTTAGCATTGCAACATTTGGATGTCGTCCAACCGAGTACTTAGAGCGCACAGGTTGGGCGAGTGAACGTAGCTGGGTTGCGCATTGTGTGATGCCCGATGCTGATGAGATCAGCCGTTTGGGCTCAGCGGGCGTAGGCGTCGCGCACTGCCCAAGTTCGAATCTCATCCTCTCGTCTGGAATTGCTCCGGTAACTGCCCTTCGCGATGCGGGATGCCACGTAGGGCTGGGTGTCGACGGATCATCATCGGCAGATTCCGGTTCGATGTGGCTCGAGGCACGTCAGGCCTTGCTCCTCGCAAAACTTCGCGATGGCGCAGACGCAATCACCGCCCGTGAGATTCTTGAGATGGCAACCCTGGGAAGTGCCGCTTGCCTAGGACGATCAGGTGAGTTAGGAACGTTGAGTGTCGGTGCTGTTGCTGACATCGCAGTCTGGGATCAAAACGGCATCGCATATGCAGGGGCTGTGTCTGACCCGATTGCCGCATGGTTACGTTGCGGACCGACCGGGGCTAGGGACACGATCATCAATGGTCGGCCAGTGGTACGAGATGGTCGCCTCGTGTCAGATGCGACTGAGGAGATGCTTAGAGCGCATGCCTCTGCCTCACGCCGAATTCAGCGGCTTGCAGAATGACTCAAGCTCGCCAGCGCAAATGACCAAAGCGATACCCGACCGACCGAACTGTCTGAATGAGATCGGCGTGTTCTTCACCAAGCTTTGCGCGAAGGCGGCGAACGTGTACATCGACAGTTCTTGCGCCGCCGTAGTAGTCGTAGCCCCATACGCGACTCAACAACATTTCACGCGAAAACACCTTCCCAGGGTTTTGGACAAGGAACTTCAGCAGTTCGTACTCCATATACGTGAGGTCAAGAGGCCGATCAGAAACTGAAGCCTGATAGGTCTCAAGATTGAGAGCGAGATTCTCGTAGAGCACGACCTCGGATCGGGTTGCGATGGGTCCGGCCGTAGCAAGGAGATGGTTGAGGCGTGCTTCGATTTCTGAAGGGTGGAACGGCGTAAGGCAGAAGTCATCGAACAGGTCATCTCGATGACTGAGTTCAGCAAGTTGCCCACCGCTCACGAGAATCAGCGTCCGTACCGGGTCACGATCTGATCGACGAAGGCCGCGAGCCACAGACCAGCCCGATTCGGGATCGTTGGACAGATCGATGATTGCCCCTACCCATCCATCGGTCGGCTCAACGCCAGATGGATCATCGTTGAAGCACATGCCATGCCATGTTCGACCGCAGAGGTCTAGGGTTCGCGCAAGTTCAGCCGAAATGGGATCGCCAACGACGAGAATGGTTCCACTTTCGGCTTGGGTCACAGTGTCCCCAGGTATCGGTCAATTTCAAATTGACTGACGTGTGTCTTGTAGTCCATCCACTCTCGCCGTTTGTTGCGCAGGAACCATTCAAATATGTGCTCACCAAGTGCCTCGCGGACCAACTCTGATTGTTCCATTGCGCGAAGTGCCTCAGCGAGTGACTGCGGTAACTGGCCGATTCCCAGCTTGGTGAGAGCGTTATCGTCAAGTTCAAATAAATTCGCATCGGCTTCAACAGGCAACTCATATCCCTCTCGGACCCCTTTCAATCCTGCGGCAAGCATCAGGCTAAATGCGAGATATGGGTTGCAACTGGGGTCGGGAGATCGGTATTCGAGGCGAGTGGCGAGAGGGTTACCACGCTTTGCAATTGGCACTCTGATCAAACCTGACCGGTTGTTCCGAGCCCAACTGAGATGTACTGGCGCTTCAAATCCTGGAACCAACCGCTTGTAGGAGTTCACAGTTGGATTTGTGATGGCAGTGATTTCTGCCGCGTGATGAAGAAGACCAGCCATGAACGACTTCGCAAGAGGAGACAGGTTGTATGCGTCGTCCTCGTCGTAGAACGCATTGTCGTCTCCAGCGAAGAGTGAAAGGTGGGTATGCATTCCTGAACCTTGCACACCTTCTAGAGGCTTTGGCATAAAGGTTGCGTACACACCGTGGGCTGCCGCGACCTCTCTCACGATGAGCCGGAATGTCATCACCGAGTCAGCCATTGTTAGTGCATCGTCGTGACGAAGGTCGATCTCTTGTTGGCTCGGTGAATCTTCATGAAATGAATACTCAACCGGGATTCCAATTTGCTCGAGCGTGCGGATGGTTTGCTTACGAAGATCGCCCGTGACATCGCGGGTGGTGAGGTCAAAGTAGCCACCGTTGTCGAGTGGTATTGGTCGTTCGCCGGTTTGCGGAGTGTTGAAGTAGAAGAATTCGATGTCGGGAGCGACATAAAACGTGAGTCCCTCGTTGCGGGCCGCTTCAACATGTCGACGCAAAACCTGGCGCGGATCTCCAGTAAACGGTGTCCCATCGAGGTGATGGATGTCGCAGAACACTCGAGCTTCGGCAGCACCTTTGTCGCCAAGTGGCAGAATTTGGAAGGTGTCCGGATCTGGGATTGCAAGCACATCAGATTCTTGAATTCGAGAGAACCCATCGATTGATGAACCGTCGAAGGTCATTCCATCGTTAAGGGCGTTCTCGAGTTCGTTGTGGCTAATCGCAAAACTCTTTAGGTTTCCGAGCACGTCGGTAAACCAGAGTCGCACCATGCGAACACCGCGCTCTGATGCAGTTTTCAGCACATAGTCACATTGCTGTTCACGCATGAACCCTCCTCTAATCCCTCAGTCTGCCAGTGAAAAACGCTAAAGGGGACCTCGTGCACACGAGGCCCCCTTCATTGCGACGTCACCAAGGGACGCTGAGATGATCAGCGCTTCTTGGAACCCTTTGCTGCAGCTGAGCACACAGTGTCGGTGATGAGCTGCGCAACGGTGTACGGGTCGCAGTTGGCATTTGGGCGACGATCTTCTGCATAGCCCTTGCCATCTTTCTCGACCTGCCATGGAATACGGATCGATGCACCACGGTCAGAGACGCCGTAGGAGAACTTGTTCCAAGGAGCGGTCTCGTGCTGACCGGTCAGGCGGTCAGCAATTCCGTCGCCGTAGTTCTCGACGAGCATCATGTAGTTCTTTCCAATGGCTTCACATGCTGCGGTGATGGCCTTGTAGTTCTCGCGCATCGCAATGGTGGAGAAGTTCGTATGGCAGCCAGCGCCGTTCCAGTCGCCCTTCATTGGCTTCGCAGCAAAACTGATGACTACGTCGTAATCCTCGGCAATGCGGTGAAGTAGCCAGCGAGCGACGTACATCTGATCGCCAACAGCGGTAGGTCCGAGTGGTCCAATCTGGAACTCCCATTGACCAGGCATGACCTCTGCATTGGTTCCTGAAATTGCAAGACCAGCATCGATACATGCCTGAGTGTGCTCTTCAACAATTTCTCGCCCAACAACTCGACCTGTGCCGACACCGCAGTAGTACGGGCCCTGTGGTGCTGGCTGTCCGCCGCCAACTGGGAAGCCAAGAGGTGAGCCGTCGGGGCGCAACATCGTGTATTCCTGCTCAAGGCCGAAGATCATTTCGTCGTCCTTGTACTTCTTCTCAACTCGGGCGCAAGCTGCACGAGTGTTCGTTGGATGTGCACGCATGTTTGATGCGAGCAACACCTCACACATCACGAGAATATTGCGACCGCCGCGGATTGGGTCGGGGCAAGTAAATGTTGGACGAAGCACACAGTCAGACTTGTCACCAGTTGCCTGCTCGGTTGAAGAACCATCGAAGCCCCAGATGGGAGGATCGGTCACTTCGTCAGCAAGAACCTTCGTCTTTGAACGGAGTTGTGGAGTTGGCTCATGGCCATCAATCCAGATGTATTCAGCTTGGTACGCCACGTGATTCCTTTCGGCGATATTCGCAATTTGTAGGGGTAGGCATCACTCTGCCAATGAGCGGTTTCGCACCGGTATCTCGATTGTTAACGGAGTGTGAACTACGCCGGCGTCACTGACGGCGCATGGGCAGTGTACGGCGCCGTTCGCCGTCCAAGTCATGTAGCGCTCCAGCAATTGCAGGAGCTGTTGGGACCAGGCCAATTTCGCCCACGCCTTTGATGCCAAATGGTGAGTGGGGCTGAGGAACCTCGACCACCTTGACATCTATCTGTGGGATATCTTTGGCACGCGGGATACCGAGTTGCCGTAATGTCGTAGCGGTCGGCATCCCAAATTCATCGCTCGGGAAGTCTTCGCTCAACGCATAGCCGAGTCCCATGTGAACTGAGCCCTGAATCTGTCCTTCGACAAGTATCGGGTTGACCGCTTTGCCGACATCGTGAACAGCGAGAACTCGTTCGATGGCACCTGATGAGCGATCGATTTCGACGAGTTGTGCAGCGTATGAGAAACACGAATGAATTGTCGGGTTTGGATGTTCAGGGTCACCGAGATGGTGCGTCCAATCGACGACGTATTCGCCGAAGTGATCGACATCAACTTCACAATTCGATGCAAGCGCAGCTGCGCAGGCAGCAGCAACGGAGCCTGCCGTCATCAGGGTTCCCCTGCTACCAGTTGTTTGGCCGAATCCAAGTTCTCTCGTTGTGTCAACCATCACGTCAATACGTTCAGCATCCACGTTGAGTTCTTGAGCCGCGACTTGGAGAGCAACCGTATGAACGCCTTGGCCCATTTCTGTCCAGCCGTGGCGAACCTCGATACGACCGTCGCGACGGAACCTGACAACTGCACCACAAACTTCCCGGAAGCCGTTACCGAGACCCGAATTCTTCATACCGATTGCAAGTCCTACGGCACGTCCGGCTGAGAGCGCCTCGTCGTAGTCAGATTTGATGGCGTGAAGGCATTCACGAGCCCCACCGGCACCCTCATCCATAATCTGGCCCGGTCCCCAGATGTCACCCGGAGAGATGACGTTCCGCATTCGAAATTCCCAACGATCGATTCCGGCCAACTCGGCCAGCCGATCGATCACTCCTTCGGTTGCGAACTGTGCCTGGTTAGCACCGAACCCTCGGAACGCCCCACAGACTGGATTATTTGTGCGAACAGCAGTTGCCTCAATGTCGAGCGACTTCCATCGATATGGCCCTGCGACATGGCCCGCTGCGCGTTCGAGAACCTTCATTCCAACGCTTGCGTATGCCCCCGAATCACCAATCGCACGCACATGCAGCCCGGTCAATACACCTTCGTCGTCACAGCCTGCTTTCACCTCAAGAGTGATCGGATGCCGTTTCGCATGCATCCTGAAACTTTCTTCGCGACTCAGCGTGCATTTCACTGGTTGATTGAGCAGCCATGCAGCAAGAGCAGCATGACCCTGGTTACTCATATCCTCTTTGCCGCCAAATGCGCCACCGTTTGATACGAGTTCAACAGTCACTCGGTCTCGATCAACGTTGAGAATGGAGGCGATGTCATTACGGTCGTCCCATACGCCTTGGCCGCCTGAGTACACGTGCAATGTTTGTTCATCACCTTCGCCAGACGGAACAGCAAGCGTTGCCTCAGGTTCGAGAAACGCATGCTCAATTCGCTGAGTGGTAAACGTTTCTGACACCACATGTGCGCTGCACGCAAAGGCCTCATCATTCGTCAAGCCCTCGTCGCGTTGGTAGGCGCTCACCGAAAGCACATTTGAGTCCGTTCCCCACACAGCGATTGGCGAGTCTGGTTGAAGAGCAGCCACTGGATCTACAACGGGTGGTTGCACGTTGTACTCAACCTCGACAAGCTTGGCTGCGGCCCTCGCTTGTTCGCGGGTGCCCGCAACAACGATGGCAAGGACATCTCCACCGTACGACGTCATTCCCCCGACGGGAATCATCAGTGGCCAATCTTTATGAATCAGACCTGACCGCAACTGGCCAGGGATATCTGAGGCTGTGTAGACAGCGATGACTCCGGGCGCGTTCGCAGCTGCTTCGACGCTGATGCCGTTGATGTGGGCTCGGGTGTGCTCGGTGAGATGCAGCGCAGCATGAAGCATGCCGTGGGTACGAATGTCGTCAATGTACGGCCGGTCGCCGAGGGTGAGTGGCTGCGCCTCATATTTCATTCCGCTTGCTCCAACACCACCTTGCACCTTTGGCGGATCGACCGGTGTGTTGTGAGCGACGGCTTCGATCGCGTCAAGAATTTTGACATAGCCGGTGCATCGACATAGGTGAGCACCAAGATGTGGAGCCATCGATTCGCGGGTGAGGTCGGCACCTTTTTTTGCGATCTGATGGTGTGCCCGCATCACGATGCCGGGGATGCAGAAACCGCACTGTAGACCACCGCAAGCAGCAAACGCATCAGCAAATCGTTGGCGTTCCGATTCGGGCAAACCTTCGAGAGTCGTGATCTCACGGTCCTCGCAGGACTCAACAGACTGCTGACACGCAACAATTGCTCGGCCATCGACGAGAACTGTGCAGCAGCCGCACTGCCCTGAAGGGGAACAACCATCCTTTGGAGAAGTGATGTTGAGTTCGTCCCGAAGGGCGGACAGTAGATGAGGATGTTCTCCCGTAATCGTTACCGGCGAGCCGTTCACTGTGAACTTTGTATCGCCGGACATCCCTTCACAATACTGGTACCGATTCGCTGGCCTAGAGGCAAGATATGGCCAACGTGTTGAAGTTGCGCGACGATGCAGTCATGTCAGTCGTAAAAATCAATGCAATTGAGGTACCCGAAGGCGCAGGTCCCGAACTTGAGGCTCGGTTTGCGGCTCGAGCAGGCATGGTTGATGACCAGCCTGGCTTCGAGGAATTCATGCTGCTTCGTCCGACCGCCGGAGATGATCGTTATTTCGTTGTGACGCGATGGGAGAGCGAAGAAGCGTTTCAAGCGTGGCGAAGTGGGCAGGCCTTTGCGCATCAACATCGCGAGACCCACGCCGATGGAGGGTCAGGAGAGGCTAAACCCCAGCATCCGGTTGCAACCGGTGCGTCACTTCTTGAATTTGATGTTGTTTCGTTGACGGTCGCTGACCGTTCGTGACGCCCGTAGGCTTTTGGACTTGTGACACTCATCGTCCAAAAGTACGGCGGTACTTCGGTTGCCGATCCCGATCGCATGCGAGCGGTCGCCGATCATGTTGCGTACACCCGCCAGCACGGGGCAGATGTCGTCGTTGTTGTATCGGCGATGGGAAAATCAACCGACAACCTGTTGAAACTTGCGAATGATGTCTCAACGGTTCACCCCGGCCGCGAGATGGACATGCTGTTGACGACGGGTGAACGTGTCTCAATGTCGCTGTTGTGCATGGCACTTGCCGAACGCGGCATTGACGCGATGAGTTTTACAGGAAGCCAAGTCGGCATCATCACCGATACGGCTCACGGCAAGGCAAAGATTCTTGAGGTGAAGGGTGATCGTCTTCGTGAAGCCTTAAGCGATGGACATGTCTGTGTGGTTGCCGGTTTTCAAGGCGTCTCCACAGACCGCGAAATCACAACTCTTGGCCGAGGTGGCTCTGACACGACGGCCGTCGCACTTGCGGCAGCGTTACATGCTGATTCCTGTGAGATTTATACCGACGTGACCGGTGTGTTCTCTGCGGACCCTCGAATCGTTCCTCAAGCGCACAAACTGTCACGAATCAACTTCGATGAAATGCTTGAGATGGCGGGTGCCGGATCAAGGGTACTTGCACTGCGTTCTGTCGAATTTGCCCGAAATCACAATGTCCCTCTTCACGTGCGGTCGAGTTTCACTTGGGAGCACGGTACGTGGGTGACCTCTGAGGAGCCTTCAATGGAAGATCCAATTATCTCTGGTGTTGTCACCGATGCGAGTGAGGCGAAACTCACCGTGCTTGGAGTGCCAGACCGACCAGGTATTTCAGCAACTCTGTTTGAACCACTCGCTGGTTCAAACGTGAACGTTGACATGATCGTTCAGAACACGTCAACCGAGGGAACGACCGATATCTCATTCACGGTTCCTTCTGCTGACCTCAAAGTTGCCGAAGAGATCGTCTCAAGAGTTGCAACTGAGATGTCGGCGGTGGGCGTTACCCGAGACGACGGGATTGCGAAGGTGTCGCTGGTCGGTGCAGGTATGAAAACTTCGCCGGGTATCGCTGCCCGGATGTTCCGGTGCCTCGCTGACGCAAACGTCAACATTCAGATGATTTCAACGTCAACAATTCGTATCTCGGTGGTGATCGCTGCGAGCGATCTGGAGACTGCAGCGCGCAGTCTTCACACCGAATTTGGTTTGGATTCAGGCGAGTCATATTCCGCTCCCTTGCCCGAGCGCAAGTGACCAGGCGTACACAGTTGTCGTGCACTCTGATGTGCGAGAATCGTCGTTGATGCGCCGTCGATCTCAACTCATAGCTTGGAAGGTGGCCGGTCGTGTTTCAGATCGGCATACGAGTGCCGATGAGGTTGTTCGAGAGACAGGCTGGGTCTTCAACAATGCCACTGGCGATCACCTCACACTCGCTGATTTCGTCGCCACTGGCGATGAAGAGGTGCCGGCTTATTTAGAGGCGTTTGGGCTTCGTGGTCCGGATAACCATCAGAAAACGATGATTGAAATTGGGTCTGGCATTGGGCGAATGACGGCAGCGTTTACTCGGGAGTTTGGCGACGTCATCGCTGCGGACCTTGATATTGGATTTCTTGAGCGATGTCACGAAACGGTGTCGAGATTTGGTCGGGCGGATCATTTGCGCACTCTTGAGGTTGCCGATGGTCGGTCATTGGCCCTTGCTGATGATTCTGTCAACTTTGCATTTAGTTATCTCACCTTGCAGCACTGCGCGCAGGGCGATGCGTTGAATTTGGCTCGTGAGGCGGTTCGTGTGACTCGCTCTGGAGGTCAAATTGCCTTGAATTTCCGTGGACCTTCCCGGCTTGACCCATTGCTGTTGCCGCTTGGAATTGTTGTTCGAAATGCTTTTCGCTTGCCGCGAATCGGCGAGTGGCTCAGTCAACGCCGTTCGATTACCCGGTTAGCGTGGCAGGTAAGTCGAATTTCGCCGAGTCAAGTGCTCGCCTCTCTTGATGGTTCGATTGATGGGGTGACGATCTGGTCAGGTGGCCCTGTTGACGATCTTCAGGGAGCCTTCCGGCGTGGGCGGTTCGATGGGATCAATCAGAACCATTGGTGGATCACCGCAACTGTGGTCTGAACCTGCTGTTGAGCGACTGCTCGCCGGTGTGCGCCGTTAGCCTGCCGGCATGCGCATTGCTGTAGTTGGTGCAACAGGTCAGGTAGGAGGCGTGATGCGACGTCTCTTGGTCGAGCGAGAATTTCCAGTTGAGGAAATTCGTTTTTTTGCATCCGCTCGGTCGGCCGGTAGCGCCATTAAGTGGAATGGTTCAGACATCGTTGTTGAAGATGCATCGGCAGCGGATCCCTCGGGGCTTGATGTGGCACTGTTTTCTGCCGGTGCAACCTCCTCGCGCGAACTTGCCCCTCGGTTCGCTGCTGCAGGTGTAACCGTCATTGATAACTCCTCGGCTTGGCGAATGGATCCTGAGGTTCCCCTCGTGGTGAGTGAAGTGAATCCGGAGGAAGTGACCAATATTCCGAAAGGGATTATTGCGAACCCAAATTGCACGACGATGGCGGCGATGCCAGTTCTCAAGCCGCTACACGCTGAAGCGGGCCTCACCCGGCTCATCGCTTCGACGTATCAGGCGGTCTCCGGCGGTGGGTTAGCTGGCGTTGAAGATCTTGACATTCAGGCGCAGGCGGCTGCCCCTCATGCAGCTGCTCTTACACATGATGGCCGGTCGGTTGATTTCCCACCTGCGAAAAAGTTTGCTGACACAATCGCCTTCAACGTGCTTGCGCTTGCCGGATCGATGGTGTCTGACGGCTCACTTGAAACCGATGAGGAGCAAAAGCTCCGCAATGAGAGTCGCAAGATTCTCAGCATTCCCGATTTGCGAGTGTCTGGCACATGCGTTCGTGTGCCTGTGTTTACCGGCCACTCATTGTCGATGAATCTCGAATTCGAGCGCTCGATTTCTGTGGAACGTGCTCTTGAGTTGTTATCGACGGCGCCTGGAGTTGAACTACGCGATGTTCCCACGCCGCTTGAAGCTGCGGGTCGTGATCCAAGTTATGTGGGTCGGGTGCGCCGTGATCCGTCGGTAGACGGTGATCGAGGTCTGGCGCTGTTCGTTGCGAATGACAACCTTCGAAAAGGTGCTGCCCTCAATGCAATTCAGATCGCGGAACTTCTGCTGTAAAAGTGTTTAATTCAGCACGCGCAGGGCAGGGCTGAACACTTAGGACAACCATCTCGGTACCGATCGACGACGTCTGTGAGGTCGACGCCAACCTGATTGGCAAGAGTTGCGATCCACGCAAGCACGTCACTGAACTCGTGTTCGACTTCGTCTGGTG
Source organism: Actinobacteria bacterium casp-actino5 (assembly GCA_001510385.1). Lineage (GTDB taxonomy): Bacteria > Actinomycetota > Acidimicrobiia > Acidimicrobiales > Ilumatobacteraceae > Casp-actino5. The sequence goes on along the minus strand of LFFE01000007.1, from coordinate 118,845 downwards.
TTCCTTTTCGCACCGCCTGAGCGAGCTCTCCAAGTTCCTCGCATAGCCATGCAACCGTTGGTGCAACTCCTCGGTCGCGATCGCGTTCACCGTACGTTGCATTAATGACATCTTGAAGTTCGCGAAGATTCACACCACGACCGTAGTGCGAACAGCCAGTAGAAAATTCGACAGCACGCCAAAGATGTATTTTCCTAGTCTGCTCCTGTGTTAGAGCGCAAGGAAGAGGTGGCGTTTACAGGATCAAGGAGACAGTGGTCGGTACCTGTGTCGGTTGCGGTTGGCGTCATGATGTTGATCGGATTTTGGCCGGCGCCGTCGCCGATCTCACTTGTTGATGCATCTCAGTCAGCCCTCGCTGCACCTATTTCCTCGGTTTCATCAACAATTGCAATCGAACCGACTTCGCAGATGTTGTCCGCTTCATCACCTGGAGGCACAACGGATGCTCCCTCTCCGAGATCTTTCGAAGTGCCGGCACAGGACGTGCCTCCACTCCGACTCGAACTCCTTGTGTTGGGCGAGTCGCCCGTGGGAGGTGCAGATGTCAAGGTCATCGAAGATGTCGAGAGGCCAAACAATGAATCAGGCCGATTCGGGGGTAATGATCAAACTGAGTTGCCGTCTGACGGGGCCGGCGGGAATTCTTCAACTGAGGTTAAAGAACCAAACGGCTCTGATGTGTTGCAGGTCATCCGCTGGGCTGGCGGTGCAACGGCGGTGAGTTCGCCTGCTGACGCAGAAACCACTGCCAAGGTGTCGCAGGTGCTGAGACTTGCGTGGAGTGCTCAACGACAAGCGGTGTCGGAGGGAGCAGGGTCGTATACCTGGGCGTCCGCATTCGAATATCGAAGCGGATTTGCTCGGGTTCTCGGCGAACAGTTGAGGGCGTCAATGTCGCCACGATCTGATGCCGCAATAGTCGATGCGGAGTTCTTCGTGACAGGAGTACGAATCGACACTGCTGGTCGTGCAGTTGCCTCATTCTGTGTCGTTGAAGATGCTGGTTACGCGTCATTTAGTGACACACAGGGCCAATGGGGGACGGTGATGGCGTCGGCGGGTTCAGTTGGGCTCATCTGGAGTTCAGGTGGATGGTTAGTTGATGATGTGGCGCGAATCGGCGTTGTTGAGGCCTGTTAATGGCGCTGAGGTGGTGCAACTCGTTTGGTGATTCTCAGATGCGTATCGTTGGGTTATGACTCAGCAGATACCTGATCGAACGGTGTACGACCGAGCGGTTCCACCTGAGGAAATGGATGACGTGCTTCGCAGCCTGTTTGAAGCTGCGCTGGATGTGCAATCACGTGCTCACGCCCCATATTCGAACTATCACGTTGGGTGTTCGGTGATGATTCCGACAGGCGAAATATACGTTGGGGCGAATATTGAGAATTCGGCCTACCCCCAGGGGCTCTGTGCTGAGGCAACCGCGTTAGCGGTTATGGCGTCGGACGGTAAGCGTGAAGCGAAATTCGTGCTCACGGTATGTGATTCAGAGGGGCTGGCGACCTCATGTGGAGGCTGTCGGCAAAAGATTCGTGAGTTTGCAATCGAGGGGACGATCATCTATGCGTGTAGTCGAGATGGGTTGTTAGGCACGTACACGATGAACGGTTTACTGCCAGATTCGTTTGGACCTGAGCACCTTTCATCCTGATACAGCAACGGTTTTAGAAAACTTGAGTCGTATCGACTCAAGTTTTCTGTTAGCGAGGTTGGCGTGATTCCCTGTTGGTCGTACACTGTGGATAAACCCCCCACACGATGCAGTGTGACCAACACAAGGAGCACAACCAAATGCCAAAGGCAGTCGGTATTGACCTCGGAACAACGAACTCCGTTGTCGCAGTCCTCGAAGCGGGTGAGCCCGTCGTCATTCCAAACTCAGAAGGCGCACGCACGACCCCTTCAGTAGTTGCATTTTCGAAAGCCGGCGAGGTCCTCGTCGGAGAGGTTGCAAAACGTCAGGCGATCACCAATCCAGATCGCACCTTCCGCTCAGTGAAGCGCCACATGGGCGAAAGCTGGAAGAGCGACGACATTGACGGCAAGCAGTACACCCCACAAGAAATCTCTGCTCGAACGCTAATGAAACTGAAGCGTGATGCTGAGGCATTTCTTGGCGACACCGTCACCCAAGCGGTGATCACGGTTCCTGCGTACTTTGATGATGCGCAGCGCACTGCAACGAAAGAAGCTGGCACCATCGCAGGCCTTGAGGTTCTCCGGATTATCAACGAGCCGACTGCGGCAGCGCTCGCCTATGGGCTCGACAAAGGGTCAGAAGATGAGACAGTTCTCGTGTTCGACCTTGGCGGTGGCACCTTCGACGTCTCAGTGCTCGAAATTGGTGATGGCGTGTTTGAAGTGAAGTCAACCCATGGCGACACCGTGCTTGGTGGAGATGACTGGGATCAGAGAATCATCGACTGGCTTGTTACTCAATTTAAGAATGCCCAGGGCGTCGATCTATCAAGTGACCGCATGGCAATGCAGCGACTGAAGGAGGCGGCAGAAAAAGCAAAGATTGAACTCAGCCAAGTTCAATCGACACAGATCAATCTCCCATTCATCACCGCGAACGCAGATGGACCATTGCACCTTGACGAGACACTTTCACGCTCGAAATTCCAAGAGATGACAGCCGACCTCATTGAGCGTTGTCGTATTCCTTTCGAACAAGCGTTGAAGGACGCCGGAATCTCTAAGGGCGACCTTCACCATGTCATCCTCGTTGGTGGTTCGACCCGCATGCCAGCAGTGACCGAACTCGTTCAGTCGATGACCGGCAAAGAGCCAAACAAGACAGTGAACCCTGACGAGGTCGTTGCGGTAGGTGCATCGGTTCAGGCAGGTGTTCTGCGTGGCGATGTGAAGGATGTGCTGCTCCTCGACGTCACACCACTGAGCCTCGGAATCGAAACCAAGGGAGGCGTGATGACACGTCTCATCGAACGTAACACCACCATCCCGACGAAGCGGACCGAAGTGTTTACCACAGCAGAGGACATGCAACCGTCGGTGGAGATCCATGTCCTTCAGGGCGAGCGAGAGATGGCGTCGTATAACAAGACGCTTGGCAAGTTCCAGCTGGTTGACCTTCCTCCTGCGCCACGTGGCGTACCGCAAATTGAGGTCACCTTTGACATCGATGCAAACGGCATTGTGCATGTTGCAGCCAAAGATCGTGCGACGAACAAAGAGCAGTCGATGACGATCACTGGTCAGTCGACCCTTGACAAGGATGCCATTGATCAGATGGTGAAAGACGCTGAGGCTCACGCCGAAGAAGACAAGGCTCGTCGCGAAGAGGCTGAGGTCCGCAACAACGCGGACTCGCTGGTCTACCAAACAGAAAAGGTGCTTCGTGAACAGGGCGAGAATGTCTCAGAAGAAGAGAAGGCTGCAGTAGAAGGTCCACTTGCTGAACTGAAGTCAGCTCTCGAGGGTGCTGACACCTCAGCGATTAAAGAAGCAACAGAGAAACTCATGGCGTCCAGCCAGGAATTCAGCCAGAAGCTGTACGAGGCGGCCGCGCGCGACAACGCTGCGGGGACCTCGGCTTCAGGATCCGCTGACGAATCAGCAGATGACGACATCGTCGACGCTGAGATTGTTGACGAGCAGTGAGCGATATGTCGTCACATGACGACGATGTCCTCGACCCGCAGGACGAGCGTGGCTCGGAGGTGGAAGATTTCACCTCCGAGACCACTCGCCCATCAACGGCGCAGGCATCGGCTACCTCTGACTTTGGTGCAGGAGATGCGATAGATCTTGAGGGCCTCGATGACCTCACCGAGGGTGATGACTCATCGACCAACGACAGCGCAGATGAGGCGGCGGCTGAAATAGAACGGTTCCGTGAACTCGCGATGCGGACCCAAGCCGACTTCGAGAATTACCGCAAACGCGTCGCCAACCAAATCAACGACGAAGTTGATAGAGCGACCAGCAGAGTCGCCGAGGCACTGCTTCCGGTTCTTGATGCAACTGAGGCGGCCTATGTACGTCATCCCGACGAGGTAGGCCCGCTCCTTAACGTGTTACTCGTCGAGTTGAAGAAGGCTGGCTTAGAGACGATGGATATCGCCGACAAGCCATTTGATCCTGAGACTGCTGAAGCAGTTGCCCATGAGGCGGGTGATGGCGGCGACATTGTCGTGGCCGAGGTGCTTCGAAGCGGCTACTTCTGGAAAGGTCGTACTCTGCGACCTGCGATGGTTCGAACGAAAGACTGAGGAACGTTATGGCTGCACAGAGAGAGTGGTTCGAAACGGACTACTACTCAGTGCTGGGTGTTCGTCCAGAAGCGACAGCGAAAGAGATCACGAGGGCGTACCGAAAGCTGGCCCGCGAGCTTCACCCCGATAAAAACCCGGGGGACGCTTCTGCCGAAGATCGGTTTAAGCCAGTGAGTGCTGCGTATGACGTGCTTGGTGACGAAGAACGGCGAGCTGAGTATGACGAAGTTCGACGACTTGGCCCAATGGCAGGTGGAGTTGGCGCAGGTGGTTTCAGCTTTAACGCCGGCGATGTGGGTGGATTTGGTGATCTTTTCGGACAGATGTTCAACAGCGGTCACCAACGAAGCACTGCCGGACCGAGACGCGGAGCAGACCAGGCGGCCCGCCTCACTCTGTCGTTTTACGATGCGGCAAAAGGTGTGACAACAAGTCTCAACGTGACGAGCGAAGGTCGATGCGAAACTTGTTCCGGGTCGGGCGCTCGCCCGGGAAGTGATCCTCGAATTTGCGGAGTGTGCGGTGGGCGCGGTGCTGTCGATGAGAATCAGGGACCGTTCTCGTTCTCGTCACCTTGTCGCAGTTGTAGTGGGCACGGCCGAATTATTGATAATCCTTGCTCGACATGTGGTGGGAGTGGAGCGACTGTCGGGCATCGGTCTGTCCAAGTACGTATCCCACCTGGAGTGAGTGATGGGAAAACCATTCGAGTGAAGGGACGGGGAGCTCCAGGTAGAAATGGTGGCCCCTCGGGAGACCTACTTGTTGAGCTCACGGTTCAACCACACGAGGTGTTCACCAGAAATGGAATGAACCTCGAAGTGACATTGCCAGTTCAATTCGCCGAGCTTGCATTGGGCTCTGAAGTTGCTGTTCCGACGCTCGAAGGAGACATGGTCCGCCTTCGTCTCCAGCCAGGAACTCAGAGTGGTTCTCGTCATCGTGTAAGTGGTCGGGGTATCGAATCGACGACACGCGGAACGACAAGCCGTGGCGATCTCATTGTTCGAGTTGCGGTTCAAGTTCCGACCTCGCTCACCGATGAGCAGCGTGAAGCGATTGAACGACTTGCAGGCGTTCTAACGGACAACCCGAGAGCTCACACGGTCTACGATGGAAGTGCGTCATGAATATGAGAACTTCACAGCAGGCGGTGTATGTGATTTCGGTTGCGGCTGAACTCGCAGGAATGCACCCTCAGACTCTGCGAATCTACGAGCGCAGGGGTCTCGTTCAGCCGGCACGCACCGATGGCGGCAATCGCCGTTACAGCGATGACGACATTGAGTTACTGCGACGAATCGCTGAACTTGTTGATGCGGGCATGAATCTCGAAGGCATTCGGCGAGTTATGGAACTTGAGGCGGAAGTCGAACACCTTCGTCGCGAACTCGAACATGCTCGAAAGCAGATTGCCGATGCTGTTGATGAGGTTGAGCGACGGCATCGCCGAGATCTCGTTCCGTTGCGACAGAGCGTCGCGGTTTTTGGTGAGCGTCTTAGGTTTCCCGACGTCTGATCCGAACGGGGTGGTCGTCACTCGTACGGCAACGGCCGGTTGCGGTATCGAATCTCCATCCGTGCAATGTGCACACGAGATCGTCGCCATCAATCTCACCGAATACTGAGAAGTCGGCGTTTCTGTGCGGACACCGACGTTGCACGATGAATCCATCTACCTCGACCTCATCGTCAACCTGGTGCGTCGATAATTGTGCGAGAACTTTGGAGCGAGCTTCTTCTTCGGTTCGTGTCATTCGTTCGATCGAAAGCGACTTTAAGAAGTTGTAGACGTATTCGTTATATGGTCCACGTCGCCATGCCGAGAACCTGCACGAGAGCAGTAGTGAGTTTGACCAGTCAACTGCAGCATTGTCGACAGTGATTTCGAGAAGATCGCGCGGAAAAGTGAACCTGAATCCGGCCTTGGAGGAAGCATCTTCGACGGTGCTTCCGTCGAACACTCTACGCATTCGCACATCAACAAAAATCTCAAGCGACGCGCCATCATCATCAACGGCGCGGATCAACATTGGTTCACCAATCATGTCGCATACAGTTGGGGCCTTCGCCATGAGTGGTTCCCACCAGGCAGCAATTCTGGCGACGAGATCGGTCGGTTCTTGCTTCCAAGATGCATGTAACTCATCTAGCCAAGGCTGCCAATCAGACCGGTATCGCTCAAGGTACGTACGTTTGTCATCGAATATTGCGTCGATCTCAGTCAACGGCAAGGGGTGGGTAACTGAGATCTCATCTGCTGTGACAGAAATGGTCGTGCCAGGAATTGCGAGAACACCGTGGTGGTCGGCCGCTGATAATTGATGGAGAAACCAGCGCTGGTCTGGGAAGATGCTCGCCTCGTCACCTGAAATCATATTGAGTTCAAACAACCCGTCGTCAAGAAATGCAGGCGGTCCTGCACTCGGGACCACGCATCTCGCATCGAGTGCTTCCACGTACTTCAGCGCTCTTGCACCTTGGCTTTCCACTTTTGACGAGCACAAATCGGCCATCTCGTCTGTGTCAAGTTCGTAGACCATTGGGTACCAAATTGCTCCTGAGTACTGAAGCCAGTGCAGATCGACTGGTCCATGCGAACGCAGCGCGGCGAGGTCATGGGTTCTGCAGTCGTTTTGGTTGACAAGCCGATGGATCCCGTCGCTCACCACGATCGCTGAATCACCACCCGGACCATCGGTAATCGAGGTCTCTACGTGAATCGCTACCGAAAGACCATCTTGGAGAACCTGTTCCACGCCGTTTTTGGTTCGGATGAAGTTTGTGAAGCCGAGGTGCTGAAGTTCGCGTTGCTGTTCGGCAGTTGGGTAGTCAGGAAGCAGAATCGGAATATCTCGTCTGAGGTGGTGCTTCAGCCATTCTGCATCGTGATGGTCGCCATGAAGGTGTGAGATGTACAAGTAATCGGATTGCTCGATGCGTCGCAGAAGATCTTCATCGAGTTGATCGTTTCGGGGAAAAACGAACCAAGATCCCAAGAATGCTGGTTCGAACCACGGGTCACACAGGATTGATGCGGCCTCACATTCGATGAGGATTCCGGCATGTCCAAGAGAGGTTGCGTGCACGGGTTAGGCAACAGGTGGGTCAGTCGATTGCTGCCCGGCTCGTGACACATGTTCGGTCCACTTGTCGCCGTTCCAGTAACGAAGTTCGAATCGTCCTGATGGGTCGGCATACCAACCGGCAGGAGCTGCCGAAGATGATGACGTTGACGGTGTTGAAGTCGATTCGGCAGCGCTCTCGGCGGAGGTTGAGGCCCCTGTGTGCATTCCCCAGCCCACACCACCGGCATCAGCGGGTACTTGTGCCGGGGCGGCCGTGGCTGTTTGGTTTCCGGACGCCGAGATCGGACGTGAGAGATAGGCAACGATGTCAGAACCAGCGTTCACAATGGAGACCACCGACCAACCATCGGCTGATGATTCTTGGAGTTTCTGTGAAAGAGTTGTTGGCTCGTAAGAGGAAACACTGATCGATGTGAACTCGAGCATGAGATGAACCCTAGTCGTTTCGTACTGCGAGTGCCTGATGAAACCGGCAGACTATGTCTATGACGTTTATCGCACTGTCAAAGTACGAGATTACAGACATGGTGGAGACCTTGTCAGCAACGCTTGCGATTGTCGTTGGCGTTGCAGCGCTCGTCATTTTGCTGAGCTGGTTTACCGGTCGGGACAGCGTGTTGGACGCTGTTAGGGAGTTTCGCGCAACAATCACGCTATGTGTCGCAGGTGGGGCAATGCTTGGCTCGCTGTACTTCTCGGAAGTTGCGAACTACATCCCATGTCGATTTTGCTGGTTTCAAAGGATTGCGATGTACCCAATTGCCATCATCGGACTCGTCTCATTCATTCGTCGTGATACCACAGCACGGTTCTATGTGTTGCCGATCGCAGCCATTGGAGCGTGTATTTCTGCGTGGCACTATCTCATCGAATGGCGGCCGGGACTTGACTCCGGATCCTGCGCTGCAACTGGTCCCTCATGCACCGATATCTGGTTCCGGTCATTTGGGTTCCTCACTCTTGCCGGAATGGCCCTGATCGGCTTCATCACACTCATCGTTGTGAATGCAATCCCGGAGCGTGTTGAAGAGTGAAGGTTGTTGCAGCGGCTCTGGTAGCAGGTGTTCTCGCAGCGGCATGTTCATCAGATGTGGTGATCAAACTCGAAACTAATGCCGTCACCACGACTGCGTCATCGGATACTGAACGATCAGAGACTGCCCTCGATGGTGCAACATCGACACCCTCATCAAGTGAGGCACCAGCAAGTGACACACCGCAAACCGATCAGTTGGACACCGCCGACGAAGAGGTGAGTGCTCCTCGCGCAACCCCTGAGATTGTCGAATTTCCTGAGGAGTTTGAGGGGCAAGTGCGCCCGGTTGCAGTCCTCGGAGATGCTCTGCCGTTTCTTAACGATTCGCACAATGATGAAGCGGTCGGAACTCAGATTCCATTGATGATTGGAGAAGATTTTGAGGGCAACACTGTTGAGGTAGGACCCTCTGATGGAGCGGCAACGCTCATCGTGTTTTTGGCGCACTGGTGCCCCCACTGCAACAACGAGATTCCTGAAATTAATCGTATTCGCGACGCCAGTGCGTGGCCTGACGGCCTTCGGGTTGTTGGTGTGAGCACCGCGGTATCGCCTCAACGACCAAACTTTCCGCCACAGCGTTGGCTGAGTGAGAAAGATTGGACCTACGAGATCATCGCCGATGCCTTTGACAGCAGCCGGTCAACATTTATTGCCGCTGAAGCATTCGGGGTGACCGGTTTTCCGTTCATGGTGCTCATTGATGAGAGCGGATTTGTTCGAGGCCGGTGGGGTGGTGAACTCGGGGCACTTGCGCTCGCCGAGCTCGTGACGTCGCTGATTAATCCTCCAGCAGATGTGTGAGTGCTGGGCGTACCGACCAGTGGGTAGTCACGTCAATGGCTCGTTGGCGTGCCGCATCATCTGCGGCGCCGGTTTGCGAGGCACGAATCATGATGTTCTTCGCCGTGTGCTGATTGTCGACAAATTCGATGACATCAGTGCGCCAGCCGAGTGCTGACAGCACATCGGCTCTGAAGGTGTCGGTAAGAAGATCACCGAGTCGCTCACGAACAATTCCATGGCGGACGAGTGACTCAAAACCTGCAGGGATCTGCGAACGGTCAATCTGGCGCTGCAGATCATGCTGGCAACACGGAGCCACCAACAGGTGATCGCTCTTCCACTCGACTGCTCGAGAAATTGCGTCATCGGTAGCGGTGTCACAGGCATGTAGTGCAATCACCAAATTGGGAAGCGAATCAGGTTCAGGACGCCAATCAGCAATTGCTCCTGTGACGAATTTGATGGTGTTCCAACCGAGTTGTGCTGCGGTGGTGTTGAGTTGCGCCACCAGTTCATCCTTGAGATCGACTCCTGTTGTATGGACATCAAATCCCGCGGACAAGAGGTGATAGTGCGCAGCCAAGGTGAGCACACCAGATCCGCACCCAAGATCGACAATGTGTAATGGGCTCGATTGGTCGTGATCACCGAGAAGGCGATCGAGAATTTCAACAAACTGCTGTACCTGTCGATATTTGTCCCGGGCAGTCGGGTGAACCGTTCCTGCCTCGGTAGCAATCCCGACCTGTGCGAGGAACGGTGCGGACTCGGGGATGAGATGCCGTTTTTGACGGTTGTGCTGGGTGTCTGCGGGCTCGCGAGATGCAGCATGTCGAACCTGTTGCACTTTGCCCCTGCGAGAAATCGTGACTTGTAGATCGTGTCCAATCATCCGGATGTATGCAGTTCGCATGCCATCTCGAAAGAGGTCAATGAACCGCTCAACCGCGGCGACATCATCAAGATTGCTGACGTTCGTGCGAGTCCCATCGAACTCCTCGAACTGAATCACAGCGCCATCAGAAATGGTGACTTGTCGAATGCGGACACGTTCAAGATTGCTGGTTGCTTTCGGACGCTGCCCACGGATAGTGGCCTCGATGAGGTCACTGTTCAATACGTGATGAGCAATGTTGCGCAGTTCGTCGGTGTCAACCGTGAGGTCGTCGGTCATGGAATGAGATTCCTTGTCGACGATGATATGAGCGCATTCCACACTTCGTCGTCCTCGTATCCCAAAGCCCATAATGCCACACCCTCTATTCCAGCACGACGGGCCATCTCCACCCGGAGTGCGACACCGTCGGCATCAATCCAATGAAGTTGTCGGGTTTGTACACACTGGGTGACACCATTGTCGACCGTAAGTTCGTATGTTGCCGTCCACTCCCCGGTGACCACATCAGCAACCGGCTCGATGCCGCGTCGCGAGATGAGATCATCGAGAGTGCCTGGGTTCACACCTGTTCGCCCTGGTGCATCCTCTGGACATTCACCAATGACAGTGGTGGGCCAGTTGTAGCCATATGAACCGATGCCGAGAACGATTCGCTCATGGAATTGTTGTGGCACAGCGAGCAGGACGCCATCGATGACCTGCTCAAACCAATCGAGAGGAGCGATTGGTCCTGGTTCAACGACCGAGTAGTCGTACGCCATGATGCGAAGCGAATCTACATATTCAGCGATTGCTCCATGGTCGTAGACCCAGTAGCCACGATCGCCAGTGACACGTTCGTCGTAGACCGCTGGAATGCTTACCGATAACGTCCGTCCATCGTCATGAAGGCCTACTGAGAGCTCTGCGATGAAATCAATCCAGTTCGGGCGGGTCGCTATCCATGTTGACGGGTCGTCAGCGAAGGCAAATTGTTCGTAATCGATGTCGATACCGTCTGCGTCGAGTTGTTCAGCGAATTCTCGGATCGCCACGACATGCGCCGAGCGCACCACCGGGTTCGACAGGATCGTTGCCATCTGTCCCGCAGCCATTCGGTCGAGTAGCGATGGAACGATCGCTACCCCGGCGTTCCGAAGTTGACCGATGTATTCCTCCGCGAGATCATCGGGCGTGAAGGTGTCGGAATCGATTGCGTCAAAGCCTGTCACCGAAAACCAAAATGGTGACACTTCGCGCAGGTTGCTTAAACGTGATGCTCCCGAATCTGGTTGCTCCAAAATGCGATCAAGTACCCAATATGGCGTCCAACCATCAATTGTCGCTGGTGCCGGAGGCACCGGCGTTGTAGTAGCGACAGGGCCAGTCACGTGAGATTCCCGAGGCCAAAGGGCGACTGCGAAGGCAACCACGCAGAACACTCCAAAGAACCCGAGCAAGGCCCATGACCGAGATGTCGATTGACGCTCGGACGATGCCGCCGCTACGTCGTCCATAACGACCTTGCGTCGACGTCAGCCAGAGATGAGATGATTCGAATCCCGTCGCCGGTCTCGAGTCGTTTCATATTGGGTACGCCAAGGACGCGGCATCCTGCGGCGTGCGCCGAAGCGACACCGGTGGGTGAGTCCTCGATCGCTATGCATTCTTGCGGGTCGACATTCAGCAAGGCCGCAGCTGTGAGATATGGCTCAGGGTGGGGTTTGCCGTGCCTTACCTCGTCGCCAAACACAGTGGCCGCGAACATGTTCGACGGAAGTTCATCAAGGACCGCTTCGGCGAAGCGACGCCACGACATCGTGACAAGTGCGCACGGCACCCCCAACGACTGAAGTTCTTGCAGAAGCTCACGTGCCCCTGGTCGCCATGGAAGTTGCTCTTGGCACGCGCTAATCACGGCGTCGAGCAGGTTCTCCACGACGGCTTTCGGTTCAAGATCGACACCACCGTGCTCGATGATGTAGGCGGCTGTATCGAACAGGTCGAAACCAACGACAGCATGAGCATGCTCGTCGGACCATGTGTTCCCGAAGGACTCAACTAATCGGTGCTCGGCCGCAAACCAGTACGGCTCAGTGTCGACGAGTGTCCCGTCCATGTCCCACAGCACAGCTGCGGGGGGATTCGTCATCGCGTGCGGCTATTCCTGAACGAGTTCGATCAGGGTGCCAAAACTGCCCTTGGGATGCATGAATGCAACCGTCGTTCCGCGGCTACCGGGGCGTGGTGCCGTGTCGATCGGTGTAGCTCCCGCAGCAACCATCGCTTCTAGAGCAGCAGCACAGTCGCTGACCCGGTAGCCAATGTGGTGAAGTCCTTCGCCACGCTTTTCAATCGCTTTTGCCACAGGAGAATCATCTCGTGTCGGGGTCAGGAGCTGTACGTAACTCTCTGCAACCTTGAGCAGTGCTTCTTCGACACCGTCGGATTCGACAACCTCGCGATGGTCAACTGTCGCGCCAAACGCTCTCTGGTAGTAATCAATCGCGGCCTCAAGATCTCGGACAGCGATGGCAACGTGGTCAATTTCGGTAAGCAACATATGTGTATTCTGCCCGAGAACTCAGCCAGCGTGACGCTGGAAGGTCGTAATCTTGTGTTCGCCGATGCGGTCTCGCTTCTCTGCATCATCGATTCCGAGGCCCGCAGATGGGGAGAGGCAAAGCACACCAGCCTTACCTTCGATCTCATTTCGGTGAACTGCCCTCGCCGCCTCACCAGTTTCGTCAAGGGTGTACACCTTGCTGAGGAGAGGTTGGATGCGCCCTTGATCGATCAGCCTATTCGCAGCCCATGACTCCGCGTAGTTTGCAAAGTGAGATGAGAGCAGGCGCTTGAGTTTCATCCAGAAATGTCGGTTATCGAACTCCACCATGTAGCCCGATGTTGCAGCACAGGTGACAACGGTGCCACCACGACGAACGGCAAAGATTGATGCACCCATCGTTGAACGTCCCGGGTGTTCGAACACGATGTCAGGGTCTTCGCCAACGAGGCTGCGAATTTTTCCGCCAAAACGCCGCCACTCTGATTCGTCCTGGGTGTGTTCGTCCTTCCAGAAGGAATATCCCTCTGCTCGACGATCAATGACCGCTTCGCAGCCGAGGTCGTTCAACAATGCGGCACGTTCTGGGGAGGAGACAACGCCAATCGGAGTTCCGCCACCGTTGAGAACATATTGCACTCCATAGCCACCGATGCCGCCGGTAGCACCCCAGACGAGCACAGAGTCGCCCTGCTTCATGCGCGCTCCGTTATCGCTGACGAGCATCCGATAGCTGGTGGAGTTGCAAAGCGCATTCACCGCCGACTCTTCCCACGTGAGGTGTGTGGGCTTGGGCATGAGCTGGTTGGCTTTCACCACCGAGATGTCGGCGAGTCCGCCAAAGTTCGTTTCGAAGCCCCAGATTCGTTGGTTTGTTGCAAGCATTGAGTCGTCGTGCGCCGTCGGGTCCTGGTCGTCGACATGGTTGCAGTGGACGGTGACTCGGTCACCGGGTTTCCAATTTCGCACGGCAGAACCCACTCGGAGCACAACACCAGAAGCATCAGATCCAATGATGTGTTCGTCGCGTTGATGGCGGGCGGCCCATTCAGATTCGCGTGCCAATCGGTCGAGAAATCCAAAGGTTGGAAGTGGCTCAAAGATTGAAGTCCACACCGTATTGAAGTTGATCGACGAGGCCATGACCGCGATGTACACCTCGTCGGGGGCTAGTTCGGGCAAAGCAACTTCACCTATGTGAAGGGACTTCCGGGGGTCTTTGTCAGCGGACTCAACCCCTTCAAACATTGCTGTTTCATCGCGTTTCACAAACGCTGCCCGATAGGACTCGGGAAGAGGAAGCGCCGCAAGGTCTTCACCGGAGGCACCTTGAATAATGGCCTGCTGAATAGCAAGTGTCTCAGAATTGGGGGATGACATGACGGAAACCTACCGCCCAGTAACTCCAACGATCAAGGCGAACGACATGCGAGGTACGGTTTATGCATGACCTCTTCGAAGATTATTGCTGGAGCACGTACTCCGATCGGAAAAATGAGTGGCGCGTTCACCACACTGTCAGCCGCTCAACTTGGTTCAGTTGCGATTAAGGGTGCCCTTGAGCGTGCTGGCGTCGACCCTGCTGAGGTTGACCACGTGATTATGGGGCAGGTGTTGATGGCCGGTCAGGGTCAGGTTCCTGCACGCCAGGCGGCGGCGGGCGCGGGTATTCCGATGGGTGTTCCGTCGGTCAACGTGAACAAGGTCTGTTTGTCTGGTTTGAACGCGATCTATCTCGCTCATCAGATGATTATGAGTGGTGATGCTGACATCGTCGTTGCGGGCGGCATGGAATCCATGACGAATGCTCCACATCTTTTGGCAGGTGCTAGAGGTGGATATCGCTACGGCAATACAGAACTCGAGGACGCCATTGTGAAAGACGGACTGTGGTGTGCGTTCGACGCATGTTTGATGGGTACTGGCACCGAGCAGTATGCCGATGGCTCGATCAGTCGAGAAGCACAAGACCGCGTCGCTGCCGCCTCTCATGAGCGTGCAGCCGATGCAACGAAGAATGGTCGACTCGCAGAGGAGATTGTTGCAGTAGAGGTCCCACAGCGCCGAGGTGATGCAATCACCGTCACCGAAGATGAAGGCATCAGAGCGGACACAACCGAGCAGAGCCTTGGAGGGTTACGTGGTGCGTTTGGTGGGCAAGGAACAATTACCGCTGGAAACGCTTCGCAGATTTCTGATGGCGCCTCGGCTGTTGTGATGATGTCGCAACGCGCAGCAGCCGATCGTGGTCTTGAGCCACTTGCAGAGTACGTCTCGTACGGCATGGTCGCCGGTCCGGATAACCCGTCGCTCCTCCTTCAGCCAGCGAATGCCATCCGAGTTGCGCTTGCAAAAACTGACCTTTCGGTCAGCGATATTTCGCTGTTTGAACTGAACGAGGCGTTTGCTGCGGTTGGAATTGCATCAATGCATGATCTCGGAATTAGCGACGACATTGTCAATGTGAACGGCGGAGCCATCGCAGTTGGTCACCCGATTGGAATGAGCGGTAACCGACTCGCGCTTACCCTTGCGCACGAGCTTCGCCGACGTGGCGGTGGCTATGGCGCCGCTGCGTTGTGCGGTGGCGGTGGCCAAGGCGACGCACTCATCATCAAGGTCTGAGTCTCTCCGGAATACGTAGCGAATTCAGTTCATCGGCTAGGTCGGCAACGCCACAAGCCTTCAGTAATTTGTTAGGACGCTTCGGTAATCCGCGTGCGCCCTTCGAAGGCGCGACCCAAGGTGAGTTCGTCGGCGTATTCAAGATCGCCACCGACAGGGAGCCCGCTCGCAAGACGAGAGACGGTGATGCCAAGTGGCGACAGCATTCGCGCAAGGTACATCGCAGTGACTTCGCCTTCAGTATTCGGGTTCGTGCAGATCACCACTTCCGTGACCTGTTCGGGACCGAGGCGGGCAAGTAATTCTCGTATTTTTAGTTGGTCTGGACCGATGCCTTCCAAAGGATTCATCGCGCCGAGGAGCACGTGATAGCGGCCCCTGAATTCTCCAGTTCGTTCGATTGCGATGATGTCGCGCGATTCTTCGACAACGCAGAGCGTTGTGCTGTCGCGACGTTCATCGGAGCAGATCGGGCAGAGCGAAGCTTCAGCGACATTGAAGCAACGTTCACAGAATTGCACCCGTGCTTTTGCTTCACGGATCGCGTCGGACAACCGGTTGGCGTCAACCTCAGGAATCTTTAGCAAATGAAATGCGATGCGTTGCGCTGACTTTGGTCCGATTCCTGGGAGTCGGCCGAGTTCATCGATAAGGGTTTGGACCGGTGGGGTGTGAACTGCGGCCATGGTCAGTCCTCAGTTGTTTTGATGAGTCGAGTGCCCGGGAAGATATCTGCGATCTCCTCCTCTGGGCTGCGTTGAGGAGTGTTGGGTGCATCGATGATGTCATTCGGGTCGACTGGTTCCTCGACGATTTCTGACGAAGCCCGTGAGTCACTAGTTGGCGTTGTTCGTTCGACGCTCAACGTGAGCTCGACCACCATGCCGAGGGACTGAGCAAGTTGTTGCTGCACTGCCTCTCGGTGCGCACCGCATTTTTGAGCGTGCACTTCGCTAGGGAGCAGGATCTCTACTGAAAGCCCGCTGTCAGTTGCGACTACTGCGCCGATTGATGCCGGGGCGAAAAGAGCCCTCGCCATTCCCGCAAGAGATGATCGAACGCTGTCCGACCAGACCGCTCCAACAGAGTGTGAATCGTGTTGAGAGGATCTTGTTGTTGGTTTCGGTTGCGCTGCAGGGGGCTCAGATGCGCCTGTTGGTGAAGAGGCTGGCTGAGGATCTGGAGCAGGGTTTGCGTCTGGTTGTGTAGTCGCTGACTCTGGTCGCGGTATTGATCCACTGGCATCTGACCGACGGGCGCGCCCACCAACGATCGCTTTTCCGGTTGCACTACTTCGCTGAGTTTCCCTCACAGGTTTTGACACACCCTCTGCGACGCTGCGTTCCAAACGCTCAAGTCGTGCAAGCAGTGCCGACTGATCATCTGCGCCATCGTCACGTGTGAGTTGAACGAGTGCAATCTCGAGCATGATGCGCGGGTCGGGAGCAAATCGCATTTCGACGAGGGCTGAACCAAGCCGTTCCATTGCCCGAACAATCGATGCGGTACCGACATCTCGAGCGGTAATAGCGAGTTGATCGAGTTGATCGTGGCGAACCGAGACCAACTCAGGTGACATGACTGACAGGAACAGATCACGAAGATGCCGGATCAGTTCTTCGCACAACGTTCGCGGATCATGGCCGTTCGAAACGGCATGTGCGGTGGCACTGAGCGCAATGCCGGTGTCGGAATCAACCAATGCCCGAACGAACTCCGAGAGATCAATTGAGTCATCGACATCGCTACCACCAGCGGAGAGCAACTCAAGTGCGGACAGGGTGTCTCTGGCTGAGCCACCACCTCTCGACAATGCTGCATCAATGATGTGGTCGTTCAGTTCAATGCCTGCATCGTGTGCGACCCATTTGATGTGCTCTGCGAGTGTGTCGCTTGGAAGCAGATGGAATTGAAGATGTTGGGTGCGTGACCGGATGGTGTCCTTCAACTTCTGTGGATCCGTTGTGGCCAGCACGAACACCACATGCTCTGGCGGTTCTTCGAGCACTTTCAGTAGGGCGGCAGATGCGCCGGCGCTCAACATGTGCACCTCGTCGAGAATGTAGACCTTGTGTCGACCGGGGGTACCAAGTGAGACTTTGTCAATCAGATTTCTGATGTCCTCAACCGAGTTATTTGATGCTGCATCGAGTTCGAAGACGTCATAACTGGTTCCGCGCTCGACCGCCGTACATGAGTCACATTCGCAGCAAGGTTCGCCATCTGTTGGATTTGTGCAGTTGAGTACTTTTGCAAGAATTCGGGCCGTTGTTGTCTTGCCAGTTCCGCGCGGACCTGAGAACAAGTACGCCTGGCCTTCGCGACCCATCTTCACTGCCTCGCGCAGGGCGTGCACGATGTGTTCTTGGCCGCGAAGTTCATCGAAGCGGCGCGGTCTATAGCGGCGGTAGAGCGACTGAGTAGCCATGTGAGGCCAGACTACCCGCAGGGGATGACAGCGGTGAGAGAGGTGCGATGGCTACCGTTGCGTTGTGGACTTCACTCGCCAGCATCGCGCCGAGATTCGCGGACTCATCTCAAGGGTTTTTGCGCTAATCGGCGTGGCAATTGCAGTTGTTGCTGCATTGCCGGCTGCTGCGCATGCTCAATCGAGCGATAATTCGCTTGCGGGATCGAGTCCTGCAGATGGCGCAACGCTCGGGACATCACCGGCGATTATGACATTCACCTTCCAGCAGCCAGTCGCGACCGACGAGGCATTCACTGTTGCAGTTGGTTGTGGGACACCAGCACAACCTCAGAGCACTGGAATCCCATTACTTAGTGATGACGACGTGACGTTTACTGTTGAGGTGCTAAGTCCGTTCCCTAAGGGCGCGTGCACGATTACCTGGTTGCTGCGTGATGACCTTGACCAAGCGATAGCGACAGATCTCATTGCGTTTTCGATTTCTGCCGATACACCTTCCGCTGCCGGTACGTCGACCGATTCAACGGTTCCCACTGCTGCATCGGCGGCAACCAACTCTGTCTCGATTGGAGACGATGTTGAGGCGGTTGGCTCAACAGGCGGTTCAGTGTGGTTGGGTGGCGTTATCTCGACCTACGGGATCATGATCCTGTTTGGGGCGGTTGCTCTTATCGCCTTTGGGTGGCCAGAGGGGCCGCTGTACGAGATCACTCAGCGCTTCACCTTCAAGGTGTGGATGATCGCTGCTGGTGGCACGTACATCCACACGGCTGCGCTGACATCGTCACTTACGGGCAAGTCGTTCACCGGCTCGCTCAACCCCTTTAGTTTCGCTCAAACGTTCACCGAGGGTTGGAACGGGGCGGCTGCCATTATTCGGTTGATCGCAGTCATCGCATCAGTTTGGGTGGCGTACCGTCCAGAGACGGTGCTTGATGATGTCTCGAGGCCCCTTGCGATCGCCGCTCCGACTGTTTCGGTGATCACACTTGCGTTCAGTCGAGTAGGTGGAAACCTTGCACTCATTGGGCTGATCGTCATGATTCTGCACGTCGTTGCGGTTGCGGTATGGCTGGGCGGCGTCGTTGTTGTGGGTCGGGCTGTTCTTGCGGGGCCTGGTGACCAAGATCTTGTTCATGCTGTGCGTGCGTACTCGCGGGTGTCTGGTCCAGCAATTCTTGTCGTCGTGATTACCGGTGTCGCTGAGACGATGAGGCTTGACGGCGATGCACTGTTTACAAGTTCACACGGTCGCGTACTCATCTTGAAGCTGATTGCGGTTGGCGTCATGTTGTTTGTTGCCGCCAAGGCGAGGGGCATGGTTCGTCACCGACTAAGCCGCGTCGATCATCTCACTCGCCGAAGCGCAATGCGCCTTAGGCGGGTATTCGCGACGGAAGCAACTGTTGGGGTCGTTGTTCTCATGTTTAGTGGTTGGCTGCTAGCGATTAACCCACCAAAAATTTCACTGATTCCTGACCGCGAATATGCCCTAGAAATCCCCCTCGCTGACGAGGGAGCGGGGTTTGCTGCTGAGGTGTCACTTGATCCTGGAGCCCTTGGCTTAAACGCGCTTGAAGTGGAAGTGCTGTCGACCCCGGCAACGATTGTGAGCCTGCGATTGGAATTCGACCCTGAGATCGGAAGTTACGGACGCGGGACAATCCAGGACATTCCATTGAATGGAGTCGGAGTCGCCCGTCTTGGTGCTGCAGACGGCCTTCCATTCGACGTCACCGGGAACTGGACGGTGACTCTTTCTGCAGTATTTGAATCAGGCCTCTCGAGCGTTGTGACAAGCCCATTAGCCATCGTTGGTGAGGATGGAACAGTGCCAACTACGTCAACAACCCTTGCGCTCACAACAACAATTGTTCCCACAGAAACAACTATCGCTGGGATAACAACGACAGATGTCACGCAGGCGACCACAGCATCTGTGGTTACTGTCGATTAGCGTCTTCGCTGTGTCAACAATGAAAGAACGTCTCGACGACCTCCTGAGCCGCAAGGAGGCCGCCCGCCATGCCGGATCCGAGCGATCGGTAGAGCGCCAGCATGCAAAAGGCAAGATGCTCGCCCGTGAGCGAATCGACTATCTGCTTGACCCGGGCAGCTTCCATGAGCTCGACATGCTCGCACGTCATCGTGCCCATGAGTCAGGTCTTGAGGAGCAGCCCTACACCGACGGTGTGATTACCGGTTGGGGAACCGTTGACGGCCGCAAAGTGTTCGTCTTCAGTCAGGACTTCACCGTGTTCGGTGGCGCACTCGGTGAAGTGTTCGCCGAAAAAATTCACAAGGTGATGGATCTCGCTTTGTCGACGGGTGCACCGATGATCGGTCTCAATGATGGCGCTGGAGCTCGGATTCAAGAAGGTGTTGTCAGTCTTGCGTCGTACGGTGGAATTTTCCGTCGCAATGTCATGTCATCCGGTGTTGTTCCGCAAATTTCGGTCATTCTTGGGCCATGCGCCGGTGGGGCGGTGTATTCACCAGCCATGACCGACTTTATTTTCATGGTTCGTGAGACATCTCACATGTTCATCACAGGTCCTGATGTTGTGAAGACGGTGACAGGCGAAGATGTCACCCTCGAGGCGCTCGGTGGAGCGATGGCACATGCGTCGAAGTCAGGTGTTGCCACCTTTGTGACTGATGATGAGAAATCATGTCTTGATGAGGTGCGATATCTGCTCTCGCTCCTTCCGCAGAACAACCTTGAGAATCCGCCGGCAATCGAAGCAACAGACGATCCAAATCGACTTTGCCCTGAACTCGATTCCATCCTCCCGGACAGCCCGAGTATGCCGTACGACATGGCGCAGGTCATTGCATCTGTCGTCGACGACGGTGAATTCATGGAGTACTTCCCTCACTGGGCGAAGTCAATGATTTGTGGTTTCGCACGAGTTGATGGCAAAACGGTCGGCATTGTTGGTAACCAGCCGATGGTGTTTGCGGGTGTTCTTGATATCGAGTCCTCGGAAAAAGCCGCCCGCTTTGTTCGGACCTGCGATGCGTTTAACATCCCGTTACTCGTCTTTGTTGATGTTCCAGGATTCCTTCCTGGTGTGGACCAAGAGCATGAGGGCATCATTCGTCATGGCGCCAAATTGCTGTATGCCTTCTGTGAAGCAACCGTGCCACGAATCCAAATCATCACCCGCAAGGCCTACGGCGGTGCCTATGTCGTGATGAACTCAAAGTCGGTTGGAGCCGACCTTGCGTTTGCGTGGCCTTCGGCTGAACTGGCGGTAATGGGCCCCCAAGGCGCTGTCGAAATTATCTACCGCCGTGAACTTCAGCAGGCTCAAGACCCAATTGCCCGTCGAGCAGAACTGATTGAGCAGTACACAGAGCGTTACGCGAATCCGTACGCCGCAGCTGAACGAGGGTTTGTCGATGATGTCATCGCACCTTCAGAAACACGCCAAAAGGTGGTTGCGGCTCTCCGGGTCCTCGAGTCCAAGCGCGAGGAGCTTCCGCAACGTAAGCATGGAAACGTGCCGCTATGAGCAATCCGAAACTGCACTCGATGAGCCCCGCGCCGACCGCTGAAGAGGCAGCCGCAGTTGTTGCGGCAGTTGAAGCGCTATGGCCTCGACCTCTTGCTCCAAGCCAAACTCCTGATCAGGTCACGGCGTGGAGATTCGGCAGTCGTCCGTGGTTGCGGAGCCCGCTGACCGCTCGACAGCACATCAGTCGCCCCTGGTACTGATGCCCGTCGCTGATCTCAGCCCCACGTTTACTGTTGGTGAACTTACCGACGCGATTAACGCTCAGCTGAAGAGTGGTTTCGGTGGTGGAGTGTGGGTGACCGGAGAAATCAGCGGTTACCGAGATCAAGGACAGCACAGCTACTTCTCGCTTGTTGAAGATATCGACGGTAAGAAAGCAACAGTCAATGTTGCGCTCTTTGCGAATGTAAAGCGAAACCTCCGGCCGATGCTGGCCTCGAATCGACTTGAGCTCTCTGACGGGACCAAAGTGAGGGTGTTTGGGACCCTTGATGTGTACGCACCAACTGGGCGACTCAGCCTGAAAATCTCTGACCTTGATCCTCGATTCACGCTTGGGGACATCACAGCAAGCCGAGATCGCGTACTTGCTTCACTCACCGCGGAGGGCTTGCTTCGTAACAACGCCATGCACAGTGTCTCGATCGTGCCGTTGCGAGTCGCTGTCGTAACAAGTGTTGGATCTGCGGCCTGGCATGACTTCACCGACGAACTTGAATCGAGTGGGTTTGGCTTCCATCTGCTTGCTTTTGATGCTCGAGTGCAGGGCGATCAGGCAGAGGCCATGGTGATTGCAGGAATCGCGGCGGCGGTGGAACACGGTGCAGATGTTGTTGCGGTGGTTCGTGGTGGAGGTGCTCGCAACGACCTCGCCGCTTTCGACACCGAGGGTGTCGCTCGGGCAATTGCCACCTGTCCGTTACCGGTCATAACCGGGCTTGGCCATGAAATTGATACCACTGTGGCTGATGAGGTTGCCCACACTGCGCTGAAGACGCCTACGGCGTGTGCCGGCTGGTTAATCGATCGAGTACAGCGATTTGTCGACGAAACTGAAGCGAGATGGGGAGTGATTGTCGAACGTGCTTTCTTCGAACTCGCCACCCAGATCGATCGTCTCGAGTCACGCGCCAGCAGAGTAGTCACCCGCACAAACTCTGCAATCGAACGGAGTGCTGAGCGTTTGAGGTCTCGCCAAGATCGGCTGGTGCGAACACCGTTGACCATCGAACGAGTCGATACATCGATCACCGAGCGGGAGCGACGACTTGCCCTACTTGATCCAGCGCGCCTACTTGAGCGTGGTTGGACAATGACCACGACTGCCGATGGACGGATTGTGACATCGGCGAGAGACCTTTCAGTGGGTGACGAACTGATCACTCGATTGGTCGATGGGGTAGTGAGAAGTACTGTGAACGAAACGACTCCGGAGGAGGAGTGAGATGGCAAAAGAAGTGAGTTACGCCGATGCGCTGGCCGAGCTCGATGAGATCTTGAACGAGTTAGAAGCAGTCGATGTTGACGTTGATCGTCTCGCTGATCGAGTGAGCAGGGCAGCCGAACTGATCGCGGTATGTCGGGAGCGCATTGGTGCTGCCCGAATTCGTGTTGATGAAATCGTTTCTGGTTTGCCTGCGGCCGACAACGACTGATGGCGGCAGTTCCGAACCACCTCATCTCGATTGCCTCTCGAGTTGATGAACGTTTGCAGCGTGAAATTGCCGTTGAGATTCAGCGATGGGCAGACCTTGACGGTCTTTTAGCTGATCCGGTCTTTGAGATTCAGCGACTTGTTTCCTCGGGGGGCAAACGTCTCAGGCCAGCATTTTGTTACTGGGGATTCATCGCTGCAGGAGGAGACGCTTCCGCTGCAAACGCCGTTGATGGGGTAGTCACTGGTGCTGGAGCCGCAATTGAACTGACCCATGCATCGGCGCTCTTTCATGATGATGTACTCGATGATGCAGATGCCCGTCGGGGAGCCGAAACAACTCATCGCCGGTTTGAACGTCTGCACGCCGAGAAAGACTGGGATGGTGAGTCACGTCGCTACGGAGAAGGCATTGCGATACTCGTAGGTGACATTGCCGCAGTGCTCGCAGATCGGTTTCTCGTAGGAGTTCCACAATCAGCCCTTGAACTCTGGAACGAACTTCGTATCGAACTCAACATCGGTCAGTTACTCGATATCACTGGGTCTGTTCGAAGCGACAGACGGATCGAACTCGCTGACCGTATTTGCCGATACAAGAGTGGGAAATACACGGTCGAACGACCGCTACATCTCGGTGCAGCGCTCGTTGAAGGACGAGATGCAACCGATGTCATCGAGGCACTCAGTGCCTATGGCCTGCCACTTGGTGATGCGTTTCAGATGAGAGATGACGTGATGGGCGCTTTTGGTGACACTGAGGTAACTGGGAAACCAGTTGGTGGCGATCTACGAGAAGGCAAACCGACTCCACTCCTTGCCCGTGCAGTAGCGCTTGCGAATTCAAGTCAGCGAAAAATTCTTGACAAGGTGGGGTCATCCGATTTGTCCGATGAGCAGGTAGCTCAAATTCAACAAACGATCATCGACGTCGGTGCCATTAATGAGATCGAGCGCCTCATCGCGACCAATATCTCTCTGGCGGTTCAGGCTCTTGACTCTCCGGTGATTACGTCGGATGCGATTGAACCGCTCGTCGAGCTCGCAGAGTTCATCACCGACCGCTCATCGTGAGTTACGCCCTGTATAGATCGAGAGCTTCCGGCAGAGGAAGCGCTGCAACACCCGGCGCTGCCGCAACTGCTTGAAGCCATGCGGGCTGATACTTAGCAGATACGTTGATTGGCTCTGCCAGATCTGAACGATCTGTACTGAGCTTGACGAAATCAAGTGCGTACTCGGGAGCGCGGACATCACGACTCAGCTCATGTAGGGCGTATGGATCAGGGGACTGCCCGAGGTTCACGAGACGAGCTGCCTGGGGAACTGATGACTCATAGGTGCCTCCTGTGAGTCCTGGACCATCGGTGATGATCGCTCCGTGTACCGCATCAGCTCGTGCCCCTGCAGCCAAAAGAGCGACGTATCCACCGAGACCGCGGCCAAGCACTGTGACAGTTCCTAAGTAGTTGATCGCTGCATCAACATCGCCGAGGAGTGCTTCTGCCGAATAGCCACCTCCAACTGGGATGGTTGAATCACCATGGCCGGTGAAGTCAAGTCCCCAGATGCTTCCGGACCAACTATCGGTATCACTTGGGATATCTGGTGGTGTCCGCTCACCGAGTCCATGAAGAAGGAGCAGCGGTTGGTCCTTACCTATCGCTGGTCGAAGTTCGTGAAGGGCGAGATCAATTCGATTATGCCGAAGTGTTGTGCTGTTCACGATGGGCTCCCCAGAAAATCAAGCGTCATCTCCGCAACCATCTGTGGTTGTTCGATATGTATGAAATGCCCGAGGTCCCCGAAGTATTCGAGGCGCCCATGGCGAGGCATCCATTGTTCAATTTGATGCGGCTTTGTTCCCCACCCCATCGGCTCATCGGCACCGACGAGCACACCCAGAAATGGAACCCCGAGACCGGCAAGTCTGAATAAGCCAAATTCTGGTCGCCAAGGCCCGAAGCCACCCATCCTCATTGATGGGTCTAGTTTCCATCGCCAACGACCGTCGTCCTCTTTGGCTCCGACGGTGACAAGATATTCAAGCCATTCGGTTGAGAGACGTGGATTCATCTGCGCCCGCCGGTGAGCAAGTTCTTCGATACTGCCGGTTTTGCGCGATCCGGTTGCCGAGCGACGACGATGTTCGAGCCATGCAGTTATTTCGGTGTTGAGTGCGTCAGCGCGCTGGAATTCAGGGAGATCTGGTCCGGGTCGCCGGTAGGGAATTCCATCGAGATTGACAAATGAGCGGAATCGAAAGGGTTGAGCTTCAGCGAGTGATGTCATGATCGCACCACCTTTTGAGTGTCCGACAACGGCGACTGCTTGTTGAGGTGCGACGGTGTCAAGAACTCGGACAGCATCTCGGAGGTCGGCTTCGAATGAGTACAGGTGGGTGTGATCGCTATCACCGTGGCCGCGATGGTCCCATGCGACTACTCGCCACCCAGCAGCTGCGAGCAACGGAGCAAAGACATCAAATGTTCGAGAAAAATCTGCGCCTCCGTGGACCAGCACGAGAACGGGGTCCGTTTCGTCACCCCATTCGTTCACTGCGATGCTGACTCCATCGGCGTCGACTCGATACTGGCGGTGAGGAACAACTGCACCTGGAAAAGTTCTGGGGGATTCCACCTGCGTGAGGCTAGGGCGCATTCGCCGTAGAGTTCTCAGTGGAGGACATCTGCCACACATGCTGAAACCATCATCACTACTGCCGGTCAGAGAGTTTGTTCTGGGGACGTCTGTGGTTGTTCTCGCGCTCGCATCCGGATGTAGCAATGACTTTTCGCTTGACCCCTTGCCGCCAATTCAGACGACAACAACGACATCGACGACAACAACCCTGCCCGATACAAATCGATATTTCTATGAGGTTCGTTCGGGGGACACGTTGTCGGCAATTGCAGCTGGCTTTGGAGTTCCCATGAAACAGATCGTTGAACTGAACGAGCTTGAGAATGCGAGTGATATTCAAGTTGGCGAGATCATTGAGATCCCCAGGGGTTTTGTCATCGTGACGCTCCCACCAGACTCAACAATTGCAGGTGTCGGCTAACCGTTTGATCCGTTGGGGTGCACCACGGCACTTCTCTTAACTCTTTACACTCATTGCTATGAGCTTTTGGCCCAACAGTGAACATTGGAGCGTGAAGATCCCGCTCCGTACAGATCACTTCCGCATGAGCATTCTTGACAGTGACGGAGTCGTTGAGCTTTCGCCAATGCCCGTGGATATCCCAACTGAAGAATGGGAGCAGCTGGAGTACATGGATTGGAAGAGCGGTGGCGATACCAATTTCGCGCCGCTTGCATCCGCGGATGGTGAGCTTGATTGTCGAGGGTTTTGGGATAAGGGCAAAACCGACAAGGACGCCCTTTGGACATCAAATGCTGAGATTGCGCCGACACTTCGTAGCTATGTCGATGGCGTTGGAGCAAATTTCGGACGTGTTCGAGTTATCAAACTCGAACCACAAGATCGCGAAACTGCAATCAAATCTCTCCATCGTGACGACAACAACCGGTTCAACCCCGATGGTGAGGGCTGGGTTGTGCGCACGTGGGTTGAACTTACGGATTGCCCTGACAGCTACATGCTGCTGATGGACAATGATGAAGACGGGCTACCCAACTCCGCAACTGAACGTCGAGTGCCGCTGCATCGAGGCTCAAGATACATCGTTGACACTCAGCGGCTTTGGCATGTCGTTGTGCACCTGGGGAATGCCCCTCGGTACGCCTTGATTACCAGTTTTGAGTCGTC
This sequence comes from Actinobacteria bacterium casp-actino5, assembly GCA_001510385.1. Classification (GTDB taxonomy): domain Bacteria; phylum Actinomycetota; class Acidimicrobiia; order Acidimicrobiales; family Ilumatobacteraceae; genus Casp-actino5. Next base: position 92,241 of record LFFE01000007.1, on the reverse strand, counting down.
TCCGCTGTTGGAGAACTGGATTGAACGCGAACGGCTCGTCAGTTCTGCCTGATCCGATGCTGTGAGGCGAGTTCACAGATATCGGTCATGATTCCCGAGAGTTCGTAATCCTTTGGGGTGTAAATCGCGGCAACGCCGCTACTGAGTAGTTGTGGCTGATCCTCATCGGGGATGATGCCACCGACAACGATTGGGGCATCCACACCTAGTGCTCGAATACGCTGTACCACCTGGGGGACAAGTTCGAGGTGTGATCCCGAGAGTATTGATAGCCCGATGACGTCGGGATCTTCATCGCGAGCTGTCGAAGCAATTTGGTCGATGGTGGAACGAATTCCGGCATAGACCACTTCCATTCCGGAATCCCGGGCAGCAACAGCAATTTGCTCTGCTCCATTCGAGTGACCGTCAAGCCCTGGTTTTGCCACAAGCAAACGAGGTGGCCCACCGGCCATTTCACGCACTTTGGCTGCGACTGCAGATAGTGACTTGTCAGACCGGGTTGTTGCGCCGATTCCTGTCGGAGCTCGATATTCGCCGAAGACCTCACGAAGAGTGGCACCCCACTCACCAGTCGTTCCGCCCGCAACAGCAAGAGCAATTGATGCGTCCATGATATTGCTGTTGCTCACCGCTGCTGTTCTGAGATCAGCCAGAGCTTGGTCAACTGCGCTCTGGTCGCGATCATTGCGCCAGGCTGCGAGATCGGCGACCGTTTCAGCTTCGACTGCTGGGTCAACGCGAAGAATTGCTTCTGAGCCACCGAGTGGAGATGGTTCAGATTGGGTAAATGAGTTGACTCCGACAACGGTTTGCTCGCCTGATGAGATGCGGCGAGTACGTTCAGCCATCGAACCAACTAAACGAGATTTCAGGGTGTCAATCGCTGCGAATGCTCCTCCGAGTTCAAGGACATCGTTGAGTTCCGCTGTGGCTTCTTCCTGCAATTCAGTTGTACGTCGTTCGATGACGTGTGATCCGTCGAAGATGTCGTCGTAGTTGAGAAGGTCGGTTTCGAAGGCAAGGACCTGCTGCATGCGTAACGACCATTGTTGGTCCCACGGAGTTGGAAGGCCGAGAGCCTCGTTCCATGCGGGCAGCTGTACCGACCGTGCTCGTGCGTGCTTTGACAGGGTCACTGCCAACATTTCAAGAACGATTCGCTGAACATTATTTTCGGGCTGCGATTCGGTGAGTCCGAGAGAGTTGACCTGCACTCCGTACCGGAAACGAAGGGCCTTTTCGTCGGTCACGCCATACCGAGTTCGACCGATTTCAGCCCACATGTCTGTCATTGCGCGAAGTTTGCAGATCTCCTCAATGAACTTGATCCCGGCGTTCACAAAAAACGAAATCGATCCGAATACCCCGGTAAATTCATCGTCTGTGATCTGCCCGGATGCCTTAACTGCATCAAGTACATCGATGGCGGTTGCCATGGCGTATGCAATTTCTTGAACCGGCGTCGCGCCTGCTTCTTGAAGGTGATACGAGCACACATTCATTGGGTTCCAAGAGGGGGCGTGCTTGCGGCACCAGACGATCATGTCGACGATGAGTCGGCGTGATGCCTCAGGCGGGAAGATGTAGGTACCGCGCGAAAGGTATTCCTTGACGATGTCATTCTGGGTTGTGCCTCGAAGATCAACCGATGGAGTTCCTTGCTCAGCGGCATTGGCAACGTACAGAGATAACAGCCAGGCTGCAGATGCGTTGATCGTCATGGAGGTGTTCATTTGCCCAGGTGGAATGCTGTCGAGCAGCGTTCTCATATGACCGAGATGAGCAACCGGCACACCCACTTTGCCGACTTCACCACGAGCTTGTTCGGCGTCAGGGTCGAATCCGGTTTGGGTCGGAAGATCAAATGCAATTGATAGACCGGTTTGGCCTTTCGCAAGGTTGGTTCGGTACAGCTCGTTAGATGCGCGGGCAGTTGAGTGGCCTGAGTAGGTGCGCATCATCCACGGCTTGTCTGGCATATTCGAACTCCTTATTGCAACTAGGAAGCGTCATTCTTGCGGGTAATCGGCAGAACCGCATCTTTCAGCAACTGCAGATAATCGTGGCGTGCGATGTCAACGGCGCCGAGGCTGCTGAGGTGGTCTGTTGTCCATTGCACATCCAACAATTTGCCGTGTGAGTTGTGAAACCAATCAACAAGATGCACCAGTGCCACTTTCGAGGCATCGGTTGCGTGATGAAACATTGACTCTCCGGCAAAAAAACCGTGTATTCGAACGCCGTAGAGTCCTCCGACTAACCGGTCGTCGTCCCACACCTCGATCGAATGAGCCCAACCCAACTGGTGGAGTGTGGTGTACGCCTCGACGATCGAACGATCGATCCATCCACTCGGCCGACGCGGATCGGCGCAATTGGTGACTACCTCGGTAAAGGCTTCGTTGCGCGAGACGTTGTACCGCCTGAGACTTCTGCGGAGCGAGCGTGAAATCACAAGTTGATCGAGTGGGAGAATACCCCGCGGGTCAGGTGAGAACCATCCGATTCGCCGCCGGGGTACAGGCATTGGGAATAGTCCCATCCGGTACGCCGTGAGAAGTGTGCCCGGTTCAAGATCGCCGCCAATTGCCACCAGCGCCGAATCATCGGTTGGACCATCACTTGGCAGCACCCATTTAGATGGCTCTGGCTCAACAGGGGCTGAGTCTTGCGGCCCGCTGCATGACATGCCTTCATTCATCATTCAGGAATATTCCTCGAACATTCCTGGGACTATCAGTCCAGTTCCCTCAACGCCGACACGTTTGACCGATTGAGGCGACATCTGAACACGATAGGGAAAATGATGAGTTGAACCAATGTGTGATGTTGGGAAGTCAAGTTTGTGCCGTGAACAGCCGCCTACGATGAGTCGATGGTCGGTGAACATCTTGGGACGTTGGCTCTGTTCGGCGGAAGTCCGTTCACAGGTAACGACGTTGTCGATGCATCGCTCCTTCAAAGGCGATCTGGGCCTGTAGCCGTGCTTCCAACCGCAGATGCTTTCGAGCAACCTCAGTTGCTGATTGAGTCCGCACAGCAATGGGGGCAACGACTGGGGGTTGAGATCGTCCCCGTCATGGCGTTGACACGTGCGCAGTCAACTGATCCAAATTTTGTTTCGCTGGTTGATGGTGTTGACATGGTGTGGCTTGTTGGCGACTCGCCGATTCACCTGCGCACAGCGTTGAAGGACACCCCGTTATGGCAGTCGGTTCAAGGAGTGCTGAGTCGAGATGGTGTCGTCGCCGCAGTTGGAGCAAGTGCATCAGCGATGTGCGACCCGATGACAGATCCAAGAGGTGGCGCGTTCACCTTCGGTCTTGGGCTAGTCAAAGGGATGGCAGTTCTCACCGAGTCTGAGACTTGGGCAGAGGAACAGTTGCAGCGAGCTCAGCATCTCTCATCGGATGTTCCACTCATTGAATTGCCAACGGGTTCAGCCATCGTGTGTGATCGAGCGCGGAACACTTGGGAGCGAATTGGGGACATCACAGTCCATGGCGAGTGGTAGCGGCTTACTTCCAAGCAAATACAGGTTGTTCCATGTGGTCAACCCTTGCCTCGTCTGAAGCCCTACCTTCAATCCCCACCCATCGAAATTGAACGAGAACAGCTCCGGTAGGTGCATGAATGAGATCGCCACCGAGCGGAACTTGAACGACAGGTCGGTCGCTTTCAGGGATATCGACATATCGCGGCGAGTCATCTCGGCAGAGAGTGTGGACGCCGATTCGGTACACAGCACGAACTTCATCTGGCGATGGGATGAGCTCAGGATCTGCCCCGCCCCAAAGAACCACCGGAGTGATGACGTAACCCGAGCGCGTCGGGTAATCATCAAGGAGACCGAGAACACTGTCTTCCCCGAGTTCTAATCCAAGCTCTTCGTGAAGTTCGCGCAGGGCTGCCTGCTCGACGGTTTCACCATCATCGATACGTCCGCCAGGAAGCGCCCATTGGGCAGAGTGACTGTTGAGACGTGAAGCCCGCCGGCAGAGTAGGAATGCTGCTCCTCCTGCGACACCGACCATTCGGCCGTCAAGTCCCTCGACGTCCCCAGGAACCATGGACATGTCGCTGAACTCTGGTTCAAGTGGATGCTCCCCATCGTGGAGAATGGGATCAGAGTTAACAATTGTGATCGCAACCGCTGCGTGCCGTCGCCCTTCAAGGGGGTAGGTTCGGCGGTCGTGGTTGGCCAGATGGCCAATGATTTGTTCACGTAGCGAATCATTGAAGGTGATCATCACCCTCCATGGTGTCACTTCGGGTACCTGTTTCCTGTAGGCGCGCAAGTTTTCTCTGCTTTATGTGCGTGAACGCCGCATCCAATGTTTCTCGCTCGCAATAATCAACTCTTCGATGACGACGAACTTTGAGCGCGAATTGTTGATGTTTTGCCTCGGAAAGTTGTGCGTGATGACCGCGAGGTGGCAAGAGTGAAAGTGTGGAAGTTCCAAAGGTTGAGTTCTTCGTCGATGAGTACATCGAGATGGTGTTGAAATCCACCAACACGTCTGACCCGCAGCCGTTGTTCACTGCGATTAACAAGGCATCATCAGTCGTCATGCCACTAATCGGGGACGACCCACGCATCGTCCGTCCACTTGAGCGTCTCCAGAGCGTTGTTCACAACGACTCCGACTCCAGCTCTGGCATCTCCGAGGCTGTTGACGTTCTCCAAGGAATGTTGGATTGCATTCGCGACAAGATGTGGGTCAAGCCAGTCGAGCATCGAATGGCCGGCGTGCTTGACGAGCGGGCCCGAGATGGAGAGTTAGACCGATGGCATTGGAGGATTTGGAACAACGTCTTGTTGGAGATCGTGGAGAACCAAGCGGGTCACCCAATGGGTGGGACGACGTTCGAGATCGATGTGGAGGGCATCGCGCAGTTGGCTGGCGGTAAGAAATGGTGGATTCCGCTGAAAGAACTTGCTGTGCAGGATGCCATCGATGACCTCGTGCGGTGGCGGCTCATTGCCCCGATGCCCCGAATCGACGAAAACGACGCTTCTCCAACGTTGTATGTGATTCACCCGCAATGGGTCTGAGGGCTGATCTTTCTAGCGCCTCTCAGGTCGAGAGAATTCCTTCGATGACTCGCTGGACCCCCAAGGCCTCGGCAAATGTCGGTAGGCGATGTTCCTTGCCGTCAAGCATTGCCGCAAGGCCATCGAGTTGTGCTCGGTATGCAGCCCATGGTGCAGAGGGAGTCGCTTCAATCTCGACCGTTGCCCAGTTACCGTCAGCGTCGGTTGCTTCGAGGTTGTACCAGTCGACAATTCGCATCGACTGTTGAGAACCGCGGACGTTGAACATCAGCGAGTCGTTGCCAGCCGAGCCGCTCTCGCAGTGCATGGTGAACGGTGTTGGGGCTGTCGTCAGCCGAGCGGTGACAAGATTCTCAGCTAGTTGTGGAGCGGGACGACGCACGAGGCACTGTTCAAGTGAGACTTCTCCAAATAGTCGCTGGGCAAGAAAGACGTAGTGCGATCCAACTTCGCGAATCCAGCCACCCTCATCGGCCTCTGCTAGCCAAGTTGCCGCGGCTTGCCACGCTCGAGGCCACTCAGTGAGGTGCATCATGAATTCTGCAGAGCTGATGTCGCCGAGTTCGCCATTCGTGACTCTTCGCGCCAACTCGACGGCAGAGGGCGCTGAACCAAAGACGTAGTTAATTGCGCTCGGTAACCCTGACGACTCAACGAGTTGAAGAATATGTTCGCTTTCTGGGATGTCAACTCCCAGCGGTTTCTCACAGAAAATCGCGCAACCAGCTGCAACGGCTTGCTCGACGTACGCTGCATGAGCGGCTGGTGGGACTGCTATGTAAACGACGTCGCAGTTTGCAATCACAGCCTGGGCCGTGTCGACAACGTTCTCTGTCTCACTGAACCTGGCTCGAGCATCATCTGATGCGTCCCAGCAGGCGGAAAGCTCAAACCGCTCGTGAAGGTTGAACTGCTCCACGAATCTGGCACCCACTGTTCCGAGACCGATAATGCCGACCTGATGTGTCTTCATGCCTCCAGTGTTACTGACATACTGTCGAAGATGCGTGTTCAGTTGGCAATGAATGTTCGAGATCTCACGGAATCAATCTCGTTTTACAGCAAGTTGTTCGGTGAGGGCCCAACGAAGGTGAATGACGGGTACGCCAACTGGGCGCTCGAGGATCCTCCGATGAAGTTCGTGATTTTTGAAAATCATGATGCTCCGGCTGGAACAATCAATCACCTCGGTGTCGAGGTTGAATCAGCCGAACAGGTGGTCGAAGAAGAGCGACGGTTGACAAGTGCCGGCCTCCTAACGACTGGTGTCGATGACACCATCTGCTGCTTTGCAGAAAAGGTTGAGACCTGGGTAGTTGATCCGAATGGGCCGCGTTGGGAGTACTACGTCAAGCAAGCAGATCATGACACACAATTTGCCAACGTCGTTCTTGGTGGGCGATCGTCGGCAGATGCCGACGGGCAGTCTGGTCAGCCGTGCTGTGGGTGATGATCGATCGGTGATTTCTGATCGCGATGAAATGATTCGCGGCATGAACCCTGTGTTGACTCCTGGGACGTTCGTGTACACCACGGTCGCAGGGATTGAGTCAGTACCGGACGGAGTAGTGATCTATTCCACAGTCGTCGAGCCTGAGGGGATCTCAATCGTAATCTCACGTGAGGACGCGCAACATGTCGGCGTTATCGACCCTGTTGAACTTGGTTGGATCACGCTGTCGGTGAATTCCTCATTGGAAGGAGTCGGCTTAACTGCTGCAGTGAGTGCAACCTTGGCCGATGATGGAATCGCCTGCAACGTGGTCGCTGGCCATCACCATGATCACCTGCTGGTACCGATCGATCAGGTTGATCGCGCGGTTGAACTTCTCAGCGATCTCGCTGCTCAGCGATAACCGTTTGTGATCGGAACTCGTCGATCTTTTCCGAAGGCCTTACGGGTGACGCGAACACCGGGGGGTGACTGCCGTCGTTTGTACTCGGCGATATCGACAAGTCGGGTGATGCGAGAGACCATGTCGGGGTCATGGCCTTCGTCAATGATGTCTGTTGTAGTTCGATCATGTTCGACATACAGCGAAAGAATCGGGTCGAGTACCTCGTAAGGCGGGAGACTTTGGTCATCTCGCTGATCGGGGCGGAGTTCCGCGGAAGGTGGTTTGGTGATGACATTGTCTGGGATCACCTCTTTCCCAGATCGTTGATTGACCAACCGGCACAGGTCGTAGACCTTCAACTTGAGTAGGTCTTTGATGACTGCATAGCCACCGACTGAGTCGCCGTAAATCGTGAAGTAGCCAACCGCCGCCTCGCTCTTATTTCCGGTGGTAAGCACCATCCAGCCGAATTCATTCGAGAGAGCCATGAGGATTTGGCCTCGGCAACGTGACTGTACGTTCTCCCATGTCAACCCTGGTTGCCGTCCTTCAAATGATGGATCAAGCATGTCCATATACGCTGCGAACGCCGGCTCAATCGAGATCGTTCGCATATCGATACCTAGGTTGTCAGCGAGCGCCTCAGCATCGGTCAAAGAATGATCTGAGGAGTAGCGCGAGGGCATTGCGACACCGTGAACGTGATCGGGTCCGAGAGCATCGACCGCGACACAGGCAACAAGCGTTGAATCGATGCCCCCCGATAGCCCGATCACAACATCGCTGAACCCGTTTTTATGGCAGTAATCGCGTGTACCCAAGACGAGTGCTTCGTAGAGTTCGCTATCTCCTGATATCGAATCGGCGACCGGCGTCAATGGCGGGTCAGAGATTTCGGTATCTGATTCACTACCGAGGTCAATAGTTCGCTGAGCCCGTACTTCACGGGGTTCAATGCTGACATCGGTGATGAGCAACGATTCTTCAAATAGAGGTGCCCTAGCAACTAGCTCACCGCCGCGATCGACAACAAATGATCCACCATCGAAGACGAGTTCATCTTGCCCACCAACTTGGTTGACGTAGCAGATTGGAACCTGCAGATCAGAAGCTCGATTTGCGATGAGGTTCTCGCGTTCCGCGTCTTTATCGAGGTGGTATGGGGAGCCATTAATGCTGACGAGAATTTCGGCTCCCGCCGAAACCAGTTCGATATGTGGGCCGTCATCGACCCAAATGTCTTCGCAGATCGAGATGCCAACTGCGACGCCGTTGACGCCAATGAGTTGTAACGGTTCGGTCCCCGGGGAGAAGTAACGCTTCTCATCAAACACGCTGTAATTCGGAAGATTTCGTTTGTGGTAGACGTGCTGTACTTTCCCGTCCGAGCACACGGCAGCAGCATTGAAGAGTTGCTGACCGTCGAAGTCAACGACGCCAACGACAGCGACACATGACGATGTCGAAGCAGCGAAATCATTCAGTGCTGCAAGTTGATCGATGATGAAACGCGGTTTTAGTAGAAGATCTTCGGGCGGGTAACCCGTGACACTGAGCTCACCAAATGCAATGAGCGAGCAGTTTTTTTGCACGGCTTCGGCATACGCATCTTTGAGTTGTTGGAGATTCGCGTTAATCGCACCGACAGTCGGGTTGAGTTGAGCGAGTGCGAGCCGAAGGTTCACGCTTCCAAGGCTAACGATCGCCCCGAAGAAGTGGCATAAACGAGCGCAACGACGGCAATCAGCGGCTCAGGTGAGACCCGCTACCCGGAGCGCCTCGCCAACATCTCCGACGCGAATGAGTTCGATGCTGTCGGCCGGGTCAGGCGAACGCAGCGGGGCAATGACCCGTTTGAAACCGAGTCGATGTGCCTCCGCGAACCTTCGGTCCGGTTGGGCAACTTGCCGGACCTCACTACCAAGACCAACTTCGCCGAAGACGGCAAGATCTGGCGGTAGCGGGCGATCGACGATCGATGATGCGATGGCCAAGCTCAACGCAAGGTCAATGCCTGGTTCGGCTATTCGAACACCGCCAACCGCTGACGCGTAGACATCTGTTGCGGCAGTCGGAACTCCACAGTGACGCGCAAGCACTGCAAGCAGCATGGCGAGTCGTGATTGATCGATTCCTTGGGCAGTTCGCCGAGCGGGAACGCCAGGAGGTGCGACAGATGTCAGTGCCTGCAACTCAACGATGAGGGGGCGACGGCCTTCAAGCGTCGGCACAACAGCCGACCCTGGAATCTGTTCTTTGCGGTCAGCAAGGAGCAGTTGGCTTGGGTCGGCGACACCGGTGAGGCCGTCTCCTGTCATTTCGAAGACGCTGAGTTCATTGGTTGAACCGAAGCGATGTTTGACCGCTCGAACCAAGCGAAGCGAGTGATGGCGATCTCCTTCGAAACTTAAGACCGTGTCGACCAGATGCTCGAGCACCCGAGGTCCAGCAAGATCACCATCTTTGGTGACATGTCCAACCAGAACGAGCGGAATCGATTTCCGTTTCGCGAGATTCACCAGAAATTGTGCGGTAGCTCTGACTTGGGCAACCGAACCTGGAGCCGAGGTGACCACTGGGTCTGAGATCATCTGGATGCTGTCAACGATGATCAGCGAAGGTGTCGTGCTGTCAATCGCGTCGGCGATTTCTCCGAGACCTTGTTCGGCAAGTAGCCAGATGTTCGGGCGAATTGCTCCAAGTCGCTCTGCTCGTTGGCGTACCTGTTGCGCACTTTCTTCGGCGCAGACGTACAGGACTGGCCCATTCCAGTGATGCGCAACCTGCAGAAGCAGGGTGCTCTTCCCGATACCTGGCTCGCCACCAAGCAAGGTGACCGAGCCATCGACGAGCCCACCGCTGAGTACGTGATCGAGCTCGGCAATTCCCGTAGAGCGAACTGAACCAACGTCAGTCGTCGCGTCATCGAGAGCGACGGGAGGCCGAGCATCAGTAGATCGTGCACGGGGGGCACTCACTGAGGAGACGTCAACGGAAAGCCCGGTTGAAATGACCTCTTCAGTCAGCGTATTCCACTCTCCGCACCCGGTGCATTGCCCAGTCCACTTTGGATGGTGGGTGCCACATTCTGAACACACATGGGACGTCTTTACTTTGCTCACCCTTACAGTCTGGCCGACGGGTGTCACGACGCCGATAAGGTCTGGCCATATGGCGACACCTTTTCGACTTTTTGACGGCTCCGCACCTCGACAGCAACAGTTCCCCGAGGCCCCAGAGATGGGTATCGACCCGGCGAAGCGTTACACCGCAACGATGTCGGTCTCGATTGCCGGCGAACCAGCTGGTGAGATTGTCATTGCGCTTGATGCAGTGAATGCTCCTGTCACTGTGAACAGCTTTGTGTTCCTCGCGCTCCACCACTACTTCGACGGAATTATCTTCCACCGGATCATCAATGGGTTTGTGTGTCAAGGGGGCGACCCAACTGGCACCGGTCGTGGTGGCCCCGGATATCGATTCGACGATGAGTTGCCGAAGCCAGGTCAGTATCAGATCGGTTCGCTTGCTATGGCAAATTCGGGACCAAACACGAACGGCAGTCAGTTCTTCCTTATCAGCGGGCCGAGCGGTGTTCAACTCCCACCGCTGTACAGCCTCTTTGGTCAAACAGTGAAGGGACTCGAACTTGTTGAGCGTATGCAGAACGTCCCGACTGCAGCGGGGGATCGCCCGACAGATGATGTTGTTATCGAGTCGGTGACGATCAGCGTCGCGGACTGAACGAGTAACTCTGCGTGACGGCTACTCGCCGGCTCACAATTTCGCAGGCCCGTCGAGCTGCTCTTGCCGCTCAGGGCTTCCACCGTGAACGACCTGCAGGCCAGGTCGATCGGCGGCATCTCCGTCGGGCGTTCGACGATATGGGAATCATTCAGATTGATTCCGTCAACGTGCTGGTGCGTAGTCAGGAACTTCCTTTGTTTGCGCGACTTGGACCGCATGACCGAACGCTCATTCCTTCGGCAACCTCAGCAGGCGACATATTTGAATACTGGGTGCACGAGGCAAGCCATGTTCCGGCCTCACAGCACCGGTTACTTCGATGGCGAATGAGCCAACCCCATGCTTGGAAAGGTGTCAACCGCATAGCAAACGAGCATCCGGGTCTTGTGAAGCGTGTGCTGAGTGCCATTGGTGAGAGTGGGCCAATCACGGCTGGCGAACTTTCACCGCGGACGTCTCCCAAGACCGATTGGTGGGATTGGGACGCAGCGAAAGCTGCATTGGAATTTCTCTTTTGGAAAGGTGAGGTTGCAGCAACGCGTCGGGCAACCGACTTCGCTCGTTTGTACGACCTCCCGGAGCAAGTTCTCCCTGCCGCAGCGTTACAGGCTGAGACCCCCGATGAGTCTGTTGCTCGCGAGGAACTGATTCGGCAGGCGGCCCGCCATCTCGGTGTCGGCACGATACATGACATCGCTGACTATCACCGCCAAAGAATCACCGATGTTAAACCCCACCTCGAGAATCTGGTTCGAACAGGTGATCTGGTTGCTGTCACAGTGGAGGGTTGGCAACAGCCGGGGTACAGCTCCCGAGATCTGTACATTCCACGTGCGGTTCATGCCCGAGCGTTTCTTAGTCCGTTTGATCCGGTGGTGTGGTTCCGTGACCGCGATGAACGTCTATTTGATTTCACCTATCGAATCGAGATTTATACCCCTGCAGCGAAGCGTCGGTACGGCTACTACGTGCTGCCGTTTTTGCTGGGAGACCGGATTGTCGGCCGCTTTGATCTGAAGGCCGATCGGGCCAGACAGGTTCTTCTGGTCCAAGCATCTTGGGTTGAAGACAGTGATGACATGCCGGCTCGACGTCTCGAGATCGCTAGCGAAGCAATCGAAGAACTTGAGACAATGTGTGCGTGGCTCGGTCTACACCAGATTGAAATTGTTGAGCGGGGTTCGCTGGCGAAAGAGATGCGAACCGTCTCAGGTTGAAGGCTGGTTGGGTTGTAACGCCCAACGAATTGTCTTCGTGATGAGGTCGCCTGCCGGTCTGATCGCAAGGCGTTCCGAGACCGGAAACCATGGAATGCGAAGTTCTTTGCGTGCCCATAGCGGGAGGAGTGACGCGCCTGCAGCGGCGATTACACCGTAAGCGGGCTTCGATGATGCTGGAAGCGGCGGGTCAATGAGGAGATATCGCGCAGCCTCACGCGCCTCAGGGGTTGCCCGTAACTCGGATCGAAAGTCGTGAAGAAGATCTGCGACACCCTGCTCGGTGACGGGCACCGGGTCGGCTCCGAGACGCGCAGCAATCGAACCAGATTCGGCGATGTAACGGTCGCGATCAGACGCCTCGAGTGGCGACTCTCCGTAGCGATCATGGGCACGAAGAAATGAGTCGACCTCGGCAACATGCACCCAGGCGAGCAAGTGGGGATCATTCGCCCGATATTCGACACCCTCAGGTGTCGTGCCAGTCACACGGTCGTGGATCGCAGTGACAGTCGCAATCGCCTGCTCGGCTGCTTCTTTTGGTCCGAACGTGGTTGTCGCAAGGAAGTCCGCGGTTCGTTGTAGGCGTCCCCATGGGTCGTTTCGGTAATCGGAATGCTGTGCTACCCCGGTCATTGCTAGAGGGTGCAGACTCTGCAGAAGTAGCGCACGAATGCCACCAATGAACATTGATGCATCGAGATGTACTTTGCGAATTGGTGCATCGTCATCGAACCACCGTTCGCCGCGGGCGGTGAACAACTCTTCAGTGCGAGCTTCGGCGTTTGGCCCGACTACTCGACCTCGGATCTGGTCAGCCAGCCACGCCCGAACCTGCTCGGCTGGTTCTTGTTTCGCATCTGTCATCGACACATGCTCTCACGGGGGCTCACTAAGATCCTGACTGTGCCAGATGATGTGTCTGAACTCGCTGAGGTAGAAGACTCCGGTCGAGGTTGGCTGCCGCCCCGCTGGGTTGTGGTCGCCGTCTTCTTGTTCTGGCTGGGTTCAGTTGTGACCGATGTCGTTGTCCTCACGTGGGGCCGCGTGAGCGATCTCGTCTTGCTACTCGTGTTGTCGCTATTCTTTAGCCTTGCGATCGAGCCTGGAACCAATCGGTTAACGAGAAGAGGTTGGCGTCGCGGCCGCGCAACGTTGCTCATCATTTTTGGTGTGCTGATTGCGATCGGGGCATTTCTTGGCGCAATGGGAACGCTCATTGGGACCCAGATTGCTGACCTGTTATCAAATCTTGAGGTGTATATCTCCGACACCGTGGAACGACTTAATAACTGGTTTGGAACGTCGATTGACCCAGCGCAGGTGATCGATCAATTCAATGACCCGAATGGTGCAGTGCAGAATTTTATTTCGGCCCAACGAGGCGATGCTTTACGCCTTACCGGCCGCGCGCTGAATGGACTTTTCGCAACATTCTCGATTGTGTTGTTCACGTTCTATTTCGTTGCTGATGGACCGCGAATGCGTCGGTCGATCTGTTCGCGGTTGCGACCGTCGTCGCAGCATCGAGTGCTTCGGATTTGGGAACTCGCGATCGATAAAACTGGCGGGTATCTCTACTCTCGCCTCCTACTTAGTGCCGTGTCAGCGATCTTTCATGGGATTGTGTTTGCGTCCGCCGGCGTGCGTTCGCCGATTGCGCTCGCACTCTGGGTTGGGCTGATCAGCCAATTCCTTCCCGTCATCGGAACCTATTTTGCGGCGGTGTTGCCGGTGGTGATTACGTTCTTAGATTCGCCGATTCGAGCACTTATCGTCTTTGCCATCATCATCGTCTATCAGCAATTTGAGAACTACCTCATCTCACCGAAGGTGACGGCTCGAACGATGGAACTGCATCCAGCCATCGCATTCGGAGCGGCGCTTGCAGGACTCTCGATTCTCGGCCCCAGTGGGGCGTTGCTTGCGTTACCAGTCGCTGCGATGGGACAAGCAATTGCGAGTGAAACCGGTCGACGTCATTCGATTGTCGACAGCGACCTTCTTGGTGAGGGATCTCCTGAAGATGAGGCCGAGGACAAGAATTAGCGACCGAGCATCAAGTTGTCGTAGATGTGAACTACGTTCGTGTCTGTGAGTTCACCAACCTTTCTTCCACTCGACGACGTCGTGTACGGCGAGGCCGTTCAAGTTGCTCCAGATGTTCGCCGTGTGATTGCAGAGAATCCTTCAAAGTTCACATATCGGGGGACGGGCACGTACATCATTGGTAGTGGCGATGTCGTGGTGATTGATCCCGGTCCTCGTCTTGATAGCCATCGTGATGCGCTCGCTGCGGCATTAAAAGGTGAACGAGTTCGAGCGATTCTTATCACCCACTGTCACGCTGATCATTCGCCCCTGTCCGAATGGTTAAAGGCAGAGACCGGTGCGCCAACGTTCGCTGTCGGACCGCATGAAACAGTCGATGAACCAGAGGGCATGTTTGAAGGTGAGGAAGAACTGGCTGTTCCACCGGACCCCTCTGAAGAAAAAGATGAAGACGAGGTGAAGATGGAGGAGTCAACCGATGTTGACTTCGTTCCTGATGAGCGGGTGGTCGATGGCGAGATTGTTGTCGACAGCAAGGACCTCACGATGCGTGCGGTGACGACACCAGGACACACAGCTAACCACTGTTGTTTTTCTCTTGAGCAGTCGTCGAGTTTGTTCACCGGCGATCACATCATGGGTTGGAGCACGACCGTCGTGTCTCCGCCTGACGGCTCGATGACTGCGTATATCGAGTCACTTCACAAGGTCGCCGACCGTGCCGATGCGACGTTGTGGCCGACCCATGGCCCACCCCGCACCGATGGCGCAGAGTACTCGCGAGCGCTTGTTGAGCATCGACTGCAGCGTGAACGCCAGGTGCTTTCGTTTATTGATGAGCATGGACCTTCAACGGTTCCCGAGATCGTTCGTGTGTTGTATGCGGAGGTCAATCCTCACCTGCATCGTCCGGCTGCGCGTTCGGTGCTATCTCACCTCATCAAACTTGTCGATGAGGGCCAGGTGCATGTTGCAGACGGTGGCGCTATTCGAATCGCTGCCGCCTTCGCCCGGTAACGAATTATTTACTGACGCACCATTGAGGCGAGGTGAATAGTTGCGCGTGCAACATCTCCGTATCGCGTTGTTAGCGGTGAGCACCCGAGGCGAATGAGGTCAGGATCTCGATAATCAGCAATCACTGAATAGTCGCGCTCGAGTCGTTGGGTGATCTCCTTGGCATCGGAATGACGAATCGCAATATGAGATCCGCGAATATATGCATCTCGTGGTGACACCGAGTCGAGTCGGAGTTCGTCACAACATTCGTGGGCAAAGTCGGTCAGTGCCCGTCCCTTAGCTGCAATTGCAGGCATCCCGGCTTCGCTTGAGAGCTCAATGCCACAGCGAGCGGCCTCGAGGGCGAGGATCGAAGGTGTGCCAATCATGAGTCGACCGATGCCGGGCTTAGGTGACCATGCGCTGTCCATTGCGAACTGATCATCTTGACCAAACCAGCCTCTAATCGGTTGATCAATGTCTGAGATGAGGTTCGAGCGCACATACGAAAATGCGGGTGCACCTGGTCCTCCGTTGAGGTATTTGTACGTGCATCCGATCGCCATGTCGACATCGGCTGCATGAAGGTCGAGTTCGATTGCACCGACGGCGTGTGAGAGATCCCAGATGACGAGAGCACCTGCTTCGTGGGCGCGAAGAGTGAAACCCACCAGGTCAGCAATTTCAGCGGTCCGGTAATCGATGAGTGAGCGGACAATGACGGCGCATTCGTCGAGTGGTATCTCGTCAAGGCGCTGCCCTGCTGGTGGAGATATGACGTCGAGCCCGTGTTCGCGTGCAACTGCTTCAACGGCGTAGCGGTCAGTTGGAAATTCGTAAGCATCAACTGCGATCGCCGTCCGCCCAGGCCTGAGGCGAACAGCAGCATGCAATAACTGATGGAGGTTGATGCTCGTCGAGTCATGGACAACAACTTCACCGTCGTCAGCGCCAAGAAGCGGTGCAAGTTCGTTTCCAACGACGAGAGGAAGGTTTAGCCATTTTTGCCATGACCGGATGAGCCCTAATCCCCATTCATCGTTCATGACCTCGTGGATCCGATGGACTGTGGAGCGAGGCAACATTCCAAGCGAATTGCCATCGAGATAGGACAAGTCGGGATCATCGATCACAAACCGATCACGCCAATGAGCGAGAGGATCTGCCGAGTCAAGTTCGAATGCCCGGTTGAGAAGTTGATCTGAACTCATTAATTAGCGACGAGGAACATGCGATGACAAGATTCCATTTTCCTCAAGTTGTTGAAGAGTCGCCTCATCAAGTCCGAGCAATTCGTTCAATACGGTGTGGTTGTCCTCACCCCGGTACCTCGGTGAGCCATGAATGCCGACATCGGGTCCGTCGCTGAACTTCCATGGTGCCTGAGGGATCTTGACGACGCCATCACCACGATCGGAGACCTCGACGATGGCGCCGGTTTCGCTCGACCATTCTGATTCGGCAAACTCGCGCACCGTCCGAAGCTGGCCGACGGCAAGATTGTGCTTCGAAAGGATTTCTTCGTACGTGACAGCGTCAGGGATGGTTTCCGCGTGATCAGCGAGCATCTGGTTGATGTCAGCGAGATTCTGTCTACGCGATGCGATATCAGCAAAACGCGGATCGTCGATTGCATCCTCACGACCAATTGCTCTCATGAAGAACTCAAAGGTTCCGGCTTCCGCGGGATGACCGCTCACAATGATCGATGAGCCATCACCGAGTTGCAGCACTTGATAATCACCTGGCTGGAATGACCGGATCACGCCCTCTGGCACAGGTTCATCCCACAGCGCATCATGGGTGTGCTCGTTCACGTAGAGCATGGTTTGAGCCATCGTCACCTCAACTTGTTGGCCTCGGCCAGTTGCGTGCCGGTGGTTGAGTGCGGCGAGCACCGCGACAGTGAGTTCAAGAGCGGTGTAGACGTCTGCGTGCGAGTGACGGTCGTTGAAGTACCGACCGTCGCGAGCGTCACCTTGTGATTTGATGAGGCCAGTTTCAGCCCCGATCACAGGGGCATATGCACGGCGTTTCTCCCAGCTGGTGCCTGTGCCGTAGCCGTTCGATGAGGCGTAGACGAGTTCTGGTCGAATCGCTGCTAGCCGTTCGTAATCAAGCCCAAGTCGCTTCATCACGCCAGGTCGAAAGTTCTCAATAACCACGTCAGCATGTTCGACAAGCCCAAGAATAATGTCGGTGGCCTCGGGTTTGGTGAGGTCGAGCGAGATGTTGTCTTTGCCGGTGTTTTGTTGCGCAAAGTAACTCGAAATTGAGTTGCGCCGTGGGTAGCAGAATCTTGTGAGGTCACCTGCTGGCGGCTCAATCTTTATGACTCGAGCACCTAGGTCAGCTAGGGCTCGTCCACAATGTGGGCCTGCAAGTACGCGAGAGAAGTCGAGAACGACGATGCCATCTAATGGTGCTGCCATAGTGACATCCTGCCCGAAATGCAGGCTGTGAATATAAGCGGATCAGCCGGCTGGCCAGATGGCATCGGTGAGGGTGATCCCTCCGCCGTTGCTAAATGCCCATGCAAGCCCGAGTAGACCACCGATCATCGAAGTATTTTCATGAACATCAATTGGTCGGTTGCCTTCGCAGCGGCATCTTCTAATGTCCAGAAGTTATGCATTGTGATCGTCACGATGAGGAGGAGCAATGCGGTCAGCAGAGCTGCAAGGTCTCCCCAGACGCCAAAAATGATGCCGATTGAGCCTGCGAGGTAAAGCACTCCTGAGATCCGCACCGCAAACTGTGCGTTTGGAATTTTTTTGAACTGTGCGTATCCAACAACGGCTTCTTTCGTCAGGTGATTGATTCCTGAACGAACAAAAATCGCCATCATGATGATTCGGGCAAGCAAAAAGATGGTGTTGTTTATGTTGTGGAGAATAAACCGAGCGTTACAACGAACAGGTGATGTCAGTTAGATGCCGTCTGCAGCTTCATCGACCGCGTCATCATTTGCGGGGGCGGCGCGTTGGGCAGCTACGTTGGCAAACGCTGCGGGAGGTTCGCGCCATGGGTCTTGAGGCTGCTTGATTGCCGCCCAGACTCGCTCGGGGGTACACGGCATATCGATGTGGCGAACCCCGAGGTGGTGCAGAGCATCGATTACAGCATTTTGAATTGCCGGTGTGCTTCCAATTGTCGACGCCTCACCGATTCCTTTTGCTCCAAGCGGGTTGAGCGGTGAAGGAGTCTCTGTTGAGTGCACATCAAACGACGGCATCTCTGATGCCGCAGGAAGGCCATAGTCAGCGAAGTTTGCGGTGAGCGGGTTGCCGTCTCCGTCATAACGCACCTCTTCATACAGTGCTTGCCCGATACCTGATGCAATCCCGCCATGTTGCTGGCCCTCGACAATGACAGGGTTAAGCACGATGCCGCAATCATCCACGGCGATGTGACGAGCAATGGTGACTCGTCCGGTTTCAGTATCAACCTCGACGACCGCAACATGGGCGCCAAAAGGGAATGTCGCTCCATTTTGGTTGAACACATGGTCAGCGGAGAGTTGTTCCCCGTCCGCTTCAACATGTTGGGCAATGTCCGACCAGCTGAGAACCGTCGAGGGAACGCCTGCGACGTGGAGGCTTCCTGTGCTCACGTCAATGACAATGTCAGCGACGTCTGCTTCAAGCTGTTGGGCGGCGATTGACCGAGCCCGATCGATGAGTGCATCACGTGCCCCAACAACAGCAGAGCCACCGAGCTGCAGCGAGCGAGAACCACCCGTGCCACCACCGCGAGGCAGGAGATCTGTATCGCCATCAACATGAGTGATTCGATCCATCGGAATGCCAGTCGCTGACGACACAATCATCGCGTACGAGGTTGCATGGCCCTGGCCGTGGGCTGCGGTTCCGGCTGCGATCGTGGCTGACCCATCCTGGTGAACGGTGACTGCGGCATATTCTTCGGAGCTTCCGCCTGCAGTGATTTCAACGTAACTCGCGATACCGATTCCGAGTTGGTTGCGATCTCCTCGTGCCCGTCGCTCGGCTTGCTCTGCTCGCAACGACTCGTAGTCCGCGAGTTCTGCAGCTGTCTCGAGTGCGTACAGGTAGCGCCCCGAGTCGTAGGTGTTGCCAGTCGGAGTCGTGTGCGGGAAGACGTCGTCACCGAGGAGATTTCGGCGCCGAAGTTCAATCGGGTCAATCTCAAGTTCGTGAGCAGCCTGATCAATGAGTCGTTCCACCATTGCAGTTGCCTCCGGTCGTCCTGCCCCTCGGTACGCCCCAACACATGTTGTATTCGTTGTTGCACTGATGGCATGGGCTTGAAATGCGGGAACTGCGTATGTGCCCGGTGCCATTCTTCGCGTTCCTCCGACAAGAGCTGCGCCGACGGTGGGGTACGCACCGGCGTCACCCAGCACCCTGAACCTGAAGCCCGTGAGGTGCCCGTCACCATCGAACCCTGCTTCAGCCCATTGGACCTGTCCTCGGCCGTGGGGCATTGTCAGCATGTCTTCAGAACGTGATGGGGCCCACAGCACCGGTCGGTTGAGGTGGTGTGCGGCCGCAGCGATGGCAGTGTATTCGTGGTGGAGGCCGGCTTTCCCACCAAAGCCGCCGCCAACCGCTGGTGTGCGCACCCGGACGGTGCTTTTATCCATTGATAGTGCTGCCGCAAGTTGATCTCTCAACATGTGTGGCATCTGGGTTGATGCCCACAGTGTGAACTTGTTGTCACCGTGAGCCGGCTCGGCGAGGCATGCGTCGGGTTCCATCGAGCCAACAACAACTCGTTGATTCACGTAGGTTCCGCGGACGACAGTCGCCGATATCGCGTCGAGATCGATCGGTGCGTCACTCACTTCAACAAATGCGAGATTGCCTTCATTTCCGTCAAAGAGTTTGGGCGCGTTCTCTGCAACAGCGGCCTCTAGATCGGTGACGGAGGGCAATACGTCAATGTCTGCCCACACCAGTTGCGCTGCGTCTGCTGCTGCTGTGCGGTTTTCTGCGATGACAAGTGCAATCGGCTCACCGACATATCGGACTGTGTCGATGGCGATTGGGTTGCGAGCGAAGCGTGGTCCGATGGGCACGAACCCGTGGTGGGCGACTATCCCGAGATCGTCCCGTAGTTGTGTTCCAGTGAGGACTGCTACCACTCCGTCAACTGCGCTTGCATCTTCAATATGAACCTTGCGCAGGACCCCATGAGCAACTGGTGAAGGTACGAAGATTGCGTGCAGCGCGCCGTCGACAAGATGTTGGGGGAGATCTGCGGTGTAGTGCGCACCGCCATTCAACAGCGTTGGGTCTTCGCTTCTGAGTACTCGGGTGCCGAGGATCGAACCGTGCAAATTCGTGGTATCCGAGGATGACGTCATGCTTTGACCGTAGTTTGTCCGACGTGCGTCAGCCGACCCCTCTGTACTTGGTGAGTTTTGCGATTACTGGTTTTGCTCTGACGATGATCGGGCCTTCGTTGTCGACGTTGCGCGACCGAACCGGATCTTCAATCGCAGAGATCGGATCGCTATTTCTGGCTTTGCAGCTTGGTTTTATTGTTGGCTCGGTCATTGCCGGTCGGGTGCTCGATCGGTTTGATGGGCACCGTGTATATGCAACCGGTTTTCTGTGCGTTGCGGCTGCATTGTTGGCGCTTCCGGTGGCAAATTCGTTGATTGCGTTGTGGGGTGTCATGGTGGCGATCGGAACCGCATCATCGATTAGCGATGTGTCGGCGAACACGCTGTTGATGTGGCACCTTGGTGAGCACGTTGGTCGAGCAATGAATCTGCTGCACTTCAGTTTTGGAGTTGGGGCGCTTATCGCACCTCTCGTTGTCGCTCTTGGCGTCGATGCAGCAGCTCGACTCGGGGGAGTTATTGCAGTTGTCATGGCGTTGTGGGCACTTAGCGTTCCTTCGCCCACTGCTCCTCAGGTTCGGCGAGGCGAGCAGTCAACGGCAACACGACGGGTGCTTGTCATTGCTGCAGCATTTTTCTTCGTCTACGTCGGCGTTGAAATTGGCTTTGCTGGGTGGATTCACACGTACGCAGGAGAGGTCGGCTTCAGTCCACGGGCCGCAACGATGATCACCTCTGGCTTTTGGATTTCCTTCACGAGTGGGAGGCTGTTCTCGGCCTGGGTTTCGGGACGAATTCGGCCAAAGGTGGTGATGACGGTCTCTGGGACAGCAACGGTGGTGGCGGCCGTCGTGCTCACCATTGCGCAAGGCAGCCCAGCCGGTATGTGGGTTGGGGCGATCATGATCGGACTGGCAACGGCGCCTCAGTTTCCGGTGATGATCGCCTACTTGGAACGACGAATCCAACTCTCTGGATCGGACACATCGTGGTTTATGGCCTCAGCGGGAATGGGTGGACTGGCGTTCCCTTATGCCATTGGTCAGATGATTGACGCTGCAGGGACAGCAATTTTTCCGTGGATGGTGCTTGGACTTTCAGTCATCGCAATGGCAGCGTTCGCGAGGGCGAACGCCGTGCTTGGCGGTTAGTTCCTAGTGCTGGTGATGAGTGCTGTTCTCAACAACGCGAGACGCAACAATTGGCAGCATTTTTGCGGCAACTGATGGAACCTGCTCGATGAGATCACCAAATGCACGACCATCTAGGTGAAGCGCCTTGACGTCGGTCTTCGCGGTCACAGTTGCGTCGCGGCGGGCATGGGTGAGAACCGCCATTTCTCCAGCAAATCCACCAGGTCCAATGTCGGCAATGTGTTCTCCGGCGCGGGTGACCTCGAGTGTTCCATCAACGACAACAACCATTTCGTGAGCTCCTGAACCCTCGTTCATGAGAGCGGTACCAGCAGAGAAGTTGAGTTCAGTCGTGATTGCTGCAACTGCGTCGAGTTCGTCTTCATCGAGGTCTGCAAACAGCGGGATTGCTACGAGGTGCTTGTGGTATGCGTGTGCCATTGTTTTCTCCCTGTGAAGCCCGCTTCGGAACGGGGTCTTCTGTTGGCATTTATGTTAGTCAGACTGTCGGTGTCCTCAAGTGTCAGATTGGACACACCTAGTTCGTGACCTCGTCACTGGTCAGATCCTGTAGCCGGTGGTCGTGAGAGACTGGAAACGTGAAGCATTCTCGATCATCACATCGGTGTTTTGACCGTTACGTGATGATCGATTGGAGTGCCCAGTCCTCTCCGAAGCGGGGAAAAGATTCGATCTGGATGGCGGTTGCCGACTGCGATGGACAAATCGAAGAAGTTCATAATCCACGAACCCGTCACTGCGCTACCGAATTACTGGTTGAACTGTTGTCAGATCTTAGTGAGCGGGTGTTGGTGGGCTGCGATTTTTCCTTTGGTTATCCCACCGGTTTTGCAGATGCACTCGTTGGTGAATCAGGGAGCAGTTGGCGCGACGTATGGTCCTGGGTCGGTGCGCGAGTAACCGATGCAGCTGATAATCAAAACAATCGGTTCGAAGTTGCCTCTGAGATGAATGACCGGTGCGAGAGCACCGTGAAGGTGCGACCGTTCTGGGGGCATCCCGGATCAAATTCGCATCAAGGAGTTTCTCGGTATCGCCCCGATACGTACGCGCCCTTTGAGGAATTTCGCATCACGGAGCACCGAATTCGTGTGGAAGGACATCGGCCGTTTAGTTCGTGGCAACTTGCATATCCAGGCAGTGTTGGCAGCCAGATGTTGATCGGCATGGCATGGATTGAACGACTGCGTGCCCTTGGCCAGATTGGCGACCGATTGAAGGTCTGGCCATTTGAGACCGGGCTTGGCGAGCGCTCGCTTGAGGGAGGTGCCGGTGACATCGTTATTGCCGAGGTTTGGCCAAGCATGTTTGACATTGACCGTGATCGACACGACATTCTCGACGCGGCGCAAGTGATCACGGTTGTTGAGAACCTGGCACGTGCTGACGCTGACTTCTCACTTCGGCACTGGGCGAGCCCGAGTGTGTCTGAAGCGGAACGACGCTCAGTCCTGCGAGAAGAGGGTTGGACGCTCGGCGTCATGTGATTCAGTTCCGTTAAGGCCATATTCCACGCCTCTCTAAAAATTCGCCGACATCAGCCTTGGGATGTGATTTACCTTCTGGAGGCAACGGTCAGGGGTTTGCATGAGAATGTCGCTACATCATCAGCGGTTAACGGCCGCCGAATACAGATTGATCGTTCTTTGTGGAGCCAGCGTGATTGCGTTCGTCCGGCTTTGGATCGAGCCAGACCGCCCCACCCTGCGGGGTTGGTTATGGGGTGTTCTCACAGATGATGACGTTGGCGGTACCCATAGATTGGTCCGCCTTGCGACTGAGCTGAGTTTGCTTGGTTTGAGCATCGGTCTTGGCTGGGTGGTGGTCATGCGTGTCGCTCGAGTGGCTTGGCCTCGTGATGATCAGGCCGATGCTGTTGCTCAACGTTTTCTCATCCGGTGTGCTGAAGTTGATGAGGGAACTCGTGTCGACCTTGTGGCGAGAGCGATCGCAACCTTCCCCATCGAGCACGTCTTCGAACATCTTGTGATCGTGAGTGAATCTTCCGGTCGGTGTGGCATTGAGTGGCATGGCGAACCCGTCTGCGAAGCTCCGCACGGCTGGACGGTGACCTCTGCCAGAACGTGGTATCTCGATGAAGTATCCGGATTCCATCACGGAACGTTTCCATTTCCGACATTGCTCAATTTGGGGTCAGATTCACATGGCCGCGAGTACTTAATTGATGTTACCGATGTGGGTGGCATTGTGTTTGCTGGGGTAGGCGCATCGAGTGAGGTTGACCGTCTACTTGAGCAATGGAAGCAGTCGCCATGGAATCAGACTTGTGATGATGACGCCTTAGTCATCGCTGGACTGCAGATTGCTTCGGAAAACGCTGAGGACCTTACGGGGCTCATTATTGACGTCACGATTGGAAGCGAGACGGTGACTTGGTCACCGCGTGGCATGCAATGGCAGGTACACCATCGGCAACAGCATGTGGGCAGGTTGATCGGGGAACCAGCTGGAGCTCGACATCTCCGCGGTGTTGCGGTGATGGATATCGATCGATCGACTGATACCTGCCCCGACTCGAACGGCGATTACGAATTTATGGTGAGGGTTCTCGGTGAGGTCTCGATAGAGACTGCAAGCGGTGACATGGTGACCTTTGATCGTGGTCGCTCGCAGGAACTCCTTGCATGGGTCATCACTCACGATGAACACCCAACCCGATCAAGGGCAAAGGCAGCAATGTGGGATGTTGCCGTCCGACCCACGACATTTGCCAATGTCGTTTCAGATGTTCGTCGATCGCTCAATCGTGTATTTCACGAAGAACTCCCATGCGACTGGATTCAGCGAGACTCCGGAGATGATCTTGTCGTTGACAAGCGGATCGTCAGTGATGCTGGACTCCTGCAGCGTGCGCTGCAACGATCTCAGGGGATGTTGCCTGAAGAGGTGATCGGCTACTTGCGTTGGCCGGTCTCGTTACTGCGGGGTCTCCCATTTCAAGGAGAACCGTATCGGTGGCCCGATCCTGAGGGGCTGACGTCCGAACTGGTGATTCTTTCCATTTCCGCTGCCACAACCCTTGCTCGTGCATACCTTGACGTCTCTGATACCCCGGGGGTGATCTGGGCTACGGGACAAGGTTTGCGAGTGCTCCCGGGTGATGAAGACCTCATTGCATTGCGCATGAAAGCCCGAGGGGGCCAGGGAGATGTTGCTGGGCTTCGTCAGGAATGGGACTCATATGAGCGAGTGCTGTCCGATGAGTGGTTAGGAGGCATGCCGTCGCCAACGTTGCAACGTCTTCGCCAAGAACTTCTTCACGATCGCTCCAACTAGTTGTTAGCCAGATGCTCGGCTAACGCAATGACCTGTCGAACTGGACGGCCCAACGCAGCAGCGACTGCTTTCGCGTCATCGAATTCCACTTTGACGCGATGATCAGCAACTTTCACACGAATCTCGTGACCCTCGACGACGACAATTTGTTCGGAGCGCTGTTGCGGCCATCGATCGACGTGCGTCGCTCGGATGCCGAGCGAGCCGGTGTGAGAAATCATGGTTGCTCGAAGTAGTTCAAGCCGAGCAGGGTCACATAGCGCGTGAACGGTGAATGCAGGCCGTCCCTTTTTCATCACGATCGGAGTGATCCAGGCGTCGAATGCTCCGGCGGCGAGCAGTTGTTCGATGGCGTCTGCGAGTACTTCGCCTGTGGCATCATCGACGTTGACCGCAAGTTCAACAGCTGCCTGACCGCTCCCCACTGGCTGAGCAGCGAGATCACCAACAATGACTTGCACCACATTGGGGCGACTCGGAACATCTGCCGTGCCGGCTCCGAATCCAATCGCTGTCGTCTGGACGGGCGGCATCGGGGTACCTGATGGGCTCGCAGAGAGAACTGTCATCAGTGCAACACCGGTTGGAGTCGCGATTTCCATCGTCGTGTCGACTCCGAAAGTCGCTGCATTATTCAACGCGAGAAGGCGGCTGACCGCCGGCACAGGGTTCGGAAACTGGCCATGTGCGGTTGACACGGTTCCATGCCCAATCCCGATTGGTGAGTGCGAGATGTGGTCGATGTCCAGGGTTTCAAGAGCAGCACATGCCGCAACAACATCAATGATCGAATCTACTGCCCCAACTTCGTGTAGCTCCACATCGTCGGGATGAACGCCATGGATCTCCCCCTCGATGTCAGCCAAGGTTTGGTAGACCTCCAACGCTCGATTGCGGGTGATGAGAGAGAGCTCTGATGACCCAATGAGGTCGAGCACCTGGCGAGCTGGCCGGTGCGAATGTGGCCCATCGTGATCGTGAACCACAACGTTCGCCCAGGTTGCGCGCACTCCACACCGCTGCACTGCCTCAAAGGTGATTGCCCAACCATCAATATCCAGCGAGTGCACAGCCTCGATAATTGAGAACTGATCGGCACCTGCATCAACAAGCGCCGCCGTTGTCATATCGCCGGCGACTCCAGCGGAACATTGGAACCAAGCAGCAGTCGTCATTTCGTCACTATCCGCTTCAGCATTCGCGACAGGGCAACCGCTGCCCCGAAGCCGTTGTCAATCCCGACGACCGAGATTCCCGATGCGCAACTTGCATGCATGGCCAGTAGTGCGGTGACACCCTCGAGACCTGAGCCGTAGCCGACCGATGTTGGTACAGCGATGATCGGGCAGGAGGTAAGACCTCCGATGACGCTTGCAAGCGCCCCTTCCATTCCCGCAATGACGATGATCGCGTCGGCTGAAGTCACCTGGTCAAGGTGGGCGAGAAGTCGATGTAATCCGGCAACACCAACATCGTGAAGGCGTGTTGCATCAATACCGGAGGCTGCAAGCGTGATGATGGCTTCATCGGCAACGGGAATATCGGAGGTTCCCGCTGTGATGACAAGAACATTTGGTTGAGGATCAACGAATTCAGGCGGCCGAAACAGGACACATCCTCCCGAGCGAACAGAATGCTCATCGGCGATGATCGATTCAAGGGCTACCAACTGCTCAGCAGATGTCCGCGTGATGAGTACCGGCTCGTCGGAATGGCCCAACATCTCTTGAATGATCGCAACACATTGTTCTGGAGACTTGCCGGGACCATAAATGACCTCAGGCATTCCCTGGCGAAGAGAACGGTGATGGTCGACTAGAGCGTCACCCGTGTCAACAAATGGAAGGCGCCGAAGTTGGTCGACTGCGGCGTCGGGAGTGACCGAGCCATCAGCGATTGCAGCGATCAGGTGTGTGAGAGCTGCTTCGTCCATCGACATATCGTGCCATGTCTGGGGCTGAATCCCCGTAGCCTTGCGGACGTGACTTCAACGAATGGTTCTGCAGGCAACGACGGTTCTTCTCCGCGCGTCGCGTTTTTCGGCCCATTCGGGACCTTCACCGAGCAAGCTCTGAGAACCCAGAGTGATCTCGCAGCAGGTGACCTTGTTCCGATGCGTACCGTCCCTGACGTGCTTGATGCGGTCAGCTCTGGTGAGGTGGACTGTGGATTTGTCCCAATTGAGAACTCAATTGAAGGAATGGTCAACTTCACTCTCGACGCGTTGGCCTTCGACCACGACCTGATTGTCACCCGCGAAGCTGTGCTCGATATCCACCTTTGTCTTGCTGCGCCGGCGGGAACATTGCTTTCAGACATCACCGATGTGATGTCAATCCCTGTCGCTACCGCTCAATGCCATAAGTTCTTGCGCGAGCAACTCCCAACGGCAAATCTGCTGGCGGCAACGTCGACCGCGGGAGCAGCGAAATCAGTATCTGAGGGTACTGCCACCGGTCTCGCCGCAATTTCGCCCCGCGTCGCTGCGGATCTCTACGGGCTCGAGGTGCTTGCTGAGGACATCGAAGATGAGGCAGGAAACCAAACCCGATTCGTTGTGGTTCGTCGAGACGGTGCGTCATTACCGACCGGGCACGACCGAACCGGTCTTGTTGTGTTCCAACGTGCAGACGAACCGGGCAGCCTGATTTCAATTCTTCAAGAATTTGCGGCTCGCCGTATCAACTTGTCGAACCTCATCTCTCGCCCGATTCGTCAAGGTGGGCTTGGGGAGTATTGCTTCATCATCCTCGCTGAGGGTCATGTGGGCGACGATCTCATGGCTGACACCATGCGAGCCCTTCATGCAAAACAAGGACTCGTCAAGTGGTTTGGCTCATGGCCGCGAGCCGATGGAGCGGCGAGCGAGGTCCGAGCAGACGTAGACGAACGATGGAGGAATGCCGACGACTGGATCGAATCGATCAAGTCGCGTTTGGCGTGAACTTTCGCTCAGTCAAAACTCACGCTGAGCGGTGAGTCTGGGTGATCCATTTTTGATTCTCCAGCTTCAATCGCATCAAGCAAATGGATGGCCAGGTCAGCGACCTTCACTTGGTCTTCATCTACTCCAGCTGCCTTTGCCCCATCATCAAGCATGATGTAGCAGAACGGGCATGCCGTTGCGATACGCGTCGCCCCAGTTGAGAGCGCTTCGCGAGCACGTTCGTCGTTGACCTTCGTTCCGATCGACTCTTCCATCCACATGCGTGCGCCACCTGCTCCACAGCACATTCCCGTGGTGCCATTTCGTGGCATCTCAACAATCTCGATGCCCTTAATTGCTCCAACAACTTTGCGTGGCGCCATGTACACATCATTGTGTCGGCCGAGGTAACACGAGTCGTGATAGGTGATGCGCTCCTCGAGCGTTGCCTGGGATACATCGAGTCGACCGTCAGCAATGAGTTCTTCAAGAAGCTGGGTGTGGTGAACAACTTCGTAGTTGCCACCAAGTTGCGGGTACTCGTTCTGAAGGGTGTTAAAGCAGTGCGGGCATTGAGTGATGATCTTCTTCACGCCCATTCCGTCAAGCATCTCGATATTCGGCATGGCGAGCATCTGGAAGAGATATTCGTTGCCTGATCGGCGAGCAGAGTCTCCGGTGCACATCTCGCTTGGCCCAAGAATTGCAACATCGATTCCGGCACGGCGCAACAGCTTGGCCATCGATTGGGTGACCTTTTTGTTCTTATCGTCGAATGACCCGGCGCAACCGACCCAGTAGAGGTACTCAGCGGTGAGCGGCGAACCGGGGTCGACAATTTCTACGCCGTCGATGTCGTTTGCCCAATCGCCACGCTCGCCCTGGTTCATTCCCCATGGGTTGCCTTGGTTTTCCATCGCTCGGTAGGCGTTCCCAAGTTCGGCTGGGAAGTTTGATTCCATCAACGAGAGGTAGCGGCGCATGTCAAGGATTTTGTCGAGGATCTCGATATTGACTGGGCAGATCTCATCGCATGCTTTACAGGTGGTGCACGACCAGACTTCTTCGGCGGTGATCCGCTCGAACAGGCTGTTTGCCCCGATCTTGATCTCTCCGTCGACACCGAGCGGAGGTGACACCTGAGGAGATCCGGTGGCCGCCATGACCTCTCCGGTCTTCAACACAATTTCACGAGGGTCGAGTGGCTTACCGGTCGCATGTGCCGGGCACACGCTGGTGCAGCGTCCGCACATGGTGCAGGCGTCGGTGTCGAGAAGTTGCTTCCAGGTGAAGTCTTCGACAACTGAGGCTCCGAAGCTCTCCAGCTCGGTTTCCATCAGGTTTGGCATTGGCTTCATTGCGCCCTTCGGGCGATCTTTGTCACGAAGGTACATGTTGAGAGGTGAGGTGAAGACGTGACGCAGCATGGTGACGGGCAAAATCGCCAAGAACACCACGAAGCTGACGACGTGTGCAATCCAGCTCCACTGGTGCCACGTGCTCACTGCTGACGCCGACATGCCGTCGAACAGAGTTGCGAGCGGGTAGCCCACAAATGAGAACTTCTCGTAGTCGGGCATGCCTTCAACTGAAATTCGGAAACCCTCGGCAACAAAGCCGGTGATACCAATTGCGAGGAAGGTGCCAAGGATGACTCCGTGCTCAGCTTTGGTCTTGATGCGAATGCGGTAGGGCCGCTGGATGTATCGACGGACAATGGCCCAGATCACGCCGAGCGTGAATACGGTGCCGGCGAGGTCACCGACGAGGGAATACGCCTTATACGTTGTGCCGTGGAGAAATTTCAGGCTTTCGGGCATCTGGTGGTCGATTTCGAGCACTGTTGTGACACCCATGAGCACCAAGAAGCCGAAGTAAATCATCGAGTGCATGAGGCCAGCAGCCGAGTCACGAAGCAACGTGCGCATATACACGCCGGCGCGGAAGTCTGCGGCCCGGCGTTTTGCGTTCTTTGTGGTCGTGCGACGCTTTGCGACACTTCCTCGCTCCCAGTTCTTCATGCGGTCGGCGAAGCGGAACGCGCCCCAGACGACCATCACGGGGATCAAGGTGTAGAAGGCGATCTGAATTGGTCCGGGAATGTTGCCAAATACTGTTCGGTGAATTTCATTCTCGTTATGCCAGTGCGTGATTTGCGGTAACACGCCTGAAAGAAGAATGAAGGCACCCATTCCGATGCCGAGGCCGAGCGAAAGTTGATGAGGCTTAAGCCGCTTGTCGCTGCTGGTTGTTGATTCAGTCTCCGTAGCCATGCATTCCTTACGCTAGTTCGTTTCGCGCGCAGAACTGCAGGTCGTTCGCGTCAGCCGTTTGGAATTCTCAGTGTGTTCCTGCTTGGTGAGCGACACCTTCGATGGCCGCAGCAATTGCTTCCGGGTCTCCGAGGTAGTCAGCAGATGAAATATTGAGGCCGTTGCTGAAGGCATAGCGGCGCGGAACACCGGTGGGGATATTCACCTCTGCGATGTCGTCTGCACTCACTTCTTCGAGGTGCATGAGCAGAGCTCGGAGGCTGTTGCCATGAGCCGTCACAAGAACATTCTGTCCGGCGAGCAGTTGCGGGGCGATTCGGTCGTACCAGTACGGAAGTACACGAGCGACGACATCTTGTAGGCATTCGGTGCCTGGAAGCACATCGGCGGGAAGGTGCCGGTATCGCTCGTCGTTGACGGGGTGTTCAGGGCTTGATGTATCGACTGCGGGAGGTGGGGTGTCGAAACTGCGCCGCCAGATATGCGTTTGTTCTGCGCCGTGGCGTTCAGTGGTCGCAACCTTGTCGAGGCCTTGGAGCGCCCCGTAGTGCCGCTCGTTGAGCCGCCAGTGTCGTTCGACAGGTAACCACACCTGCCCCATTGCCTCGAGTGCAAGATGCTGGGTGACGACTGCTCTCGTGAGCAGAGAGGTGTGGCTCGTATCGAATACAAGTCCTTCATCACGCATGGTGTGACCGGCAGATGTCGCTTCGGCAAGCCCTTGATCGGTGAGCGGAACATCGTGCCAACCGGTGAACAGATTGAGTTGATTCCATTCGCTTTGGCCGTGGCGGAGAATGACAAGGGTTCCGGTCATAGACCTCATCGTACGCGCTAACGGTTCGACACGATGTCCTAGGGTTTTGCCATGAGGCTTTGGCCAAAGTTGTTGCCAATCGTTGTGCTTGCGGCGGTAGTCGGCGGCGACGTGATGAGCGGCACCTTTGGGGTTCAACGTGATGTCGTTCACTTTGATGCAAAGACGATCGTGCTCTCGCCCACCGACGATGGGGTCATGCAGGTGACCGAATATGTCGATATCAATTTCGGTCGAAATCAGATGCGTGGATATCTGCGTTATGTCAGAACCGACTTCGGTTTCCCTGTCGACATTATGGCTGAGTCAGAAACGATGCCATCAAATCTTTCAACCGACTTTGATGGCGACTATTTCGAGATGCGCGTCGGCGATCCAGATGTGACAGCAAATGGCCAGCACCGGTTTGTGCTCTCGTATGTCCTGCCATTCGCACTTCTCGATGAATGGTGGCTCAACTATTCGCTTATTGATCCTGATGAAGATCCGATCACCGATCGGTTCCACGTCATTCTTGATGGCTTCCGACTTGATGATTCGCTGTGTTCGGTTGGTGGCTGGGGTGAAGAGGGTGGCTGTGAATTGGTCGACACCCCATTCGGGCAAGAAGTTCTTCTTGAGCCGCTTGAGGCAACTGCGGGGCTGAATATTTCGGGGATGTCACAACTCACAGGTGTTCGAATGGGCGATCGCGAGTTCCCCTTGCCTGAACCAGGCGTTCCATCTTCCCAAGGTGTGCTCGCAGTCCTTGTCGCCCTTGCGCTCCTTGTCGGGGCCGGATTCTCGGTCTGGAAAAATATTCAGCGCGGCAAAAACATCGTTGGCGCACCAGATGCAGCCGGAGCTGCAATCCCAGTCGCGGGAGGCCCTACAGCTCGCGTGTCTGATACCGAATTGTTCAACATGGCAACAGTTGAGTTTGCAGCGCCGCAAGGGATTCGCCCATGGGAGGGCAACGTGATCATTCACGAACATCCGGGGAGCGACTTGCAGTCGAATTGGGTGTCATCGATGATCGGCCAAGGAGTGTTGAGCATCGAGAAGGATGGCCAGGCTGTCGACATTTCGCTGCTTGTGAGTCGTGATGATCTCGGCGATGTCGATCGTCGGCTCGTTGATCTGCTGTTACCGGGTAATGCCGAAAGTCGCCGCGTGTACAAGAAGTACACCGAAACTTTTGCGGAGACGTGGAAGGAAATTCGCTCCGAACTTGTCCAAGAATTGGACAACAAGGGGTGGTGGACCCATCAGCTACGCACCTGGCATCGGCGCATGTCGGTCAAGGGTGCTTGGGTCTGGTCGGTTTCATTTGGCGCTCTTCTGTATGTCGTCGATTCGAATCTTTCGAATCATCTCGTGCCGAATTTCATCACTGACTCGGCGGTTGGAATATTGATTGTCTCAGCGGCGATCGGACTCGCCCTCGGCGAACTGGTGACCAAAGGTCGTGTGGCATCACGCACTGCCGCTGGATCGGCGGCGTATCTACAAACCGAGTCGTTCCGTCGGTTTCTTGCGCAAAGCGAGGGTCGTCATGTTGAGGAGGCTCACCGCCTTGGTGTGCTCCGCGAGTATTCGGCCTGGGCAGTAGTGCTAGGTGAAGCAACCGCCTGGAGAAAAGCTGCGGAATCTCTCGACGACGTTGCGATTGCGAGTGAGGTCGATCTCACACAGTCTTCCCTTGGCTATATCACCGTGTTGAGCGCTGCGACAGAGCCACCGTCGTCAAGCGGTTCAAGCGGTTCAAGCGGCGGTGGAGGTGGTGGCGGTGGTGGAGGCGGCGGCGGCTCCGGGGGCTGGTAACGGCCCGCCGATGTGCGATCCTTCATCTATGGAATTTGGTGTCGTCATCCCACACAACGAAATCGGTACAGATCCCGGTGCGATTAGAGCATTCGCTCAGGGCGCCGAAGAGCTTGGTGCCGGTCATCTCATGATTTACGACCATGTGCTTGGTGCTCAGCGAGATCGCCCAGGTGGCTTTAGCGGACCGTACGACTCCGATACTGCGTTCCATGAGCCCTTCGTGCTCTATGGGTTTCTTGCAGCGTGCACCGAACAAGTTGACCTTGTGACCTCAGTGATGGTGCTGCCTCAGCGACAAGCTGCGCTTGCTGCAAAGCAGGCTGCTGAAGTTGCAATGTTGTCGAATAACCGATTTCGTCTCGGTGTCGGCATCGGTTGGAACAAAGTCGAGTACGACGCTTTGGGCGTTCCGTTCGGTCAGAAAGGATCGCGCCTTGAAGAACAGGTGGTCTTCATGAAGCGGTTATGGGAAGAAGATGTGTTTTCATTCGATGGTGAATTTCACAGCATGGAACTCGCAAGTATTTATCCGCGGCCGTCAGCACCAATTCCGGTGAGTTTTGGTGGTTCGGCACCGGCCGCACTCGAGCGATGTGCGCGTCTTGGTGATGGGTGGATCCCACTTGGTTCTCCAAATGACAAATCGGCAGCGTGTATCGACACCATCCGTTCAACGCGTGAGCAACTCGGTCTTGATATGAGCAATTTCACGATTCACGCACAAGCCCAATACGCGGGAGGTGACCCCGATCGTTGGAGGTCACATGCCGAGAAGTGGCAGGCACTTGGTTGCACACATCTTTCAGTGGCGACGCACAACGCAGGAGACACCGACGTCGATGGTTATCTTGCTCGCATTGCTGAATACTGCGACGCTGTTGCCGGCGTCGTTCAACCGATTCGGTGATAGCGACCGGTTTCGACTTCAGCCGCTTCACCTCGTTCAATCATGCGAGCTAGATGAAGCTCGGCCGTCCGCTTCTCAATTGAGTCGCAGAATGACATTTCGACATGCGGCCGGTAGACGAAGCGATGCTTCACCATTTCTGCAACAGTTCGCGGCTCGGCGAGGAACTCAAGCATGTTGTCATGTCGACGGCCGATGACACCGTGGTAGGCATCGAGCATCTCCAAGAAGCGTTCACGGCCTTCGATGACGCCCTTTTGATGGAAGGTCACGTAGTAGTCGGCGTCTTCGTCTCGGATTTTGATGAGTGAGTTCTCGAAGTCGTCAAGGCTCGACCAGGTGTCGCCGTAGTACGGACCGAATCCGGTGAGATCGATATCGGAGAGAAAGAACACGCCTTCCGAAATTCGG
Organism: Actinobacteria bacterium casp-actino5; assembly: GCA_001510385.1. Lineage (GTDB taxonomy): Bacteria > Actinomycetota > Acidimicrobiia > Acidimicrobiales > Ilumatobacteraceae > Casp-actino5. The sequence goes on along the minus strand of LFFE01000007.1, from coordinate 58,409 downwards.
AACCCCGAATGGCCAGCAGTGTGGCCCGGAAGGTGGACAGCTTCGACATCAACTTCCCCCAAGTTCCAGACGTGCCCATCGTGGAACCCCTCGGCGTCCGGCCGGGGAGCAAAGTTGAACTCGGTGATGATGGACTCTCTCAGTTCCTCTCGGTCGGTTCCCGTGAGTTGGTAGGCATCGAGCATGTGAGAAAGGTCGTGCAGTACATGCTTGTCGGCTTCGTGAACGTGCACCCGGGCGTCGGTGAATAGTCCCGTTCCAGGGAGGTGATCTTCGTGACCGTGGCTCGTGATCATGGCGTCGATATGAACCGGTGCACCGCCTTTTTCGACGACCGTCACTGACGGGTCAATGATGACGGCCTCGCCCGAACCTCTCACAACGATTGAGTTCCCCGACGGATATCCGCCGTTGGCGTCACCGACAAGGACACTGACGTGAGGGCTGAGTATCCGTTCTTGGTCGGCCCAGTTGACAATTGCTGCTGGCATCTCAATCCTCCGAGGAAGGTGCGAATTTCAACGACGCTGAATTCATGCAGTAACGATCGCCGGTCGGTGCTGGCCCGTCAGGAAATACGTGACCGAGATGAGCACAACATGTTGCACAGCGCACCTCTACTCGAATCATCCCGTGTGAACGATCTTCGATGAACCTCACCCTGCTGTTGTCGATTGCCTGATAGAAGCTTGGCCACCCGCAGTGAGCGTCGAATTTTGTATCTGAGGTGAATAGGTGCGTTCCGCAGACAATGCAGTCGTAACGTCCATCGTCAAATACGTTCCAGTATTCGCCCGAGAACGGTCGTTCAGTACCAGCATTTTGGGTGACTTCGTATTGCACGGGTGTGAGAATTGACTGCAATATCTCGGCCGGTGGTTTTGTGAAACCGTGTTCGCTCATGTCAGCTTCGCTTCAGATCAACAACAGCTCGACCGACTGCTTGTCCGGCGAGAATTCCGGTCAGGACCTCATCGAGATCGTCGAGACCGATGTCACGGCCAATTGTGTCAAGACCGGCAGGTTTCAGATCTGATGCGATGCGCTGCCACACTTCGCGGCGACGCTCAAGAGGCGTTTGAACCGAATCGATTCCATACAGTGCTACTCCCCGAAGGATGAACGGCAGCACGGTGGTTGGCAGGCCGTTGCCGGCTGTGAGTCCGCTTGCTGCGACGGCTCCGCCGTAATTCGTTTGGGCGAGAACGTTGGCAAGTGGAACTCCGCCGACACAGTCGATCGCTCCGGCCCACTGCATTCCTTGAAGCGGCTTACCGGCTTCTGCGAGCAGCGAACGATCGATGATCTCGCTCGCGCCAAGATCGGTGAGGAATGATGACTCATCAGGTTTTCCGGTTGATGCAACAACGTTGTAACCGAGTTTCGCCATCATCGAAACTGCAGTTGATCCGACGCCTCCGGTGGCCCCAGTGACGAGGATGTTCCCGTCTGAGGGCTTAAGTCCATGGTCAACCAATGCGATGACCGAGAGAGCGGCGGTGTATCCGGCTGTGCCGAGAATCATCGCCTCGCGAGTTGAGAGGCCAGCAGGCAATGGAACAATCCATTCATGTGGCACAGTCGCGAACTGTGCGAAACCGCCATGACGATTGACGCCAAGGTCGTAACCATGAACGATGATCTCAGTTCCTGCGGCGATGTCTCCGGCGTCTTCCAGCAGCACCCCGGCGAGGTCAACCCCTGGGACCATCGGGCTGAAGCGAGCAACTCTGCCAGTCGGGGTAGAAGCGAGTCCATCCTTGTAGTTGACGCTGGACCAGTGGACTTCGACGAGTGCGCCATCTCCAGCGAGATCGTCGGTGGACATCTCGACCACACTTCGGTCAACAGATTCGCCTGATGTATCTGCACGGAACGCTCGGAAAGTTGTCATATCTCCGACCGTAGTGGCGATGGGTTCGCCGTCGTGAACGCAGCCCGCCAGGTCTGGCTGTCGACGGTGAGTTTCAGATGGTTGTCAGCCTGCACGAAGAGCGTTATCGACGATCACCATTGGATGCTCGATGGTGACGCCCCCGGCGGCAAGATGCATTGAGCATCCTGGGTTCGCGCTGGCAACAACATCAGGTGCTGCACGCGTGATTGAAGCCACTTTTCGGTCACGAACCTGCTGCGCCATCTTTGGTTGAAGTATCGAATATGCACCTCCGGCTCCGCAGCACAAACCGTCATCATCGAGTTCGCTGACGGTGTTGACGAATCTCTTTAACAGCGTTCGCGTCGGGAGGTGTGCTCGTTGAACATGTCGAAGGTGACAAGGGTCTTGAACTGCAACTGTCATCTCAAGTGGTGTGACCTCGGGAAGGCGGTCGAGATGTTGAGCAAGGAACTCTTGGGCATCGAATACTTGGTGTGAAGAGTGTTGCTTGAGGTGGGCGCCACAACCAGCCGAATTCACAATGATGGGAATGCTTGGATCGAGCGCTGCGTCAACTTGTTGAGTGAGTTGTTCGCCGCGATTCAGTAGACCGGCGTGCGTGTGCAGTGCTCCACAGCAACCGGCTTGATCACCAGTAGGAGTGACGCCAAAGCCGGCTGCCTCGAGAACCCGTTGAGTTGCGAAGTGGACTTCGCGTTGCCAAACGTCCATGACGCACCCTGTAAACAAGTAGACGTCGCTTCCTGAGGTTCGATGAGTGGGTCGTCGAAATGGAAGTCGCTGCGGCAGACCGAGCCGGGCTGGGACGAGACGGAGGCGTTGTGCAACTGCGAGCAACGTCGAACCAATTCGAAGAAGCCGCGGTTTGGAGAGTGGCCACAGCGCAACGGACCGCTTCCAGGGGCCGCGGTGCTCTGTCAGTGCAGCCCGTGTGGATTCAATGAAATGACCGTACGGAACAACCGATGGACAGGCCGGTTCACATCCGAGGCACTGAATACAGGTGTCGAACGCCTCGGTGACCTCGGGGGTGAGTGGCGCGTCGTGTAACTGCACCTGTCGCATGAGGGCAATTCGGCCCCGCGGAGAAAAAGTTTCATCTCCGGTCACGCGGTACGTCGGGCATGACGAGAGACACAGTCCGCATTGAACGCAGGTGCCAAGTCGATCTGGGTCGATGCCAAGATCCATCAGAACACACTCCTTCCGGGGTTGAGGCGGCCGGTCGGGTCAAAATTTGACTTCAGTCGCTTCGAGATGTCGATCACACTTGGTGGGAGAGCGTGTGCCGGCTGAGGTTCATCTCGCCAGACAGTGCCCACCGCAACCGACGCAACAAATGTTCCAGTACACGTGTTGAGTTGAGTTGGAGTGAGCGACCAGCGATGTTTTGGAAGGTCGAACCCGCCCTGAACTTCGTTCCATGCCCCAATTTCAGAGAGGGACCGTAGCGAGGCTGCCACATCGAGCTCATGACCTTCGAGAAGCACCCTTGTCGATGCACCATTCCACAGCACAGCCGATGGCCGAAGCACCTGAGAGGTCACCGAGAATGGGTCAGCGTCATTGCTTTCAAACCACTGAGATTGCGGCGGAATCGGATTCGTCCGAAGGATGACTTCTCCAATCAGCCCGAGAGTGCCGAGTGATCCGACGATAAGTCGGGGAAGGTCGAAGCCGGACACATTTTTGACCGTAGGCCCGCCGCCTCGAACAATCTTGCCTTCAGCACTGATGTAGGTGACCTGGAGAACAGAGGTAGTTAGCCAGCCCCTTCCAAGCACCTCGACATGGTTCTCGCCGACAGCGAGTGAACCTCCAACTGTGCCGCCCCGCTCGGGTAACGCGCACCGCTGACCTGATTCGGCGAGCACCGAGGTGAGCTCAGTAGTAGATGTCCCAGCATTCACTCTGACGGTCATCTCGGCCGGGTCGTACGAGACGACACCAACAGGTGCTCGAACCTCGCGAGCCTCGGGATGAACGTCGCCGCCGACGTGCCATCTCGTTTTACCGCCAGCGACGGTGACAGGACCAGAGTTCCCGACAAGTTCGGCAAATTCGTTCATCCCCAGACACCCTCCGGGGTGGCTCTCAGCGACTGGATGTCGGCACACGAGTGGCCAACCGGGATCACTTTTCCTGGGTTTGATCGGCACGCAGGATCGAATGCGTGACGGAGGCGTTCTTGGTGGTCGAGGTCATCATCAGAGAACATCTGATGCATGTACGGCTGTTTCTCAACACCGATGCCATGTTCACCCGAAAGCACCCCACCAGCAGCGAGAGAGGCCTCAACGATCTTTGCACCAGCGGCATGAACACGGTCGTAAATGCCGGGCTCTTGGCCGTTGAACAGCAGGAGTGGGTGAAGGTTGCCGTCACCTGCATGGAAGACGTTGACGACGGCGAGGTCGTATTCATCGGCGATTCGGTACACCTCTTCGAGGGTGTCGGCGAGCTTTGACCTCGGGACAACAGTGTCGTGGAGGTAATAGTTTGGAGCGATTTGAGCGACCGCTCCAAAGGCCGTCTTTCGACCCTTCCACAACAACATTCGTTCTTCGTCAGATTGAGCTTGGCGGACGTCGGTGGCGCCGTGTTCGCGTCCGATCTCAGCGATTCGTTTTGCATCGATCTCGACGCCATCAGGCAGGCCGTCTACTTCGGCAAGTAGCACCGCGCCTGCGTCTCGCGGATACCCGACGTTCACGTAATTTTCGACAGCGATGGTGATGCGTTGATCCATCACTTCCATTGCCGCAGGAACGATTCCGGCTGCGATAACGGCGCTGACGGTGGTGGCGGCATCACGAGGTGTGTCGAATGACAACAGCAGTGTTCGCACGGCTGGTGGGTTAGGAGTGATGCGCACCGCAACTTTTGTGGTGATGCCGAGCATTCCTTCGCCGCCGACAAACACCCCACGAAGGTCATAGCCGGCTGGTTCAGCATTGAGGCCGCCAAGTGTGACGACTCCGCCGTCGGCGAGAACGACCTCAATCGCGAGGATGTGAGCATTCGTGACGCCGTATGCCAAGCAGTGCGGCCCACCGGAGTTGTTGCCAACATTGCCGCCAATGGTGCAGACCTGCTGGCTAGAGGGGTCTGGGGCGAAGTGGTATCCGAGGGGGGTGAGGTATTTCGTGAGGTCGAGGTTGACGACCCCTGGCTCGACCCAGGCGATACGGGCTTCGGTATCGACCTCAAGAATTCGATTCATTCTCGACAGCGAGACAACAACGGGCGACCCTAATGGGATGGCGCCTCCAGCAAGCCCGGTTCCAGCTCCGCGAGGCACAATTGCTCGGTCATGGGCAAGTGCAATTTGGACAACCTGCTGTACTTCTTCGGTTGACTCACACAGACAGGTTGGCCCGGCGCTGCCGCCTTCAAAGACAGAGGCATCCCTGCGAAGAAGCGCTCGCTCTGCGCTATCGGCGCGAACCCGGTCGCCGAGTACGCGCCGTAGGTCGGCGAGAAGAGCTTCATCAGAAGTGGTCACGGATGCTGAAGCCCCGCTGCTTCAATTCCGCCTATCGCTGCGGCCTCGTCGTTGTCTGACGTGTCACCCGAAACGCCAACCGCGCCGACAACGATTCCGTTGTCGATGACGATGACGCCCCCTGCCACTGGTACGAGAGGACCTCGTAGTGACCCGGCAACTCCGCTGATGAAGTGGGGCCGTTCGATTGCCATTTCACCAAGGCGCTTTGAGTTCACACCCATTTGCAACGCCCCATTCGCCTTTCCGAGTGCAATGTCGAAGCGCCCGGGAGGAGAGCCATCCGAACGCTCGTAGGCAACGGGCGACCCGGCGGTATCGATGACGAGCACAACAAGTGGATTCATGTTGTGCTCAACACCATGTTGGAGTGCGGTTGAGACAATGCGTCGGGCGTCATCAAGTGAAATCGACGGTTGGTAGGTGGTCATGTTGCTGCCTTGACTTCGAGTCGTCGGGCGTGAAGGATGGGCTCTGTGTATCCAGAGGGTTGTTCGGTTCCTGACAGCACGAGGTCGAGAGCAGCTGTAAACGCAGTCGACTCCGGCGTGAGTGACCGATACAACTCATCATCTTCGTTCTGAGCATCAACGACTGCTGCCATCTTGATGAATGTATTTCGGATGCGAGATTCGTCAACAATTCCGTGCGCTAACCAATTCGCCATGTGCTGGGATGAGATTCGACATGTCGCTCGGTCTTCCATCAAACCAACGTCGTTGATATCGGGAACCTTTGAACAGCCGACACCCTGGTCGACCCACCTGACGACGTAGCCAAGGATCCCCTGAGCATTGTTATCGAGTTCGGCTTGAATGTCGCTGTCGGCCCACGTCGGATCGGTCTCAACTGGAATCGATAACAGTTGGTCAAGTCGTGAATGGCCACGCGTTGGGTCGTTGGCAATCACCTTCTGCTGTTGGGCAACATCAACTCGGTGGTAATGAATTGCATGCAGGGTTGCGGCAGTTGGCGACGGCACCCACGCGCATGAGGCTCCCGCAAGCGGGTGGTTCACTTTGGTCTCAAGCATGTCCCCCATCAGGTCAGGGGCCGCCCACATGCCTTTGCCGATCTGAGCGCGACCGATGAGCCCGCACGCAAGTCCAATATCGACGTTGTTGTCCTCGTATGCCGAGATCCAGTCTTCGGCTTTCATCTCGGTTTTACGAACCATTGGCCCTGCGAGCATTGAGGTATGGATCTCATCGCCAGTTCGATCAAGGAAGCCAGTGTTGATGAACGCAACTCGTGAAGCCGCGGCTCGAATGCACTCCGCAAGGTTGAGAGTTGTTCGGCGCTCCTCATCCATGATCCCGATTTTCACGGTGTTTGGCGCAAGGCCGAGAAGTGCTTCAACTCGGCCAAAGAGCCGGCACGCAAAGTCAACTTCATCGGGCCCATGCATTTTTGGTTTCACGATGTAGATCGACGATGGTTGAGTGCCATTCAGTGGAATGGATGCAGCAACCGTGAAAAGTGCATCGAGAATTCCCTCTGGAATGTCGTGGTGTTCGGCGTCTTTCACGGCAGGTGTCGTCATGAGATGGCCAACGTTGCGCACCAACATGAGCGATGTGCCAGGCAGCCTGGTCTCACCGTTTCGTGTGGACAGGATGAGGTCGTCGGCCATTCGACGCATGAAGGTTGTGCCGTTTTTATCTACTTCCTCGGTGAGTGTTGAACGCTGAAGGCCGAGCCAATTGCGGTAGGCGAGTGCTTTATCGACGGCGTCAACACATGCAACTGAGTCTTCGCAATCCATGATCACGGTGATCGCAGATTCGAGCAGAACATCGGCGATCCCGGCAGTATCTGTTGAGCCAACCGGGTGATGGCGGTCGATCACAATTTGAACATGAAGGCGGTGATGTTCGACAACGATCGCTGAGGGAGCGTCGGGTTCGCCAATCCACCCCACAACCGGTGTCACTGCCATGACTTCATGACCGTCATTGCAGGTCACCGCGAGTTTGTCGCCGTTGACCCGGTAGTTGATCGAACCTTGGTGGCTCCCAGATTCGAGCGGTACGCACTCATCGAGGAGTCGTCGTGCGTAGTCGATGACTCGAGCGCCTCGTTCTTCGCTGTAGGGACCGTCTGGTGGAAGGTCACCGAGGACATCCGTTCCGTACAACGCATCGTAGAGCGACCCCCAGCGAGCATTAACGGCGTTGATCGCATACCGGGCATTCGTCACCGGAACGACGAGTTGAGGGCCGGCGATGGTTGCGATTTCAGGGTCGATTCCTTCGGTTGTAATGCTGAACGGTTCGCCTTGAGGAACGAGGTAGCCGATCGATTCGAGGAAGGCCCGGTAGCTGTCAGGAGTACCGACGCCGTGTTGGCGGTGCCAGTTGTCAATCAGGCTTTGCAGACGTTGACGCTCGTCAAGGAGGTCTCGGTTTTCTTCTGAGAACTCATTAACGAGGGTGTTGAGGGCATTCCAGAATTGTTCGGGTGAGATCGTAAGCCCGGGAAGGAGTTCTTGTTCGGTGAAGGTGACGAGCGCTTCTCCGATGTTGAGTTGGGAGCGCTGCATCATCGTCATGAGTTCTTACCGAATCCGTCGAGACGGCCACCGGCATCACCCATTGGGTACATGGTGCTGTATTCGAATGAGAGGCCGTCGATGACTCCGACTTGTTGCTGGTTGAGGTAGAGGTCTTTGTACGCCGCAATCGACTCGGGGCTGTTCTCTGAAATAGCGGTCGCGAGTTCGAGCACGGTGGCATCGAGATCACTGAGCGGAACGCAGTGTGAGGCAATTCCGAACTCGTATGCCTCGCGTCCCGTGAATGTTCTTGCGGTGTAGGAGAGTTCTCGAGCCCGCACGGGGCCGACGGCACGCATGAGGCGTGCGCTCATTCCCCATGTTGGCCTCAGTCCCCACTTGGCGTGGGTGTCCCCAAGCTTTGCTTCCTCAGCGGTCACCATCAGGTCACAGGCGAGAGCGAGTTCGAGTGCGCCGGTGAAGCAAAAACCGTTGACTCGAGCGATAGTGACCTTTGGCATCTGCGATAACGCATCGCAAGCTTTGCGCGCTGGGTTGTTGAGAGCACCTGAGACGTCGCCGTCTTCTGGGGGTTCTTCGGCGAGTGCTTTGAGATCAACTCCTGCGGAGAATGCGCGTCCAGCCCCAGTGAGAACAACAACGCGAACCGACGGGTCGTGTGCGACGGCGTCAAGCGTGTCGGCGAGTTCGCTGAGAAGTGATGGGGTGAGAGCGTTGAGCGCTTCTTGTCGATCAAGGGTGATCGTTGCTACAGCGTCACTTTGTGAAAGAAGAATCCCCATGACCCAAGGGTGTCATGTGCGTTCTGAGTTGCCGAAGTCAGGAACGGCTAAACCAACGGCGCTTTGCGGTTGTTGCTTCGGTGTGCCCTTGGCAACGCTCGTCGGCGCTGAGGTGACCGAGCACCTGTTCGACGTGCATGCCGCAGCCGGCCCACGACGCTTTTCCACATGTTTTGCAAGTTACTTGGCGACACATAATTTGAGAGAATATCAAATGTCCGTACATTAAAACCCAGTTGGCAGAACCTATGTATCCCACCAGATAGTCGCCAGCGACCGCTGTTGAGGCGGGCGCTTGAGAAGGAACTCACGCACTTCGTCATCACGCCCAGGAGTGAGGCACAGCCGGATGCGCATGTGTTCGACGTCGAGATCAGTGATCTCTCGAGGTGGTTCAACGAGCTCAAATTCTTCGAGCACGGCGGATACTCCAGTTGAGCGAATGACATCGGCTGCGTCCTGCGCCGTTGGCGCCGTGGGTCGGTCAAGGTCCCAGAATTGTTTCCATGCGTCGCTGAGGTGGCTCAGTGGATGCCTGATCGGAAGTTCGACGACAACTCGGTGTCGGGCGTGGCTGGTCAGCGCCTCGATGAATGGCACGAGATCAGCAACGTTGTAGACCACGTGGTGACAGATAGCGACGTCACAATTTGGGGTTTGTGGAGCAACTTCAGGCCAATTTCCGAGCGCTGTCTGAACAGAAACTTGACGCTCTGCAGCTTGTTGTATAACGACATCGAGCATGCCCTGTTGGTGGTCGACCCCAACGATGTTGGTTGCGGGCGGAGTGAGTCCGAACACCCCACGTCCACCACCGCAGCCGACGTCGAGTACCGATGGTGAATCGAGTGAATCGAGTACCTCAAGGGCGCGCAACCTTGATGGCGTTTGAACAAAGAGATCGCCGGTAGGGGTAAAGCTGCTCACCGGGTGAATCCAGGGCGACTGCGGGGCAGCGTCCAGAATGTGGTCGGGAATACCCCAGGAGGCGAGGTCGTCGGCCCAGCGTTGTGCCGCAGAAGTCGTCATACCGCAACGTTACTGGTTGTCGTGTCAGCACCTCCGAGGTGATGACAATGGCCGTGATCTAAATCGACTCATCGTTCATCGCTGTCATGGTGCTGATCGGATGGCGAAATAAGTCGCTTAATGAGCGTCTTGCTCGTGGTTGAGCAGCCACCTTTTTGCATCCAGTCCACCAGCGAATCCGCCGAGGCCTCCAGATGCGGAGACCACCCGGTGACATGGAACGACGATCGAGATGGGATTGCGGCCATTAGCTGAGGCAACGGCTCGCACCGCACTTTCACGTCCAAGTGCGAGGGCTTGTTCGGAATAGCTGAGCGTTGACCCATATGTAATTTGGGTGAGGGAATTCCAGACCATGCTCTGAAACTCCGTCCCGATTGGCTCAAGGGGCAGGTCAAAGTTCTGCCGTTCTCCGTTGAAATATTCGGTGAGTTGCACAACGGTTTGCTCGACAGCAGGTGAGCTTTCCCACGTCACCGCGAGGCGATCGATTGCAACACGCCTCCATTCCTTGTCTTCATCGCCCCAGAGAACTGCTCGAAGAGTTTGATCACTGGCAACGATGACAAGATCGCCGACGGGGCTTTGCATGAGGGAAGCGAACAACTGCAACGGCGGGCTCACACCTTGAGTCTGCCACATGCATCACTGAGAGGGTGCTGGTGGGAGAAGTTCGTGGCAATGGTCACATCGCACTTCGGAATGGAATGCGCGGTGGGTGGCGTTAGACATAGGTGGCCGCCCTAGCGGTGAATCCCCCAAAGAAAGTTGTTATCACTCAATGTATTCCTCGCTTGCCCGCTGGGCCTTCCGTCATGGTCGCACCGTCATTGTCTCGTGGGTGGTGCTACTTGTAGGCATTAACGCACTTGCTGGATCAATTGGCGCAGCATTTTCTGGTGAGTTCTCCACGCCAGAATCTGAAAGCACGAGAGGCTTCTCCGTACTGAATGAGTATTTCCCGGGGTCGGGAAGCGCGTTTGGCGGCAACATCGTGTTCCAATCCGATCGGGGTGTCGACGATCCTGTGGTTGCCTCCGAGATGTCGGCACTGTTTGACGAGGTCGATGCGATCGACGGTTTAGGCGTCGTCAGCCCGTATTCCCAGATGGGAGCTGGCCAAATTTCCGCCGATGGAATGATCGCATTTGCGCAAGTCAATGTTGCGAACAACATTGACCAGGTCACCGCCGCCGAGATCGGCGCAGATATCCGAAATATGGTTCCGGCCCTTGAGGGTGTCACCGTTGAAGTTGGTGGCGCAGTGTTTTCTGAATTTGCTCCGCCTGAATCCGAGATGATTGGGCTCGCATTTGCGATCGTGATTTTGATCGTTGCATTCGGATCGGTCATGGCGATGGGGCTCCCGATCGCAGTCGCTCTCGCCGGTGTTGGAACCGGTGGGTTTGGCGTGGTTTCGCTGATGTCGCATGGATTGTCGATTCCGGAGTTTGCTCCGCTCATCGGAATCATGATCGGCCTGGGTGTTGGTATTGACTATGCGCTCTTCATGGTCACGCGATATCGCGAGCTCACTCGAGCTGGATATTCCCCCGAAGATGCAACTGCCGGGTCGCTGAACACCGCCGGACGTGCCGTGGTGTTCGCTGGAATCACTGTCGTGCTCTCGTTGCTCGGAATGATCACCGTCGGCCTCGAGTTTGTTGCGGGTCTCGGTATTGCCGCTGCTGCAACCGTTGCTGTCACGTTGATTGCTTCGATCACGCTGTTGCCAGCACTACTCGGAGTCTTCCATTCGAAGGTTGAAGTCACCCGTTGGCGTGGCCTTGTCGCCGCCGGGTGCGTTGCGGTGGCGCTTCTCGGAGTCGGGCTTGGAGTTCCGGCGCTGTCAGCCGTAGGCGCAGTATTTGCACTCCTGACATTGTTTGGCAGCATCGTGATCCGGCCACTCCGAAAAGAGGTTCCGCCGCGCCGAGAGCGTCCACTTCGCGAGACCGCTTCGTATCGCTGGAGTCGTCAGATTCAGCGAAGGCCATGGCTGTACGCATCAATCGGTGGTGGCCTCCTCGTTTTACTCGCGTTGCCGGTGCTGTCGCTTCGTCTCGGCTTCTCCGACGAAGGCAACTTCTCAGAAGAGACCCCTGCTCGGCGTGCCTACGACCTCATCGCTGACGGGTTTGGGCCCGGTTTTAATGGGCCACTTCTTGTCACCCTTGAGACGAGCGAACCTGGTGATGTTGCGTACGTGCAACAACTCGCCGCGTCGCTCGCATCCGACCCGGGTGTCGATCGCGTCGCTCCGCCGTTCCCGAGCGATATGGCGAACCCGGCCGAGTCTGAAGCGTGGATTGTTCAGGTCATCCCAACCACGTCTCCTCAGGATGAGATCACTTCTGACACGGTTGACCGTCTTCGCAATGATGTCCTTCCTGCCTCACTGACCGGGTCTGGAATCACTGCAAATGTCACGGGAGCAGCGGCTGCCAATATCGACTTCACCTCGTACATGGCAAGCAGAATATTCGTGTTCTTTGGCGCCGTGCTCGGTGTGTCGTTCTTGCTGCTGATGATGGTGTTCCGCTCGGTGCTGGTTCCGTTAAAGGCCGTGCTGATGAATGTGTTGTCAATTGCATCGGCCTATGGCGTGGCAGTTGCGATTTTCCAGTGGGGCTGGTTTGCGTCGGTGTTCGGGGTCGAACCCGCACCAATTGAGCCGTTCGTGCCACTCATGTTGTTCGCAATCGTGTTTGGCCTCTCGATGGACTACGAGGTGTTCTTGCTGTCCCGAGTGAAAGAGGAATACGACCGCACTGGAGATCCGACAAATTCCGTCGCCGATGGACTTGCTGCAACAGCCCGAGTGATCTCTGCTGCGGCAGCGATCATGGTGGTCGTCTTTGGAGCATTCCTGCTTGAGGACGATCGCATCGTGAAGCTCTTCGGTGTTGGCCTTGCGGTCGCGGTGTTGCTTGACGCCACGCTGGTGCGAATGTTGCTAGTGCCGGCAACCATGGCGTTGCTTGGTCGAGGTAACTGGTGGATTCCGAAGTGGCTCGATCGGGTGCTTCCAAACCTCAATGTTGAGGGTCACCCGGTTGAAGCAGAAAGCTCACACGATCTTGACGGGCCGACTGATTTTCAAGACGTAGAGCGAGAGCCAGCTAGCGTCTGAGGTCCTCGGCTGATTGGCGGACTTGCCAATCTCGATCGGTGAGTGCAGTGTCGATCGCTGCATCGACTTCAGGACCAGAAAATGGAGCGAGGGCGAGTACCGCTCGTCGTCGCACAGCGGGCTTATCGGAGCACGCGGCAAGAATTGCTGAAACACCGCGTTCGTCGCCGATTGCGCCAAGTGCGGCTGCGCCGGCTTCACGAACGAGTGGGTCATCATGCTCGGTGGTGAGGGCGATGATGCTGTCAAGAATGTCATCGGCGAGTTCGAGTCGCTCGCCGTACGCCCACACTGCCATTTCAACAACTACCGGCTCGTTGTCATGAAGCAATGAGCCGAGGTCGACGGTCGGGTAGTGCGCGCCGAGCTCGGCTGCTCTGCGGCGAACGAGCAAGTTATTGTCAGAAATTGCTTGAGCTAGGTCAGAATCATTGAGGGCGCCCATTCGGTAGAGCGCTCCAAGAGCAAGTTCACGAATGACTGAGTCGTCATGTTGGAGCATCGGGCGAACTGTGTGCTCGTCTCCCTTGTGGCCCAGCGCAACGACGGTCCTTCGTAATGAGAGAAGTTCTTGATCAGCCATATCAGCCGAGCAAATCTGTCAGTCGAACAACGCTTGCGATTGCAGCAAATGAGATCAAGATGGCGAGTACGGCTCCGACAACGACCGCAATGAGCCCGGCCAGTCCGAGAGAAATCAATCGGTGAAGAACTTTTGGCTTGCGGTACATGGTGAGCGGTTGTTGCTCAACCGGTACTCCGCTGACGGATCGCTGAAGAAGTGAAGTTACGACTCGACGTGGCGAATTGGTTGATGCTCTGGCAGTCTTTCTCCAACCTGCAAATAGCAATGCGAGCATCGCACACACCGCAATGACGACAGCGCGGCTCGTGAGTAGGTCGACAGTGAACGAAGATTCCATGGAAAGCTCTGAGTCAAATCTACTCCCCCCACCGAACCCAGTTGAGGTGTCCGAGCGGAATAACGAGTTGGTTCGTTCGGTGGAGTATCCGGCGCGTCATCATCGTCGATGGGCATTTCCGCTGGCGGTGCTGTCAGGGCTTGCGGTAGTGGTGATCGCTGCAACGGCGGTAATTCCGTCGTCGTTTGTCGCTCGAGAGTTGAATGAGCGGCTTGATGAGATGCAGCCTGCGCCGTACGCGCGTGTGCCGGGATCGGCACAGCCGGTTGGCGATCGACTTCTGGTGGGTGAGCTTGATGGTGGTGGGGAACGTCCACCTGAGGTGTTTCCAACGGAAGGTGATTTTATGTTTGTCACCATTACCGAACCGCCGCAGTCGGTGCTGTCGTGGTGGGTTGGTCGTAATGAGCTTGCGGTTCAGATGCTGACAGAGGAAGACAAGTTCGGGTTTCAGACCGCTGATCAGCGAAGAGTGTTCTCGCTTGAACAGATGCGTACCTCAGAGGAAGTTGCGCAGTTTGTTGCACTGACGTGGCTTGGCTTTGACGCAACGATTGTCCCCGGTGACGTTCTGATATCAGAGATTGCGTGCCTTGAGTTTGATGCGGATGGCTCCTGCGTTCGATGGCCGCCTTCCGACGAGGTGCTGGATCCCGGTGATCGCCTTCTCGTCGCCGATGGCGTTGACTTAGGAAGCGTTGGAGACCTGATGGAAGTGTTGGAGGGGAAGATTCCCGGGGACGTCATCACATTGCTCGTCGAACGTCGTGGGGAAGGCAAGTTCGAAGCCGAGGCTGAACTGACCTCGGCGACTGACGATCCAGACCGGACCATTGTCGGTTTTTTGCCATTTGATACCCGTCGGGTCGAGTTGCCGTTCGACATCACGATTGACACTGGCTCGATTGGAGGCCCTTCGGCAGGCCTTGCGTTCACGCTGACGTTGATCGATGGCCTTTCTGAGGGGGAACTCACCGGTGGCAGAAAAGTCGCGGTGACTGGGACGATTGACCTTGATGGATCCGTGGGCCCGATTGGGGGGCTGACACAGAAAGCCTCGGCCGTTGCACAGGCCGGGCTCGAGATACTTTTGGTGCCGGAACAGCAGGGTGAGCAACAGATAGCGGCAGCACGCGCTGCAGCTCCTGAACTCGAAATTATTGCGGTATCGACTCTAGATGAGGCGATCGATGCTCTCGTGGCGTCAGGTGGTGATCGACCAGCGGCGGTAGCTGAATAATTTGTTTTGGGTGACACCGTTGAGACTCTCGGGCTGTCTACTCTCAGAGCATGGACGCATCTACCCCCAATCCATCGTCTCCTGCGTCGATCTCAAAGGCGACCTTCCCGACATCTCGTAAGGGTTTTGATCAAGAGAAGGTGAAGGCATTTCTGGTTTCGGTGGCTGCAGAAATGCAGACCTTGACCGATGAGAATGCTCGGCTTGTAAAGGATCTCTCAGAGGCGCAACAGCGTGCAGTGAATCTTGCGGAATTGGATGACGAACTGTTGGTTGAGATTCTTGGCGAGGAGAAGTCGCGAACACTCGTAGCTGCCCGTGAGGAGACTCGAGCCGAACGGGCAGAGATGCGCGCTCGCCTCCGAGAAATTGTCGAAGAGGCCGACCGTCATGTCGAGCAGGCAAATCTGAAGATTGCGCGTCTTCGCGAATCTGCTCGGTTGTGGGCTGAAGAAACAGAGTTGCACCAGCGTCGGCTCGCCGAGCAATTTGATCGCGCGCGAGCACTGGCGGCTGATGTCGTCGCCGTTCTTGATCCACAATCGATTGCTGCCGATGTGTCGTCGATTGAATCGATGTCGACAAATGCATCTGAGGCTCTCGGCGATGTACTCGGGAATGAGTCTGCTCCGACGACTGTGGCTGATGGGTCAGCGAACGAAGCGGACGCCGACGATGGTCCATCTGCCGATATTGTCCCGCTGTTCCCAGGTCGCAACGCCGTCGTTGATGAGGAACTTGATCTCGCAGGAATTTTGATCCCTCGTCGCGATGAGGTGATCGGCGATACGTTGGCGACGCTCACGCGCGAGGTAAGAAAGTTTCTCGAGGACGAGCTTGACTCGGTGCTAGCGGCGATTGATGGAGATGATGAGAAGAAGCGACGCACTCCGCTACCGGGCCCAGCTGCTTACCGAAAGCGATATGCAAAGTTGACGGCCGAAGCATTTACCGCAGCGGTTGAGGCCGGAGCGGCGAGTGTGTGCGCAGATGTCGTCGATGGTGTTGCTGCGAGTGCTGCCGCAGATTCGGTCGTTGATGACCAATTGTTGTCAGTTGTGCGGGGTCAGGTGATCCAAGCTACGAAGGACAATTCTGGTGATGCGGCTGCAATTGTGAAGTCAGTTCGAGCAACGTACCGAGCGGTGAAAGGCGAGCACGTTCAAACCGTGTTGCACGAGGCAATGGCAGTTGCTTATGCAACCGCGCAGCTGTTGTCTGCTAGTTCTGGAACCAAGGTGAGGTGGGTTGCGAGTCGGGGCACCAAACCGTGTGCCGAATGTGAAGATAACACCCTCGCCGGCGCTGTTGATCTTGGCTCTGAGTTCCCGACGGGTGTTGTAACCCCTCCCGGACATCTTGGATGTCAATGCGAACTCGTTCTCGTTGACGAGTAGTGTCGGGTCGCATGCGACCTGAGTCGGAAATCCCCCGCCAGGCACCCCAACGAGCGTTTAGAGGACGAGTTGCGCTCATCGTTGTTGGTGCTGTGGCTTTCTTCATTCTTATTTTTGGACGTGGTATTGCGTCATTTTGGATCGACCTGCTGTGGCATCGTGCACTCGGTCGAAGCGACATTTTCTGGGGCCAATTGACAGCAAAACTCACCATGTTTGCTGCGTGTTTTGTGGTGTTCTTATTGCTCGGATGGATCAACCTTTGGGTTGCAGACAGAACTGCACCGGATCGTTTAGAGAGCAATGTCCCACCGGTTGTGCAGCGTTTCCACGAGGTGTTTGGTCGGCGTATGCGCCTCGTTCGTTATGGCGTTGCTGCGCTACTCGGCATTTTGGTGTCGCTACCCGCGACCCAGCAATGGCAAGACCTGTTGTTGTTCCGAAACTCAAAGGATTTTGGTGTCACCGAGCCGCAGTTTGGGGCTGACGTCGGCTTTTATGTGTTCCGTCTTCCGCTGCTCAGTTTCTTGTCGGATTGGCTGTTCGCAGCGCTTCTGCTCATCATTGTCATGTCGGCGATTACCCATGTGCTGAATGGCGCTGTCCTGTTTGCGGGAATGGTGCCGACTGTTCGTCAAGCCACGAAGGTTCATATGGCAGTGTTGCTCGCAATTCTCGCCGTGGTTCGCGCTGGTGATTATTGGTTGAGTCGGTTCGACCTCACCAATGAAACTCGAGGAGTTGTTCAAGGAGCAACGTATGCGGTCGTCAATGCTGAATTGCCAGCGTTGATGCTGCTCGTATTGATTGCTCTGCTCACCGCTGTTTTGTTTTTGATAACGATTCGTACCGACCGCTGGCGATTCCCTCTCATTGCATCGGTGCTGTGGCTGGTGGTGTCAATTGGCGGTGGGTCGGTGTACCCGGCGGTGATTCAGTCGCTTGTCGTTCGACCAAACCAGGCCGAGCGTGAACTTCCGTACATTGCCCGAAATGTTGATGCGACGAGGGCTGCGATGGCTCTCGACGCTGTTGCAACGGAGCCCATTGAATTCAATTCGCTTTCGGCTGCAGATATCGAGGCGGATCCTGAGCCCTTTGAGAATGTTCGACTTCTCAGCCCCGGCTTGATGTTGTCACGTTTCGCAATTGACAGAGGCGAGGTTGCGGGTCTTCAAGTTGATGACCTTGATGTTGATCGCTATGAAATTAACGGTGAGCGCGAACAAGTGTTGATTGCGGCGCGCGAACTCGATCTCGAAGGCATTCCGAATCAGTCGTGGCAGGGTCGACATCTTGTATCGACTCGCGGCTGTGGGTTGGTCATGGCGCCGGTGAGCCAGGTGACCTCATCGTTGCGTCCGGACTACATCTCGGTTGATCTCGATCGTCCCGAACTCTATTTCTCGCCCTCGATGACTGATTACGCATTGGCGAACACCTCGGTTGCGGAGAGCGGCTGCGGTGACGGTGGTGCATATTCAGGCACTGCAGGAATCGAGATGTCGGGAATATTCCGTCGGGCTGTGACTGCGCTGTCATTCCTTGACTACAACCTGTTGGCGTCAAGTGCAGTGAATTCTGATTCTCAGTTGTTGTTGATTCGTGATGTCCGAGATCGTGTCGAGAAACTCGCGCCGTTCCTGGATTATGACGGTGATCCATATCCAGTGGTCATCGATGGGGGAGTTCAATGGGTCATCGATGCGTACACGTCAACAAATCAGTACCCGTATGCCCAAAGCATCGGAAATGTCCAACTCACCCGGTCGACTGGGTTGTCGCGTGATGCAAACTATGTGCGTAACTCGGTCAAGGCGACGGTTGACGCCTACACCGGCGAGGTGAAGTTCTACGTACTCGATGCTGACGATCCAATTATCTCAGCGTGGCAGGGTGCGTTCTCTGACATGTTCACGCCGATCGAAGAGATGCCGAACGAACTTCGTGAGCACCTTCGTTATCCAGAAGATTTGTTCCGAGTGCAGACCGAGTTGTATTCGAAGTACCAAATCTCCGCAGAGGACTTCTTCCAACGAACGGGAGCATGGTCTGTGTCCCAAGCACCTTCGGTACAGCCCCGAGCGTTCTTCGATGGTGCCGGTGCTACTGATGCTGCTGGAAGCGGTGAGTTCGCGACTGAGCTCAACACTGAGCGGTTCGTCCCGTATTACACGCTGTTACGAAACCCTTCGACGGGTGAGAATGAATTCGTCATTCTTCGTCCGTACGTACCGTTCTCAACTGACGATGGACGAACTGAACTTCAGGCGTACATCACGGCTTCGAGCGATCCCGACACGTATGGTCGACTGACGACCTATCTGGTTGATCAGGATCCGCTGCCGGCTGGTCCTTATCGAGTTGCCACTCAGGCCGAGTCAGAGCAGTTGATTAGCCGCGAGATCACACTCCAAGACAACGAGGAGTCTGGCACCGATGTCCTCTTTGGTGACATGCAGATCGTCCCGGTTGCCGATGGATTGGTGTACGTGCGCCCGTTCTACGTTGCGATCGATGGCATCACCGAATACCGGTTCGTCATCGTGTCAAACGAGAACCGTGCGACATTTGCATCGACGATGACCGAAGCACTTACCGATCTGTTCCCAGGGCTTGATCTCGAGTTACCAGAGCGTTCAGACGTCGATGTGACCTCGGGAGCGTCCAACGAGGAACCCGCAAGTGATGAGGCCTCTGGCGACTCAACTACCGATGACGCAGCTAGCGAGCCAACCTCGGATGAACCGTCGCTGACGGTGCCCGATTCTCCAGATGAGCGGGCATCGACCGCTGAGTTGTTATTGCAGGCAGAGTCGCTGTTTGCAATGGCCGATTCCCTTCTCCGTGATGGAGATCTTGGTGCGTATCAAGACACCATTGCGCAAGCAGAGGCATTTGTGCAGGCTGCACTTGATTCGCTGAATGCAAGTGACTGACACGACGGC
Organism: Actinobacteria bacterium casp-actino5; assembly: GCA_001510385.1. Classification (GTDB taxonomy): domain Bacteria; phylum Actinomycetota; class Acidimicrobiia; order Acidimicrobiales; family Ilumatobacteraceae; genus Casp-actino5. Next base: position 39,037 of record LFFE01000007.1, on the reverse strand, counting down.
GACGCGGCGAGCACAGAGTTAGCGAGGCGACGTTAGCCGCGCAGTTGTTCGATGAGAACTGCGATGTCGGTGCGGAATGCTGCCTGGTACCGGGCTTGTTCTTGAGCAAGTTGCGTTTGGCTTTGTCGAATCTCGGTGAGCGACGCGTTCACGACGGCGGCGACATCGACTGGTTCTTGATCAGCGACTGCGGAGAGTTCGTTGCCGAGTTCATCAAGTTGCCGAGCTAATTCAGTTGTCGTAGAAGTGATTCTCGCATCAAGGCGGTTTGTTCGTTCGACAATTTCGCTCAACTTGCTCACTGTCGTCTCGCGTTCTTGTTCGAGTTCTTGCACTCGGGTACTGAGAGCTGCGATGACATTGTCGAGTTGATCAAGTCGTTGAGAGGTGTTTTTTCGGAATCCAGCCATGGGTGATGTGTGAGTCGAGGGGTGTGCGCTTGATACGTACGGTAATCGTGCGTTGACGTACGCTGGTGGGATGCCAAAAGTTGTGACGAATGGTGTTGAACTTGAATACGTTGATCGAGGAAATGGTGACCCTCTATTGCTCGTCATGGGTTTGGGCGCTCAGCTCACCAGTTGGCCTGACGGGCTTGTTAACACGCTTATTGCACTGGGCTTTCGAGTGATTGCATTCGACAACAGAGATAGTGGGCTATCGACCGAGATGTCAGGCTCTGGTTTGAAGCGTGGTGACATATTGAAAGTTCTTCTGCGTCGACCGGTGAGCGCCCCTTATCAGTTGCGCGACATGGCAGCCGATGCTGTTGGGTTGCTTGATGAACTCGGCATCAAACAGGCCCATGTGGTTGGAGCATCGATGGGTGGAATGATTGCTCAGGAAATCACCATTGGCTGGCCAAATCGGGTTCAGTCGCTGACGTCGATCATGTCGAATACTGGCGATCGTAGGAACGGGATGATTGATCCGAAGTTGGCGTTGAAGCTTCGGCGTCAGGGTGATCCGAATCCGAACGATCGTGAAGCGATGATTGAGCATTCGCTTGAGGTGTGGAAATGGATTTCGGGGCCCACATTTAACGAAGCAGAAGCTCGTGAATTCACCACTGCTGGTATCGATCGCGCGATTCGTGTCGAGGGCACTGAGCGTCAGACAGCGGCGATTTTTGCAAGTAGGGATCGCACTGCCGCTCTCCGACTTGTTCGCACACCAACAATGGTGGTCCATGGTCTAGTTGACCCTCTCGTGCGACCTTCTGGTGGTGAGGCCACTGCCCGAGCAATCCCTGATGCACGCCTACTGATGTTCCCAGAAATGGGTCACGATCTTCCTGAAGGACGTTGGAGCGAGATCGCTGGGGCGATTCGCCAGAACGCCGATCGTGCGCCATTGCCCGTCTGACAATCGCTTTAGTAGATCGGGCTACCGTTAACCATGGCCCTGGTTGCAACTGTCGCTGATGAACTCACTCCTGAGTTCATCTCGCAAGCACTTGGTGTTGAGGGCGCGATACGTGGGGTATCTGCGACGCGGATCGGTACCGGGCAGGTTGCGCTGAGCCTTCGACTAGATCTTGATCTCGCCGATGGAGCTCAGGATGATGTGCCTGCAACTCTCGTCGCAAAAATTCCGTCTCCTGATGCCGAGAGTCGTGAGGCAGCACGTATGCATCTCACGTATCACAAAGAGGTCGGGTTTTATCGCGACGTTGCCGGTCTGGTGAGCGTGCCGCACCCGCATCATCGGTATGCGGTCATCGATGCCGAATCCGGTGACTTCACGATGTTGATGGATCAGGCCCGAGGTGAGGTCGGAGATCAACTTGCTGGTTGTTCGGTTGCAGATGCGTATGCCATGACCGATGCTGCTGTTGGGTTGCACGCCCCGACCTGGGGGCGGGCGAACGAACTCGCTAACGACACTTGGTTGCCAGTACCCGACCCATCCGGTGCAGCAATGCGCCAGTCGATTTATTCGATGCTGCTTGCGGGTTTTCTCGATCGCTTCAGTGATCGATTGTCGAGTGAGGTGTTGGATACTGCGCGTTGGCTGGGCAGCAGTCTTGAGCAGCTGCTCTCGTCGTACCGGTTGCCGTTGTGCGTGGTGCACGGTGATTACCGCCTTGACAACATGTTGTTTGATCGTTCGGGCGACACGAGTTTGGTCACTGTTCTTGATTGGCAGACGGCAGCGTTCAGTCGGGGGCCGAATGACATCGCGTATGGAATTGGCTCAGGTTTGCTGTTGGGCGATCGTCGTTCGCATGAGTCTGCGCTTGTCGAGAGATATTGGAGTGGGCTTGATGCGGCAGGGGTGACGTGCTTGCTTGATGATGTGCGTCACGACTACAGAATCGGCACGGTGACCGGGTTTGTGATGGCTGTTATTGCTTCGCAAGTGGTCACCGCAACTGAACGCGGAGATGAGATGTTCGCAGTAATGGCCGAGCGTCATGCCCAACAGATGATCGATAACGATGTGTTTACCCTCGTCGATGGAGGTTCCGAATGATTCACCCTTACGACGACCTGCCATTGCATCAATCGTCGTCGCCATTGCTGCATCCGTCGAGCGACTCTCTGGGCCTCTATGACCGCTACTTTTTCAACGGTTTTGACGCGAACGGCGAGTTGATGTTTGCGCTTGCGATGGGCGTATATCCGAATCGTCAGGTCATGGATGCGGCGTTCGCGGTGGTGCGAGGTGGCGTTCAGCACAACTGCAGGTCGAGCCGAATGTGTGCAACCGACCGTGCCCACACCGTGGTTGGCTCCATTTCGCTTGAGGTCACAAGCCCGATGTTGGAGCACCGCATCGTGGTCGAAGACCATCATGGGGTGTCGGCAGATCTCACGCTGCGAGTGGTGTCTCCGGTGATCGAAGAACCGGCATTTGTTCACCGTGTCAATGGTCGAGTGGTGATGGACTACACGCGAATCACCCAGTTTGTTGAGTGGTCTGGATGGATCTCACTTGATGGTGAACGTATCGAACTTGCTGATCTCGGTCGTGTGCAGGGGTGTCGTGATCGATCGTGGGGAATCCGAGGTGGCACGCGTGGGTTGCCGGGGCCGGCAACAGTCCCGCAATTTTTCTGGACGTGGGCACCAACGTTGCTCGACGACATGTGTGCGCATGTCGCAATTAATGAGGAGGCGAGCGGTAAGTCGTGGCATCGAAGTGGTGCGGTTGTTGAGCGGTTCAATGCCGGTGAGGGTTCGATCGATCGGGTGCTCGATACAACGAGGGTACGTCGGGCGGACAACGTGTCGACGGTGATCGACTGGGTGAGCGGTACACGGTGGGCATCTTCAATGACGGCGACGATCGACATGTGGCAGTCGGAGCCGGTGGTGATCAGCTACGAGCCGTACGCGCGATTCCAGATGAGTGGAGTTGGATACCAGCATCCTGAGTGGGGTCACGGTCAGTGGAGGGGTGACCTCGACGAGTCGCGAGATGAGCTTCAGTTGGATGCGCTGAACCCTCTCGACCCAACTGTGATTCACGTCCAGCATTTGTGCCGAGCGAAGTCAGGAGAGCGCGAGGGTGTTGCAGTGCTTGAGCAACTCGTTATCGGGCCACATGAGCCGAGTGGGTTCAGCGGTGTGCTTGACGGTGCAAACTGAAACACCAATCGGTTGGTATCTGCGGGTGATGTCCGTAGCATCGGAGACGACTGATCGCCGCGGGGTGGAGCAGTCCGGTAGCTCGTCGGGCTCATAACCCGAAGGTCGCAGGTTCAAATCCTGCCCCCGCCACCATCTGAAGGACCCTTGCGAAAGCAAGGGTCCTTTCTGTTGACATGAGATGTTACCGAGGGAAGTGTTCTCCGCTTGTTCACGTGTGAGAAACACTATGTACACATTTTTCAAGCAGAATGGAGAGCGTTTACTAACAACAACTCTTTAAAGGGGAAATCATGACATACCTGTATTCCGTGCTTGCTTCCATCGGTAACGTTCAAGAATTCGCAGCTGCGGCTTCAGGCTGGGCGGGTGATCGAATGAAAGAACTCGGTGCCACCAACCTCAACGCTAACCAGATCATTATGGGAGGCGAAATGGCCGGGATGTGCATCGTCGGTTTCGAATTTGAAACAATCGACGCCGCTATGGCAGGCCAAGCAGGCCTTTATCAAGATGCACAGATGCTCGAAATGATGCGAGACACTCAAGTAAACGTGTCCCGTCGGATTTTGTTCCGCATCCAGTCGGAGATTGGAGAGCGCCAAGGCCGCTATGGCTCTGTCCTCTACATCGCCGGACGACCACTCGATGACGCATCTGCAGCATCAAACTTGGAACTCAGTTGGAGAACGATTAGTGAGGGTGCGAACGGCATGATCGGCCTTCAGGCGGTTGCTGCTGGCGCTTCGCCCTTCCAAGGCACGGTCGTGACCTCAACCGACTCCTTAGATGAACTAATGGCCGCATCAGCCAAAAACTTTGCCGACCCTGAAATGGCGAAGCGCATGGGCGAACAAGGTTGGAATGTCATCGGCCGTGTTCTCATGAACCGTCTCATCTAGCTCACGGTGGGTTGACCTCGTTCGCCGAGGTCAACCCACCGAGTTGCAACCTGGAGCGAAAGCAGTGATGAATTCCTCCGCCACCAACTCAAAGAGACTCGCTGGTTTACCAGCGGGTCTCTTTTCGTTTTAGGGAGTATGAAGTCTGGCCTTCTCGTGATACACCGATCTGGCACACTGAACCTATGGCGTTCAACCAACCAGCGGGCCCGCCGGCGAGCCGGCAGCAGGTTGCGCGCCTGCTCGAACTTCTTGAGGCAGCCGGACATGACGGCTTTCGCGATGCTCGTGGCCCAATGGGGTTCACTCAACGCCAAGGAAATGGCAAGTTCACCCGAGATGAAGCAGAAGCCTTCATTGCCGAGCTTGAAGGTGACGCGCACGATGCGACAGGTCCCTCTCAAACCGAGGCGCCAACTCGGTTAACAAACGACGAGCGCTCGGCACAGGCATTACCCACCGGAGTTCTCGCCGCCGAATTGCAACGTCGTGGCTGGGTCGTGATGGAGCCATAGTCAGAATGACTTGATGTTCCATTGGCTGACGATCGATGACCGAAGGCGATGTTGAAGCTGAGCCGCTGTTATTCGTTCATGCGCATGCCTCGCACGAGATGAGTCCGAGTCGTTAGGTTCTTATGAAGGAGGTCAACATGACGGACAATCGATCAGCAACCCGTGGCGATGATGCAATGCGTGCGCTTGCCTCGACAATGGATGCGCCAGAATTCAGCTCGACAAGTTTTACTAAACTCAACAAACCACTGTCGGAGTGTCGTGTTGCGATCGTGACGAGTGCGTCCCTTCATCGGCCTGACCAAGATCGTTTCGCTCAGGGCGATACTGGTTTTCGAGCCTTTGATCGCGATGACCGAAACCTCATCATGGGCCATTGGAGCCCCAACTTTGATCACTCGGGTTTCCAGCTCGATCTCAATGTGGTCTACCCGATCGATCGTTTACAAGAACTCGCAAACGATGGTGTGATCGGTGAGGTCGCTCCCCGTCATTTCGCATTTGCCGGTAACCAGCCCGACACGGTGAGCGAAATCAGACTGGATACTGGCCCGCAGTGTGCAGCCCAACTGAACGCTGACGCTGTTGATGTCGTGTTGCTCACTCCTGTTTGACCACTCTGCACGCGTACCGTGAGTACGCTCGCCCACGTGTTTGAAGCTGCCGGGATTGCGACCGTTGTGCTCGCCTCGATGGCAGACGTTGCGAAGAAAGTCGGTCCTCCTCGAGTGCTTGCATGTGAGTTCCCACTCGGTCGTCCTCTCGGCAAACCCGGAGACGCAGAGTTTCAGCACCAAGTGCTGCGACAGGCCTTCGACTTGCTTGAGGCGGACGAGCCGATTTTCGAGAACTTCCCTGAAGTTGTTGAGTCAGACGAAATGCCAATGGCGTGCGCGTTACCACCTCGAGATGACCCAGATGCTCCGCCAGCAGTTGACGAATCAAGGGGATTGATTTCTGCTTACCGACGCGCGGTTGAACGAAAAGGCGTCACTGCAGTGGGTCGAGCTATCGAACCAGAACAGATTCCAGCAGCCCTCGACACGCTTCACCAGTGGGCCAATGGCGCGGCCTGGAAAGATGTCGCATTGCCAGGCAAGAACACCGTTGCGGTCTGTCATGACATTCGTGCCTACTACCTCGAAGCTGCGCTTGAACTCGTTGGTGACCTCGCTCCCGGAAGTAGGTCGTTTGACGCGTGGTTTTACGAAGTTACCGAAGCAGGTAAGACAATTCTTGAGGCGCGTCGCGCCTTGAAGGCGCAAGAAGCTCCGTTCCCGTTCTGGTTCTATATGGTTGCTGGCCACCTCGAGTGACCTGCACGGTTTGTCTTAGGCGAGCCCCCGACTGTCTTGTTTGAGAGCCGTGTCAATACTCAATGCGCTGGCAACAATGAGCGAATTCAATGGCTCAGCAGCACGCTCTGAGATCTGCAACACGTAGTTATCAGCTGTCGTAAACATTGTTTTCGCAAGACCTTCCCATGTCTTTGTGACGCGAGCAATTTCACGGTCCGCGGCGTCGGTGATCGAGAAGTTCCACGCTCGCCAGTTCTCGGCTTTGATCGTGCCGAGCCGTTGACCCCCAGCTTCGAGCGAGAAGTTGATTTTGCCGATGGCGTTCTGTTGGACGATGCGTCCGAGCTCAACGTCGTTGCCATCACCCACAATGATCGTCGACTTCAAAATCTTGCCGGGGCGGGTCAATCGAAGAATGACGCGTCCATCTGAATCGGTGATGTCGAGTCGGGTAGTGAGGAACTGATCAAGGCTTGATACGAGTCGCAGCACCTTTCGAACTGTCGACTGACCAACCTGATTGACCATCGCAATTGCGGCGCCATGTTGGTCGAAGACCGTGTACTGGTTATTGAGTTCAATGAGTTTTGCCTTCTGATTAACAACCAGAATTGGCTCGGTGAGGATTCCCCCTCCGCCTTCCTCTACTCCGCCTTCAAGTCCGATTCCTCGACGTCCACCGCCGTGAAGTTGCTCGTCAACTTTTGCGCCCTCGTTTCCGAGAGTGAGGCCCTCGTCGAGACGGTCAAGGACTGAGGGTGTCGTTTGCGGAGAGTTCGATGCACTCGCGTTTGCGGTGTCATCGGTGCCTTGAATTCCGTTGTCTGAGACGTGAGATGTCCATGCTGTGCCATCCCAGTAGCGGTGTTGGTGCCGTCCGGTTGGGTCGTCGTACCAGTTTGCAGGGGAGTTCGCCATGCAACCCAAGGTACACGCGATCGAAATTCGGCCGAATGCCTTGTGCGAATTGGCCGATGCCAACATTGGCTAGTGTCGGGATATGTCAGTGCCATCGCATGCCTTTGGACCAACCGAAATCGAATTACGAGACCTCACGATCGGAGATCTGCTTCGTGAGGCGGTCAGAGAGGTGCCAGAGCAAGTTGCATTGATTGCCGGACTGCCGAACCCGTCCGACCGCCGGCAATGGACGTACCGAGAACTTCTCCTTGAAGCCGAGGCGGTAGCACGAGCACTCACCACCCAATTCCAGCCGGGTGAACGTGTCGCCCTGTGGGCACCGAATGTTCCCGAATGGATGATTCTCGAATTTGCTTGCGCAATGTCAGGTGTCATCCTCGTCACTGTGAATCCTGCACTGCAGGCAAGTGAAGTCGAATACGTGCTCAATCAGTCAAAGTCTGCGGGCCTGATCGTGTCGACGAACCATCGCGGAAATCCGATACGGCAGATCGCAGATGAGATTGCGCCAAGATGCGCAGAGTTACGCGAGATCATCGCAATGGAAGAGGTACTCGCCCTGGGTCGAGCGGCTGACCCAGACATCGAACTACCCGAGGTCAGTCCATATGACGCAGTGATGATTCAGTACACCTCGGGAACGACCGGTTTCCCGAAAGGTGCCCTGTTGCGCAACCGTGCGCTCGTCAACAATGCGACTCATACTGCAGATCGAATGGGTGTACCAGAGGGTGGAACTTGGGTCTGCCCGATGCCGCTCTTCCACACTGGCGGATGCGTGGTTGGTGTGCTCGCTGCGGTATCCAAACGTTGCACCTTTGTGCTGCTGGAGGCGTTTGATCCAGCGCTTGTCATGGAACTTATTGAGGAATACAAGGGTTCGGCGATGCTTGCGGTTCCGACGATGTTGATCTCGATGCTGGAGCACCCTGATTATGCGAAGCGAGATATCACCTCGCTCGAAGCGATCTGTTCAGGCGGGTCAACGGTGCCGGCCCCGCTTGTCGAGCGCATCGAGAAAGAGACCGGTGCTGCATTCACTATTGTCTTCGGCCAAACCGAATGCTCACCCGTTGCGTCGATGACATCACCGCAGGACACAACGGTCGACAAAACACTCACGCTCGGTAGCCCGATGCCACACACCGAGGTGAAGATCGTTGACCCTGAAACTGGTGAGATTGTTCCGTGTGGAGAGCCAGGGGAATATCTCACCCGCGGCTATCACGTCATGATGGAGTACTTCGATATGCACGAGGCAACCGCTGCCGCAATCGATGACGAAGGCTGGCTGCACACCGGTGATCTCTGCATGATGGATGAGCGCGGTTACACCCGAATTGAAGGTCGGTTGAAAGACATGATCATTCGTGGTGGCGAGAACATCTATCCCCGTGAAATCGAAGATGTGCTGTTCGAGCACGACAGCGTTGCAGAGGTCGCAGTGATCGGGCTTGCCGATGAGAAGTGGGGAGAGACCGTTGCTGCAGTGTTGCGTCCGGCTCCAGGTGCAGAGTTGCGTCGCCAAGAACTATTTGACTACGTGAGGGCTTCGATCGCTCCTCACAAGACGCCTCGCGACTGGTTCGTCGTCAGCGAATTCCCACTCACAGGTAGCGGCAAGATTCAGAAATTTAAGTTGCAGAAGATGTCAGCCGAGGGCGAACTCGTCCCACTCGACTGATGCGCAGTCTCAGCGCGGAGGCATTCGAATAGCGCCGTCGAGGCGAATGTTCTGCCCGTTGAAGTAGGTGTTTCGAACGAACTCAAGCACAAGTGAGCCGAACTCTTCGGGCTTGCCGAGTCGTTTCGGGAACGGAACCGATGCGCTGAGGTTTTCCAATACTTTTGGTGGTACGCCGAGCATCGGTGGTGTCGACATGATGCCTGGCATGATCGAGTTACAGCGCACACCTTGATCCATCAGGTCGCGAGCGATCGGAAGCACGAGACCGTTCACACCGGCTTTACATGAGCCGTATGCAACCTGGCCCACCTGAGCATCTTGTGCAGCAACCGATGCGGTCAAGGTGATGACACCGCGTTCACCATCTTCGAGTGGTTCAAGGTTCTCGATCATTCCGAGAGCAGACAGTGATGCCATGCGATAGCTCGCGACGAGAATGCCCATTGCGGAGTAGGCGTAATCTTCGGTTGACATGCGCTTCCAGCCACCGGTTTCGCGGTCACGCCCAACTGTCTTGCCGCCCTTGGTCGTCATTGCGCAATGCACAAGAATTCTTTCTTGACCGAATGCTTCTCGCGATTCGGCGAATCCATCGAGCACACTTTCTTCACTCGTAACGTCAACGCGACAGAATTGCCCTCCAATGTCGTGAGCAACCTCTCGACCGGCCTCTTCATTGAGGTCGAACACGGTGACCTGTGCTCCTGCACCCGCAAGTGCGTAGGCGCTTGCCCGTCCGAGCCCCGAGGCGGCTCCCGTAACAATCGCGTGAGTAACTCTTTGTTCGATCTGCATCACTGCCTCCTTCTGCTTGCGAACGTACCGAGCGAAACGATGAAGAGAAGAAGCGGACGCTCAAACCTACAATTCAATGAGGTTTGCCCACTCGGTCGTCCGTCGAACGGCTTTGACGACATCTGACAAGAAGGAAAGAACATGAAGATTGCAACTGCAGCAGGACGAGCAGTCATCGTGATCGGTGATGCAACCGTCGATATCGCAACAGCGTCAGAAGGCTGCTTTGGCCCCGACATGATGTCAGTGCTCGAGAATTGGCGTGAGTTTCGTGACTTCGCGGTGAATATCACCGAGGGGACAGATGCTCTTAACATGGCTGCGCTTCAGCAGCCCGTTTCAGCTCCGCGGCAAGTGTTTGCGATCGGCCTTAACTATCGCCAGCACGCAGAAGAGGCGGGCATGGAGGTCCCCGAGGTTCCCGCAACCTTTACGAAGTTCGCATCGTCGTTGTCGGGACCGTTCGACGACATCCCCATCGTTGGATCATCGGTTGACTGGGAGGTAGAACTCGTTGCGATTGTTGGTCAGCAGGCTGACAACGTGTCGGTCGATGATGCGTGGTCGTATGTCGCTGGTCTCACCGTCGGACAAGACATCAGCGATCGCAAACTTCAGATGGCTGCTGGACGCCAGTTCTCACTCGGTAAGTCACGCCGAGGCTTCGGACCAATGGGCCCGTGGATTGTGACTCCTGACGAATTTGAGAATCCGGATGACCTTGCCCTTGGTTGTTCGGTTGACGGTGAAGTAGTCCAAGATGCCCGTTCAAGCGACCTAATCTTCAATATTCCGACCCTGATCGCCGAGCTTTCGTCTGTGCTCACTCTGTATCCGGGTGACGTCATCTTCACTGGTACACCAAGCGGGGTCGGCATGGCGTGCACACCGCCTCGGGCACTTGCGCCCGGAAACGTGCTCGAGACCTGGATTGAAGGAATCGGCACCATGCGCAATGCCTGCGTGTAATCGGCGCCCCGAGTGCTGGTCGCTCAGGCGTTGCCTGCGACCATAGGGAATGCCAAAACTTACATCTGAAGAAGTTGAGCAGTTCTTCGAAGAGCCGGGGCACCTTGCAAGGATCGGAACTGTTGACAACGACGGCATGCCGCGCGTCGTTCCGCTGTGGTTCATCATTCGAGATGGGCAGCTGCTGTTCACCCCGCGTACCCCGGCCCTCATCTGGAGAAACCTTCAGCGCGATCCGCGTGTCGGTATCTCGATTGATGAGGAATCCCATCCCTGGCGAAAGGTCACGGTGCAGGGTGTGGTTGAAGTTGTTCATCACCCGGGGAATGATGATGAATGGCGTGATCTCTATCGAGCGATTGCTCGCCGCTATGTGCCCGATGGCGCTGCAGATGACTATGTCGATGGCACCGATGATCAGCCACGTGCGTTGTGTGCAGTGAACCTTTCTTCTGCAGAGACCAAATTGACGACGTGGCGGATGCCTCGGCGGGGAGAGGACATTCGTGGTGTGTGGCACCAGCGGTATTACGCCTCCGGAACGAAGTGGTCTGACACATAATCTTTCCGTCTCGTGTATGCCTACCTAACGTTTGTTAGGTTGATGCGGATGCGGCGGACACGCGACACCTCGAACGGCAGGCAGCGTGTGCTTGATGCTGCAGCCGAACGGCTCGTCGCCCAGGGCTACACGGCTACGACACTCCGAGAAATCGCCGCTGATGTCGGCATTAAGGCAGGGTCGATCTACCACCACTTCGACTCGAAAGAAGATCTCTTCATCGAGGTGTTCAGCCGTGGAATCGAGGTCATGGTTGAAGCATTCGAGAGCATCGATGCATCACCCGACCTGTGCGACACCGTCAATGACCGAATTGAATTGTACGTTCGAGCACACCTCGGCGCACTGTTTGAGCACGGCTCGTACACCGCCGCTCACGTCACCGCCTTCTTTACTGCGCCGAACGAACTGCGCTCGGCAATCGTTCCCCTCCGAGATGACTACGAGCATCGCTGGAACTCACTCCTTGCAGATGTGCTTCTCGACGTCGAGGCTTCGCGGTTACCTCTCGCACGTCTCTTTCTCTTTGGCGCAATGAACACAACGATCGAATGGTTCGATCCGCTCGGCGATCTCAGCCTCGATGGCTTAGCCAATCTCATTACTGTCCAATTCCTTGAGGGTGTGCATTCCCTCAACCTTCAACGGAGCACACAATGACGTTCCAGATAATTCAAAGCCGAGTCGATCCGGCGAGTGAGCTCTTTGCCACTAACACCACCGCGTATGGCGATCTGGTCAGCACGCTGCGTGAGCGGCAGCAGATCGCCATCGATGGTGGCCAAGGACGGCAAAAATCCATTGATCGTCACCATGCTCGCGGCAAGGTAATGGCTCGGGATCGAATCGATCTCGTCACCGATGACAACACGCCATTTCTCGAATTCTCAACTCTTGCGGCGTGGGGTCAGTACAACGACGAAGCACCGGGTGCAGGAATCGTGACCGGTATCGGAGTGGTGCACGGCGTGCCATGGGTGTTCATCGCGAATGACGCAACGATCAAGGGCGGATCACTTCTGCCGGTGTCGATCAAAAAACATGTACGGGCCCAAGACATTGCGGCAGAAAACGGCCTTGGAGTGATTTACCTCGTCGACTCTGGTGGGGCATTCCTCCCATTGCAGGATGAAATTTTCCCCGACCGAGACCACTTCGGTGGAAGCTTTCACCGGCAGGCCCGAATGTCAGCTCGTGGACTTCCTCAACTCTCGGTCGTCCTAGGCGGTTGCACCGCTGGTGGAGCCTATGTTCCTGCACTCAGCGATGAGGTCATCATGGTCGAAGGAATTGGCCGAATTTTCCTCGGTGGTCCGCCGATTGTGAAAGCCGCGCTCGGAGAAATCATCGACCCTGACGACCTTGGTGGTGCCGTCAAACACACACGGGTTTCGGGCGTGAGCGACAACATTGTGTCGACCGAGCACGAGGCGTACGCACGTCTGCGAGAGATTTGTGCAACAACAAACCGACGACGGGTTGATCATGACGGTGGGTGGCTCGAGCGAACTCCAGTTGAGCCACCGGCGTACCCCGCGGACGACATCTACGGCATCATCAATGCCGACAGTCGGATCCCTTTCGATGCAACTGAAATCATTGCTCGACTTGTTGACGGTTCAAGGTTTGCCACCTTCAAACCCGAGTGGGGCACATCGATTATCACTGGCTTCGCACGCATCCACGGCTACCTCGTTGGGGTGATTGCAAATAACGGCATCATTTTCTCTGAAGCAGCTCTGAAGGCAACGCACTTCATTGAACTCTGCGAACAACGCCGGATACCACTGCTGTTTCTGCAAAATACGACCGGGTACATGGTTGGTGATGATGCGGAGGCAAGTGGCATCGCAAAACATGGTGCGAAGATGGTTGCCGCTGTCGCAAATGCAACAGTCCCGAAGTACACCGTGCTCATCGGTGGAAGTTACGGCGCCGGCAACTACGGCATGTGCGGACGTGGGTTTGACCCACGGTTCCTCTTCGCTTGGCCGAACTCACGTATTGCAACAATGGCTGCAGACACTGCCGAAACAGTGCTCGTCGATATCCGACGTGCCGGTCTCAAGGCAGATGAAACCTCCGAAGAGCAGATTGCCGAAATTGCTCGGACAATCCGCGAACAGTACGAGACCCAGAGCGATCCGTATTACGCCACCAGCCGACTTTGGGATGACGGATTAATTGACCCGGTGCATACCAGAGATGTGCTCGGACTGTGTCTTTCATTGGCCGCACGACAGGACGAACCGGCAGCAGGTCCGGGAATCGTCTACAGGATGTGAGGAAAAAGCCATGAAGATCCTCATCGCAAACCGTGGAGAGATTGCACTACGAATCGCCAGCACTGCGTGGCGACTCGGCCATGAAGTGGTTGGTGTAACCACTGCTGTCGACGCCGCATCACAACATGCTCGTGTGCTGAACGCTGTCACCGTCTCTTCATATCTCGATGGCGCCGCAATTATTGGGGCAGCTCAGAACGCTGGATGCAGCGCCATTCACCCTGGCTACGGCTTTCTCTCAGAAAACGCAGATTTTGCCCGAGATGTGAATAACGCCGGTCTCACGTGGATCGGTCCGAATGCAGATGTCATCAACTCGATGGGTTCGAAGATCAACGCCCGCGCGATTGCAGAATCTGCTGGCGTTCCGCTGATTCCTGGGTACGCAGAATCTCAAGTAGACGATGATCTCCGTTCTGCTGCGGAACGCATTGGATATCCAGTGCTGATTAAGGCATCGGCTGGTGGTGGCGGTCGTGGAATCCGAATTGTTGAAATCGCCGATCAGTTTGCAAGTGCACTCGACGAAGCGAGAAATGAAGCAGAGCGAGCATTCGGAGATAGCAGCGTCATCGTTGAGCGGTATGTACAACAGCCACGACATGTCGAGGTTCAACTCATCGGCGACAAGCATGGCCGAGTCGAACATCTCGGCACGCGTGAATGCTCTGTTCAACGGCGCTATCAGAAACTCTTCGAAGAAGCCCCGGCACCGAACCTTCCTGACACAACACGCGAAGGGCTTCATGAAGCCGCTGTTCGACTTGGAACAGCAGTTGGGTACGACTCTGCCGGCACTGTCGAATTTGTTGTTGATGGCAGCTCCGGGGAGTTCTTCTTCCTAGAAATGAACACTCGCCTTCAAGTGGAACATCCGGTCACAGAAGAAATCACTGGCCTCGACCTTGTTGAGCTCATGATCAATGTCGCCGATGGTCAACCCTTGCCGGCCGAGCTCGACGAGGTGACCTTTACCGGCCACGCATGCGAAGCCCGAATTGCCGCAGAAGATGCAAGTCAAGGCTTCATGCCATCGATCGGAACTATCGACATTCTTGAGGTGCCGGCGAATGTCCGCTGGGACTCCGGTGTCGTTGCAGGAAGTTCGATTACTCCACACTTCGACTCAATGGTGGCGAAGCTCATCGTGTCCGGCAGTGATCGACCGGCAGCTCTTGCCGCAATGCGCTCTGCGCTCGATGAGCTCTTAATTGCTGGTGTGACGACCACCACCGGATTCCATCGTTGGCTCCTCGACCAAGACGCACTCGTCGATGCGCGGGTGACAACACGACTTCTTGATGCGATTGAATTGCCGGTGTCACCTGACCTTGCGACCGATATCGCCGCTGCGCTGTGGCGTGAACACCGACGAGGTGGGGCATCCAACGTGTGGTCTGAAATCGGATCATTACCAATGACGCCTCACGCACATCAGCGGTCGTTGGGGCTCCGCTCTGATGATGGCGAAATTCATGAAGTTGCCGAAACGAGTGAGGGTCTTTCGTCGAAT
The DNA here is from genome assembly GCA_001510385.1 of Actinobacteria bacterium casp-actino5. Classification (GTDB taxonomy): domain Bacteria; phylum Actinomycetota; class Acidimicrobiia; order Acidimicrobiales; family Ilumatobacteraceae; genus Casp-actino5. The sequence continues at coordinate 23,997 of LFFE01000007.1, read as the reverse complement.
CCAGTACGAAGCCTCATCGACGATTCGACCCGTCGTATCGTCATCAATGTCAGTGGGCACACCCAAGCGTTCACCGTTGTGTCGCGAACTGAACGCTGGGCGGCTGACCCAACTGGACGCTCCGCGGGTGGCGATGCACTCGTCTCACCGTTCCCGGCTGTGATTGCTGAAGTGCGAGTGAGCCCGGGAGATGAATTGAAAGGCGGCGATGTCGCCGTCGTCATCGAAGCGATGAAGATGCTGCACTCGATAACGGCAAGTGGCGCAGCAACCGTAAGTGAAGTGCTTGTCGCAGTTGGTGACCAAGTCGCCGGCGGACAAGAACTCATCAGATTGACCAGCGAGAACGAATAACGACTTCTGAGGAAAGGACCCTGAAATGACCCACAGAAATATTTACATGACCGATGAACTGCAAGCGATTTACGATCAGACCGTTGAGTTCGTCGAACGAGAAGTGACACCCCACGGTGAGCAATGGGAACTTGATGGCAAAGTTCCGCGCGACGTACTGAAGAAAATGGGTGCGCTTGGCATGTTCGGACTTCGAGTTCCGGAAGAGCTTGGCGGCCTCGGGCTTGGCATGTTGGCCTCGGCAACGTTCTCTGAGGCGCTCGGAGCATCCACCTTTGGAGGGTTTGATGTGAGTGTCCTCGTGCACACCGATATGGCTGGCCCACATCTCATTAACTCTGGAACGAAAGAGCAGCTTGAGCATTGGCTGCCAGGCGTGTTGTCTGGTGACACGATTCTGTCAATCGGTGTGTCTGAGCCCGACGCGGGCAGTGACGTGGCTGGCATGAGAACAACCGCCGTGCGCGATGGCGATGGTTGGCGCATCAACGGCACCAAGACATACATCACAAATGCGGTGTACGGCAATATGACGATCGTCGCTGCCCGCACAAGTACCGAGAATCGCTACGGCATCACCATGTTCTTGGTTCCTGCCGGAACGGAGGGTTTCTCAGTAGCAAAGAAACTCGACAAGCATGGATGGCGTTGCTCTGACACCGCCGAACTCGTCTTCGACAACGTGTGGGTCGGCGACGACCAGGTACTTGGCACAGTCGATCGAGGGTTCTACGAGACCATGCGCAACTTCCAGAACGAGCGCATGGTGCTCGTTGGAATGGGTGTCGGTGCTGCTCAAGTTGCACTCAACCAGACCCTTGAACACGTCCAGAACCGTCCGGCATTTGGTGGCCATCTCTGGGATCTCGGTGCAATCCGACAGCGGCTTGCCATGCGTCAAGCCGAACTTGATGCTGTTCGGGCCTCGATGTACCACGCTGCCTGGATCGGTGATGTTGGTGAAGACAACGTGAAAGAGATGTCAGGCGTCAAGGCGTACGGGGCTGAAGTCGTGAACAACATCATGTACGACTGCGTGCAATTCCACGGCGGCATGGGCTACATGCGCGAGACACCGGTCGAGCGGATGAGCCGCGATGCGCGAATTTTGCCGATTGGTGGTGGAGCAACCGAAGTCATGCTGGAAGAGGTAGCAAAACGATCGGTAATTGCGTGAACCAAATCGGTCGACTGCGTTCACTCTTGTTCGCCCCGGCGGTGCGCCCCGACTTCATTGCCAAGCTCCCTGAGCGTGGGGCTGATGCAGTGGTTGTCGATTGTGAAGACGCAACTCCGGCTGGTGCTAAAGACCTTGCCCGGCAGCACGTGCGTGAACTAGTACCTGCACTAGCGGCACAGTGCAAGGTCACCGTACGGGTCAACGCCGTTGCAAGCGAATGGTTCGAAGATGACATTCGTTCAGGAGTTGTTCCAGAGGTTGCGGCGATCGTTGTGCCAAAAATCGACAGTGTTGATGCGCTCAATACGGTGAACGACGCCTTGGAGGCGAACGCTCTCGGTCACATCGGAGTGATCGCCGGTATTGAAACCGCTCTTGGGGTTGCAGATGCGCGGCAATTGCTCGCCCACAATCGGGTGATCGCTGCTTACTTTGGCGCTGAAGACCTCATTGCCGATATGGGCGGTGTTCGGACAGCATCGAATGAAGAAGTGCTGTACGCACGAAGCGCAGTTGCACTCGCGGCGCGCCTTGGCGGAGTCCCACTTCTTGATCAGGTGGTCACCGACTTCAGAGATGACGAACGTTTTGTTGCAGAGTGCGCACAAGCAAGAGCGATTGGCTACTCGGGCAAACTGTGTATTCACCCCGGTCAGGTTCCTTTGGCGAACGCAGCGTTCGTTCCATCGGCCGAAGAGGTCGACCGGGCGCGTCGTTTGCTTGAGGTATATGAGCGAGCGACATCTGAAGGTCTCGCCGCAATTGATTTTGAAGGCCAGATGATTGATGAACCCCTGGCAGTCCAAGCACGTCGTATCGTCGCGACGGCTGAGGAATAGGAGTACAAATAATGGCTGACATCATCCCCAAAGGAATGTGGTTCGAAGAACTCACACCAGGTCTTGTTGTGCAACATGCGCTCCGTCGCACGGTGACCGAGTCAGACAATGTGCAATTCACTGTGGCGACGATGAACCCTGCGCCCCTTCACCTCGACTTTGCGTACGCCGAAACAACGCAGTTTGGCCGGCCGTTGGTGAACTCGATGTTTACGGTCGCTCTCGTCGTAGGACTTTCTGTTCATGAACTCACGCATGGAACGACCGTTGCAAACCTTGGGTTCGAGAAGGTGAACTTCCCGGCGCCGGTGTTCCATGGTGACACCATTCGAGTCGCGTCAGAAGTGCTTGAGGCTCGGCCGTCAAAGTCACAAGATGATCGAGGAATTGTCACGTTCGAACACCGCGGGTACAACCAAGACGACGTACTTGTCTGCACTGCTGTTCGACAGGCGATGATGCATCGCCGCCCAGGCTGAGAGTTGAACTAGTCAGAGGATTTCACTGAAGCAAGACTTGCTTCAGTGTTCTCAGGAATGGGTGGCAGTCGAAGTGTGAGCAGCCAGGTGAGGGCGACAAACACTGCGCATCCAGCAAGTGCGACGGGCAAGCCACCAGCCAGAAACAGCAATCCTGAGAGCAGGGTCCCAACAAGCCGTCCGGCCGCGTTCGCCGAGTAGTAGAAACCAACGTCGAGTGCAACACCCTCGTCATTCGAGTAGGCGAGAACTAAGAACGAGTGCAACGCCGAGTTCATTGCAAACACCGCACCGAACGTGACGAGACCGATCACGACTACCCAGGTTCGAGCAACATCAAGTGCAACAAGGGTGGCGAGAGCGGTGGCGGTAACAACAAGAATGAACCCCCATTGGCGGGTAGCGAGCACTTCATCGGTTGTTTGGCCGTTGCGCGTCAGGATCCGTGGTGCAGACGACTGCACCATTCCGTAACCGATGACCCACACGGAAAGAAACGCTCCGACAGCCTCGTGAGCCCAGCCAAGTTCATTGGCGAGGAACACAGGCAGCGCAACGACGAACCAAATGTCGCGAGAACCAAATAAGAAAAACCGGGCAGCAGATAGCCGATTGATTTCTGACGACTTTGAGAGAATTGATCGAAGCGGGGCCTTCTTTTTTGCTTTTCCAATGTCTGCGTTGAGAAACAACAGCAGGGCAATGACGGTGACCGCAAGTGCGCCGGCCATTGACCACAGGGTGGCGACATAGCCAATCCACGAGAGCAGTCCCGCCCCCAAGAAGAAACCGACACCTTTGAGAGCGTTCTTTGAACCGGTGAGGATGGCAACAAGTCGAAACAGTCCGCCATCTCCTGCGACCTCTTTGACAGCGCTCTTTGACGACATTTTTGTGAGATCTTTTGCTACTCCTGAGAGCGCTTGAAGCGCCATCACAAACGTGACGGCGAACCACACCGGCCAGTCATCAGATAAGAAACCCATTGCCGCCAGTGAGAAAATCTGCGTGGTAAGTCCTGCGATCAAAGTGACGTTGAGTCCGCGTCGAGAACCCACCCAACCGCCCAGAAGGTTGGTCACAATGCCCATGAATTCGTAGGCGAGAAAAAGGAACGCGATTTGTACCGCTGAATACCCAAGATCGTTGAAATGCAGAAGGACCAACATTCGAAGCGCACCGTCGGTGAGGGTAAAGACCCAGTAGCCGGCGGTAACGAGGATGTAATTACGGAGGTTCATGAACGATCTGCTGCGAGCTGGACAAGTTCGACGAGGCGATGTGCGTAGCCAAACTCGTTGTCGTACCAGACCAGTACTTTGATGAAGCAGCCGTCGACGACCATCGTCGACGGTGCATCAACGATCCCCGAGCGCGGATCGTTGACATAGTCAGCTGAAACAAGTGGTTTGGTTTCAAACCCCAATACACCAGCAAGAGGTCCCTCTGCGGCCTGCTGAAGAATGCTGTTCACCTCATCAACCGTGGTGTTACGCGCCATTGATACCGAGAGGTCAGTGAGAGACGCATTGAGCATTGGCACACGCACAGCAATGCCGTTGAGGCGACCAGCGAGTTCGGGGACGATCATGGTGACCGCCGTGGCCGAGCCAGTTGACGTCGGAATCAAACTATTGAGCGCTGAGCGGGCTCGTCGGAGGTCTTTATGCGGAGCATCGACGATGACTTGAGTATTCGTGACGTCGTGAATCGTGGTGAGAGTTCCGCGTTCAATACCAATCGCCTCATGCAACGTCTTCACCACTGGGGCGATTGAGTTCGTCGTACAGCTTGCCGCTGTTGCAATGGGGAAAGCGGACGGCGAGTACAGGTCATCGTTGCATCCGATAACAACATTGAGGACGCTGTCGTCCTTCACCGGGGCAGCAACAATGACCGACGTTGCTCCGTTGTTGAGGTGTGGCTGCAGGGTTGAGACAGATTTGAATTTGCCAGATGACTCGATGACGATGTCAACCCCAGCCTTCGACCAGTTGATCTCTGATGGTGAGGCTTCGTTCGAATAGGTGACATCACTTCCGTCAATGATGATGGTGTCGCCGTCGACGCTGACGTCGCCTTCATAACGCCCATGTACGGTGTCAAACTCGAAGAGGTGCGCTGCTGTTTCTGCGTCGCCCTTCAATTCGTTGATGTGAACGAGTTCTAATGATGGGTGATTGTGAAGTGCTCGGGCAGCGAGCCTGCCAATGCGACCAAAACCGTTGATACCAACGCGAGCCATACAGCCATCAAAGCATGGTGTGGCGTCGAACTCAACTTAACCCGAGTGAACGACAGGTGAACTTTTGGTGCGCTCACACTTTGTACACGAGCGTTCCAGTTGCGCACACCTTCCCTGAGTTTGCGCCTGTTACTTCGGCTGAGCAGAACACGATCGATCGTCCTTGCCGAGTGATCCATCCTTCGCAGACCGCATCTTCATCGCTGATTGCGCCCATGTAGTTGATGTTCATCGAGATCGTGACCATTCGTGTCGGTTCAACTCCAACTCCGCCAAGGGCAGGTACCACAGCGGTATCGATGAGGCTCGCGATCGCTCCACCGTGCAGGATGCCCGCAGGTTGCATGATCTCTGGCTTCAATGGCATTCGAAGCCGGGCGTAACCAGCACGAATGTCTTCAACAATGAACCCCATGTGAAGGTTCATGTTGGTGTCCTGGTCCCAACTCGGGAACCGTGACCACACTTCGCGAATGTCGTCGGTAATTGGGGGGAAATCATCCGCGCGCATATGTCGAACCTAGGCGAGACGGTCACATCTCACCGAACACAGCGAGAGCGAGTCGCCGCGTGCAATCGCCGTTAGTGACAGCCTTGTAAGTCGAACTGGTACCGTTTCATGATCGTGAGTCAGTCGACCCGCCACCTCTCCCATCGTTCGATTGGCATTGGTCTACTGACCTTTGCTGCGAGTCGAGTATTGGTATTTCTCGGGTTCGGCATCGTGGCTGTCGCACAAACACAAGAAGATGCACGCAACGGTCTTGAGCGCGTATCTATGTCAAAACATGTTCGAGATGTCGTGTCAAGTTGGGATGGCTACTGGTACCTATCGATCGTTGAGTATGGCTATCCGAGATCGATTCCCGATGAAGTGACGTACTTCATGTTGGAGGCGCGTGCGGCGTTCTTCCCGGGGTTCCCATTCCTCGTGCATGTCGTTGACAACATCATTCCGGGCAGCACGATCGCCACTGCCATGCTGCTCAATCTTGTCCTCGGCGCGACTGGAGTTGTCCTCGTTGGCATGTTGACCAGACGACTTGCGAGCGAAGAGGCTGCGGTAGCGGCGATGGTCCTATGTGCAATGTTCCCAGGGTCGTTCAGTCTTTCGATGGCGTACAGCGAAGCGTTGATGATGGTCGCGGTAGGGTTCGCTCTCATCGCAATGGTCGATGAAAGGTGGCTACTCGCAGGTGTTGCCGGGGCAATAGCAACCATGACGAGACCGAATGCGATTGCTCTGGGTTTAGCGTGTCTTGCAGCACTTGCCGTTGCAAGAACCCCGATTCGTACACGTGCAATGATCGTGGTTTCGGGAACGCTGATTGGTGCTGGTTTCGTGTTCACGCAGTGGTACATCGGAAACCGGGCCGGCGAGCCACTGGTCTGGTTTCGCGTTCAGCGCGAGGCATGGGGTGAAGGTTTGAGTTTTGGTGCATCGACGGCGCGGCTCTGTGTCGAGTGGCTGATGAACCCGCTGTCCTCACCAACTCGGGCGTTGACAGTGATATCTGTCCTCGCAATTTTCGTTGGTCTGTTCGTCATGAAACGCGTCGCATTGCACCGCGTGGTGACCGCCTACAGCGTCGGAGTGCTGCTGTTGACCATGACCGCTGCAACGACGACCCCGCGGCCACGGTTCATATTTGTCGCGCTTGGTCCAATGATTGCTGGAGCAATTTGGTGGATCGACCATGTTCAGCTTTCCCCATCCCGGCGTAGAACGGTTGAACTAGCTGCCATTGGGACTTGCGCGACCGGACTGGTATGTCTATCTGCCATCTACGGATTACTCGGTGCTATTCCGTGACCGGTCGGTTTGGAATGATAAAACAGCGACCGCATTGGTGGATTCTCGGTATCTGGCCATTGGTCGTTTTACTGCTCGACCAGCCAGGCCGCAGTAACGCTGACACCAAATACGACCTGTTGACGGATCCGGGTCGGCTCATGTCAGCAGCGCTTTCAACCTGGAACGAGAGCCTCCATGGAGGTTGGGTGCTCCAGCAACATGCGGGTTACCTCTGGCCGAGCGGACCATTCTTCTGGATGACAGAGCGGTTTCCAGACTGGGTGCAGCAGCGCCTGTGGATTGCGCTCATCATTGCTCTTGCCGGCCTTGGCGCTCGCTGGGCGGGAGCACTTCTTGGGATAGGGAATGCCTCTGCGGTGGTTGCGGGGATCGTCTATCAATTGTCTCCCTACACGGTTCCATATATTTCAAGAACGTCAGCAATGTTGCTCCCGTGGGCAGTAGCGGGGTGGGTGCTCGGCACAGCAATCTTGGCCACTCGTGGGCCATGGCCGAGGCCAATAGCGATCATGGCCTTGCTGATTGCCTCTGCAGGCGGGGTGAACTCAACAGCGATCGTGATGATTACACCACTCCCACTGTTGTGGTTCTACTGGTCGTACCGATGTGGAGAACGACCTGGAGTTCATGCGTTCGGGCTGGCCGTTGCATCCGGGGTTGCATCGTTGCTCGCCAGCGCTTGGTGGGTTGCTTCGGCAGTCATCGGGTCACGGTACGGCCCTGGCTTACTTGGATTTTCAGAGACACTTAGAGACGTCTCCTCGACTTCTACTGCCGTCGAAGTAGTTCGCGGTACTGGCTATTGGTTGACCTACGTGGTTGAGACGTCTGGCGTGGAGACTTCAGCAAATGGAAGGTTCCTGACCGAGTACCCGCTCGTCGTCGTCACCACATTTGTCGTGGCTTTCGCTGGGCTCATCGGCGCGTTCTGGCATCGTTGGGAACATCGCGGGTTCGCAGCATTATGCGTGCTTGTTGGCGTGACGCTGGGGGTTGGCGTGCACCCGATCGACAACTCAAGCCCAATCGGAAGAGTTCTGTTGAGAGTTGTGCCCGATGGTGCGTTGATCGCGCTTCGATCATCAACTAGAGCCGTCCCACTTCTGCTGTTGATCTCAGCGATTGGAGTCGGTCGATTGGTCAGTGGGCTGCGACTTCGTCCAGTTGTTGCGGTGACGATTCCAATTTTTGGTATGTGTGTTGCGCCATGGTTCTGGATTGGCTCCGTTGTCGATCCGGCCCTCGAGCGACCTCCACACCCTCCACAAGGTTGGGATGAACTACTTCGTGCAGCAGAAGAGTTTGACCGCCTTCTAGTCATACCTGGCTCAGAGTTCTCGACATTTTCCTGGGGTCACACTCAAGACCCCCCATGGACCTCGCATGTTGACGTGCTGACTCGCGAGTTACTTCCGCTCGGCTCCCCTGATCGAATGGATCTTCTGCTCGCGCTCGACGACTCGATTCAAGATGGGGTATTCGATCCAAGTGGGCTATCAACGGTTGCTCGTCTTCTTGGAGTTGATGCAGTGTGGGTTGCTGAAGATGTGAATTTCGGTCGTTATCGGACCGCCCAACTTGAACCAGATGTCCTTCAGGGAATCGATGGCCTTGAACCCGTTGTTGACGTCGATGGTGTCGGGGCAATCTTTCGCGTACTTAAACCCGAACCAGCGAATGCTCGACAGGTTGACTTGTGGGGTGGTGGACAGGGAGCACTAGCTGCGGCGAATAGCAATCTGATTTCGGCCGCCGACCTCGTTTGGAGAGCTGGTGATGCTCCACCTGGATCGGTCACCGTGATCACCGATGGAGATCGCAATCAGGCTCGGCAGTGGAGGACATCACAGGCAACTCGTGGCGCAACCAGCGATCTCACTGATCTGGAACGCGATGGTGTTCAGCGGCTCACCGTTCCAGATCCCGTGCAGACGAACATTCGATGGTCCCCAGAGTCATTCGTCTCAGTGGTGGCGTCGACATACGGAGCAACATTCGAATTCACGCCGGAACACCGGGTATCGCGTGCATTTGACGGCGACCTTGCAACGGCTTGGTTAATCGAAGACCCTGAACGCACACCCGTATCTCTTGCGATTGAAGGACCGCTGACCTCAATCCATCCGACCGTGGTTGCTGAAGTTGGCGCTGTCCGAGAGATGGTCGCCAGGTTCCGATCCCGCAGTGCCGGGCAGGAAACTGTCGCTCTGCCCATTCGTGATGGCGGAGGTACCGACCGACTCGAACTACCTGCTGACACCTACTTTCTTGAGTTGACAATCACTGATGTTGCACCGGGAACGCGATGGGCGGGCATCAGCGAGATTGGCGACCATCAAATCGAGGAATGGCTGGTGGTTCCGGCAATGCCGTCGACAACAACCGACATGGTCCTATCACGCTGGCAAGTCGACCGACCTGACTTGAGCCGGACAGACCCTGAGCCAACGATGCGCCGCATCATCAACACTCCGATTGAGAGGGAGATGGTGCTGTCGACCGTGGGTATCGGAGGCGCTGGCTCAGAGTGTCGAGATGGGGTTCTCAGTATCGATGGGGTCGATATCCCCATCGCAACCGATGGGCAAGGTACGTGCGATGGCATGCCAATTGTGTTGAGTTCGGGCGAACACGAGGTGATGACCCAAGCAGACCGTCTCATATTGCGCGACACAGTTCGTGAGTCATCGCCTGTGTGTTGTTCGTATCGGGTTGATCATGCCTTCGCTAGTGGCTGGGTTGATCGCTTTGGTGGTGTTCCACTTGAGTCGGTGTCTCTCGTCGGAGGTGCCACCGGAGTACACCTACCTCCCTCCTCCTCGCAGGAAGGAATTGTCAGTGAGTGGGCGCCCGATCGCTGGTACCGGATCGCCTTACTTCTTTCAGCTGCATCGGTAGGTTTCGCGCTGGTCGTCATTGTGTTAAATCCCGGTCGCCGAGGGCGTGAAGGTTTCGGTTCCTATGGCACAAGCACCAGGTCGCTACTTGTGATGGCTCTGGTTTCGGCCGCAACATCCGCAGTTCTCGTCGGCCCCATCTACGGAATAGTCGTAGCAATCCTTGCGATAGCGATTCCTCGACTGGAGCGTGTTGGCCTGATTGCAATTGGCCTGATCATCGCCGTGACCTGCGGTGAAGTTGTCGTCGATCGACCATCCCATGGAATCGCTTGGCCCAGCCACTTCGAAGTACTTCACGCACCAATGTTCGCTGCACTTGTCGCAGTCACCACATGGTGCATCTTGGACTCCTCGAGGCGATGAGGAAATGCCATACACCACCTCTGCGCCAGGTGCTCCCGATCGATCATCTCTATTGTCGTATGACCCGAGTCTTGATGGAGTGCGAGCCCTTGCAGTCACCTCGGTTGCGCTCTATCACGCCGGCGTTGGCTTTGCCGGTGGAGGTTTTCTCGGGGTCGACATCTTCTTTGTATTGAGTGGCTACCTCATCACAACATTGCTAGTGCGGGAGTTTGTAGCAACTGGTTTGGTATCAGTTGGATCATTCTGGACTCGACGAGCCATTCGTTTACTTCCAGCGCTGTTGGCCATGGTGACTGTCGTTCTCGGTGTCACGCTCGTGGCTGGCCAGGGCTCAATTTCTGACGCAACCAGATCTGATGCGATCGGAACACTCCTCTACATGCAGAACTGGGCGGAAATCTTCAGAGGTGAGTCGTACTTCGAACTGTTCTCCCGGCCGAGTCCATTTATCCACACGTGGAGTCTCGCAATTGAAGAACAGTGGTATTTGCTCTGGCCGGTGCTGGTGGCCGTGTTGGTACGTCGGGATCGAATCTTGCTATGGGTGACGCTGGCGGCGGCAGGACTCTCTGCGATGTGGATGGTGTACATCACCACACCCGAAGACCCATCTCGCTCGTACTACGGGACGGACGCTCGGGCTCAAGCATTACTTATTGGCTCTATCGCAGCCATTGTGATGAGTCGCCGACAGCTCCTCATCTCGCCTCTTACCAACAAGATCATGTCAGCGGTTGCGACAGTTGGTCTTCTCGGATGTCTGGGTCTTGTCGTCACCGCCACCGATGAACAGATTTGGATGTACCGCGGCGGGTTCACCTTGGCAGCACTCACGAGTGTGATGTTGATTGTTGGTATACGTGAATCACCAGCATCAGTCACTGCCCGTTTGATTGCGGCGCGACCGTTGGCCCACCTTGGCAGGATGTCGTACGGCCTATACCTCTGGCATTGGCCGGTATTCATTGCTATCGACGCGCTGTGGCCGACGGGTAATGGAGCCCAACTTGTAATGACGAAACTTGTTGCCTGTTATGTGGTTGCGGTGATGTCGTTTATGTGTGTTGAGCGTCCGATGAGACGTCGGTGTTCTGCTCGACCGGCCGCCGCAGTGGCGCTCGTCATCGCAGGGCTAGTGCTTGTTGTGGTTGTTCTGCTCGTTGTTCCTACTGAGAGTCCACGAGAAGAAGATGGGCGAATCGCTGCCGTTCCGACGATGACGTCACCAGTGGTGGATGACGCAAACGAACGTTCGGACAACTCGCAAGTCGTGCAGACGACCGACCCGACAGCAGCACCTGCGCTACGTGTACCAACGACCTCGACCTTGACGACAGTTGCCCCTTCGACAACGATTCCAACGAAAAATTTGTCGTTGCTGATACTTGGAGACTCGATCTGGCTCGAACTCGCTGCTTGGAACAAGGAACGACCGTTGATGTCAGGGTGGTCAGTTTCAGCCGATACCAGAGTCGGTTGCGGAACGCTCTCGGACGACTCTCGCGACGGGTGTGATGGTCGGCTCGACTCGTGGGTCGAAAGTGTCCAAAGCGATGACCCATCCGTGGTGCTGATCGGTCTTTCGCATTGGGATTCGTACGACGTTGAGATCAACGGTGAGAACATTGCATACGGAACTCAACGGTACGAAGAAGTGTTGCGAGAGTCGTGGAGTGAAAATGTGGCCGTGGCGCAGGCGAATGGAGCGTCCGTTGTGATCGCTGGAGTTCCTTGTTTCAACCTCGATGACGACCCAACTGGGTTTGACCTCGATGCTCGCGTAAGTGCCGAGCGAACGGCAGATCTAAATCAAGCTGGTCAGGCATTTGTCGAGTCGCTCGGTGGTGAAGTGAGTTGGATTGATATGCGTGAATTGACCTGTCCAAGTGGAACCTATGAGCCGACCATCGATGGGCTTGAACTTCATCGCGACGGGATCCACTATTCAGACGAGGCGAAGCCGCTAGTACTTCAGTGGTTGGGGCAACGACTGGATGATCTGTTTCGGACACCTATTGCATCGGCTTCGGGATCTGTAAATGAGTAGCAATTTTTCAACCCTCCGTAGAGCGAAGGACCTTGGAGTTTCGTCGGGCACCCTGTTACTGCTGTGCCTGTCGTTGATGCCACCGATCTGGAGCAGCCCGGGTCGTATTGCGGCGGATACGAAGTCGTATCTGATGATCGACCCATGGTCGTTGTTGCGTTCAGCATCAAGCCTGTGGAACCCATCGATTGGGTTAGGTACCGTCACTCATCAGTACATCGGGTACCTCTTTCCGATGGGCACGTGGTGGGGAATTGCTGACGTGTTGTCCGTTCCCGACTGGCTGACTCAGCGACTGTGGTGGGGCTGTCTCGTCGCTTGTGCATCGATTGGTGCTCAACATCTTGGGCGCTCACTCGGGCTGACCACCCGCGGAGCGCTGACAGTGGGTATTGCCTACGGGTGGAGCCCGTACCTGTTCACATACATCTCGCGTATTTCTGCGATCTTGGTGCCTTGGGCGGTATTCCCCTGGATGGTTGTGGTGATCTGTCGCGGGTTACGAGATCCCCGGGGTTGGCGGGCCCCGGCCCAGTTCGGCCTTCTCGTGCTGGTGAGTGGCACCGTAAATGCCACCTCGATTGCGTATGTGGTGATGGGTGCCACTGTGTGGGCCATCGTTCAGGCACGAAACTGGAGGGCTGCTGGCGCTCTGTTGCTGAGGTGCGCCGCATGCAGCACGGCTGTTTCACTTTGGTGGATCACTGCGTTAGTTGTGCAGAGCAGATTCGGGCTCGACATTCTTCGTTTCACCGAGACGTATGAAACGATCAAAAGCACGACCCTGCCATCGGAACTTCTTCGTGGATTCGGTTACTGGTTTTCCTACGGTGGTGACTGGATGGATCCGTGGGTTGGGGCAACTTACGGGTTGCTTGCCCAACCTTGGTATCTCATGCTTGGGCTGGCGATTGCGTGTTGTTCTCTTTTAGGTCTTCGGGGGTTGCCCCGAGAAGCTGCCCAACCTGCTGTGTGGCTCGTTCTTGTCGGTCTTGCCGCAGCTATCGGATCAGGCTCGACCGGACGCTGGAGCCCGTGGGGGATGGCGTTCCAGTGGTCGATTTCGAGTGGTCCGGGCCTTGTCCTACGTTCTACACAGCGCGCCTTGCCAGTTCTTGTTCTCGGTTTAGCACTTGGCCTTGCCGGCTTTATCGAGCGTGGTAATCGCAGCAGATCTCAACTTCGTTCAGTTGTCCCACTCGTCGCGGTTGCCGTTCAAGCATTGCCGTGGTTTGTCGGTGGGATTGCCACCGAAGCAATTACGCGTTCATCGATTCCTGGCTACTGGTATGACGCCGCGGAAATGGTTGGAGATGACGCGAGCCACCGGGTGTGGATCACCCCAGGAAGCGATTTTGCTTCATATCGATGGGGAGGGACGATTGACCCGGTGTTTCCGGGCCTTACTGAACGGCCGACCGTTGCTCGAGAACTGATTCCGCTGGGTACTGCTGGTTCAGCCGATCTCATGTCGGATATCGAGCGTCGGGTTGCAGAGAACACGCTCTCGCCAGAAGCAATCGTGCCGCTCGCCTCCCTGCTCTCTGTTGACACAGTTATCGCCCGAAATGATCTTGCATTTGAGCGTTACGCGCTCGCTAGACCTGATGATGTGACCGAACGACTCGATGCCTCTGGTCTCACGCAGGTGTATGCAGGACCTGACTTGCGCCCCGATGAGGTCCTCGTTGACGAGCAAACATTTGGTGGGACCCCGGGTATCGGGACGGTGCCCGCTCTTGCGATTTGGAGTGGTGTTGCACCGTCGATAGTAACGATGCGGGAAACCTCACCGATCAACCTGAATGGAAGTGGGGCGACGATCGTCACTATGGCGGAACTTGGCATGATCGACGGCTCAGAGGTTCTCTTCGACGCTGACTCGGTTGGTGCTACTGCGAACGGTCTCGCGACGTGGAATGTGTACGGCGACTCGAATCGTCGTGAGGACCGTCGTTGGTACTCGATTGGGGGAATTCTCGGCGCAACACAACAGGCTGGCGAACGCAGTGATGACGAGTCACTCGACATGCTCGGTGTTGCTGCCGATGTGAGGTCCGAGGTCGTCTCCCAGCTCGATGGTGGGTTCTCTCAGGTCTCCGCGTCATCGTATGGGTCAGAAGTGATCCTGTCCGCGGAAGATCGGCCTGAGCATGCGTTGGATGGTGACCCGTTTACCGCGTGGAGAGGTGCCGCGCTCGAGAGCACGGATGGACTCACCTGGTCTGGCACCTTGACCTCACCAAGTTCTCCGACCTGGTTAAAACTCCTGCAACCAGTTGAGGGGGAACGAACGCGCTGGATCACCGAAGTGTGGATCACCTTGCACACCGACGATGGGGAGCAATTTATGACTGTTGCCCTCGATGATCGATCACGTCAAGGCGACGGACAACTAATTCAACTCGATGGCTCAATGTTGAGGTCGATCGACATCGAGGTGATTTCCGATTCAGTCGGGCCATTACCTGGTTACGGAAATTCTGCAGGGGTCGGATTCGCAGAAATCACCCTCGAAGGCGTTCCGGTATCAATGGAATGGATTGTGCTCCCCCCATCTTCAACGTTTTCGGGTCGATCAGAACGTGAAACGTACATCTTTGATCGCCGTCGAATCGATGAGTCGATCGCAAATCGCTTTGACCCGGAACCACAACTTCGGCGTGTGTTCTCGAGCACAGATGATCTCACGATGCGATTGTCAGGTTCATGGTCCCTCGCACGAGTATCGAATCGTCTGCCGGTGATCGAGTCATCGCCATCGCTGCGAGGAGTGAGCGAGTTGTTGTGGGTGTCTGAGTTTGATCCGATGCAGCCGTGGGTTGTGTTTGATACGTCGTCCCGTGCAGAGAATGGCAACTTTCAGGTCACGTTCTCGACGAACGGATTGGTCAGCGCAGTTCGGTCAGTGCGCGTTACTGACCGCGGTGGTCTCGACATGGTGATCGACGTCGCTGACGACGGCGTCATTGAGATTCCATGGGAGAGCGTGACGAGTGATGAATTGCGACTCGATTTCACAGAAATCGCACAGGCGACCACCGTCAACCGTTTTGCTGACGAACTGCGAGTGCTGCCAATCGCCATCGAACGTACGTCTCTAGATGATGGTGACAAGTGGTTGTTTCCTGCAGATGAATGTGTGTCAGGTGTTCTTCAAATCGATGGCGCCGACGTCCCGATACAAATTTTTGAGAACGGCTTTCGTGGCTGCGACACGGTGGCCCTGAGAGCGGGTACGCATCGGCTCATGACGACGCCCGGTCACATCAGCGGTCTGCACATCGATTCACTCGTGCTCGACTCTGGGTCAGGTTTGCAACCTGTTGGGCTACGTGAGGTATCAGTTGACCGATCGTCGACCCGAATGGTGATCGACGTCGAGGCGGGCGGCAAGTGGTTGCTGGTGAACGAATCGTTTAGTAAGGGTTGGTCAGCCAGTTTGGAAGGGATTGATCTCGGCGAACCACTGCTGGTGAATGGGTACGCCATGGCGTGGTGGGTCCCCGAATCGGCATCTGGAGTAGTGATTCTCAGTTGGGATCCTCAACGTTGGGTCAACGTAGGGCTCCTCATATCGGCTGCGATGGTTCTCGTAATTTGCTACCTGGCGCTTCGTAAGGCTCGCATTCACCAAAGTGAACCGTTGCACACCCGAAGCACGACATCTCGCCGAACCCTCGCGGTGGCCTCAATGGTGCTGTTTGGGTTACCAGCGCTCTTGGCGTGGCCACTCCGTCGTTGCGCTCCGAGAACACGATTGATGCTCGGCGGATTGGTGATAGGTCCGATGTGGCTGTGGACATCAGTTCGCCAAGTGAGATGGGATATGCCGGTCGACATCCGCTGGCCGTCGTCGATGTCGTGGGCGCAGTGGGGGATCATCGTGATCGTGGTGAGCTGCTGCTGGTCGGCCCTAGATCGGGAGTAGTGTCCGGGCGATGCGAACGCTCGTTGTGATTCCGACCTACTGCGAGGCGGGAACTATTGAGGATGTGGTGCGCGGGATTCGCGAGGCTGTGAGCGATGCTCATCTCGTTGTCGTCGATGATGGTTCAACTGACGGAACGATTGAGACTGTTCAACGACTTGTGAATGAAGTCGTAGATCTTTCGCTTGTGCAACGCAATTCGAAGACAGGTCTAGGAGATGCCTACCTACATATCTTTAGAGACCGTGTAAATGACTACGAACTGTTTGTAGAAATTGATGCCGATCTTTCCCATGACCCGTCGGCACTTCCCGAATTGTTGTCCGCAGCGCGAGCTGGTGCCGATGTCGTGATCGGATCTCGTTATGTGCCGGGGGGCCGAATTGAGGGATGGCAACGTTCTCGTGTCCGTCTTTCTCGTTGGGGCAATCGGTACGCGTCGTTTCTGCTTGGACTTGCAGTGAACGATGCAACCTCGGGACTCCGGGTGTACCGAACATCATTGCTGCAACGCATAGGCCTCAATGGTGTTCGATCAAGCGGATATGGATTCCAGGTCGAATTGACCTATCGCGCTGTCAAACATCAGGCACGAGTTGTTGAGATTCCAATCACATTTCGCGAACGAACCGCTGGTACCTCGAAAATGAATCGGTCAATAGTGTGGGAAGCATTCGCTTTTGTCACAGCCTGGGGATTACGCGATCTCATTCTTAGGCGTCGGCTAGGACGGATGCGCCGCGATACTGCGTGACGTTGGTGATTGTCCAGGGTCTCTAACGGCGAGCGATGGCCGCAAGTACGAGTGTGTCGTTCAAAATTTCGTTCTCTTCGATGATGAGGAAGTCGCTGGCCACCACAACGTCGCCCCCTTTCCGATTCAACACGGGGTAGGCGAGTCGTCGACCAATTGAGTGCAGCCGGGCAAGAAGTTGATGAGGCAGGCGATGCCTCAGATTGAACACATCAAGGCGAAGAACAGCTCGACCAACACGACGCCGGCGTTCAAATTCGTTGAGAACCTCAGTTGAACCCGTGAGACCTTTCACCTCAATATTGGTGAAGTGTCCTTGGAGTTCGTTCCAAAATCGATCCAGTGTGAACAAATTGACATGAAACGGATTCTCAAAATCGGCAGGCTCATTCGGCGTGAGAATGACTGCGATGCCACCTGGTTTAAGAACTCGGGCAATTTCGGCAATATGAGTTGACGAGTCTCGGAAGTGTTCAATGATATGTGAGGAGCAAACCCAATCAAGTGATGCAGATGCGATTGGAAGTGAGCGAGCATCGGAGCAAACGGCGTGGTCAATAACGCGAGCAGCAGTGCCGGCTGTTTCGGCGTGATAGTCGATGCCAATCACTCTGCGGTCTGACCGTACCAACATCGCAGATTCGGTCCCTAGGCCACACCCAATGTCGATCCCTGTGCCACTTCCGACTGTCTCTGAAACGAATGCATATCCTGCTTCGTGGAGCGCAATGAGTGACGGCGGAGTGTGATCTCGGACTGGTCGCTCACCGGTTGGTTGCATGATGACCCTAGCCTAATGCCATGGTCCGAGTGGCTGTTCTTTCATGGCGGTCGCCGGGCGATCATGATGCTGGAGGATCAGAGCTACATGCCAAAGAGGTGCTCGCACGCTGGCAGGACGAAGGTGTCGACGTAACGATGTTTGCTCGTGACGATGGTGGTTCTGAGCGAAGGGTCGGAGACGTACCGTTTCGGGTTGAACGCGTCGGTTCGACCTATTCGGTGTTTCCGGCTGCTGCGGCAGCAGTGCTGAGCCAGCGTCGAAAGTTTGATGCCGTTGTTGAAATCCTGAATGGTGTTCCGTTCTGGTCTCCCGTGTGGTGGCGCGGTCCAAACATCGTTTGGCTACACCACCTGCACACCGACATGTGGAAGCAGAGTCTTCCACCGGTGATTGCATCGGTGGGTCGCTGGAATGAACGACGGGTTGTACCCCAGGTGTACCGACGTACGCCAGTGGTCACACTTGCTGAAGCAGGAAAGACAGCATTGACCGACATTGGATTTCGGTCGGTTCACGTTGTATCTCCAGGGGTTGATAACTGCTTTGACGGACGTGTCGATGACGTTCTGCCGGCTTCAAGACGTTTGATCGTCGTCGGTCGATTAGCCCCGGTAAAGCAAATTGAAGAATTGCTTCGAGTGCTGCATGAGGCACGTTCTCAAGGTCTCGTCGTTGGCGTTGATCTCGTTGGCGATGGTCCACTTCGGTCAACCATCGAGTGTTGGAAGCGCGCACAGTCCGCCGACTGGCTCACTATTCATGGTCGGGTTGATACCGAGACCCTCGTCGATCTCTACCGTGGTGCTTCAATTCTGGTTTCGGCGTCATCGGCTGAAGGCTGGGGCATGACGGTCACCGAAGCAGCGCGCTGCGGGAGGCCTGCTGTGGTCACCGACGTCACTGGCCACCGTGCCTCAGTTATCGATGGGGTCACCGGCGATCTCGTCCCGCGAGTTGCGGATATTCCTTCGGCGATTTCCCGATTATTGGCCGACGAACAGCGATGGAACCGGTATTCGTCCGCTGCACATGAACGTGCGCACCAGATGTCCTGGGACAAAGCAGCACAAGAGCACCTTGAGCTGCTTCTAGAGGTAGCTCGATGACCTACCTTCGAGCGCTGCGACCATTGCAGTGGACCAAGAATCTGGTTGTTTTTGGAGCACCACTCGCAGCTGGTGTGCTCAACGCCCCATCGGCTTGGCCGCCGCTGGTGATGACGACACTGGCGTTCTGCATGATGGCGTCTGCCGGATACCTCGTCAACGATGTTCATGATCGTGAAGAAGATGGTCATCACCCGACAAAACAACATCGTCCGATTGCAAGTGGCGAGATTTCAATTGCGCGCGCAACTGCAGCCGCAGTCATTCTTGGAGGATTGGCCCTGGCACTTGCCGCAGCAACGGGTCGAATAGCCGTTGTTGGTGTCGTCGCGATGTATGGCTGCACGACCATGTTGTACACATTGATATTCCGTGCGATTGTTGGTGCCGACCTCATCGTTGTGGCATTAGGTTTCATACTGCGGGCATACGCAGGCGCATTCACTGCAAATGTCGAGGTGTCGTTCACCTTCGTAATATTTATCTTGTGCGGGTCGGTCTATGTCATTGCGGGAAAGCGTTTGGGCGAGGCCACAGAACTTGAGACGCTTGAATTTTCCGGTCGATCAACCTTGGCGGCGTATTCAGTGCCCGCATTGCGCCTCGTAATGAGAGGTGCACTTGTCGCATCGATAGTGGCGTATGTCATTTGGTCGGTGACGAAATCCTTGGGCGCCGGCTCAAACTTCTTCATACTGACGCCGGTGATGGTGATCGGTGCGCTACTGCGATACCACAGTCTTGCCAGAGTTGGCCGTGGCTCAGCGCCTGAGAAGTTGTTTGCGTCAGATCATTTGCTTCAACTGCTTGGACTTGTTTGGCTTGCGATCTTTGCATTGGCTGTCTACTGATGAGCGATGTGATCGTTGCCGGATGGGGCCGAACAAATCCTGCCCGCTCTTCGCTCTACGAGTGTGCAAATCAACAGAGTGTTGAGTTGGTGATTTCCGATGTTGGCGAGCGTGGGGCACTTGCGCGTGGGCTTGGTCGTTCGTACGGCGATGCGGCACAGGTCTCAGGCGGGAAACTAGTGGGGCTCACCGGACGCATTATTTCGTTGGACCCTACATCTGGTGTTGTCATCGTTGATGCCGGCGTATCAATTGATGAGTTACTTCGGTACATCGTTCCGAAGGGTTGGTTTGTGCCGGTGACTCCTGGAACCCGTTACGTCACGATTGGTGGCGCGATTGCAGCCGATATCCATGGGAAAAACCATCATCGCGATGGCTCAATAGGAGCCTGGATTGAATCGCTCAACCTCATCACCGCAGTTGATGGTTTCGTGACAGTTTCACCAGCGAGCGATCCACAACTGTTTTGGGCAACGATTGGTGGAATGGGACTCACCGGCGTCATCATGTCGGCCCGGATCAAGTTGATCCCGATTGATACTCCACTGATGGAAGTGACAACGCAGCGGCATAACAACATCGATGATCTGATGGAGGCGATGGTCAGCAAGGACTCGGATCACCGGTATTCCGTTGCATGGGTCGATACGACCGTGTCCGGCAGCCGTCTCGGACGCGGAGTGGTGACATGGGGGGATCATGCATCCTCGGAGAGGATTCGTGTTGGCCGGGGTCGCCGGGTTAGGAAGTACAAGGCCTCACAGCGTTTTTCAGTGCCTGAATTCATAGGTTCAAGACGCACTATTCGACGATGGAACGCGGTGGCATTCTCCGAGTTCTGGTTTCGAAGTGCACCGCATTCACGTGCTGATGAATTGCAATCAATTCCGAAGTTCTTTCATCCGCTCGATGCGGTTGGTAACTGGAATCGACTCTACGGAAGGCGTGGCTTCGTGCAGTACCAGTTCGTCGTTCCTGATGACCGACCAGACGTGGTCGTTACTGCACTTCGCTGTGTCGCCCGCGAGCGTCCAGCAGATTTTCTGAATGTGTTGAAACGATTCGGAGATGCAGGGGACGGGATGCTGTCGTTCCCCATGCGCGGGTGGACATTAACTATGGATCTTCCGGTCACTGATGGGCTTGGCCAACTCATCCACCACCTAGATGAGCTTGTGATGGAAGCTGGCGGACGGATCTATCTTGCAAAGGATGGTTGTAGCTCACCTCAAGTGGTGTCGGCGGGGTACCCGAGACTCAACGAATGGCGAAGCGTGAGATCGAGAGTTGACCCCGATGGAATTTTTCAGAGTGACCTCTCGCGACGTCTCGAGTTGTAAGGAGCCTTAGTAATGAAAACCTCAACCGGCGAGTTTCAAACGATTGTGTTATTCGGAGGGCTCAGTGAAATCGGGTTAGCCATTCTTGATCGATGTGTGACACCAGCGACAACGACCGTCGTACTTGCCTGTCGCAACGTTGATGCCGGCGCTGATGTCGCAACGGCCCTGCACAATTCAAAGAACTGTGACGTGCAGGTCGTGTACTGGGATGCCAGTCACCTAAAAGATCATGACCGTTGGGTAGCGCAGTTCATGACCGATCACGGTGATATTGATCTGGCGGTGATGGCCGCTGGTGTGCTCGGTGACCAAGACCAATGCGATGCAGATCCAAATGCGGTTGCCGATGTGTTGTTGTCAAACTCGGCAGGACCGAGTGTCATGCTGAGTGCCGTTGCTCAGCAGATGCGGGTCCAAGCGCATGGCAGGATTGTTGTCCTCTCAAGTGTGGCGGCCATACGCATGAGGGCAGCAAACGCTACGTATGGTGCATCCAAGGCTGGTCTCGATGCGTTCGCTCAAGGGTTGCAAGAACGATTGCATGCTTCGGGAGTCGAATTGGTCATTGTGCGCCCCGGGTTTGTACGTGGGCGCATGACCCAGGGATTACCGCCTGCTCCCTTTTCCACGACCCCAGAGCACGTGGCTGATGCGGTGTGGCGATCGCTTCAAGCAGCGCCAGCAGTCGTGTGGGTGCCGGGGATACTCCGGTGGGTATTTGCCGTATTACGGATACTTCCCTCGCCAATTTGGCGACGTGTGGTGAAGTAATCAACGTTGTCCAGTGTTTCTTCGATCCTTTGCGTTCGTTTCCGATCGGTCAAACTCAGGGGGTGAAATCTCCATTTGAACCCGTCAGTTTTTTGCGCGGCCCGGCGATGCCCAATCGTTTCATGCTTGCACCGCTCACGAACCAGCAAAGTCATGATGATGGGACGCTCAGCGCCGAAGAACACAGATGGTTGACCATGCGAGCGCACGGTGGATTCGGAATGACGATGACGGCGGCCGCTCATGTTCAAGAAATTGGTCGTGCCTTTCCCGGTCAGCTCGGTATTTGTCGGGACGATCAGATTCCTGCCCTCGCGAAAATGGCCGACGAAATTCGATCGACCGGCAGCATCGCCATCGTGCAACTTCATCACGGTGGCAATCGGGTTCCTGAAGCACTGAACAACATGACGCCGGTGTGTCCATCGGACGATCCCGACACAGGCGCCCGAGCGCTTTCGAATGCTGAGGTCCATCAACTCCGCGATGACTTCATCGCGGCCGCAGTGCGTGCTGAGAAAGCCGGATATGACGGTGTTCAACTACATGGCGCACACGGGTACATCATCTGCCAATTCCTCTCATCAGACATCAATCATCGAACTGATGAATACGGCGGTTCGTTAGAGAATCGGGCGCGTTTACTCGTTGAGATCATCGCCGGAATCCGAGCACAATGCGCTGACCACTTTCATCTTTCTGTTCGGCTATCGCCGGAGCGCTTTGGCATGGTGATGAATGAGATCATCGAGGTCTACGGTTGGCTCGTCGACTCGGGCCAGGTGGATTTCATTGACATGTCACTGTGGGATTCGTTCAAGGAACCAAACGAAGATGAGCACAAAGGCCGATCGCTCATGGAGATCTTCGCCGAGTTGCCCCGTGGCGAGGTGCGTCTTGGGGTTGCCGGGAAAATCCACGAACCCGCCGATGTTCAACGAGTACTCGACGCTGGTGTCGATATCGCAATCCTTGGCCGGGTAGCGATCCTTCACCACGACTACCCAAACCTGCTTCGAAATGATGCAGGGTTCGCGCCGCGGCACATCCCGGTGAGTGCTCAGACGCTGGCCGAAGAGGGTCTGTCTGACACCTTCATTACCTACATGAGCACCTGGAAAGGATTCGTCAGCGACTGAAGCTGACGGTCGTTATGAACCGAGTTGCAACACTGCAGCGAGGGTGACTTCTGCGCCAGCAACTGCGTGCTCATAGGTGATCGCCTCGGCCTCGTTGTGTGAGAGCCCATCGGCACATGGGATGAACACCATTCCCGTAGGGGCGACATGTGAGATGTAGCAGGCATCGTGTCCAGCCCCTGAGGTGATATCGACAGGAGCCTTGCCCTGATCTGTTGCAGCCGAGCGCAATGCGCCACAGATCTCTTCATCGAAGGTGATCGGTGCTGAATACCAGATCTGCTTGACCTCTGGCTTCGGATCAAGGTCTGCCACGAAGCGCATCATCTCGGCATCCATCTCGGCAAGAACATCTGCATCAGGGTGTCGAAGATCAACCGTCATTCGCACCGTGCCAACAATCGTGTTTCGAGAACCCGGCTCAACCTCGATAACCCCGACAGTTGAACGACCCGCTGGTGCACGACGCCGCGCGATGTCGTCAACTTCTGCGATAAGTCGTGCGGCTGACACCATTGCGTCGCTACGACGTTCCATCGGGGTTGTGCCTGCGTGGGCTTCTTGGCCGGAGATGGTGACGTCATACCATCGGACACCTTGCACCCCGGTCACGATGCCAATCGTGTGATCGCCCTCTTCAAGGATTGGCCCCTGCTCAATATGGGGCTCAAGATAAAAACCGATCGGGTGGTCACCAGGAAGTTGAGGTCCTGAATATCCGATGCGGAGGAGTTCTTCCCCGAGAACGTCACCTTGCATTGATGTTGAACCAAGCCCGGCCTCAAGCGAGATGTCACCAGAGAACACACCAGAACCCAACATTGCCGGAGGAAATCTGGCGCCTTCTTCGTTCGTCCACGACACGACCTCCACAGCGGCGTCGAGCCGCATGTCATTTTCGTGTAGCGCACGAATCACCTCGAGCCCAACCATGACTCCGTATGCACCGTCATATTTTCCACCCGTTGGCTGCGAATCGAGATGGCTGCCAATCACCACGGGTGGGCGAGCGGGGTCGGTTCCCTCATATCTCGCAAACAGGTTGCCGATTCGATCGATCTGAACGCTGCAACCGAGTGCGGTGACCCA
>LFFE01000006.1 GCA_001510385.1 Actinobacteria bacterium casp-actino5 | reverse complement strand
GGCACTCAGTTGTTGCCGGTCGGGTGGCATGATCACGCTCGAACCTGGGTTGCGCACGATCCTGAGGGCTCTGGTCCGCACGGCTTGAGCTATGGTCGGCATTGGTGGATCTGGCCAGATTTCGAAGGATCGCTTGTTGCGCAGGGTTTCCAAGGTCAGTACATATTTGTGCTTCCTGAAGCTGGGCTCACGATGGTGCATTTGGGAATTACCGATACTGATGTTGCCGTACCTCTGGTGGCGGGTCTTGGAGATATCGCACGTGCCTTGATTGATGGGACGTAGCGAAAACAGTCCCCGAGATGAAACACTTTGACGAAATGTAAAAGGCTTCGTAGGCTCTGCGCTGTGAACGTAACCATCAATGGGGAGCGCCTGTTGCAGCGTCTCGACGAACTTGCAGAGATTGGCGCAATCGTCGGTCCTGCGGGCGACCGAGGGTCTGCTCGCCTTGCGCTAACTGCTGAGGACGGCCTTGGACGTGACCTTGTGGTGAAGTGGATGCACGATCTCGGGCTTGAAGTGTCAATTGATGGGGTCGGAAATGTCATTGCGGCGATGCCGCATGCATCTGGATTGCCCCCCGTCATGACAGGCTCGCACATCGACACAGTTGCTACCGGCGGTCGGTTCGATGGAAACCTTGGTGTACTTGCAGGGCTGGAGGTCATCGAGTCGGTGATGAGTGCTGGCCTCGATTTGCCCCGCCCTCTCGCGGTCGGATTCTTTACCGATGAGGAGGGTGCCCGGTTCGCGCCTGACATGTTGGGAAGTCTTGTCTACGTGGGTGGGATGACGGTTGAAGAGGCTCTCGACATCCGAGCGGTTGATGGTGCCCGATTTGGTGACGAACTCGAGGCGATTGGGTATGCGGGTGGAGCACCATGTCCCGGGCCGGCCCCGCATGCCTTTATTGAGCTTCATATTGAGCAGGGCCCTGTTCTCGAGGCCGAAGATATTCAGATTGGGGCGGTTACTGGGGTTCAAGGTATTTCATGGACGAAGGTGACCCTGCGTGGTCAGTCGAACCATGCCGGAACGACCCCAATGTCAATGAGGAAAGATCCTGCAGCGGCTCTCTTTGAGATTGGTGCTGAGTTGCATCGCATCGTTGATCGAGTCGGAGCGCCACAGGTAGGAACAATCGGGCGCGTTGAGTTAATACCAAACTTGGTAAACGTCGTTCCTGCATCAGCCACATTCACCGTTGATGTCCGCAATACCAATGATGAAACGTTAGTGAGCGTTGAACGTGAGGTTGACGAACTTATTCATCAGGTCGCTGACCATCACGGTCTCAGCGTTGAAACCGAAACTCTTGCTCGTTTTGCTCCGGTCCTCTTCGATGATCGAGTGGTTGAAATTGTTGAGCGTTCGGCAACAGTTCGTGGTCGGTCGGTCAGGCGAATGCCATCGGGTGCAGGCCATGATGCGCAAATGATGGCTCGCGTGTGCCCATCGGCGATGGTGTTCACGCCAAGTGTGCGTGGAGTGAGCCACAACCCTGCTGAATTGACCGATGAAGACGACCTCGTTGCGGGTTGCCAGGTGCTGTGTGATGTGATGCTTGAACTGTCGGCAACAACGTTTGAGGGGGCGAAGTGAGTCGTATTGTCAATATTGGTGCCGCTCAGATGGGGCCGATCGCTGCAGATGAGCCTCGAGCTGATGTGGTCGAACGTCTCGTCGCGCTGCTGCGCGATGGGGCTGAATCAGGGTGTGATCTTGTTGTATTTCCCGAACTTGCGTTGACGACGTTCTTTCCGCGCTGGTTTACCGATGACATTGCAGGTCACGATCACTACTTCGAGCGCGAGATGCCAAATGCTGATGTGCAGCCATTATTTGATGAAGCCGCTCGGCTCGGTGTTGGATTCTGTCTGGGGTATGCCGAGTTGACCCCTGATGGCCATCGGTACAACACGTATGTGCTCGTCGACAAAACAGCGTCGATTGTCGGCAAGTACCGCAAGGTACACATTCCTGGCCACAGCCAGCACGAGCCCGAACGTCCGTTTCAGCATCTTGAACGGCGCTATTTTGAAGAGTCACCTGATGGATTTGGTGTGGTGAATGCCTTTGGTGGCGTGATTGGTATGGCGATCTGTAACGATCGTCGTTGGCCAGAAACGTACCGGGTGCTCGGTTTGCAGGGAGTCGAGGTTGTTCTCATCGGGTACAACACTCCGCTGCATTACGCCCCAGACCCAGATCAAAATCCGCTCCAGTCATTCCATAACAATTTGGTGATGGCTTCTGGCGCTTACCAGAACGGCACGTGGGTTGTTGGAGTGGCAAAGGGCGGCATTGAGGAGGGTGTTGAGTCGCTGTCGCACTCGCAGATCATCGCGCCGTCTGGGCAAGTTGTTGCTCAAGCAACGGTGAGCGGAGACGTGCTCATCTCGGCGCGTTGCGATCTCGACTTGTGCCGTCATTACAAGGACACCCTGTTCAACTTTGACGTGTACCGTCGCCCTGAGGCCTATCGGATCATCACCGAGCAGAAGGGTGTTACGCCTCCATCGGCGTGAGAAGATTGATGTCACAGTCTGACGACTTCACGTCGACGAGTGGAGGACTAGTGTGCTCGCACCACCACCTCTATTCGGCCCTTGCTCGAGGTATGCCGGCTCCGGCTTCAACTCCAATGTCGTTTCGACAAATTCTCGAGTTGATTTGGTGGCGGCTCGATACCGCCCTTGACCTTGACATCATTCGTGACTCGGCTCGGCTGGGCGCTCTCGAAGCTCTTGCGAGAGGGTGTACTGCGATCATCGATCATCACGAATCGCCGAACGCCATCGAGGGTTCGCTCGATGTCATTGCTGAGGCTTGTGCAGAGGTCGGGATTCGCTCCGTCTGTAGCTATGGGGTGACCGATCGGCATGGTGCTGATGGCGCGCGCCGAGGGCTCGAGGAGAATCGTCGATTCATCAGTGGCGGCGGTCGAGGGATGGTCGGTGTTCATGCCGCATTCACGTGTTCTGATGAGACGCTTGAATCTGCCGCGGGGCTTGCTGCAGATCTCGGAGTCGGTGTCCATATTCATGTTGCTGAGGGTCCAGATGATGCCGGGGCTGAGAATCGCATCCGCCACCTTGCAACGGGTGACTGGCTCCTTGTTCACGGAGTGATGTTGCCCGATGGCCACGGTCTGCAAGGAACGATTGTTCATAATCCCCGCTCGAATATGAACAACTCGGTCGGTTACGCAAATCCGGCCCGCTTTACGAATCCGGTTGCGTTGGGTACTGACGGAATCGGTGCCGACATGTTGGAGGAGTTTCGTTTGGCGTATGTCGCCGGGCGTTCGGTCGATGTTGAGACAAGTCCGGAAGCTGCGTGGGGTTGGATGGAGAATGGCTGGCGGCTGGTTCCCGAAAGTGCTGACGACAAAGTCATCTGGGCGTCACCCGAATTCGGACCCTGGTTTCAGGCGTTCAGTACGGGGACTAGTCCGCTAAGTGTTGAAGTCGACGGTGAGGTGTTGTGGGCAGATGGCGCTCCCACCCGTATCGATGAAGTTGAAGTACGAACGAAAGCAGCGGAGTCGGCTCGCCGACTCTTTGCCCGATTGGAGGAGATCTGATGTCAATCCCGATGGCGATCTATTTGCAGGACGCACACCCAATTAGCGAGGCGATGGAAATTGCCCAGTTCGCGGAGCAAGCCGGGTTCCATGCCGTGTGGCAGGCCGATTCTCGTCTCGTTCGCGAAGCAACTGTCCCGATGGCGGCATTCGCAGCAACCACAGACCGAATCAAAATTGGGTCGGGCGTGATCGATGTATGGACTCGTAATCCGGCTCGTCTTGCGTCGCTGTTTGCAACCCTTGATGATCTTGCCCCCGGTCGTGTGCTGTGTGGACTTGGGGCATGGTGGGATCCGTTAGCGAGCAAAGTGGGTATCAATCGATCGAAACCATTGGCAATGATGCGCGAATCTGTCACGGTGATTCGGGCATTGCTTGCCAATGAGAATGTGACCTTTCATGGCGAGCATGTTCACCTTGACGGGGTCGAACTTGATTACGTCTATCAGGAACGTCGTCCAAAGGATGTGCCGATTTACATCGGCGCAACCGGAATGAAGATGATGGAACTGACCGGCGAAATCGCTGATGGAGTGGTGCTGAATTATCTCGTGTCACCGGACTACAACAGCCGGGCAATGGAGGCTCTTGAGGTAGGGGCGTCTCGGGTCGGCCGGTCCGCAACTGACCTCGATCGGCCGCAGTTGGTGGTGTGTTCGGTTCATGAAGATCGTCAAACTGCGCTCGATATGGCGAGAAATATGGTGACGCAGTACCTAGGTCAGCAACCCCACATCATGAAAGCCTCTGGTGTGCCGCAGTCATTGCTTGATGCCGTGGGTGAGGTCTTGACATGGCCGGCGACTCATGAGCAGGTTCAAGAGGCATCAAAGTTGGTTCCTGATGAGATTGTTCAGATGCTGACGGCTTCGGGGACACCCGAAGAGGCCAAGGCATCGGTTGCGCGTTATGTCGATAACGGATGTACGTCGCCGATCTTGTATCCGCTTGGTGATGTGAAGGCAACGATTCAAACATTTACCAATTGGTCTCCGTAAGGTAACCATCTCCGAGTTTTGTGGTCGCGTAAGGTTGCTCTCGGACGGAACCTGTAATGAGTATTGATGACAGCGGTATCGCTGAGCCCGAGAGAGTCGATGACGACGAGCGCGTCGGCACTTCAAAACGTCGCTTTCGCTTCACGATCAAACTCGTCTTGTTTCTTGCCGTCCTCTACTTGTTTGTGATCCCGCTCATTCCCGGGTTCAGGTCAGCTCTCGAGGAGATTCGACAGGTTCGTACGTCGTTGCTCTTGCTAGGGCTTGGGCTAGAGATTGGGGCGTTGTGGTGTTACGCACCTCTCACGAAGGCAGCGCTCGGCGACGCCGGGCGAGGGATGTCACGGGTGCACCTGTTTCGTATTCAGATGAGCGCGAGGGCGCTGTCAAGCATCGTTCCTGGTGGCAATGCGGCGGGGTCAACTCTTGGCTACCGACTGATGACATTGTCGGGCATGTCGGGTCCTGACGCAGGGTTTGCTCTTGCGACTGTCGGAATTGGTTCTGCTGTGATTCTGAACTTTATTCTCTGGGCCGGGCTCGTTATTTCAATTCCGATTCGTGGGGTCAACCCTCTCTATGGGGGTGCTGCGTTAGCTGGTGTCGTAGTGATGCTGTTCGCTGGAGCCTTGACCTTTGGACTTATGGAGGGCAAAGGGCGTTCTGAGAAAATTGTGCGGTTTATCGCTCGAAAGGCGCGAATGAATGAGGAGCGTGCCTCAACCGTGGTGCATCAATTGGCGGAGCGTCTCGAGTTGCTGATCACTGACCGTCAATTGCTCGGCCGTGTCGCGCTGTGGGCATCGCTCAACTGGTTGCTTGACGCTTGTGCCTTGTGGGTCTTCATTCGGGCGTTTGGGGTCTCGCTTGATGCTGATGCCCTCATCATTGCGTTTGGTATCGCAAACGTGCTGGCTGCAATTCCGATTACGCCAGGAGGTTTGGGGTATGTCGATACGGGCTATGTGGGTATGTTGCGCGGATTCGGCGTGCCATTTCGTACGGCAACGCTCGGTGTCGCCTCGTACCGTTTCGCCCAATTCTTTTTTCCCATCATTTTGGGTGGTCTTATGTACGCCTCGCTTCGAGTGGGTCCTTGGCGAATCGAGCGTGATGAGCGCCTGATTCGTCTTCGTGATCTGGCTGGAGAGGAGACCAAGCGCGGTATTTCACGTATTGATTTCCAGCTTGGTGTCCCGACTCGCGACGGCACAGGGCAATTCATTCGGCCGCCTCACGAATCGTGGAATCAGCACGAGCGCAGGTGGTCATCGATCCGCCGCCAAGAACTTGATGATGGCCCAACGCGTGCTGTGTCGGGTGATGATGATTTATTGCCTTCTGGCGATGACGCAGAATCGTGAATCGTGATGCCGTTGTTGAGCGCGTGCTCGCATGGGCATCAACGACGATTCGTGAACTGCCGTGGCGAACAACACGAGATCCGTGGGGCGTGCTTGTCAGTGAGGTGATGAGCCAACAGACCCAGGTGGGTCGCGTTGCAGAGAAGTGGCCAGTGTTCATGGAACGGTTTCCAACGCCATCGGCCTGCGCAGAAAGTTCTTTGGGTGAGGTGCTGCAACTGTGGCAGGGGATGGGTTATCCACGACGAGCGAGAAATCTGCATCAATGTGCCGAGAGGATTGTTGAGCTTGGGGAATTTCCACGTGATCTCGACTCGTTATTGGCACTGCCGGGCATCGGCCCATACACGGCGCGCGCTGTAGTTGCATTCGCTTTTGGACACGATGTCGGCGTACTCGATACCAATGTTGGACGGGTGCTCGCTCGTGTTGGCGGGGTCACGCTCTCGGTGTCTGATGCTCAAGAGTTGGCAGATTCCCTCGTCCCAGAAGGGGAGAGCTGGTTGTGGAACCAAGCACTCATGGATCTCGGTGGCACGGTCTGCACTTCTCGAGTTGCGCATTGCGAGGTGTGTCCGTTGAGCGATGTTTGTGCCTGGCATGGTGATCCGGCGGTCGCCGATCCCGCTACCGCTTCGGCTGGTGTGTCTCGTCGACAAGCACGTTTTGAGGGGAGTGATCGACAGGCGAGAGGTCGGTTGTTGAAGCGTCTGGGGCAAGGTTCGGTGCGCGTCGATGATGTGCCCGAGATTGTTGGTCGAGAATTCGACATTGCTCGCAAGATTGTCGATGGGCTCGTACGAGACGGGTTGTGTGTGATCGCGAATGATTCGATTCGGTTGCCGTAGGGCCCAGTAGCCGCTGAGTTGTTGATGGGGTGGTGTGACTTATGTCCGGGACATTTTTGTAGACCGCGCACCTGATGTGCGATTAGCGTGTCGCCATCGTTGGGAACGTCATGAATATCGTGTTCCACGGCGTGCGGGGTTCAACTCCTTGTCACTGTCCGGAGGTTCAGCGTTACGGGGGGAACACCTCTTGTGTCTCGCTGCTTGCTCGAGGGCAGGCGCCGCTCGTCTTTGATCTCGGCACCGGGCTTCGTTACTTCGGTGGAGTGCTCAGCAATGATGTTGCAGAAATCAATGTGCTGGTGAGTCACCTCCACTGGGACCACATTCAAGGGTTGCCGTTTCTGCCTCAATTGCAGCGCAGCGATTGTTCGGTCAATATTTGGGCACCGGCACAACAAGATGGTCGCACCGCCCATGAAACGCTCGATGCCGCGATCACCCAGCCAATGTTTCCGGTGTCGCTCGCAGCGATTGGGGCGAACATTTCTGTGCACGACGTCGAACCATCCATGTGGCGAATTGGTGCATTTGAGGTTCGCGCTGTCGATGTTCCCCACATCGGCCCGACGCTTGGTTATCGGGTGTCGTTGGATGGCCGTTCGGTGGTGTACATCAGCGATCACCAAGAGCCGAGTGATTCATCGCAGTTCGATCCCAAAGTTCTTGAGTTGTGCGACAAAGCGGATGTTCTCATTCATGACGCACAGTTCACTGACGTCGACTACGTGGGTCGCGAGCACTGGGGCCATTGCCGAATCGACTACGCATTTTCTCTTGCGGTTTCAGCGGGCGTTGCCACGTTGGTGCTGTTTCATCATGACCCTTCACGTTCAGATGATGAACTTGACGCCATCGAGGCCGAGTACAAGGTTCGCGGTCTCGAATTCGGGGTAGAGGTCGTGGTTGCTCGCGAGGGTATGGAGATGAAGATTCCGTGCCATGCTGACGCTCATGCCTGATGCTGTTGGGGTGATCGCCGCTGTTGTCGTTGGCCTCATTGTCGTGTGGGCGGGAGCAGCGAAACTCTTGTCAGGTGAATCCTGGCGCTCGACTGTCGATGCGCCTGGCGTCCCAAAATTGGTCTTGCTTGCGCTTCCATTTGTTGAGGTTGCTCTCGGCTCTTTGGCTGTTGTTCGACTATGGGTTCCAGTTGTTCCAGTGGCTATTGCCGGAATGTTGGTGCTATTCACCGGATGGATTTTGATGATGATGGGTCGCGATGTGGCGCCGACTTGTGCGTGTTTTGGATCTCGATCTATTCAGCCGGTTGGTTGGCGACATGTGGCGCGCAACATTGGGCTTATTGCTCTGGCTGCTCTTGCCGCAGTGGGCTGAACTACGAACCGGGTCGAGTGGTTTCAAGAATGAACGTCAGCGTGCGCGCTTCGTCCTCCCAGGCGGCATAGCGGCCACTTGGCCCGCCATGGCCCGCACCCATCTCGGTTTTGAAGAGCAGAGGAGCGTCATTGGTTCGGACGTCGCGAAGACGGGCAGCCCACTTCGCCGGTTCATGAACGCTGACGCGTGGATCGTTGAGTCCGGCGGTGATGAATACTGCTGGATAATCAGCCGGACGGGTGTTGTCGTACGGCGAATATGACTCGATGTAGCTCGCATAGGGTTCGCTTCGGGGGTCACCCCATTCCTCCCATTCGGTGACAGTGAGTGGCAGTGTCGGGTCGCTCATCGTTGAGACCACATCGACGAATGGAACCTCAGCGACTGCAGAACTGTAAAGATCTGGTTGCATTGTGATGCAGGCTCCGACCATCAAGCCGCCAGCGCTTCCACCTCTGATGGCAAGTCGTTCACCATCGATGAGGCCTTGCGAAATAGCGTTGTTTGTGGCGGCGAGAACGTCGGTGAAGGTGTTGCGTTTGTTCAGGAATTTCCCATTGAGGTACCACTGGCGCCCGAGTTCGCCTCCTCCTCGCGGGTGAACGAGTATCCAGGCAAGTCCGCGATCGAGCAATGAGAGTCTCGCAACCGAGAACCATGGGGGAAGCGAGATTTCGTACGACCCGTAGGCGTAGATCACGGCGGGAACTGCGCCATGGTGGCCCCGATGTCGAACGATGTCATAGGGCACTGTTGTGCCGTCTTCGGCAGTTGCCCAATGTCGCTCTGAGACGTAATTGTCGAGGTTCACATTCGGCGTTGGTGTTTGGCGAATGACTCGATGGGAGAGGTCATCGAGTTTCACGTCGATCACTGTCGACGGCTGTGTAAGAGATTGCAATTGGACGCGAACGGTGTCGGTTGTGAAATTTTCGTTCGCTCCAAATTCGATGTCATGCGGCTCTTGGTGAAGATCAATTGTTCGGCTGTTGCCTTCTGAGTCAATGAGGCGAATCTGTGGCTGAGCGTTAGCCCATTGATGAATTGCGAGCACACCCTTAAAGGGTTCTACTGCGGTGATCCGTCGGCCTGGTTCGTGAGCGACGAAGGTGGTCCAGTCGCTTGGGTTGTCGTGTGGCGCTGTCATGATCTGGAAGTCTTCGGCGTCGAGGTTGGTGGTGATCACCAACGTTTGTTCCCAGTCATCGACTGCGTATTCGACATGCTCTGCTCGTGGTCGAACACACTGCGGTTCGGAGAGAGGGTGTGAGGCGTCGATGAGGTGAACCTCGCTGCTGGTCTTTGACCCGGAGTGGATCACGACGTAGCGGCCACTGCGCGTGAGTTCGATACCCACGTAGAAGCGCTCGTCCTGATCGGTGAAGACGATTTCATCCGACGAGGTTGGTGTCCCGATCTCGTGGCGTCGAACTTGATAGGGCCGTTCGGTATCGTCAGCGACGACGTAAAAGAGGTGGCGGGAGTCGGTTGACCACGTAACCCCTCCCCATGTGGTGTCAGGAATGGTGTCGTCGAGATCGGTGCCGGTGCTGGTGTCTCTGATGCGGAGTGTGTAGTGCTCATTTCCGGCTGTGTCTGCCGACCAGGCGACGAGCTGGTGTTGATGGTCGGGTTCTAAGGCTCCGAGGTCAAAAAACTCGTGTCCTTCTGCTTCTTTGTTCTGGTCGAGAATGATCTCAGCAGTTAGTCCTTCAGCCTCGGTCAGTGAGGAGGCCCTGCAGTGAATGGGGTACGAGAGTCCTTCGACTGTTCGTGTGCTGTACCACCAGTTACCCGCGCTGACAGCGGGGGATTGATCGGTCTCTTGCACCCGAGATCGGATTTCTTCGACGATTGTTGCTGTGATCTCGCGGTGTGCGTCAAACCATTGCTGGGCGTACGTGTTCTCATCTTGCAGGTAGTGCAGAAACTGTTCGTCGTCGACATTGAGCATCCAGGCATACGGGTCATCGTGTTGCCCAGTCGGACGCTGCCATGTGTGTGGTCGCTGTGGCGCTCTGGGTTGAGGCGGGTTGTGTGAATCTGTTGCTCGTTCGGGCACGAGGTGAAGAGTACCTGTAGCGTCATCGTTGATGAGAGTGTGGATCGATCAGGACCTATGCACAGGTGATGGTCTTTGTGTTGATCGTTCCCCCGATGTATTCACCTTGCTGGAAGATGGCATTGCGTACGTTGTGGAAAATGGGTTGCCCCAGAACGACCCGGGAGGTTCACGAAGTCTTGCCTTCGTGGAGAAACGTGAGGAGGCTGCTGTGATCGAAGCGGCAGAGATCTGCCCCGGCGAGTGCATCTTCATCGAGATGAGTGATCTCCCTACGTTGCAGAACGCTGATTGAACTGTCGCCTCAACGCATTTTTATCCGCACGTCAGAGATCGACGTCGGCGTACGGCAGGAGTCCAGCTGGATTGGAGGTCGAGGCAGGCCTCGCTCTGGCATGAGCCTCGCTAGGAATTGGCCTCGTACTGAGTCCACTGAACCAGTCGATGCGCGTAACTCAGGCCGGAAGTCGTCGGTGTTTAGCTGCCGGGCCAGGCTGGTCGTAGTTGTCCTCCCAAACGTTGCTAACACTGTGGTCGTAGACATTTCCCGCCGTCGAGGTCAACCAGCTGACCAACTCAGGGTGCTCGCCAAGGAACACGCGGTAAGCCTGCTCGTACTCAGCGATAGCCTCGTCGAAGCCCACCAGGCGGCCTCGAACGATGAATCGCCACCTCCAGCCGTCTGAGCCAAAGCGGTCACTCATTAGGTCGTGGCGTCTCTGCTTGTCGTCACCGCTGAAGCCCGGATGACCAACGCAGATCCAGATATTTGTCAGCAACGGGTCGTCGGTCCACATCTGGTCATTATCGCAGGCGGTGACATTGCGAGCGGTCTCGCCTGTTCACATTGGATCGCAAAATCCCGCTGTCAGGAGCGGCAGACGCCGTCGTTGCGAGCTGCGTCAGCGACAGCCTCGGCGACGCGAACTGATACCGACTTGTCAAACACCGACGGCATGATGAATGTCTCACACAGGTCCTCGTCTGAAACAGACTCGGCGATCGCTTTCGCGGCCGCGAGCTTCATGTTTTCGGTGATCGAGGTCGCCCGCGCATCGAGGGCGCCACGGAACATCCCAGGAAACGCAAGCACGTTGTTGATTTGGTTCGGATAGTCGCTGCGTCCTGTGCCAAGCACCCGAACGAGGCCTTTGGTTAACTCGGGCTGGATCTCCGGGTCGGGGTTTGCCATTGCGAACACAATCGGGTCGGGATTCATTGCTCGAATATCGTCTTGTGTGAGGACGTTCGGGGCACTCACCCCGATGAACACGTCAGCACCGTGAATCACATCAGCCAATTGGCCTTGCTTGCGTTCAGTGTTCGTCCTCTCGGCAAAGGTCTGTGTCCACTTATTGAGTTCGTCACGTCCGTCGTAGACCGCGCCGTGGGCGTCAACACCGACAATGTTGGTTGCCCCAGCGCCGAGCAAGATATTGCCGATTGCTACGCCGGCGGCGCCAACGCCTGAAATGACGATCGACAGTTCTTCCAACTGCTTGCCGGTGACGCTAAGGGCGTTTTTGAGGGCCGCGAGTGTGACAACCGCGGTGCCATGCTGGTCGTCGTGAAACACCGGGATATCAAGGGCTTCCTTAAGCGCTTCTTCAACTTGAAATGCACCTGGAGCAGCGATGTCCTCAAGATTGATTCCACCGAAAGTTGGCGCAAGACGAATCACTGTTTCGATGATTTCTTCGGGGTTCGACACGTCGAGGCAGATCGGGAAAGCGTCAACGCCTCCGAATTCTTTGAAGAGCAGCGCCTTGCCCTCCATTACCGGCATTGCGCCCTTTGGTCCGATGTTGCCGAGGCCAAGCACAGCGGAGCCGTCGGTCACGATCGCAACCGTGTTTTTGCGGATCGTGTACTCATCAGCAAGGGTCTCATCGGCAGCGATAGCCGTGCAAATCCGGGCCACACCAGGGGTATAGGCCATCGAGAGGTCTTCGTGGTCGCCAACTGGGTGGAGGGAGAGCACCTCGATCTTGCCGCCTTCATGCATTTTGAAGGTGCGATCCCACCAGCCACGAAGTACAACACCTTGCGTGTTCTCGACGGCTGCGACAACTTCGGCTTGGTTTTCAACGCTTTGACAGTTGACCACCATGGCTCGGTCGAGTAGTTCGCCCTTCGCGACGAATGAGTCAACGGCATAAATGTTCCCGCCAGCATCACCAATCGCTGTTGCGAGACGACCGAGTACGCCGGGTCCATTATCGAGGGTGACCTCGAGATGGATGGAGTACTGGGTGGCGGGTGGCCTAGACATGGCATCGAAACTATCGCCGAGCAACATCGAGTGCCTCGACTAGATCTTGATCTTTTGGTGACCGCGGATTTCTGTGAAACCCGAGAGCGAATTGCAAGCTCACGATATGACGTTACGAGCGATGCGGTGGGAGACCGTTGGCGCTGACAATCCAGAACTCGAGACTGTCCTCGAATAGGCGACAACTTAGTCAGGCGATGTCATGTTCTGTCATGAAGTCAATTCAGTCCTTGCTGTTGTTGAGGCGATGTCAAGGTCAAACGAATCGACTAATTAATGAGCCCCTCATGAAATTGCGACCCTGACGTTTATCAGTCGGTCATCCAACACGAACCGGGCTCAGTTCCATCCGTTTTTCCGCCGCAGGTGGCACCGAATTCTTCATCGTCACTACCGCTCGTCGAGTACCAATAGAGTTCATCGCAGGCATACATGTCTCCTGTCTCGCATGCGGCGCGGAGCTCGGCAAGTTCTTCCTCGTTGTAGGCCCCATCGTAGGAGCAGCTTCCGGATGTACTGCCGTCGGTGGTTCCGCCGCAGGTGGCACCGAATTCTTCATCGTCACCACCGCTCGGTGAGTACCAATAGAGTTCATCGCAGGCGCCCATGTCTCCTGTCTCGCATGCGGCGCGGAGCTCGGCAAGTTCTTCCTCGTTGTAAACCTCATCGTAGGAGCAGCTTCCGGATGTACTGCCGTCGGTGGTTCCGCCGCAGGTGGCACCGAATTCTTCATCGTCACTACCGCTCGGTGAGTACCAATAGAGTTCATCGCAGGCATACATGTCTCCTGTCTCGCATGCGGCGCGGAGCTCGGCAAGTTCTTCCTCGTTGTAGGCCCCACCACCTGACATGTCCAACATGTCCTCAATCTCAATCCCGCAGTCCTCGAACGCTGTGGTCATCTCTTCAAGAAACGAGAAGAAGTCCTCGGCGCTGTCCTCATCTGCAGCGAGCAGGGTCTGCATAAATGCGAGGTCGCCGTCGAGCAAGCATTCTGCCTGCTCTGTGGTGATGCCCAGTTCGACTGCCATCTCCGCTGCAAATGCCTGAGGCGCGCATTCAAGCACGGCGAGGCCAATTGCTGTGTCACCGCCGCCTTCGAGTGCTTCGTTCATG
The DNA here is from genome assembly GCA_001510385.1 of Actinobacteria bacterium casp-actino5. Taxonomy (GTDB): domain Bacteria; phylum Actinomycetota; class Acidimicrobiia; order Acidimicrobiales; family Ilumatobacteraceae; genus Casp-actino5. The sequence continues at coordinate 14,860 of LFFE01000006.1, read as the reverse complement.
AGGGCTGGTTCTTCTGCAAGCGAATCAACAATGCACAGCAAGTCTTCATCTGAAAGCATTGCGAACGCTTCCTCAGATTCGGGGTCACCGTCAGACATGATCTCCCGAAGCATGTCAGGGGCGCACTCCAAAAAGATTCGCATGTACGCGCCCATTTCGCTGTCTGATGGGTCGACATCTGCAAGCGCTAACTCCGCAAGTGCGGGTCGGGCCGCCACCCCAGAGATCACGCAATCTTGTTGAACAGATGTGAGTGAAGTGAAGTCTGAATCATTGAAAGCGTCGGATGCTCGAAGTTCGGCCGCCAAGTCATCAGCTGTTGATTCAGGATCAGACGATTCACGTTCTGACTGGGTGGCGTTGTCGGATGTTGTATTTTCTGAAGCCTCATCTGTGCCGCCGCACGCTGCCAACGAGAGCACGAAGGCGCCAGTCAGCGCAATACGAGTAAGGCGCTTTTTTAGATACGTCATCTGTTCACCATAGTGACATTCACATTTCGCATGAGCATGTGGGTGCAGCGGCGGGCGATTACCGAGTAGGTTCGGAGCGTGAGCGACGGAAATCAGAAACAACGAACGTTTCTGAAAAGCCGCGCCAGTTATGGCTCAGGCAGTGTTCCGCGTTGGCAATGGCAGCACCGGGTGAGAATGCGGTGGAAAGGTTGGCAGCGATGGACCACCCTCGGGTCACCAAATTTCTCTGTGGGTGGCCTTGATCAGCGCCGCGAGCGGAAAGTTCGTTGCCAACTTGATGGCTGTGAGCTCCCGAGTATGACGACATCTGCATTCTGCTGGGAGCATCGTGGCACCGACTTGACGGGGAGTTCACCTCTCGCAGACGCGCCCACAACGCGCAATCCGTAGAGAGTTCTGAGGTTCAAATTTGAGGCTCTCTCTTTTGCTGGTTGATGGCTGGCATCTGTGATGAAGACTCTTCCTCCATCTGGAGAGACCAGCGAATTTCCGACCGACACTGCCGGGTACGCGCTGGTGTACACCACAGTTATGGCAGCAAGAACTTCAAAATCTATGGTCGGGCTCAAACGGATCTTGATGTAGTCCAGTTGTGTTACGTGCGAGATCGTTTTCGCCACGCGCTGAACGATGACAGCGGCGCATCAGAAATCGGTACCAGCCAAGGCCATGGGTAGGTCGCCACGGGATTGACCTGGGTTACTCGGTCACGAAATCCCGGAACCGGAGCGGCAGTGACCGCAACCGCCACACCGTGAAGCACCTCAGTTGGGTCACCGATTGAGACGTTGACCTTTCGTCGGCGTGCAAGGTCATGCAGGCATTCTGCGAGGAAAACCAATCGCCGTGGGTGTAGCTGAAGCTTCCTGAGCAGCGGCAGGTCGAACACGAACCATGCCGGAAGGTTCGGGTGCCTCCGAAGTGCAGGGTCGTCATCACCAAGGGATTCCGCCGTGAGCCACACTGCCTCTGGGGCTTGATGCGTGTCGACAACAGGCGCCAGGGGCTCTGAGTGCGGGTGGTCGCCTTTTCGAAGCGAAAGTTGAGGTGAGGCTGGTTCAAGCACAGGGTCCTCAGGCCATTGTTCAATTGGGCAGTTCTGTTGTGATGGGCACTGTCTACACAACTCAGGAGCTCGCTTGTTGACCTGCCAGCGAGAGAACCCGTACGGTCGACCGGTTGCGGAGCCAATCGTCCACTGCCAACCCGCCCGATTTGCGTATGAGCCGTCGAGAAGTTCCCGAAACATCCGGCGCTCGCCAATACGCCAGTCGGCTTCATTTCGAATGGTCCAATGCGAGGCAAGCCACATACGAACTTGATTTGGCAGCCAGCCGTCAGTCTCAAGTTCGGTCAGAGCGAAGTTGATGCACGACATGTCGTCTCGTTCGTGCCAACCATCGGGCACACCCTGAAAGGGCGGATTCATGCGAAGTGGGTGAGTAAGTGACGTTCCGATTCGGGCATATAAATGCCGGCTGTATTCCTGCCAAAGCAATTCATTGCGAAACTTATTGCGGTCATATTCCAGATCATCTGCGACGTGATCCCAGATTGCCGGCAACTGGAGTAGCCCGTGGCGAACGTAAGGCGATAGCGCCGACGCTCCGCGTTGATGAACCGGCAGAACGTTGTTGCGTCGAGCGGCGTAGCGAGCCGCTGAAAATGATCGAAGAGCTTCGTTGGCTGCCGTCTGTCCTCCACGAAATCGACTGCTTGGCCTCCAATTTCCAAATTGAGCACACAGCTCTTCAAGGTGTTCCCGTACCCATTGTTCGGGGGATGCCTCGGGGTCGATGAATTGGTAGGCCACGGCCTTAGCGTTCCACGCTTGACCCGCGAGGCGCATAGACGAGCGGTGATCGATTGACCTGCAAGCGTTGAAGTTGCGACGAATGTGCACCGCAACCTGGCACGGCCGGAAATGATTTTTCACGGCGGGCTGAGTTGATCGCTGCCTGAATAACGAGCACTCGATGACGATCACTGCGGTTCGTTCATCTGAATGCGCCAGTCGTACGGTTAGTTCCATGTCCGCGACTGCACGAGACCTCTTAGGCGACATCGACTTTGATCCGGCCGAACTTCATTCGAAGTACATGAACGAGCGAGACAAGCGGATACGGCCCGATGGCAATGAGCAGTACGTTGAGATTGCGGAACGATTTGCCTCGTTCGGCGACGACCCGTGGGTTGATCACACCTTTACTCGTGACCCACTCACCGATCACGTCGATGTGGTCATTGTTGGTGGAGGGTTCGGTGGGCTGCTCGCGGCAGCAAAGCTACGTGAAGCAGGAGTTGAGCGTATTCGTCTCATCGATAGCGCTGGCGACGTCGGCGGAACCTGGTACTGGAATCGGTACCCGGGCGCAGCCTGTGATGTTCAGTCGTATATCTATTTACCTCTGCTTGAAGAGCTCGGGGCAATGCCACAACACAAGTACTCCTTCGCACCTGAAATCATGGAACACTCTCGAAGGATTGCTCGCCACTACAACCTCTACGAGGACGCCTGCTTCCAAACTGGCGTGACCTCGATGGAGTGGGATGAAGAGAACTCCCGTTGGACGATCTTCACCGACCGTAGTGATGAAATGACAGCAAGCATTGTGGTCTTGGCAACCGGTCCGTTGAACCGGCCAAAACTTCCCGGCATCAAGGGGATCTCATCATTTGGTGGCCACATGTTCCACACCAGTCGCTGGGACTATGACTACACCGGTGGGGACACCTACGGCGGCCTGAGCGGTCTTGCTGATAAGCGAGTCGCGATCATCGGTACCGGTGCAACCGCCGTTCAATGCATCCCGCATCTTGCCGACTCTGCGAAAGAACTGTTCGTGTTTCAGCGGACGCCGTCATCCGTTGACGTTCGTGACAATGCCCCAACTGATACCGAATGGTTTTCTTCGCTCGAACCAGGTTGGCAGAAGCGGTACATGGAGAACTTCACGGCGCTGGTCTCTGGCTACGACGAACCTGAAGATCTGATTGGCGATGGATGGACAGAAATCTTTCGAGGTCTCACCGGAATCGCAGCGAAAGATGCATCACGCCGCCTTGGACGCCGGCTCGAACCGCAAGAAAAAGAGGAGATGATGGAACTCCTCGACTACCGCAAAATGAATGGTGTTCGAAATCGAGTGACAACAACTGTTGTCGACCCATCAACAGCATCTGCTCTACAGCCTTGGTATCGGCAGTTCTGCAAGCGTCCCTGCTTCCACGACAGCTACCTACCGGCCTTTAACTCACCGAGTGTGACGCTTGTTGACACCAACGGAAAAGGTGTCGAGGAGATCACAGAACGCGGCATTGTCGTTGACGGAGTGGAATACGAAGTTGACTGTATTGTTTTCTCGACCGGATTTGAATATGGCACCTCGTACACCCGCCGAGCTGGGTTTGATATCACCGGCCGCAACGGGCAAACACTCTCAGAACATTGGGCTGATGGGGCCCGCACCTTACACGGTATGCAATCCCATGGCTTTCCAAATATGGGTTTCATTGGATTGATCCAGACGGCGACCACGGTGAATATTCCTCACGCACTCGCTGAACAGGCCGCACACTTCGCGCACATTGTGAGTGAGTCGAAAGTCCGGAATGCATCGGTCATCGAAGCAACCCCGCAAGCCGAGGAGGAATGGCTGGCTGAGATTGAGCGGACGGCGGTGCGGGCTCGAAAGTTCTACGAAGAGTGCACCCCCGGTTACTACAACAACGAAGGCCATGTCACTGACGATGGTGGCTTCGCTGCGGGAATGTATGGCGCTGGCCCAATTAAATTCTTTGCGCTGCTTGCACAGTGGCGCGAAGAGGGCAGGCTCGCGGGTCTCGAACTGAAATAACCAGATGGGGGGCTGGTGCAGCGCGGCTCTCGGCTGAACTGGCTCCCTGAGTACCGTCGTAATTGTGACGTGGGAACCAGAACTCGAAGAACTGCGTGAGCGCGAGCGTCTTGCCGAGCAACTCGGTGGCGCCGACAAGGTTGAGCGTCAGCACCATTTTGGGAAATTGACGATTCGTGAACGTATCGAACGGATCGTTGACGAGGGCAGTTTCTGGGAGATGGGCAAGGCCGCCGGAGTTGCGAAGTATGACGACGAAGGAAATCTCATTGAGTTCATGCCTTCAAACTTTGTCTTTGGCATAGCGAACCTTGACGGTCGCCCTGCGGTGGTCTCTGGCGATGATTTCACCGTTCGTGGCGGCTCGAACGATGCTTCAATTTCGGCGAAACGAGAGGCCTCTGAGACGATTGCTGCCGAGATGCGTTTACCGCACGTCCGATTGCTTGACGGTATGTCAGGCGGTGGTTCGGTGAAGACGATTGAGCAAGCGGGCCGCACGTATATTCCGCTACTGCCCGGTTGGCACACGGTGTGTGATCACTTGAATATTGCTCCGTCAGTGTCGTTGGTGCTCGGTTCGGTTGCCGGGTTCGGTGCTGCGAGGGCGACTGCTTCTCATTATTCAGTGATGGTGAGAGATACATCTCAGATGATGATTGCAGGGCCTGCTCTTGTCGAGCAGGCCGGTCTCGGTGCCGTCTCAAAATACGAACTTGGTCATGCTGACATCCACACCAGGAATGGTGCGGTGGATGATGCGGTTGATTCCGAGGCCGAAGCCTTTGAGAAAGCGTTGCAATTCTTGTCGTATCTTCCGACCTCGGTGGATGAGCTTCCACCTCTCGAAGATTGGGGTGATGACCCTGCTCGGCGAGATGAGTGGCTTGTCGATGTCATCCCGAGAAATCCCCGTCAGAGCTATGACATGAAGCGCATCGTCACCACTCTCGTCGACGAAGGCAGTTTTTTTGAGATCGGGAAAGACTGGGGGACGTCAATCATCGGCGGGCTTGCTCGGCTCGATGGAGTAGCGGTCGCCGTCTTTGCTGAAAACCCGATGATGTATGGCGGAGGCTGGACCGCCGATTCGTGTCGCAAACTCACCCGCCTGATCGACCTGGCGTCAATGTTTAAGTTGCCAATGATCCACCTTGAGGATTGTCCGGGGTTCCTGATTGGTAAGGAATCAGAGGAGAGCGCAACGATTCGCTACGGAACGGAGGTGCTTGTTGCATTGCGTGAATCTCAGATGCCGTACTGCACAGTTGTCATCAGAAAAGCGTTCGGAGTTGCAGGTGCAGCCAACCGGAAGCCGGGAAGTGAATCCTTCCGTCTTGCCTGGCCATCAGGCGACTGGGGCTCGCTCCCACTTGAGGGTGGACTCGAAGTCGCGTACAAGGCAGAACTTGAAGCAAGTGATGACCCAGATGCACTCAAAGCTGAAATAGCCGAACGACTCAACAGTGTGCGTTCACCACATCGCTCTGCGGAGTTTTATGAAATCGAACAGATCGTCGATCCCAGAGACACCCGAGCCATGTTGTGTGAGTGGGTACACCTCGCGCGCCGAACGATGAAGCCGACCAACCCGTCATGGGGGTACAGGCCGTAGTCGTCAACACGGAATTCTTCGGAAATTCGCTCGGAGGGCATGCACGGTGGTCATTTGCATTGTTACTATGGCCGTAGTGTTAATTGCGCCTTGCACGCACCCTTATAAAATGACGGAGTCTCACCATGACTGCATTTGATCTCGATCTCTCCAAGTACGAACTTGGGTGGAATGACGAAGTTGAATACGCCTTCGATCCAGTGAAGGGTCTCAACCAAGGTGTTGTTGAGCAGATTTCGTGGTGGAAGGGCGAACCCCGGTGGATGACCGACTTGCGTCTCCGTTCGCTCTCACTGTTTGATCGCAAGCCGATGGCCGAATGGTTCGCTCAGAACATGCCGGACATCGACTTTCAGGACATCTTCTATTACCTGAAGCCTGCCGGTGAGCAGGTTGACGAGTGGGATGAACTTCCTGAAGAAATGATGCGTACCTATGAAAAACTCGGTATTCCAGAGGCCGAGCGCAAGTATCTGGCGGGCGTGACCGCACAGTACGAGTCGGAAGTGGTGTATCACAAGAACCGTGAGGATCTTGAGGCGCAAGGGATTCTGTTTTGCGACATGGACACAGCCATGCGCGAATACCCAGATCTCGTGAGGAAGTACTTCGGTTCGGTCATTCCTCCGGGTGATAACAAGTTTGCGTCGCTGAACACGGCAGTGTGGTCGGGTGGTTCATTCATCTATGTGCCCCCGGGCGTCGAGTGTGAAATGCCGCTTCAGGCATATTTCCGAATTAACTCCGAAAACGCAGGGCAGTTTGAGCGCACGCTCATCATCGCCGACGAGGGTTCCCAAGTTCACTACATCGAAGGGTGCTCAGCGCCGGTGTACACCAGCGACTCATTGCACTCAGCCGTTGTTGAGATCATCGTCAAGCCCCATGCCCGCGTGACCTACACGACGATTCAAAACTGGTCGCCAAATGTCTACAACCTCGTAACAAAGCGTGCTCGTGTCGAGGCGCACGGTCACATGGAGTGGATCGATGGCAACATTGGATCGAAACTGACCATGAAGTACCCGGCGGTATATCTCGTTGGTGAAGGTGCAACGGGTGAGGTGCTGTCGGTTGCCTACGCCGGTGACGGTCAACACCAAGATGCCGGGGCGAAGATGGTGCACGCCGCGCCGAACACGACCTCAAAGATTGTGTCGAAATCAATCTCGAAAGATGGCGGTATTACGACATACCGCGGCCTGGTAAAGATCGATGAAGGTGCGTACGGCTGCAAGAGCCATGTGCAGTGCGACGCTCTTATCCTTGACGAAGACTCAGTTTCCAAGACGTTCCCGTACATGGAGATGGGGGAGCGCGATGCTGAGATCGGTCACGAAGCGACGGTCTCGAAGATCGCCGATGAGCAGATCTTTTACCTCATGAGCCGTGGGCTGTCTGAAGAGCAAGCGATGTCGATGGTGGTGAACGGCTTTATCGAACCAATTACTCGCACACTTCCAATGGAGTATGCAGTCGAGTGGAGCCGCCTGATCGAGCTACAGATGGAAGGCTCTGTTGGTTGATCGGCAGTGCGGTTAACTAACTCCTTCTAAGGTGTAGTCATGCCAATGCGAACAGAGTGCAAGCATTTCGAATCGCGCTCGTACCCAAGTGGCGACACCGTTCGTAAATGCAACCTTGACCTCGCGCCTCACGCTCCGTGGCGATGTCCCGATGATTGCCCTAAATATGAGCGACGTCTTGCCGATGCGGCATGGACTCACGGCTCACTCGTGGTCACCGCAACGCCCCCCGAACCCGAAGGGCTTGACGACGGGAGTGTTGCTGCAGTGCTCGATGCCGCGGAAGACATCTTGAATGACGTCGCTGGCACTGTCATGCAAGAACTCGCCGAGGAACGTGAGCGAAACGAGCGCGGTGGCCGTCTGCGACGAATGTTTCGACGTCGCGGCGATTCCTGAGCACCGAGTGAATTACCACTATCTGGATAGTAGAATTTAACCCGTGCTCGCACTGGCAGACCTCCAACTCCCCACTGCCGACGCTGAAATCTGGCGGTACAGCCGCATTGCTGAACTGGACATCAGCAAGTTCGAGATTCAGCATGGCTCGCAAACTGTGTCTGGTGATGACTCATTCGTGACCACTGGAACCGATGCAGACTCTTCAGTCGCCACTCCTGATGTGTTCGCGGAGTACAACGCAAGCCATCAGCAGACAGTTCGTGTTGACATTCCTGCGGACACGTCAGTTTCAGAGCCGATCGTCATTGAGTTTCAATCAGCTGATGGAAGCGCGACATTCCCTCGGACAGTGATCAGGCTCGGTTCTCATGCATCGTGCACTGTGATCGAGCGATTTCGCTCTGTCGGCGACGCCCCGAGCTTGACCTCCCCATTGCTGTCAATTGAGGCTGGTCCAGGGGCGAAGGTGACCTACTTGGCGGTGAACGACCTGAATGAATCGTCCTGGCAGATTGGGCACCAACTCGTATCGGCTGGACGTGACTCGTTTGTTCGTTTGTCAACCATCACGCTGGGCGGTTACTACACCCGCGTGCGTACCGAAGCGACGTCAAAAGAGACCGGTTCGGCGATTGAGCAGGTTGCGCTGTATTTCGCTGGCGGTGATCAAATGCATGACTTCAGGGTGATTCAGAACCATGTGGCCGAGCACACATCGAGCGATCTGCTGTTCAAGGGTGCAGTTCAAGACTCCGCCCGAAGTGTCTACACCGGCATGATTTCTATTGACGAGGGAGCCAAAGGGACCTCCGCGAATCAAACCAATCGCAACCTCACGCTGAGTGAGGGAGCATGGGCTGAAAGCGTTCCTAATCTCGATATCCGAAACAATGATGTTCGCTGCAGCCATGCGTCGACGGTTGGGCCCATCAACGAAGAGCAGCGGTACTACCTTGAAAGTCGGGGAGTTCCGCCAGAGGTTGCCGAGCGGCTTGTTGTGCTCGGATTCTTTGATGAGGTGCTAGGTCGTTTGCCCGACGGCGACATCGTTGATGAGGTTCGCGAGCGCGTGGCCCGCAAACTGTCGATTGGAGTTTCATCATGACGAGCGTCTGCAAATTCGATGATCTTGTTGACGGGTCAGCGGTCTGTCACAACGTTGACGGTGTGGCAGTAGCCATTGTTCGTATCGGCGATGACGTTCATGCGATCGATGATCTCTGCAGTCATGCAAATGTTTCGCTGTCTGGCGGCGACGTGTGGCCAGACGCATGCACACTTGAATGCCCGAAGCATGGAAGCACGTTTAGCCTCACCAGTGGCGAGCCAGACACACTTCCAGCAACAGTTCCGGTTCGCGTTCATCACGTGTCAGTTGTTGATGGCGACGTTCATGTGGAGTTGTCGTCATGAGTGTTCTTGAGATTTCGGGGCTTCACGCTGAGGTTGCTGGCACTGAAATTCTTCGTGGTATCGACCTCACCATCGCCTCCGGCGAGGTGCATGCAGTTATGGGTCCAAACGGGGCGGGGAAAAGTACCCTCTCGGCGGTCATCATGGGGCGCTCTGGGTACACCGTTACCTCAGGAAGTATCACCCTTGACGGCGTAGACCTGCTTGCGTTATCAACCTGGGAACGGGCAGTTGCCGGCGTACACCTCATCATGCAGTACCCAACCGAAGTTCCGGGTGTTTCGCTGTTGGATGCGCTTGGTGAGGCACTTCAGTATCGCGGTCGAGACGCCTCAGACTTGGCCGATCGGCTGAAAGCGGAAGCTGATCGAATTGGATTTGAGCACCGATTTCTTGATCGCCCACTCAACGTCGATCTGTCGGGTGGCGAGAAGAAGCGAAATGAGACCCTCCAACTTGCTGTGTTACAGCCTCAATTCGCAATTCTTGATGAGCTTGACTCCGGTCTTGATATCGATGCGCTTCGAGACTGCTCTCGCCGCGTGGAAGAACTCTCAAATGATGCCAAGCGTCCACTGGGGGTGCTTGCGATTACTCACTACAGCCGGCTGTTGAACGAACTTCGTCCTGACCACATTCATATTTTGGTCAAAGGTCAAATCGTGAATAGTGGCGGACCAGAGCTCGCAGCGGTACTTGAGCGAGATGGCTACGCAGCGTTTACCGATGAGGACGACGAGCCAGCTGCGGGATCTGCAACGTCGTCACTCGACGATCTCTTCAGAATCTGAGTTGAGGCGGCGCTGTCGCTTAGGTAGTTCAGCCATCAATGCCCGAGCAGCGGTATCGCTGATCATTGGCCACATTGAAATTTCAGGCGACGTTCGAAAACAACTCACACAGATACCGTGTTCGAGACGGCAAACCTTGTTGCACGGAGAGATCTGGCTCATCGCCTAAGCCCTTCAGAGGGGACGCAAAAAGGAGCTCGAGCCACAACCGCAAAATACTGTCCGAGGGTGAGTACGGTTCGTCTGTGCCTCAAACTTCTTCAGAAAATTCCGCGACTACTCCCCAAATAAAATTTCCCGGAATGGCAGTGGTGGCCGGTGGCTTTCTTATTCTTACAACATCGGCAGGCCTAGGTTTTTACGGCCTTGCGGTATACCTCAACGCGCTGAGCAAAGAGCGTGGATGGGACATTGCATCGTTGTCACTCGGTACAACTGTGTTCTTCGTCGTTTCGGGTGTCACCGGACTTGGCGTTGCTCGGTTTATTGCTCGTCGCGATGCTCGCATTGTGGTGCTATTTGGCGGAGTTGTCGGTGCTCTATCTCTATTAGCTCTTGGTCAGATCAACGCCGTATGGCAGCTGTATGTGGTCTATTGCTTTTATGGAATTGGTTTTGCTGCTGCCGGTTTGGTGACCGTGACGACTGTTGTCACAAGGTGGTTTCACCGTCGAAGGGCGATGGCGATTTCGGTTGCGTCAACCGGTTTGTCAGTCGGGGGCGTCGTGATTACGCCTGCTGCAAAGTGGTTTGTTGATGCGCAGACGTTGCAGGGCGCTGCACCCTGGTTGGCGTTAGTGTTCTTCGTAGGAACGGTTGTGCCTGGCTGGTTCTTGCTGAAGAGTGACCCGGCTGACTCCGGATTTCTTCCCGACGGTGAGCGGGTTGCACCTGGGGCATCGGCAATGGTGCTCACGGGAACACCTTTTGCGGTTGCTATGCGTAGCAAATTTTTCCTAGCGGTCACCGTTGGTTACGTGTTATCGCTGGGATCTCAGGTGGGTGGAATTCAGCAGCTCGTCAAACTCGCAGAGGAACGAACAACTGCGACAACAGCGGCTTTTGCCACCTTGGCGCTTGCAGTCACCTCAATCATCGCTCGGCTTGTTGGAGGAAAAGTCTTCCCGAAGTTCGCGCTTGGACGAGTGATCACAGTGCTCTCGTTTTTCCAGATGATTGCGCTTGCGGGCCTTGCGCTTGCGTATAACACGTGGGTGTTCTTCGCGTTTATTCTTCTTTTCGGTGCAACGGTAGGAAACATTTTGATGTTGCAACCGTTGCTTATCGCTGAGCGGTTTGGAGTAAGGGAGTATCCGAAACTGTTCGGCCGAACACAGTTTCTCAGTGTCGCGGGCGTGGCAGGAGGCCCATGGCTGCTTGGCTGGCTACACGACGTCGCTGGCGGCTACGAAACCGCGTACCTCGTAGCGGCAGGAATGTCGTTGGCTGGAGTGTTCGTATTTTACTTTGGTGGACCTGCTGAGAATACGAGTGACCACACCGAAAGTTAGAGATGTTGTGCGACCAGCGGCCTCAGGTTCGCTGAGTGCCGACTCGGAGTTCTTTGAATGGCACTCCGGTATCAACTGAGATATCTCGAGGCAGCCCGAGCACGCGATCACCAATGATGTTTCGCTGAATTTCGTCGGTTCCACCGGCAATCGCAGCGGACAGCGAGCTAATCATGTTCACTGCCAACGCTTCTTCGTCGGTGTCGTCGCCTTCCCATGCCACTGTTGCTGGGCCGGCGATATTTTGCGCAATTTCTCTGAACTTCCGGGCAATGATTGAGCCGTAGAGCTTGCCAAGTGACCCGCCAGGCCCAGGAGCCTTGCCGGCTTTCATTTCGGCACGGTTGCGCATCGCGACCATCGATTTTGTTGATTCCATGCAATAGACCTGCATGAGTTCATCGCGGACAACCGGGTCAGAGATTGAACCGTTTCGAGTTGCCCACTTGGCGAGAACGTCGTACATCGGCTGGGTGACCTTTCCTGCATTCAGCGAGCCAATTGCAACACGCTCGTACATGAGCATTGCAGTGGCTTGCCTCCAACCGTTGTTGTATTCACCGAGCAAATTCTCAGCGGGGATACGAACATCGGTGAAGAACACCTCGTTGAAGTGGTTTCCACCGTCGATCTGGTTAATTGGGCGAATTTCGACACCGGGGCTCTTGAGATCGATGATGAACATCGAGATGCCCGCGTGCTTCGGCTGGTCAGGATCTGTCCGAGCAATGATCACGCCGAAGTCAGATACGTGGGCAAGGGTTGTCCACACTTTTTGGCCATTCAGGATCCATTCGTCGCCGTCACGCTCAGCCTTGGTCTGCAGGCTCGCCACGTCACTTCCTGCTCCGGGCTCAGAGAACATCTGGCACCAGACGGTCTTTGCTGAAATGTTGTCGGGCATGAACTTACGCTTTTGTTCATCGGTACCAAACTCATTGAGCACCGGCAAGCACATGCCATGACTGATGACCAATTCGCCGGTCATCATCGGAAACCCCTGCGCCACCTGTCGGAAGATGCGCTCATGTTCGAGCGTGAGACCAGCTCCGCCGTACTCCTTTGGATATGGAATTCCAGCGAAGCCGGCATCAGCGAGACGACCCTGGAACTCTCGGGCTGCACCGAGGTCGCGGCCCTTCCCGGAGGAAGTATTTGATTCGAGAAAACTGCGAACCTGGTTCGCAAATTCTTCTGCTTCTTGGGGTGAGAGGGCGGTGCTCATCGGTGCTCCTTTTGGCAAATGTCTCAACGTAGTAAGTTGTCACATTTTGTGCCGCGAGGTCTAATCCGAAATATTGATAAGGATTCGTTCTGCACTACCGTTGGCTCATGTTTGAAGAGGTGAATGGCAAACTTTCATCAAAGTTCGTATTTAACGATTTCGACGAGGCAATGTCGTTTGTGAACGCGGTGGCCAAGGTCGCAAATGAACATGACCACCACCCTGATATCTCCATCTCGTGGAATACCGTCGTTATCGAGTGCTGCACTCACTCTGCTGGTGGAGTTATTACTGACCTTGACCATTCCCTTGCGGCAACGATTTCACAACTCGTCGAGGTAGGTCGATGACAGAGGTTCACGTAAATGTGCTGCGAGTGATCGAAGCGGCGGCAGCACTGGGTCTCAACATCACACCTCAGACATTCCCGGATGGAACTCGAACGGCGCAAGAAGCAGCGGATGCAATTGGTGTGCAGGTTGGTCAGATTGTGAAAAGCCTCATCTTTGCGGTTGATGGTGAGGTGGTCCTTGCTTACGTGAGCGGGGCTAACCAACTTGACGAGTCAAAACTTGCGCTGGCGGCCGGTGGCGCGATCTGCCAACGCGTGGATGCAGATGTGGTGAGATCGGTAACGGGCTTCCCGATTGGGGGGGTGCCTCCCTTTGGTCACACCACTCAACTGCGTGTGTTTGTTGATCCGGACTTGTTGCAGTACGACGAGGTGTGGGCTGCAGCCGGAACGTGGAACGACGTGTTTGGTGCTTCGCCTGCAGACATCGTGCGAGTCGCTGGCGGTGTCGTCACCGATCTGAAGCGAAGCTGAGCGAAAGGCTTGCCCGATAGGCTCACACGAGATGAGCGAAAGCGATCTCATTCATTCCACTTCGCGACCCGGGACGATCAGTTCCATTCGAAATGACTTGCGTGCCCTTGGGGTAATGGATGGGGACGTCCTGGTCGTTCATTCGTCGTTGAGTTCGATGGGTTGGATCGCCGGTGGAGCAGCCGCTGTTGTTGATGCGTTACTCGAGGTCGTTGGTTCGCGTGGAACTGTATCGATGCCTGCCCACAGTGGGGATTGGTCTGACCCGTCAGGATGGGAGAATCCACCAGTCCCGCCGAGTTGGTGGCCGGAAATCGTCGAAGGTCGCCCAGCGTTCGATCCGTACAGGACGCCGCTTCGGGAGATGGGAGTTGTAGCTGAGAACCTTCTGCTGCGACGCGACACACTTCGCAGCAGCCATCCACTCCATTCACACATGGCCAACGGACGTCATGCATCGGAAATCGTTTCTCATCAGTTGCTCGACGACAGTTTTGGTGACAGTTCTCCGCTCGGTCGCCTCTACGACATGAATGCCAAGGTGTTACTTATCGGCGTAGGACACGGCCAGAACACCTCTCTACACCTTGCTGAGTCGCGTGCACAATGGTCAGGTAAGAGTCCGGTCGAGTTCAGGTCTCGGGTCTTGACAAGTGATGGACCAATGACGACGACGTGGATGGGGGACGAGGTCGATGCCGACGACTTCGAAGTTCTCGGTCAGCACGTCGAGCAGGCATGTGAGGTCAGGGTTGGCAAGGTGGCTCAGGCAAACAGTCGATTGGTTGGCATGCGAACCTTGGTAGATGCTGCTGTGCCGTGGTTCACCAAGAACAGGACTTGAGAGGCGCTAGGTCGTCGGGTTTCCAAACACAAATATGGCGTGCCTCCCTTTGGTCACAGCACCCAACTACGTGTGTTTGTTGATCCAGACTTGTTGCAGTACGACGAGGTATGGGCTGCTGCAGGAACGTGGAACGACAACTTCGGTGCGAACCCGAATGACATCGTTCGTGTCAGCGGTGGAGTAGTTACTGACTTGAAACGCCTCTGACGGGACTCTAGTTTTTCAAAACTGACTCTTGATACGCGCTAGGTTTCAAAATGAGTGTGATAGTTAGTTCAACTCATAAGGAGCAACAAATGCATACAGTTATTTTAAGATTCACTTGTAAGCCTGGCGTGCGTGAAGGCTTTGCGAAATCTCTGCCCGAAACC
>LFFE01000005.1 GCA_001510385.1 Actinobacteria bacterium casp-actino5 | reverse complement strand
GAGATAGTTCCGATCATTGACACGATGTTGATGACCAACATCACGTACAGCATTACATCACGCACGGGTGAAAGGTTATCGCCGCTAAACGCCGTGCGGTCAGCAGAGTTCTACTCATCGCAAAGCCACCGGCCCACAGCGAGTCAGCGAAGTTCAGTCACAAACGGGGCCTGGCGAACCAGCGAGGAATGCGTGATGGTGACCCCGTCTTTCGTGGTCCAAATGCCTGGAACCGCTAAAGCCCCAATGCCGTCGGCAAACCAGCCGGCAGCACCGCAGCTCAGCACCGGGTTTGTGCACGCAGCCCACTCCTCCACCCCGACGTAAATCGTGCCATCGCCATCAAGATCTTCAAGAGTTGCCAACTGCTCGATCATCAACACGCCTGATGCCCCGATTTCAGACACCGACTCGACAGGACCAACTGTGTCGGGTCGCCATGCAATTATTGACGGCAACTTCACGAGCGGCAACACGTGATGAGTCTCAGCCATACGGCCCAGCACGGCACGGACATCAGCGATGTGGTCGTCATCGTCGCGCATCGTCAGCGCACGAGCGAGTAGCGCATCGGCCTCTGCGTCACAGAACCCGTTCACGTTCCAACCCTCCCGCTCTGCCGTCGAGAATTCTGAACACGAATTTGCTGCTGCAAGCAAGCCCACGTCAGCAATCCCCGACTGGGCATACACCGAAAGGTCCCAGTCGCCTGCTGCGAGGCGATCAGCGAACTCGAACTCACTTCCGACCGATTCGACCTTCAGTCTGAAACCCTCATCTCGCATCATCGGCACCAGCACATCAATGAGCTGCTCTTGTCGGGCTCGACCACCAGCCACCAACCAGATGATTTCGTGTGGCTCACCGGTTTCATCCTGCCAATAGCCGTCACCATCGAATGTCCAACCGGCTTCGGTGAGCATCTGAGCACCTGCGCCCGGGTCAAACGAGTCGGCAAATGGTGCAATATCGACACACCAATCATCCAAGGTCACAGGGCCACAATTCCAGACATTTGTTGCACCCAGCAGCGGCTCATACACCTCGTCGACGAGCACCTCACGGTCAACTGAACGCCAAAAAGCCTCTCTGAACACTGGGTCAGCAAACGCACCTGTTGAACGAAGGAACATGTCTTCGTGCCGGCCAAGATCGAACTGCTCGAACCCCAAATTGGGGTCTGATAATCCCTCAACGGTTTCAATCGACACATCGGGAATGATGATGTCAACCTGCCCAGACCGAAGCAGATCGACCTCAATCGCTGAGCTTCCAAGAGGAACAAGGACAAGCCGGTCAAACCCAACAGTGTCGGCATCACCATCTTCTTCCGACGCTGTCGGAACCAGAATCATCTGGGCAGCGTTCCAAGCCTCCACGCGGAACGACCCCCACCCAGACGGTGCTTCATCGTCAAACGCAGTCGAGACATCGCTGCATGTCTCCACCGCTGATGTTTGCAATAGACGGTCGAATAACACGCGGTAGTCCGCGACAAACCGGTCGAAGTACACCTCAACAAGATCGTCGGCTCGACCCGCCCGAACATCGATCACTGCGTCGTACGCGTCAACCCCGACAGACCCCGGAGTTGATCGCAGCGCCTCAACCGTGCAGCGCACATCGTCAACGCCGATCTTCGTGCCATTTGGCCAGAGCGCATCTGCTGCAAATTGAAAGGCAAGTTGCATCACTGCGTTGTCAGGGATTGGCAATGTCGTCGTAGGAACCACCTCAGTGGTCGTGCTCGAACCATCACCTGATGACCCTTCATCAGTAGTCGCAACTGTCGTTGGGGTTGCCAACGGAGCTGATGTCGTCGGCAATGTTTCATCGCTACCAGCACACGCCGGCAACACAACCGCCACCGAGACAGCCACAGCAAAAGATCGACAAAATCGAAGCGGTCGTGAGCGTCGTGAGCAGTTCAACATTCTGCTATCGAACGTACCAGTGCGAAGCAGAAGAAAAATGGCGCGTCAGCACTCAGCCGGCAGCAATCTTCACAATCTGGGCGAAGTCATCAGGGTCAAGACTCGCTCCCCCAACCAAGGCCCCATCCACATCAGGCTGCGCCATGAGTTCTTCGGTCGTTCCTGGCTTCACCGAACCCCCGTATTGAATTCGAACTGATGCTCCCGCTTCAGTGCCGAACGAGGCTGTCACCGCAGCACGAATCGATGCACACATCTGCTGCGCATCTTCAGCGGTTGCGGTCTTGCCAGTGCCGATCGCCCAAATGGGTTCATACGCAATCACCATGCCAGCGACTTCAGTTTTCTTGACACCTTGCAAGCCGTTCACCACTTGACCGAGCACCTTCGCTTCGGTCTCACCTGCCTCGCGCTCGGAGAGCGACTCACCCACACACATGATCGGAGTCATGTTGTGCTTCAAAATCGCCTTCACCTTCGCATTCACCATCTCATCGGTCTCACCAAAAATGTCGCGACGCTCGCTATGGCCGCAGATCACCAGTTTCACGTCAAGCTTCTCGAGGAACGCCGGCGACACCTCGCCGGTAAACGCCCCCTTCACGTCATGATGGCAATGCTGAGCCCCTAGCAAAATGTCCATACGATCGGCCTCAATCGAGGTCTGCAACGTACGGATATCGGTGAACGGAGGGTGGATGCTCACATCCACCCGCTGGTAAACATCTTTCGGCAACAGCCATGCGAGCTTCTGCAAATTGCGAAGCGCCTCAAAATGATCGAGATTCATCTTCCAGTTACCGCTGATCAACGGCATGCGGGCATCAGGCATTTGGGGCACCTCTCAATGCGGTAAGGCCAGGGAGATCGCCGAGTTCAAGAAGTTCAAGACTCGCTCCCCCACCTGTAGAGACATGGTCGACTTCATCGTCGAGACGGAATTGGGCAAGAGCGGCAGCGGAATCTCCACCACCGACCACCGTGAACGCCTTCGTCTCGGCCATCGCTTCAGCAACAGTTCTCGTTCCACCAGCGAAACGCTCGTCTTCAAACATTCCCATCGGGCCGTTCCAGAACACCATGCGAGCGTCCATCACCACGTCACTGAACGCCGCCGCCGAACCAGGACCAATATCGAAGCCTTTTGATCCTTCAGGAAGGCGGGTTCCGAAGGTGGCAAACTCACCGGTCGAATCAACACCAACCATGTCGTCAGGAAGAATGATCTTGTCGCCAGCAGATTCAAGAATTCGGCGACAGGTGTCAACCATGTCAGGCTCAAACAGTGAATCACCGATCGGCTTGCCCTGAGCAGCGAAGAACGTGAAACACATCGCTCCGCCAATCACCAACTGATCAACAACAGATAGCAACGCCTCAACCACGCCAAGTTTGTCCGAAATTTTGGCTCCACCGAGGACCGCAACAAACGGGCGTTTTGGTTTGTCTCGAAGCCCGGTCAGCACCTCAACCTCTTGTTGTAAGAGACGACCCATCGCCGACGGAACAAACTTTGGCGGACCAACGATTGACGCATGCGCCCGGTGCGACGCACCAAATGCATCATTCACATAAAAATCAATGCCGTCGATGAGCGAAGCAACAAATGCGTCATCGTTGGCTTCTTCACCTGGATCGAAACGCAGATTCTCAAGCAGTTCGACCCCCGGGGCCAGCTCAGTCAGCCGTTGACGAACCGGCTCCATCGAGTACTTGTCAACCGGCTGACCCTTCGGCCGACCGAGATGACTTGCGCAGATGACCTGTGCACCACGCTCCAACAACCACGAAATTGTGGGGAGCGCTGCACGGATTCGAAAATCATCAACGACGAACTGCGAACCGGCGCGCTCCTCGAGCGGCACGTTGAAATCGGTACGAACCAGCACTCGGCGCCCGGTGACATCACCGAGGTCTTCGAGCGTCGGAATGGGTCGTGACTCCTCTGTCATTGGCGATCAGCGGCCGCGGCTGACATAACGAACAAGATCGACAAGGCGATTCGAGTAGCCCCACTCGTTGTCGTACCAGGAGCACACCTTGACGAGATCGCCCATCGACATCGTCATTCCCGCATCAAAAATGGATGAATGTGGGTCACCAACAATGTCGCTCGACACGATGGGGTCATCGGTGTACTTCAAGATTCCCTTGAGATCACCCTTCTTCGCAGCAGCAGCGAACACAGCGTTGATGTCCTCAACCGATGCTTTCTTCTTCAACGTTGCGGTCACATCGGTGATCGAACCAGTTGGCACCGGCACCCGAAGCGAGGTTCCGTCGAGACGGCCCTTCATCGACGCCAACACGAGGCTCGTTGCACGAGCAGCACCAGTCGAGGTTGGAATGATGTTGATGGCGGCACCACGTGCTCGGCGGAGGTCATTGTGCGGGCCGTCGACGAGCGACTGATCGCCGGTGTACGCATGAACGGTCGTCATGAGGCCCTGCTTCACACCAAACGCATCATCAAGCACCTTGATGAGCGGCACAAAACAGTTTGTGGTGCAACTTGCATTCGAAATGACCTGATGCTTTTTCTTGTCGAAGTCGGTGTGGTTCACGCCGTACACGATCGTGATGTCCGCACCATTTGATGGGGCTGACACGATGACGCGAGGCGCACCGCCTTCGAGGTGCATTGCTGCTTTGCTACGGTCGGTGAAAATTCCCGTCGACTCAACAACGACGTCGACGCCGAGCTCACCCCACGGCAATGCCTTCGGGTCACGCTCAGACAGCACCCGAATCGTGTGATTTCCGACCTTGATTCCGCCCTTCACCACTTTCACGTTCTGGTCAAGGCGACCCATCACGGAGTCGTACTTCAATAGATGTGCCATCTGGTCGAGCGAACCGAGATCATTCACTGCAACGAACTCGACGTCCGCACCCTGAGCAAGCACCGCGCGATAAAAGTTGCGGCCAATACGTCCAAATCCGTTAACACCAACACGCACAGTCATGGGAGGTCCTTTCACATTCTTCAACCAGACGGTCGTTCGCAAGAGTAGTCAGACGCGCAGCCCGACATGAAGATTCCGGCAATATCTACGGCGTCAACTTCAGGATTGGCGCCCGTCAACATCACGATGCGATGCATGCGCCTTCACATCGTGAGCCGCAAGGGTTGCAACAACCCGCTCCGCAACCGCAACCGACCGATGTCTCCCACCGGTGCAGCCAATCGCAATCGTCAAGTAGTTCCTGCCCTCAGCCTGATAACTCGGCACAACGTCAAGGAGTAACGCCTCAAGGTGCGCGAGGAACCGCTGGGTGACCTCGCTGTCGAAGACAAAATCTCGAACTGCTGCATCGCGACCCGTTAACGGACGCAAGGTGTCATCCCAATGGGGGTTCGGCAAAAACCTCACATCCATCACGATGTCAGCGTCAAGCGGAATGCCGTGCTTGTAGCCAAATGATTCAACCGAGACCTGCATTGTGGTTGACCCGGTTTCTGAGAATGCCGCAACGATGCGATCCTTCAACTGGTGAACGTTGAGATCTGACGTGTCAATCACTAGATCTGCTGCGCCTTTCACCTCTTCGAGGGCTACTCGTTCACGTTCGATCGCTTCCAACACGCCGTCGCCATCAAGATCAAACGGATGACGGCGACGAGTTGCCTCGTAGCGCTGCACCAACATTTGAGTCGAAGCGTCGAGATACAGCATCGTCACTCGATGACCCGACGACTTCAAACTGTCGACATGCGGGAGTAATTCGGCATGGTTGCGTCCCGACACCAACACCAGACGATCGATGCCCGCACCCGGCTTGGCTGCAAGTTCAACAATGGTTGGCACCAACGAAGTCGGCAAATTGTCAACCACATAAAACCCGAGATCTTCAAGCACCCCGGCGGCAGCGGAACGACCCGCTCCCGACAACCCGGTGATCACGACAATCTCAGCCACGCCCGTACCTTAGACCCGCGGTCAACGGTGCGACCTACAACTCTGTCAGCCCGCCACTTTTCGTAAGCGGAGATGCAACAAACGAGGCACCGAGGCCGCCTCGAAATACTCGGGCGCTTGAGCAAGAAAACGCTCTGGTGGAGCAGGCTCATCCATGCGCTCAAGCAACAGTCCATTGACGGCGAGGGCATTCAAATAACGCGACAGCGGCCGATGCAGAAAACGAATATGGACTCCCAGCTCAACCTCTTCGATGGTCTCAGCCTCATCGAGATAATTACCAATGCGCCAATACTGCTCGGGTGGCTCCACCATGTGGTCATCGATCCACCCGCTATCGGGAGTCTGCAGCAACGGGTGATTTAACAGAAAGTTGAACGAGCCGCCAGGTCGCAACACGCGAGCTACCTCACTGATCGCACCATCAACATCATCAATGTGTTCGAACACCAGACATGCCAGGGCCGCATCGAAAGAGGCATCGGCAAACGGCAACGGACAGGCGCCCGACTGCACGTAACTTGGGCCGCCGCCGCGTTCACCTGCGACGGCGATCTGTGCCGAAGTTGGGTCGACACCGGTCACCTTGCAGCCCGTTGCTGTGAGGGCACGCGCAATCTGCCCATCGCCGGTACCGATATCTAGAACGTTCGCGACCCCGGCCAGTTCGCTCACCACCAACGGAATGATCTGATCTTCGTATTCGGGGTCAGCGCCCTCGGTAAAACCATCGATCCACCAATCAGCATGTTCTTCCCACAAGCGGCGCGACAGGTCTCCAGACACAGCCAACACACTACGGTTCGAACTATGAAGTTCTCCGTCTGGCCAAATATCAAATACCCCGTTGAGGAGGTGCTCGATCTCGCCCGTTGGCTCGATGACGGACGCTGGTACGGCATGTGGTTCGCCGACCACTACATGCCAAATACCGGCACCACAGAGGTCAACGATGGCGACTCACACGAAGTCTGGGGACTCCTACCGGCAATCGCAGTCGTCACCGAACGCCTCAGGCTCGGCCCGCTCGTTGCACCGACCTCAATTCACCACCCAGCACTCCTCGCAAACCGCGCTGCAACGATCGACCATGTCTCACACGGTCGTTTCGTACTCGGACTCGGAGCAGGTTGGCAGATCAACGAACACAACGCGTTCGGTATCGAACTTGAAGAGCCAAAAGCCCGAGTTGATCGGTTTGAAGAGGCCATCCAAATCATTCGGCTCATGCTGAGCGAACAACGAACAACATTTGAGGGCTCGATCTACACGATCACCGACAGCCCTTGCGAACCAAAGCCCGTCCAAGAGAGGCTCCCAATTCTCGTCGGCACCGGCGGCAACCGAATGCTGCGCATCACTGCCCGCCACGCAGAGGAATGGAACACCTGGGGCCACCCCGATGGCGCAGGCGAACGCCTAAGCGCAATGCACGCTGCATGTGAAAAAGTCGGGCGCGACCCGGCAACATTGCACACCTCAGTGCAGGTTGCCGTTCACCTCAGCGACGACTCAGCAGCCAACACAAAGGCACTCGAAGGCCCACTCGGTGCCCGCACGATCGCTGGCGGCGCCGATGAACTCATTGGAATTCTCAACCAATACAAAGAACTCGGTTTCAACGAATTCATCGTTCCCGATTGGTTGATGGGCTCCGAACCAGCCGCCAGAAAAGAACACCTCGACCGCCTGCACACCGACGTCATCAGTCAACTCTGACCGATCGGCGCTATGCCGACTCAGAGTGGAACTTGTCGAAAATCGCTTGAGCCACCGCGTCGGGCAAGAACGACAGCGCCTGCAACGATTCAAGATCGGCAGCCTTCACCGCTTTGACACCACCCATCGCCTTCACAAGGCGATCACGGCGGGCTGGACCCAACCCAGGAATGCCATCAAGACTGCTGGTTGTCATCCGTTTTGAACGTCGCTCACGATGGAAGGAATTCGCAAAGCGGTGCGCTTCATCACGAACACGCTGCAACATGAATAGTGCCTCAGAACCACGCTGAATTCGCACTGGGGCAGACGACCCGGGGACGTACACCTCTTCAAAACGCTTCGCGAGGGCTGCAACCGGAATCTCATCAGCAAGTCCGAGTTCGTTCACCACCCGCTCGGCAACACCGAGCTGTCCTTTTCCTCCGTCGACCACCAACAGCTGCGGCGGATACGCAAACTTGCCGGGCTTCTCGCCGCGCTCACCAATCGGCTGATCACGCTCATCGAGATAGGCCTGCAGTCGACGAGTAAGCACCTCTTCCATCGCCGCATAATCATCATTACCCTCAATATTGACCTTGAACCGCCGGTACTCCTTCTTCGCCGGCATCCCGTCTTCCAGCACGACCATCGAGCCGACGTAATCCGTGCCATGCAGATGCGCCATGTCGTAACACTCAATGCGCAAGGGCGCCTCGGGCAGATGTAAGGCATCCTGCAATTCGGTGAGCGCTCGACTTCGTGTGTTGTGATCGCTCGCCCGCCGCATCCGATGACGAACAAACTCTTCACGAGCATTGTGCGTCACCGTCTCTAACAGTTGACGCCGATCGCCACGCTGCGGAACACGAATAGCGACCTTCGAACCACGCAGCATCTGAAGCCACTCTTCATACAGAGCGACATCATCAGGAACTGTCGGAACGAGCACCTGCTTTGGGACACCAGTCGGCGGCTCATCGCCATACATCGATTCCATTACCCGGCCGACAAGAGCGCCATCAGAAAGATCTTCGACCTTGTCGAGCACAAACCCTTTCCGACCGACCACGCGACCACGCCGCACGAAAAACACCTGAACCGATGCCTCAAGCTCATCATCAGAAACACCGATGATGTCGATGTCTTCATCGCGCTCAGCAACCATCTGTTGACGTTCGATCGCCCGTTCAACAGACTCGAGTCGGTCACGAAGCCGTGCAGCCTTCTCGAACTCAAGGGCCTTTGCCGCCTCGCCCATCTCTTCAGTCAGCCGAGCAACGACATCGTCGGTGTCACCACCAAGGAAGCCGCAGAGTGCGTCCACCATCGTCTGGTAGTCGTCAGCTGACACCTCCCCCACACATGGCCCCGCACACTTCTCAATATGGAAGAGCAAACATGGCCGACCAAGACGTTCGTGCTGGCGGAACTTGCCAGGAGAACACGTTCGAACCGGAAATGACCGCAACAGCAAGTCAAGGGTCTCCCGAATCGCGTAGGCATGGGCATAAGGCCCGAAATACCGGACACCCTTACGCCGCACGCCCCGAGTCACCATCGCTCTTGGCCACTCTTCATCTGTGGTCACCGCAAGAAACGGGTAACTCTTATCGTCTCGCAGCCGAACGTTGAATCGCGGTCGATGCTGCTTAATAAGCGAATACTCCAGCATGAGGGCTTCAACCTCATTGCGAACAATCGTCCACTCAACCGACTCAGCGGTCTCCACCATCTGTCGGGTTCGAGGATGCAAACGATCTGCCCGCTGGAAGTAACTACTCAGTCGATGCCGGAGGCTTGACGCCTTGCCAACGTAAATGACGCGCCCATGTGCATCTTTAAATTGGTACGAGCCCGGTTCATCCGGGATCGTCCCCGAGGGCGGGCGCTCGATCACATCTCAGAGACTACGAGCAGAGACTGCACAGAGCCTTGCGCTGCCAGTACCGTGGAGATGTGGCTCAACGATTCAACTTCGGTATTCCCGGACCTCGCTCTCGTGACGGTTGGTTCAAAATCGGCAATATTGACGTAACTACAACAGCGTTTCTCGTCGGCTCAGGAATCATTTCGATGTTCATCTATGCCGGCAGCATCGAGCTGTTCTCAAAACTGGTCTTCCACCCATCTGCGGTTCGACAGCTTGAAGTGTGGCGCCTGATCACCTGGCCAATCGCCACCCCACCGACCAGCGCATGGGTACTCATCACCCTGTTTTTCTTCTGGTACTTCGGCCACATCGTCGAAGAAATGGTTGGCCGAATCCGATTCACCCGCCTCATCGTCGCCATCACAGTGGCGCCGACGCTGTTCGTCTCAATCGTTGGCAACCTTCCAACCGCCGCAGAAATGGGACTCAGCCTTCTCGGCACTGTCATGCTCGCAATTTTTGCTGCTGAAAACCCAGATGCACCGTTCTTCTTCGGCATCCCCGCATGGATCATTGCCTCGGTCTTCGTCGGTATCGACATCCTTCGCTACGTCGGTGACCGCATCTGGGGATCACTCCTCGTCATGTTGCTTGCGATCGGCACCGCTCTTGTCACCATTCGCCAATGGGGGTTTGCTGATCGCCTCGACATGATCCCGCGGTTCGCCAATAACTCACGACATAAAAAGCCAACCCGGTCATCTCGAGGAAAGGTTCGTCGCCCATCTCGAAGCCGAGGTGGAAACACCAAAGTGGTGAGCGGACCATGGGAGCCACCAAAGGCCGACCCCGCTGCAGCAGGGCTACAAGAAGAGCTCGACAACCTCCTCGACAAGGTGTCATCGCACGGGCTTGATGCCCTCAGTCCAGATGAGAAGAAACGTCTTAATGAGCTGTCGAAACGGTTGCGCTAGTTGCCGCCCGCACATAAAACGCGTACACCAACATTCCGCCGGCAAGCACCGTCGCGAGGTCAGCGAGAATGTGATACTCGAAGGCTTGTTTCACAAACCCTGAACCAAAAGCAGCCACTGCCCCACACAAACTCAGCGTGAGGTCACCAGTTCCTTGGGCCTCAACCCTTGCGCTCACTGGCACCGATGACGTCAGCAGCGTTGTTCCAGCAATCAAGCCAATGTTCCAGCCAAGTCCGAGCAGGAAGAGCCCAACAAACACCAGTGCAGGCACATAACCAGCGATCTGCACCGTGATCGTGCTGATACCGAGCAGTACTGCGCCGATGAGCACCGACGGCACCGGCCCGGTCTTGTCGACGAACCGACCAACGAGCGGGGCAAGGCCAAACATCCCGACAATGTGCAGCGCAATCACCATCGCTGACAAGTCGGCGTGACCATGATCAGCCATATGTGGCGGGGTCATCGTCATCACACCGACCATCGATGCCTGAGCCCCAGCCATCGCAACCAGGCCCAACATCGCATGCTTTGACTTGCGAATTTCACCAAAGGAGTTACGCACCTGCTTGATGGGACGAGACCGTTCTGCAGTCGGATCGACTGCGTTCGACACCACTAAAGGATCTGGACGAAGCAGGAGCAGATATGCCAACGAGCCAAGACCGAACAGCGCCGCAGCAAAGAGATATGGCCCCACGTACTCATCGAGCCCAATTGCGATACCAAACCGCTTTTCGAGCGGAGTAAACAACGGCCCAAACACCGCACCGAGCGTGCCAATCCACACGACTGCGCCTATCGCTTTCGCCCGCTCGTTTTCTGTCGCAAGGTCGGCTGCGGTGTATCGGGCACCGAGAGTTGCTGCCTGGCCCGATCCAAACAGGAACATGCCAATGATGAACAGCCAGAACATTCGTGTTTGACCGCCCGCAGCGGCGACTAACGAGCCAAGCGAGCCGATACCAAGCGCTAAGGCAAGACCAGGCCGGCGGCCCCGACGACGCATAAATGCAGCGAGAGGAATCGACACCATCGCTGCTCCGAATGTGAAGGCCGCTGAACCCAAACCGGCAAGACGGTCAGAACCCAACATGTCTTTCGCGAGCAGTGAGACAACGGCCACCGTGCCAGCGACAGCAGCCTGACCTGGTACCACGGCAAGCCGCAAAGTATTTAGGGTTCGTCGCTGAAGTTCCTCGCGATTCTCCAGTGTGTCAATCGTTGCCGAAATCACGCGAGCAAGTCTCGCAGGAAACCACCCGTATGAGAGGCATCGACTGCGGCGACCTGTTCTGGGGTGCCCTCAGCCACGATTGTTCCGCCGCCAACCCCTCCTTCGGGCCCAAGGTCAATGAGCCAATCGGCAGTCTTGATGACGTCGAGATTGTGTTCAATGACGAGAACAGTGTTGCCCTGATCGACAAGACGACCCAGCACCGTGAGCAGACGTCGAACATCCTCGAAATGGAGCCCAGTCGTCGGCTCATCAAGAAGATAAATCGTGTGCCCGGTCGAACGCTTGGCAAGTTCGGTCGCCAGTTTCACCCGCTGGGCCTCACCACCCGACAACGTCGGAGCCGACTGGCCAAGTCGAACGTACCCAAGGCCGACATCCATCAATGTCTGCAGATATCGCGCAATTGAGGGCTGATTATTGAAGAACTCAACAGCCTCAGCCACCGGCATGTGTAACACCTCAGCGATGTTCTTGCCCTTGAACTCAACATCGAGCGTGTCGCGGTTATAACGAGCCCCCTTGCAGACCTCGCAGGGCACGTACACATCGGGAAGGAAGTGCATTTCAATCTTGATCGTTCCGTCGCCCGAGCATGCGTCACATCGCCCGCCCTTGACGTTGAATGAGAAGCGGCCCGGCTGGTAGCCGCGCATTTTCGCCTCGTTCGTCGCTGCGAACAACTTACGAATGTGATCGAACACACCGGTATATGTCGCCGGATTCGATCGCGGCGTACGCCCAATCGGCGATTGATCCATGTCAATCACCTTGTCGAGGTGTTCAACGCCCTCAATACGGCGGTGTTTGCCTGCCGGAGTTTTCGACGAATAAATCCGCTGCATCAAGACCGGCAGCAGAATGTCGCGAACAAGTGTTGACTTGCCCGAACCTGACACCCCGGTGATGGCGACAAAGTTGCCGAGGGGAATCTCAACTTCGACATCTTGAAGGTTGTGTTCACGCGCCCCCACAATCCGAAGGGAGTTCTCCCCACGGGGCCGACGGATTTCAGGAACTGGAATTGATCGACGGCCGGCAAGATAATCACCGGTAACCGACCCACTGGCCTTCGTCAGCCCAGGAAACGGGCCCGAATAGACGATTTCACCACCGTGTTCACCGGCGCCTGGGCCAATGTCAACAATCCAGTCGCTCTCCCGAATCGTCTCTTCATCGTGCTCAACCACAATCACCGTGTTGCCGAGGTCGCGCAAACGTGTCAGCGTGTCGATGAGACGACGGTTATCGCGTTGATGCAATCCGATAGACGGCTCATCGAGCACGTACAGCGTGCCGACCAATCCGGACCCGATCTGGCTCGCAAGACGAATCCGTTGTGCCTCACCGCCAGCAAGAGTGCCGGCAGATCTTGCCAAGGTGAGGTAATCGAGCCCGACATCGAGCAGAAATCCAAGACGCGCATTGATTTCTTTCGTCACCCGTTCTGCAATCATGCGATCACGATCAGACAGTTCCAATTCGGCGAGAAACTCTGCCGAATCCGCAATCGACATTTCACAGACTTGAGAAATGTTCCGGCCGTTGATCGTGATCGCCAGCGTGAACGGCTTCAGACGAGCCCCCTCGCAGGCCGAGCAGGGCACCTCACGCATGTACCCCTCAAACTGCTCACGGGTCCAATCGCTGTCAGCAGACTCGTGACGGCGTTTAATCCACGGGATAACGCCCTCGAACTCCGAGGAGAACGTCCGAGAACGTCCATAGCGATTGCGGTACTTCACGGTCAGGCGACCACGTGCACCACCGAGAAGTATCTTCTGATGCTTCGCCGGCAGGTCCTTCCACGGAACCGAAAGGTCAATTTCGTTGGCTTCAGCCACCGATTCGAGCATCCGAGTGAAGTACTGAGTGTGCGCCGATCGCCAAGGAGCAATTGCGCCGTCGAGTACCGAAACCTCAATGTCAGGAATGACCAGTTCAGGGTCGACCTCGAAGGTGGTCCCGAGCCCGTCGCAT
Source organism: Actinobacteria bacterium casp-actino5 (assembly GCA_001510385.1). Lineage (GTDB taxonomy): Bacteria > Actinomycetota > Acidimicrobiia > Acidimicrobiales > Ilumatobacteraceae > Casp-actino5. The sequence continues at coordinate 15,528 of LFFE01000005.1, read as the reverse complement.
GTCTCACACGCTCCATACGGGGAGTTGAACGAGAAGTTTCGAGGTGCAGGCTCATCAAAGCTTGACCCGCAGGCAGGGCATGCCAGGTGCTGGCTGAATGTCAACGTCTCACTTTCCTCACCATCGCGAGGAACAATGTCGATTTGAGCAACTCCGTCCGCGAGTTGTAACGCCGTCTCAAGCGAATCTGTGAGCCGTCGCTCGATGCCTTCACGCAACACGAGGCGGTCGATCACCACTTCAATGTTGTGAGTCTCATAGCGTGCAAGCCTGTCGTCACTCTTTAAGAACTCGTCAATCTGAACAGTTTCACCATCGATGCGAGCTCGGACGTAGCCCTGACCTGACAGGTCTTCTAGCAGCGTTTCGTACTCACCCTTACGCCCACGAACAACTGGCGCAAGAATTTGGAAACGAGTGTCTGGTGCAAGCTCAAGTACTCGATCAACGATCTGTTGCGGAGTTTGCCGCTGCAGCCGGGTGCCATCGTTCGGACAATGCTGAACACCGATTCGTGCGTAGAGCAGCCGAAGATAGTCGTACACCTCGGTGATTGTTCCGACCGTTGAGCGAGGGTTACGACTGGCTGATTTCTGATCGATCGAAATCGCCGGCGATAACCCCTCGATGACGTCAACATCTGGCTTATCCATTTGACCCAAGAACTGCCGGGCGTAGGACGAGAGCGACTCGACGTAGCGTCGTTGACCCTCGGCGTAAATGGTGTCAAAGGCAAGGCTTGACTTGCCCGACCCTGAGAGACCGGTGAATACGACAAGGCGATCTCGCGGTACCTCAACCGACACGTTCTTCAGGTTGTGCTCTCTCGCTCCTCGAACCGTGATAACAGGAGCTTCACCCGCGGCAGCACGAGCAGCCGACCGGCGAGCCCGTCCAGCCGCCTGATCTTTCTCAGTGGCCGCAGTCGTCTTCTTCGCAGCGGGCTTCTTCGCAACGCTCTTCTTCGCAGGGGTACTTCCCGATTTCTTCACGGCCGGGCGTGATGCGCTCTTCGCTGTCGACGTCGTGTTCGGGGCCACGTCTGGCGAGGCTAACGGGCGATCACTCACCGAGCGTCACGGAGTTCACGACGAAGATCTGCAATTTCGTCACGAAGTCGAGCGGCGTATTCGAACTTCAACTCAACCGCCGCCTCATGCATTTCTTCCTCAAGACTCTGAATGAGACGTGCAATTTCTTTCTCAGGAAGTGAGGCCAACTCACGCTGGACCTTCTCACGTTCACGCTTACGCCGGCGATCCTTGCCAGGGACTGGTGTCGTGCCCGCATCGGGCCGCAACATCGACAAAATGTCGCCGACCGCTTTACGAATAGTCTGCGGGTTAATCCCGTGCTCTTCGTTGTACGCGATCTGTAGATCTCGACGGCGTTTTGTCTCAGAGATCGCCCGCTGCATCGAGTCGGTCACCCGGTCGGCGTACATCACCACCTGTCCATCGACGTTTCGAGCCGCACGGCCAATCATCTGAATGAGCGATGTCTCGCTCCGCAAAAAACCTTCTTTGTCAGCGTCAAGGATGCACACCAACGACACTTCAGGCAAGTCGAGACCCTCTCGCAGGAGGTTGATTCCAACCAATACGTCGAACTCTCCAAGACGAAGCGCCCGAAGAATTTCAATACGCTGAATCGTGTCAATATTCGAATGCAGGTACCGAACCCTCAGACCCTGTTCGAGGAGATAGTCAGTGAGATCCTCGGCCATCTTCTTCGTGAGAGTCGTCACCAATACACGGTCACCCTTGGTCACTCGATCACTCACCATGTCAATGAGATCATCGATCTGGCCTTTTGTTGGGCGAACGATGACCTCTGGGTCAACCAGCCCCGTCGGACGAACAATTTGCTCGGCGACATTGTCAGAGATCGACAACTCGTAGTTACTCGGCGTTGCCGACAAGAAGACACATTGGTTGACACGTTCAATCGTCTCGTCAAAGGTCAGCGGACGGTTATCTCGTGCGCTCGGCAACCGAAAACCATGCTCGACCAGCACATTCTTCCGACTGCGGTCACCGGCGTACTGCCCGTGCAGCTGCGGAACAGCCACATGGCTTTCGTCGATCACCAGCAAGTAGTCGTCAGGGAAATAGTCGAGCAAGGTAAACGGCGGTTCACCCGGCTCACGACCGTCGATGTGCATCGAATAGTTCTCGATACCCGAGCAATAGCCGACCTCAGCCATCATCTCAAGGTCGTATTGCGTACGCATTCGCAGACGTTGTGCCTCAAGCAACTTCTGCTCACGCTCAAAATCACTCAAACTCGTCTGCAACTCGGCCTCAATGCCAACAATCGCACGAGCCATGCGCTCGACCCCAGCGACATAGTGCGTCGCCGGAAACACATAAGCACGCGACAACTCTTCGAGCGTCTCGCCAGTGATTGGATCAATCCGCGTCAGCCGATCAACGGTGTCGCCAAACATTTCGATACGAAGCACCGATTCTTCGTAGGCGGGATGAACCTCAATCGTGTCGCCTCGAACCCGGAACTTTCCTCGGATCAGCGTCATGTCATTCCGGTCGTATTGCATATCGACGAGACGCCGAAGAATCGAGCGCATGTCGTAATCGATACCGACACTCAAGTCGAGCAACTGCCCGCGGTATTCGTCTGGAGAACCCATACCGTAAATACACGACACCGATGCGACAACAATCGTATCTCGACGGGTCAGCAGCGCAGCAGTTGCTGAATGTCGCAACCGATCAATTTCATCGTTAATCGACGAGTCTTTCTCGATGAAGGTGTCACTCGAAGGGATATAAGCCTCTGGCTGGTAGTAGTCGTAATACGACACGAAATATTCGACTCGGTTGTTGGGGAAGAACTCTCGCATCTCTTGAGCGAGCTGAGCGGCAAGGCTCTTGTTCGGAGCCAAAATCAGTGTTGGCCGTTGCACTTTCTCAATCGTCCACGCAATGGTGGCCGATTTGCCCGAACCTGTGATGCCCAGCAGCGTCTGAAATCGATGACCTGCCTCTATGCCCCCAGCAAGGGATGCGATCGCTTGCGGCTGATCCCCGGCCGGCTCAAAGTCAGAAACAACCTCGAACACTTCCTTGCGTTCGGCCGCCACCTCGGTGCTCATTCGATCCTCGAGACATCAACCACAGGAACATCAGGCTCAGGCGTGGTCGCACGAAACCGATCACCAGCACCTGGCAACAATTCGTCAAAGGCGTTGTTCACAAGATTCCAGTACCTGATTTCGATACCGGCACGCCCTCGATCGCGAGCATCGACATAATCCGTTATCGGACCTCGGGTTGGCACATAGGTCACCACACGGTCGATTAAGAATTCAGTGGCGTCGCCCTCGACTAGCGCAACAGCACTTGTCACATCGATCTGCTGGTAGCGACGCTCACGCTCATCGAGTTCTGCAAGCTCGCTCTCTGATACCGCTGCGATCACGCCATTCATGACCGCATTCGCAGACGGCGTAATGCCTAACGCAACAACCGTGTCGATACGAGAGACCTCGGTGCCGACATAACGAGTCGGGTCGATCACATACCCGTAGTTCCATCGCCGCTCCCAACCGCGACATTCAGCAGCAAGGAAGTCCTCTCCACGCTGAGGGAGTCGACCAATAGTTGAACCAAGCGACACCGGGCTTACCAACGAGCCATATCCAAACACCCAGGTACTCACCCAGTGATCGTGCTCCAGACATCCGCAACCTGCTCACGTAGCGAGTCGACACCTTCAGAATTGTCGATCACGTGCGTGGCGATCGCAAGCCGTTTCTCACGAGAAGCTTGATTTGCGATTCGGTTTCGCGCATCGGTTTCATCCATCCCACGACTGTTCACCAACCGCTCCACGGCCATCTCGGGATCAATATCGATCACAATCGTCGCGTCAAGATCGTCGCGAGGGTTTTCAGCCAACAGTGGAAAGTCGAGCACAACATGCTGACCGCCATCATGGCCAATCTTGATCTGCCTCAAAATTTCTGCCTGCATTGCCGGGTGCACGATGCCATTGAGATCTTTCAATGCGGCCTTTGACGCGTCGTCGTTGCCGAACACGATCTCAGCAACTGCAGCGCGATTCAACGAACCATCGCCATTGAGGATGCCCTCTCCAAAACGCTCCGCCATCGCAGCCAACACCGGAGAACCTGCTGATTGCAGTTGCCGGGCAATTTCGTCGGCATCAACGATGCACGCTCCCAATTCGGCGAGCAACGCCGACACCGTCGACTTACCCGCGCCAATGCCGCCAGTCAATCCGACCAGCAGCATTCGATCACTCCTGCTCTGCGGCTTCGGCGTCAGCAGCTGGTGCTTCTTCAACAGCGGCCGCTACTGGCTCAGCGCTGTTTTCGTATTCAGCCCAAGCGGCTTCCATCTGCTCTTCGCTGTGCGTCCAGTTACCTTCGTCGTCAACGTCGAAGTGCTCGCGGTACTCAGCGGCGAGTTCGCCACCTTCAGCAGCCTGCTTGATCGAAAGGCTGATGCGACGACGCTGGAGATCAAGATCGATGATCTTCACCCACAGTTCTTCACCTGGAGTAACAATGTCTCCTGGGTTCTCGACGTGGTGAGCTGACATTTCAGAGATGTGAACGAGACCTTCGATGCCGTCGCCAACTTGAACGAACGAACCGAACTGCACGAGCTTCGTGACACGGCCATAGACCAACTGGCCAACTGCGTGACCTTCCGCAAACTGTGCCCAAGGATCTTGCTGTGTGGCCTTCAAGCTGAGGCTGATGCGCTCACGTGAGAAGTCGACGTCAAGAACCTGAACAGTGACAGGGTCACCAACTGCGACAACGGCACCCGGGTGATCAACGTGCTTCCATGACAGTTCGCTCACGTGAATGAGACCATCCATGCCGCCAAGATCGACGAATGCACCGAATGAGACAACCGATGACACTGTTCCTTCCCGAACCTCGCCGATCTTGAGATTGGTGAGGAAGTTGTCGCGGGTCTCCTTCTGGTTTTCTTCAAGGTAGGCACGACGTGACAACACAACGTTGTTGCGATTCTTGTCGAGCTCGATGATCTTGGCCTGCACGACTGTGCCGATGTACGGCTGGAGGTCGCGCACACGGCGCAACTCAACGAGAGAGGCTGGGAGGAATCCGCGGAGCCCGATATCAACGATGAGACCACCCTTAACAACCTCGATGACTGGTCCTTCGACGATCGCTTCGGACTCTTTCTTGGCCTCGATGTCGCCCCAAGCCCGCTCATACTGAGCACGCTTCTTCGACAGCAACAAGCGGCCTTCTTTGTCTTCTTTGGTGAGCACGAGAGCCTCGATGGACTCACCCAGCGAAACAACCTCTGAGGGGTTCACGTCATTGCGAATGCTGAGCTCGCGGGAAGGAATCACTCCTTCGCTCTTGTAGCCGATATCGAGCAGAACCTCGTCACGGTCGATCTTCACGACGATGCCGCTTACGAGCTGTCCGTCGTCGACTTCGGGGATCCCAGTGACCGCCTCAGAGAAGTTGGTGTCGTTATCTACGACCTGACGGGGGGTGTATGTCCCTTCATCATCGAAGGTTCCCATTGACGGGTCGATGACTTGGGTGCTCGTGGTGTCGGACAAGGCTGGGTACTGCTTTCAGAAAATTGAGTAATGGTTAAGCTGCATCAAAACAATGCGTTGCAAAGGCTACCAGTGGTCACAGCCCATCACATCCGACGGGCAACAAGAAGAAATTCCGGCGAATTCACGTGCGGCGCGTCCCTTCCATACGCACCAGGTTCGATGCTGGAGATTGACTCGACGCTCAAACCGGATAGCGCACACAACAGCCGCAGTTCACGAGGCGTATAGCACGCAGTCCACAAATCAACCTCAACAGCCTCTCCGGCGGGGTTACGAATCTCGGTGCGTTCGTGGTTCACGCCCGAATCGGCATCAAATTCAGATGGGTACTCCCCTTTCGCCTGAGCCTGGACCACGAAATAGCTACTGAATGCCGAAAGCCCAAGACGACCGCCTTGCCGCAAACATGACGCCATTCCCGAGAACACCACGGCGTTTCCGTCAATACCTGACCGAGTGGAATCTTCAGGGCTGTCAGATGCAGTCATCAATCCGAATGCTCCCTGACACAGACAAATCACCGCATCGAATACGCCGTGAAGGTCATCGGTATCGACAAGGCTTCGAGCGTCTCGACGTTCGAATGTTGCTCCGTCGGGAGCATCACCGGCTGCGAGATCAATGAACGTCTGCGAAATATCGATGCCGTGCACCGCGATGCCACGTCGGGCCAATTCGTGGGCATGTCGGCCCGGTCCGCAACCGACGTCAAGTACTCGCATGCCTGGCTGAAGTGCGAGAGCGTCAACCAAGTGGTCACATTCGGCAACCGTTCCTTTGGTAAACGAGTACCGCAGGTACGCCGTACCGAGATGGTCGGCGAGTCCTTCAAACCAATGTCCATCGACCATCGCTGCGCAGCAATCAGCCTTTTGCATCAGCCCAGGTCGAACCCCAGGCAACGTTCACTTCGAGAGGTACATCAAGTTCGACGGCAGACCTCATGAGCCCAACGACCATGTCGCCAACCTCGTCGTGTTCGGATTCGGGAACCTCGACAATGATCTCGTCGTGCACCTGAAGAACAATTCGCGAGGCAAAATTGCCATTGGATAACGCTTGATCGACATTGACCAACGCAATCTTGAACACATCGGCAGCAAGCCCCTGAATCGCAGCATTCATCGCTTGCCGTTCACCTGCTTGGCGCACCCGCCAATTCGAATCAAGCAACTCAGGGATTGAGCGCCGACGTCCAAATAGAGTCTCGGTGTAGCCCTTCGCGCGAGCCTCAGCGACCGCTCTGTCCATGTAGTCCTGCACAGCCGGGAAAGCCTCAAAGTACGAGTTCAAGATGACTGCGGCCTCATCGGTCGGGATTCCCAAACGCTGGCCGAGGCCGTAGGCCTCCATGCCATAGGCAAGCCCATATGACACCATCTTCGCTTTTGACCGCTGATCGAGCGACACCTCGCTCGACTTAACACCAAACACCCTCGCCGCTGTCGCATTATGAATGTCGACACCGTCATTGAATGCTTCGAGCAAACCCGGATCGGCTGCAAGGTGCGCAATGCAACGCAGCTCAATCTGGTTGTAATCGGCGACCAACAGATCACACCCATCAGCGGGAACAAAGGCCGTGCGAAACACCCGTCCCTCATCTGAACGCACAGGAATGTTGTGAAGATTTGGCCGATCCGAACTTAAACGCCCAGTTCGCGCAACCGTCTGGTTAAACGACGCATGGATACGGTCATCCGCCGCAACCTCGTTGAGCAATCCCTCGCCGTAGGTTCCGCGCAACTTGTCAAGCTCACGATGGCGTAGGAGCGGTTCGATGAACTCTGGCCATTGATCCCGTAACTTTTCAAGTGTTGCGGCATCGGTCGAATATCCACTCTTTGTTTTGCGCACTCCTGCAGGACTTAAACCATGCTGGTCGTAGAGCAACGCTCGCAACTGGGTTGGGGAATTGAGATTGAGGTCTGGCGACTCAGCGACTGCACGCAACTCGGCGGCAAGTGCCTCGACCCGCTCGCGTAAGCCGCGTCCAATCTCCTCGAGTGCTGACCGATCCACCGCAATACCGATGTGCTCCATTCGCGCGAGCACCCGAATGAGCGGAACCTCTGTATCGCGAAACAGCGATGCGACACCCGAATCGGCAACTCCCTGAGTCAGCGGGCCCGCGAGCTCGCGAACTGCCAACGCAATACCGGCGGCTTCGCCGTCGCGTCTCGCTCCATCAAGCGCAAGTTGCCCGGATGGAGTTTGTGGCAGCAACGAATCGTCAAGAACACACTGACTAAACCTGCCGAGTAGATCAGCAATGGTCAACTTTGAATAGCCCGGATCGATGAGGTAGGCCGCAACCCCAACATCAAAGGTCAACCCCGGTAGGTCCCCTCCGAGTTCGAGAAGCGAGCGGATGAGTTCTTTTGATTGATACGAGCGAACATTGTCGTGTCGAGATAGAGCGTGAAGGACGTCAGCAGATGCCAACACGTCAACCGGAACCCATACGGCCTCATCCAATTCACCAGTGACAATTGCGATTCCTTCGAGCGCGGAACGACCAGCGTCTCCAGACCAGGTTGCTGCGATATCGAGTATCTTCGCAGCGTTCACGAGCCCTACTGCGTCAGCAGGCGATACGACAGTTGACACCGTTGGACGAATCACGCTCTCACCGCTGTCAGCGGTCTGCTCGTCCGCGCCATCATCATCTGCCTGGCCAGCAGAGATCGCCCCAAGAATTCGAGTTCGAAGTTGTGCGAACTCGAGCACATCAAACAGCCGATCTACCTCGGCCCGGTCTGGACTGATTCGCAATGTCTCCGGCTCAAGATCACCAATAGGTGCATCTCGCCTGAGTTCCATGAGGTCAAGGTTCCGGCGCACCCGATCTGCAGACTCAGCGAGGTTCGCTCGCAACTTCGGCGTCTGTTCGTCGATCGCAGCAAGAATGCCTTCAACACCGCCGTACGAGTTGATCAACTTTGCAGCAGTTTTCTCACCCACACCCGGAACGCCGGGAAGATTGTCGCTCGGGTCGCCTCGCAACGCGGCGTACTCGACATACAGCGCTGGTGTGACTCCCGTGCGCTCGAGAATGCCAGCCTCGTCGTAGAGCGCATAATCGCTGACGCCACGCTTGTTGTACATCACCCGAATGTGCGGATCAGAAACCAATTGGTACGAGTCACGGTCGCCGGTCACGACAATTGCATCATCTCCTCGGGCAGCAAGTTCGGTTGCTGCTGTCGCAAGAATGTCGTCTGCTTCCCAGCCAACAAGTTCAACGTGATGCACTCCGAGGGCGGTTAACACCTCGCGAACAATCACCATCTGTTGTTTCAACTCATCCGGTGATGACTCGCGTTGCGCCTTGTATTCGGGTTCGGCTTCATGCCGGAACGTTGGCTCTGGGCGATCAAAGGCCACGAGCACACCATCTGGCTGCTGGTCTTTCAAGACATTGGTCAGCATCGAAACGAAGCCGAATACCGCATTCGTGACCTGACCAGATGACGTTGCCATATCTGGTGGCAAAGCAAAAAATGCCCGATACGTCAGTGAGTTGCCATCGATGAGGAGATACTTCGCCACAGGTTGGTCACTCGGGCCGGAGTTCGCCGTCGATGATGCGATCCGCCACGTCACGCATGCGAACGCGTTCGCTCATTGCAGTGCGCTGAATATATGAGAATGCATCGCCTTCTGACATCGCGCACTCATCAATGAGAACTGCCTTTGCTCGGTCGACGAGTTTGCGCGCCGCCAACTGTTCGCTAAGCGCATCAATCTCACCGGTGAGGTCACGTAATTCTCGAAAACGACCGATTGCGACTTCAATTGCCGGCACAAGGTCGCTTCGCTGGAATGGCTTGACCAAAAATGCGAGTGCACCGGCATCACGGGCCTGCTCAACCACCTCGCGCTGCGAAAACGCCGTCAGCATCAACACGGCACACAACTTCTCTTCGGTAATCGTTGCTGCCGCCGAAAGCCCATCGGCGCCGGGCATTTTCACGTCGAGCACCGCAAGGTCTGGCTGCAAGGTTCGGACCAAATCGACCACTTCGTCGCCTCGCCCTGTCTCGCCAACGACCTCATAACCCTCTTCTTCAAGGGTTTCACGGAGGTCCATCCGGATAATTGCCTCGTCTTCTGCGATTACCACTCTGATCGTCATGCTGACTCACTCATCGAATCGAGCAACTCATCTTGACGCTGCTGAAGTTCACGGATAGAGGAAAGAATGTGCTCACGGTGCCGCATGAGGGCATCAGCGTGTTTCCGTGCCTCCACTGCATCACGACTGGCCAGCGGGGTTTCAGAAACCATTGCGCGCAATTCGTGATCGGCTGCCTCGTCAACTACCACCGTCAACTGCTCATCAATTTGCGCAAGTTCCTCGCGAAGGGAGGCAAGGCGCGACACGGTTTGTGACAACCGACGTTCGACGAGCCATTTAGACATAGACCCCATGCTACGAGATTTGTGCCCCGAGTCGGATTCGAACCGACACTGGACGGTGTTTGAGACCGCTGCCTCTGCCGTTGGGCTACCGGGGCGACGCTGTGCAGGCTACCTTCTGACGGTCGCGACACGAGCCTTCACACATTGGAAATCTCTGAGTAGTCACCAGCACAGGGTCAGAGCCGTCTAGCCTCGGAGCGTGCTTGCATTCACATTCCCCGGTCAGGGGTCACAGCGACCTGGAATGGGTCGTCCCTGGGCGGACCACGAAAGTTGGGAACTGGTTTCCGAAGCATCAGAAGTCGTCGGGCGCGACGTCGCCCATCTTCTGCTTGATGCCGATGCCGATGAACTAAAAGACACTCGCAATGCCCAGATCACCACGTTCGTCTCGAGCCTTATGGTTCTTGACGCAGTCGAACGTCTTGGCGTTTCACCCGATGTCCTTGCAGGTCACAGCCTGGGTGAATACACGGCCCTCGCTGCTTCAGGGGCTCTCGGGTTTCCAGAAGGGGTCGCTCTCGTTCAGGCACGTGCCGCCGCAATGCACGATGCAGGCAACGAACAGCCAGGAACAATGGCGGCTGTGTTGGGTCTCGACGATGACCAAGTTGAAGTGGCCTGCAACCTTGCCGACAATGATGTATGGGTCGCCAACTTCAATGCCCCCGGCCAAGTGGTCATCGCCGGATCACCATCAGGGGTTGAAGCCGGTGGAATCCACGCAAAGTCACTTGGCGCTAAAAAAGTGATGCCGCTGCAAGTTTCTGGAGCGTTCCACACGCCATTTATGTCGGCGGCTCGAGACCGCCTCCGTGACGCAATTGCAGCCGCCGGTATTCGAGATAGTGAAATCGCAGTCATCTCGAACGTCGATTCGCAGCCACACACTCTCGGCGAAGAATGGACGGCGTTGCTCTCGGCTCAATTGTCAAGCCCAGTTCGCTGGAAACACGGACTTCAGTCCATGGCCGACATGGGCGTCACCGCATTTGCTGAACTCGGCCCAGGAGGTGTGCTTACCGGCATGGCAAAGCGGACCATCGACGACGCCAAAACCATCTCCGTTGCGACACCCGAAGACCTCGACAAATTGCTCGAATGGCTTGGCGGCGAGCCTGTTGCCGCTGCCCACAATCATGAGGGCGAGCACCTCTTCGCCCATGAGCGCCTCGTGGTTAGCCCCGCTGCTGGCATCTTCACAACAGCAGGAATCACAGACGGCACAGAAATTGCTGTCGGAACGGTTCTCGGAACGGTGGCAGATCAAGAAGTCCGATCGCCATTCGCAGGAATCTTGCAGAGCTACATCGCTATCGATACCGAGCGAGTTGCGGCCCGTCAGCCAATTGCCTGGCTTCGAGCCAACTGAGAACGAGAACCAAGGAGTACACGTTGCCCACAACACGACCCGGATCCAAAGGTGCGATCATTACCGGGTGGGGAATGGCCCTACCGGAGAAGGTCGTCACCAACCACGATCTCGCCCAAACCCTCGACACCAGCGATGAATGGATCGTCGCCCGCACGGGAATTCATGAGCGGCACATCGGCGGAACAACCGCTGGTCTGTCGATCGAGTCAGCCCAAAAAGCACTCGATATGGCCGGTGTGTCACCAGACCAAATCGATGCGCTCATCTTGTCGACGACGACCCCTGACCGAGCATGGGGCACGTCCGCAGTCATTCAAGACAAGCTCGGCTTGAAGTGTGGCGCGTTTGATGTCAACGCCGCCTGTTCAGGGTTCACCTACGCTCTCGTCAACGCTCATGGACTCATTGCGATGGGTGCTGAGCGGGTATTGGTGATCGGTTCTGACACGTTGTCACGCATCGTCGACTGGGACGACCGCGCAACTGCACCGCTCTTCGCAGATGGGTCCGGAGCGATCGTTCTCGAAGCCGTCGAAGACGGCGGCGGCCAACTACTCGGATGGGATCTCGACGCTGACGGCAGCGCAAGCGAACTCCTATGGGCTGACATCGGTGGCACCGTCAACATGGAAGGCAAGGAAGTCTTTCGTCGTGCCGTCCGCATCATGATGGATTCAGCGGAAAAGTCAATGGCTCACGCCGGCATCACGGCTGATGACCTTGCACTGATCGTTCCGCATCAGGCAAATATTCGCATCATTCAAGCCGCATGTGAACGGCTCGGAGTTGAAATGGACCGCGCGGCGATCACGATCGACCACACGGGCAACACGTCGTCAGCATCTATTCCGATGGCGCTCTGTGAGGCTCTCGATGCAGGCCGAGTGGCGCCGGGTGACCATGTGCTGCTCGTTGGCTTCGGTGGCGGAATGACTGCAGCGAGCGCCGTGCTCAAATGGGGAGGAACACAATGAGCAGAGTTGTCCTTGTCACTGGCGGATCACGAGGAATCGGCCTTGCGATTGCACGCCGATTTGCAGAACTCGGCGACAAGGTTGCGGTGACCTACAACAGCTCTCCCCCGCCCGATGGCCTGTTCGGCGTGAAATGTGATGTGACCTCAGCAGATGAGGTTGATGCAGCGTTCAACGCTATCGAGGAACAATTCGGGTCACCGGTTGAGATTCTTGTGTCGAATGCCGGCATCACCCGAGACACGCTGCTGCTCCGGATGGGTGTTGACGATTTCGAAGACGTCATCGACGCCAATCTCACAGCCGCGTTCCGTGTGTCCAAGCGCGCCGTGCAGCAGATGCTGAGGGCTCGCAAAGGACGCATCATCTACGTGTCATCAGTTGTTGGCCTGCTTGGCGCAGCTGGACAAGCGAATTACTCGGCGTCGAAAGCAGGTCTTGTTGGCCTCGCTCGATCACTTGCTCGCGAGCTCGGAACACGTTCGATCACCGTCAATGTCGTGGCGCCAGGCCCCGTCAGCACCGACATGACAGCCGCGCTCGGTGAGGACCGTCTCGCTGACATCACTGCGGCTGTTCCTCTGGCCAGGATGGCCGAGCCAGATGAAATTGCTGGAGTTGTGACCTTCTTGGCATCGCAGGATGCGTCCTACATCACAGGGGCTGTGATCCCTGTTGATGGTGGTCTTGGGATGGGCCACTAGACGTTCCGCCACCAAGCGATCAAGATTTCCTAGAATCATCAGCGGTCATACGACCGCCAACAAATAAGGAGTAACCGTGGACCAAGAATTGTTCGCCCGTTTTAGTAAGTGCGCAGTCGAAGTACTGTCCGTTTCTGAAGACCAAGTCACACCAGAAGCCCGCTTCGGTGACGACCTCGACGCCGACAGCCTCGATCTTGTTGAGCTCGTCATGGCGCTCGAAGAAGAATTTGGCATCGAGGTTCCCGAAGAAGAACTCGAAGGTATTGAAACCATCGGCCAGGCATACGACTTGGTGGCCGGCAAACTCTGATGCAGGGAAGTAGTCGGCGCATCGCCGTTACCGGACTTGGCGTTGTTGCGCCGTGCGGTATCGGAAAAGAGGCATATTGGAACGGTCTATTAGGGCCAGGTCTTGTTGACGTTGGACGGCTCACGTCCATCGAAGAATGGGACCCCTCGCCCTGGTTTGATTCGCCCAAAGATGCCCGCCGCGCCGACCGCAGTGAGCAATATGCGATCGCTGCAGCAACTGAAGCGTTAGAACAGTCAGGGCGGCCAGCTGCTTCCGACGACCGCATCGGCACCATCTTCGGAACGGGTGTTGGAGGAATCCACACCCTGGAGGAACAGATCGCTATTCGTCTCGACAAAGGTGAGCGACGCGTCTCCCCATTTCTTGTTCCGATGATGATGGCGAATGCTCCTGGAGCATCGGTGTCAATGCGATTCGGCTTCAAAGGGCCGAATGAAACCATCTGCACGGCATGCGCAGCCGGTACCCATGCGATCGGCTATGCCGCTCGACTCATTGCGTGGGGTCTTGCTGACGCAGTCGTTGCCGGTGGTACCGAGTACGCAGGCACAGCAACCTCTCTCGCATCGTTTGGCAACATGACGGCCCTGTCGTCCTCTGGAACCTCGCGCCCATTTGACGCCGATCGAGACGGATTCGTCATGGGGGAAGGCGCCGCTGTACTGGTTCTCGAAGAGTGGGACTCCGCTGTTGGCCGTGGGGCCAACATCATTGGCGAGATTCTGGGCGCGGCATCGAATGCTGATGCGCACCACATCACAGCTCCAGCACCGGGCGGAACAGGTGCGATTCGCTGTATGGAACTCGCCCTTGCCGACGCAGAGCTTGAACCTGCGCACATCGGTCAGATCAATGCTCACGGCACGTCAACACCGCTGAACGACGCGGCCGAGGGAGCTGCAATTAGCAGCGTGTTTGGCGCAAATGCCGTACCGGTCGTTTCAACAAAAGGTGTGACCGGCCATGCACTTGGTGCCGCCGGCGCTCTCGAAGCAGCCGCTGTACTGCTGTCGATGCAGCACTCGCTCATTCCACCGACTGCGAACACCGTCAACATCGATAGCGAGATGGCAGTTGATGTTGTGACCGGCTCACCACGTCCGTGGGAACCCGGTCCGACGATGTCAAACAACTTTGGTTTTGGCGGTCACAACGGTTCGATCATTATCGGGACCGGAACCAACTGAGCCAGTGGTCGCTCTAGGCGATTACAAACATCAGGTCAACTTCGCAGGCAACTTCACCGTTCACCGACGCAGTTCCTGCGCCTCGTCCGGCACGGCTCGACAACCGTCCCATCGTGCACTCGAGAAGGAGTTCATCGCCTGGAACGACCTGTCGACGAAATCGTGCCTTGTCGATGCCACCAAAGAGTGGAAGTCGTCCCGCAAAACGTTCATCGGCGAGCACTGCTAGGGCACCTACCTGAGCGATCGCCTCACACATGAGCACACCGGGCAGAGTCGGTCGACCCGGGAAGTGGCCCTCAAAGAACCACTCGTCACCAGTCAACTTCCAGGTGCCACTTGCGGACTCACCCGGGGTGATCTTCACAATTTCATTGACGAAGAGAAATGGCGGACGATGTGGAAGCAGGTCTTCTGGGCGCACATCGCGACCTTACTCCGATCGGTTGTCGGCCCATTCGGTTCGCTGAGCGGCAACGCTCACGACAGCCAATGAGCGTCATGTGGCTTCGGTGAGCCCCATCGGGTTTGGGAATGGAATCTCTCCTCGCGAACGAATGCGCTCAGCTGAGGTTTCAAGAACATCAATCACTGCCTCGTAGTCCTGAGAGAGTCGAGAAATCACCGCATAGGCCTGCCGATCAGTCATCTCCTCCACCTCAGTACGCAGAGCAGCACCTGAGTCGCTCAATTGATCTCGGGACGCAAGCAGCCCGATACCCACAAGGCGATCGACCGTGCGAGCAATATGGTCAGGATGCCATCCACGTGACTGCTCGAACATCTCAAGATCTATTCCCTGCTCAACTGCGAGCAGGACCGTCGCTTCAAGCCCGTTAATGCCCAATACTGCAAGCGACGCCACGTGGCTATCGCCGCGATGTTCACGGACTGTCGTGCACCACTGCCACAAATCTCGGAGCGGTGATCCCTGTGATGGAAGCAC
>LFFE01000004.1 GCA_001510385.1 Actinobacteria bacterium casp-actino5 | reverse complement strand
TGTGTGATTTACGGCGCAACATCGTGTGATCACCGCAACCGGCGATCTCAGAATCCCTTTATAAACACTGGCTCAATCTTTTCTTCTAACACCCCGCCAACGGGTCTTAGGAGAAAAACCCGATCTGTTTGAAGAACGCTTAAGCAACGTCAGGGAATTACTTGATTTCAGCGGTGAGTTCGGAACATTCCGTTATGCGCGCGGGGCGCTTGACAGCGACACAACCTCAACCGTCCGGCATCAGCACTGAGTCCATGAACCGGTCAATCACTACGGCAAGTGACTCAGCATCAACTGCGGGCTCCTGCAGGTCAGCGACCACCATGCCAAGCGCGTATGCCTGAATGAACACGGCGACTGCGGCCGGATCCAACTCGGGCCTCAAGTAACCCCGGTCTTGCAAACCCCGGATGACATCAGCAAATACGCCATTCAGTTTGCTCAGTAAGGCAGAAGCGCTTGCTCGGCTTTCAGGGCGGCCATGAATCGCAGCCAACGACGAAATCCGTTCGAGTCGAAGGTCGGCACGGCTTCGATCGATGACGTTCAACGTGATTGCCCGCATCGCACCACGGAATTCTGACACTGAGTTCGACGAACCCAACAATGATGCAATTGCTGTGATATCCGACTCGGTATTGCCCAACAAACGCTCAACCTGAGCAGCCGCAACGAGTTCCTCACGGCTGCTGAAATGGTGCTGAATCGCTCCAATCGACAACCCGGACTGTTCCGCGACATCCGCCAGTCGAACCTTCGCCTCACCACCCTCCGAAATCAACGTTACAGTTGTCCGCAGCAACGTCTCTCGCGTCATATCGACACAGTACTCGTGACATCAGACACACCGTGATGACCTACACACCACCGTGGGTCGCCGATTTCACTCGGCATCTCAACATTTAGCTATCGATCTTCGCCGACACCCAGAATGATCTGGCAAGTGCTACGACCTCACCATTTTCTGTGAACGCAGCTGAGGCCGCCCCGCGCTTACGTCCGTCCCACCGCGGCTCGTAATCGCCGTTCCATCCGACGATCGCAACACGCTCGCCCGGCACGACTTCTCGCCGCTGATCAACCGCATATTGCACGGTGTACGCCATACGCTCACCATCACTTCCGCACACATAGAACGCTGCCGTGCAATCAAGTGCGGCCCACAACGCTCCCGAAGCAGACAGCGGAGAGGTTGCCCACTCGGGCACAGTCCAGTCGGTTGCATAACGACCATCGCCGAGATCAGCCCCATGAACCTGCATTGACGACGACTGCATGCCACACGAAAAGCACGTCATCGAGATGTCGTCATCGAGAAACGGAACAAAACAAGACCGAGCCTGCGCAGCATCATCAATCGACACCGGCTCAGTCATTACTGCATCAGGCACCCATGGAGTTGCCTCCATGATGAGCGTGTCGCCATGGCGCAACTGCACGGTGTCACCCCTCACCACTGTCAACTCTTGCCCGAGGGGGACATGATGACGCAGCGCAATCGAATGCGGGCCATCAAGATGTTCAACAAATTGTCGAGACGTCCAACCACCTTGGCCGCTTCCGGCAGGCCCCTCGTAAAACGGTTCAATCTTCAATGCTGACACGACACCACCGTAATGACCCGTGGTCGTCTACGACTGAGTCGAATTACGCAATCACCCTTAATCGTTAACTCGCGAAGGCCGGCCCCGACGGCGACGGCCGCCGAATCATCGTCGCCAACATGCCGGCTGCAATTGCAATACCGCCGCCCGCCGAGAAGGCCCAGGTGTAATCACCTGCAGCCTCACGGATCACGGCCGCACCCCACGCCGAAACTGCGGCGCCAATCTGATGCGCCGCAAACACCCAGCCATACACGGTGCCAACGTTGTGACGACCAAATGCCTCGGCGCACAACATGATCGTTGGTGGGACAGTTGCGATGTAGTCAAGCCCGAACAGCACCGCAAATACCCCGATTGACACGTCGTCATGGATAACCGGCAAGAAGAACAGGCTCACCCCACGAAAGGTGTAGTACGCAAAGAGCAACCGGCGGGGGTCATATCGATCGGTCAGCCACCCGCTGATCAAGGTGCCAACAAAGTTGAACAGCCCCATCACCGCAAGCCAGTTCGCAGCCGTCACTTCAGCGAAACCATGCTCGGTTGCGTGTGCGATGAAGTGTTGACCAACGAGACCGTTACTCGTCGCACCGCACACCATGAATGTTCCGGCAAGCAACCAAAATTCGGGTCGACGAGCAGCGCGTCGAAAGAGCCCTTTGTCGGGAGATTTCGTTGGCTCTGGAGTGCCGCCATACGGGGCGAGCCCGACGTCGGCCGGAGCATCACGCATTAGCCATGCCGTCGGCAACGCGGTGACAAGCAGCAGCACCGCTCCGATTTCAAGCGATCGACGCCAACCAGAGTTTGCAGCGAGTGCAGCAAAGAAGGGGAAGAACACCAATAGGCCTGCACTCGTTGATGCTCCAAAGATCCCGGTGACGAACCCGCGCCGATCGACGAACCACCGGTTTGCAACGGTTGCGCCAAGCACACTCGCAATCAACCCACTCGCCAACCCAGCACCAAAACCAAACCACAAGTAAAACGACCAGAGCGATTCGGTACGGGCACTGAAGAGAAACGAAATCGCCGCCAGAATCAAACTTGAGACCGTTGTTGCGCGCAGACCGATGCGAGCAATCACAAAAGCTGCCAGTGGCCCTCCGGCTCCGAACATGACAAGGCTGATCGATGCCGCAATCGACAATGTAGAGGTGCTCCAGCCGGTGGAGCGTTCCATGTCGACGAGCAGAGCGCCCGGGGCTGCGCGGCTGCCGGCGGTCATTAACACCGCAATGACGGCGATGCCAACAACCACCCAGCCGTAAAAGACATTCTTTGGCACACCGCGTGGAAGCCTCTGAGTTGGCTCAATTGAAGGGGGTGATGTCATAACTCAAACACTATAAAGCGGCCCCAAACCGACGCAGTCAGATGGCGAGCAACGTAACCTTCACCCATGGGCATTCCGGTACCGGCAGACGTCACCACCGACGAGCTCAACCAGTGGATGACACGTGCACTTGAAGAAGCTCGGGCTGCTGAGGCCCACCGCGATGTGCCCGTTGGTGCAGTTGTTATTCGCGATGGCAACGTCATCGCCGCACGCCATAACGAACGCGAACTCAGCGGTGATCCAACCGCCCACGCGGAGGTGCTCGCACTCCGCGATGCTGCAGCAGCCATCGGTAACTGGCATCTTGAGGAGTGCATTCTGGTGGTCACCCTTGAGCCGTGTGTCATGTGTGCCGGCGCCATTGTGAATTCACGCCTTGGCCTACTGGTATTCGGAGCAACAGACCCGAAGGCCGGAGCGTCAGGCAGTTGTTTTGATCTCACCGACTCAAAAGTGTTGAACCACCGTGTTCCACGTATCGCAGGTGTGTTGAATGACGAAAGCTCTCAATTACTCAAAGCATTCTTCGCAGCCCGTCGAAACTAAGAGGAATGCACTGAGATCGACGCGACCGTCGCCCTCACCTACCTTCGCCGATAGCCTCCATCGACGGAAGGATGCCAGAGCGGACGAATGGGACGGCCTCGAAAGCCGTTGAGGTCTTCGGGTCTCCGTGGGTTCGAATCCCACTCCTTCCGCCAGTGAGTTGAAGGTAGATCGTTTGACCTCAAACGATCTACCGGCACTCCTTGCCGTTTCTCGGAGCGACAAGATCAATGAGATAGTCATTGACAACTTTGTCAACACATACATTGACCCCGTAGCCAGTGTGCTGATCTGCTTCTACGACAACCAATCGACCTTCTTCGAGCGCATCAGCCATCGCCGTTGTCGATGACAACGGAGTCGCCGGGTCACCAGTCGTTCCGATCACAACGATGGGGCCCGCACCAGCGCCCGTGATCTCGATACGAGGATCGACTGCAACCGGGAAGAACGTGCAGAAGTAGCCGCCAGATGCCCCTTCTGGCACAAGCCGCGGTGCCACCTTTCGATATTCGTCACCTAAGGAATCCTCCTCGGCGACACTCAGACGCTCAGCGCTATCGGCACAACTAATAGTTTGGAACGCCTCAAGCTCATTGCCATACGTGCCGTCTGGCTGACGCTGATAATACGAATCGTGCAGTGCGAGCAATCCGTCACCATCTCCATTCGCCGCCGCAGCAAGCGCACGTTCAAGTCGCGGCCAATACGAATCTGAATACATCGCTTCGATCACACCGTTAATTGCAACCGCAAGATTCGCTGGCGGACGGCCGTTTGACGTCGGCGCCGGATTCTCATCAAGTGATGTCATCAACGCATCGAATGCACCTTCGGCGTCGCCACCGTTATGAAATTGACAGGTTGTGTCAGCGCTACACCGAGCGAGAAAAGTCGACAAGGACGCCTCAAACCCCTCGAGTTGCTGTAACGAAGATTCGAGACTGTCAGCATTCGGGTCAGCCGCTCCATCAAGAACTGCCGCACGAACGGTCTCTGGGAACAGCGTTGCCCAAGTTGCCCCTAGTTCGCTTCCATACGAAAATCCGAAGTAACTGATTGTCTCCTCGCCTAGCGCACGGCGCAACACGTCCATGTCCCTCGCCGAGTTATTCGTTCCTGCGAATACAGCAAGCCCATCGTTCGCGCTCACACAGCGATCAGCAAATTCCTGGGCGACCGCAACGAGTTCGCGCGCTTCTTCATCTGTCTCAGGTGTGATGTCAATCTCAGCAAAAAATGGGTCGTAATCGTCAATACAATCAATCGACGGCTCACTGAACCCAGTTCCCCGCGGGTCCCAACCGACGATGTCAAAACGATCAAGGAGTTCGGCATCATAAATCTGAGTTGCGTATGCCGCGAGAACTGTTCCGCCAAAGCCAGGGCCACCGGGATTCACCAACAGTGACCCAATACGCTCCTCTGGGTTTCGAGCTGCACGGCGAACGACATATAGCGAGATGGTCTGACCGTCAAGATTGCGGTAGTCAAGAGGAACTTCAAGCTCGGTCGATTCCGTGCCCGGACCAAGCGGAGCCCACACCAGTTCTGGAACAGCAACATCAAGTTCGATTGGCATCGTTGACTCGGTGGTGTCTGCCGTCGTTGTTTGCTCTTGATCGACTGGTTGAGTGACGTCAACAACTGTGTCCGACGAAATAAGGCGAACATCTCCTGCACTCGCACATCCGACAACACAGGCCATGCCAATCACAACAACAACATGGCGCCAAATCATTGGTTAAGAGTACGTCAATGATGCACTCGCCACATGGGTACTTAGCATGAAGCCATGCGGATGGGCCCTCACCATATGATGCCGAGAGATACTGATGCTGTCCGTGACGTGCACCTGCAAGAGGGAACATCACGACGGGTGTGGTCGTTTGCCCGGCCCTATCGAGCAACCATCGGACTTTTTCTCACCGCAATTCTCATCGCTGCCCTGCTCGCACTGGTTCCGCCGCTGGTGGTGAGAGAGATTCTCGACAATGCAATTCCACAAGGCGACCGTCGCCTCATCGTCTGGCTCGCATCTGCAGCTGTCGTCTCTGCCCTTGCAGATGCCGCGTTGCAAATCCTGCAGCGGTGGTGTTCAGCTCGCATTGGCGAAGGCCTCATCGCTGACCTTCGAATTGCACTGTACGCCAAGGTGCAACGGCTCCCGATCGGATTCTTCACTCGAACGCCAACCGGTGCGATTACCTCACGACTTAACAACGATGTCGTCGGCGCGCAAAGCGCATTAACGAGCACATTGGGTTCAGTGGTGAGCAACATCATCGTGCTCGTCACCACCCTCATCACAATGGCTGCTCTCGAATGGCGTCTCACGCTGTTGTCGCTGGTCGTGCTCCCAACGTTCATTGTTCCTGCTCGCCGAGTTGGTCGACGCCTTCAAGACATCTCTCGCCGGCAGATGCAGCACAACGCAACCATGAACACTCAAATGACCGAACGGTTCAACGTCGCCGGCGCAATGCTGGTGAAACTCTTTGGCGACGAACGGCGCGAACTTGATTCCTTCAGCGATCAGGCGAACGCGGTTCGAGATGCCGGAGTGTCGTCGGCCATGTTGGGACGCGTATTCTTCGTTGCGCTCGGTCTCGTCGGCGCGATCGGCACCGCAGCGATTTACGGCATCGGCGCTTGGATGGTGGTAAATGGTTCGATCACTGCAGGAACACTTGTCGCTCTTGCCGCTCTCGTGACCCGCGTCTACCAACCATTGACCGGGCTGACAAATGCTCGCGTTGACTTGATGACATCGATGGTGTCGTTCGAGCGAGTCTTCGAGGTGCTTGATGCACCAGAGCCGATCACCGAACGACCGGGCGCCATTGACCTCGACAACAGCAAGGGTGGAATCTCGTTCAACTCAGTGACATTCCGGTACCCAGCAGCACAAGACCATTCGATTGCTTCGATGGAGCAGCGTGCAATTCCGGGCGCTGATCCCGATCGAAACATCTTGAACAATGTCTCGTTCACGATCGCTCCGGGTGAAACCGTCGCCGTCGTAGGTGCATCAGGAGTCGGTAAGTCAACACTCGTGTCGCTCATTCCCCGCCTCTACGACGTGAGCGCCGGCTCGGTCTTGGTAGACGGTCATGACATTCGCGATCTCACATTGAATTCACTGCGTGGTGCGATTGGTGTTGTTGCCCAAGATCCTCATCTCTTCCATGTCTCGATCGCCGAGAACCTTCGCTTTGCACGACCTGACGCAACAGATCACGACCTCGTCTTGGTCTGCCAGGCAGCTCGTATTCATGAAACAATCTCAAGCCTTCCTGACGGTTATGACACCGTTGTTGGTGAACGTGGATACCGACTGAGTGGAGGAGAAAAGCAGCGCGTTGCGATTGCCCGCTTGCTGCTGAAAGACCCTCGCATCATGATCTTGGATGAGGCGACCAGTCACCTCGATATGGAAAATGAGGCACTGGTGCATGACGCCCTTACTGCTGCCCTTGCTGGCCGGACGGCGATTGTGATCGCACATCGTCTCTCAACAGTGAGATCAGCGGATCGCATCATTGTGCTTGGAAATGGTGAAGTTGCCGAACAAGGATCTCACGATGATCTCGTTTCCGCAGGTGGGTTATATGCCAACCAGTTGCGAGCCGGTGAGCTCCTTACCGCTGACGAATAACACCGATAGCAGCGCCGGTCTATCGAACTCGACGTGGCGCTCGATCAGGACATGGCGTATGCGACCTGACAGAACCCGTGGTTGCAGTAGCCACCTGGATGCTTGTGTAAATAACCCTGGTGGTAGTCCTCTGCGTAATAGAACACGCCATCACCAGCTGAGGTGACATCACAGATCTGGGTGGAGATGGTTCCGTATCCAGATTGTGAAAGCGATGCCTGATAGGCCTCACGTGATTTCTCGACGGCTGCAAGTTGCTCATCGGTGGTCGTGAAAATCGCAGACCGATATTGAGTACCGATGTCGTTGCCTTGACGGTTCGCTGTGGTTGGATCATGGTTCTCCCAGAACGCAGCGAGCAAGGTATCGATTGACAGCACTGACGGATCAAACACCACCATCACAATTTCGGTGTGACCGGTTTGCGAGGTGCATGTTTCCTCATACGTCGGATTCGGTGTCCAGCCACCCATGTAACCGCACGCCGTGGTGAACACGCCAGGCAGTTGCCACATGATGCGGTCAGCACCCCAGAAACACCCCATGGCGAGATACATCACCTCATGGCCTTCAGGCCACGGACCAACCAATGGGGTTCCGAGCACCGGGTGCGCATCCGCAACTGGCATCGGGTCTGGCCGGCCGGGAAGGGCCTCTTCAGGGCGGATCATGTCGGTTTTACGTTGAAAGAGCACACCACGACAATAGAACGCCACCAATGACGACTGCACCGCGGACCCACACATTCGTGTTCTCGTCGGGTGGCCAGCGCATACTTAGTTCATGACCACCGCTGTCCGACAGATGACCACCGATGACTTCTCGTGGGTCATTGCCCTCAACCAGCGACATGTTCCAGCGGTAAGTGACGCAGAGGGTGAACGTTTCACGTATCTCTTCGAACGTTCTGCAATCGCCCTCACCGCTTGGGTTAATGACAATCCCGCTGGGTTCTCACTCACCATGACCCAGGGGCTTGATTACGACAGCTCGAACTATCAGTGGTTCTCTGATCAGTACGAGAACTTCATCTACCTCGACCGGGTAGTCGTTGATGAGTCATTTCATCGCAATGGCGTCGGGCGTGCTCTCTACGCAGAAACTGAACGACAAGGACTGATCGAAGTGCCACGCGCCGAAGTGTTCGGACTCGAGGTCAATGTGGAACCTCGGAACGATGTCTCGCTCGCGTTTCACGAACAACTCGGCTTTCGCGAACTTGTACAGCGACCAACCCCGTACGGCATCGTCGTCGCAATGATGGGTAAGTCACTTACGCCGCAAGCGTGATAAGGCGCTCAACCGCCTCATCGATCACTTCCGGTCGTTTGCAGCACGCAAACCGCACAAGGTTTCGCCCATGCTCCGGGTTGACATAAAACACCTGGTTTGGAATTGCAACGACGCCAATTTTGTGTGGCAGTTCGGTGCAAAAGGCAACGCCATCACCATCTGGACGAAGCGGGGTGATATCCACTGTGGTGAAGTACGTCGCTTCCGAGGGGAACACGTTGAACCCGGCAGCGCGAAGACCTACTCCAAGTCGATCACGGGTATCGGCCAGACCAGCCGAAAGGCGATTGAAGTATTCATCGCCGAGTCGCAGTCCGGCGGCAATTGCCGGTTGAAATGGTGCGCCGTTGACATAGGTAAGGAACTGCTTCGCGCTCATCGCGGCTTTTAGCAACTCGCGCGGGCCGCAGACCCAGCCAATTTTCCAGCCGGTCGTATTGAATGTTTTTCCACCTGAAGAAATCGTCAGCGTTCGTTCACGCATGCCAGGAAGTCCTGCTATTGAGACATGTTCGCGACCGTCAAAAATCAAGTGCTCGTAGACCTCATCGGTGATGACCATCACATCATGCTCAAGAGCAAGAGAGGAAATGAAGGTGATTTCGTCACGGGTGAACACTTTGCCAGTTGGATTATGCGGGGTGTTCAACAAAATCGATCGAGTCCTTGGACCAATCGCCGCTCTCAGTTCATCTTCATCAAACCGATAGCCCTCTGTGGTGGGACGAAGTAACACAGGAACAACCCGTGCGCCAGATAGCGCAATACATGCCTGGTACGAGTCGTACATGGGCTCAAAGACCACGACTTCGTCACCCGGCTCGAGTGTGCCGAGAAGCGCACCTGCGAGTGCTTCAGTAGCGCCAGCGGTGATGAGCACTTCGGTATCTGGGTCAAATTCAAGCCCCCAGAATCGGCGTTGGTGTTCTGCGACTGCATGGCGTAATTCGGGCACTCCAATTCCAGGTGGGTACTGATTTTGCCCAGTCCGAATGGCATTCACGGCCGCATCGAGAACCTCAGAGGGGCCATCGGTATCAGGGAACCCTTGACCGAGATTGATTGCTCCAGTTTCGACAGCCAACGCTGACATAGTGGCGAAGATGGTCGTACCAAACGGAGCAAGGCGACTATTTAACGGATCACGCACACCCTAATCGTAGGCATCAACTACCCATGATGATCGTGGCAAGGTCATCCGGGTGGCTGAACTGCAGCATGTGCGGGCCATCTAGTTCGACGTACGACCAGCTCGAGTCGTTGCGACAGGCGCAGGCGTACTTCTCGAACGGAGCTGCGTCTTCACCGAGTGCTCTCACGTAGGTTCGGCGAATGCGAGCAGGGAGTTGATGTTGCCACGGTGATGTCAGAGTTTCAAATGGATGGTCGACGATGTCAGCAACGAGCGATCGGTACAGGTCGGCGTCACCAACGAGTTCAGCGTCGAAGTCGAAGCCAGAAAACGGAAGCATTCCGCCATGCTCCTTTGCCTGCTGTCGTCGTTCCTCACTTGGCTCGCTGTTGTCAACAACCGGCGCATGGGCGTCAACGAAGACGACGCGTGAGATTCGGTCGGGGATGGTCGCGATCACACCTGTGATCACCCGTCCGCCATAACTGTGTCCGACGAGGGTCACCTCGTTGAGATCATCCTCAACAATCAGAGTCACAACATCATGTATGTGGTCGTCGAGTGAGATGTGCGGACCGTTTTCGCCCCTGCGACTGCCCGCACCCTTCAGAGTTACTACATAAGGTTGAACCCCATGCGTTCCTAACGATGCAACAACAGGGTCCCAACATCGCGGGCCAATCCACGCTCCATGAACAAGCACAACAGGTGCAGAAGAGACATTCGTGGGGGACATGGTGCGTGGTGTAACGAACACCCCGTTGGGTCCATCGCTCTAGTTGGCGTAATCGCCACGCAGTTGGGCACCTACTTCGGTTATGTGTTCCCTGCATTCGGACTCCCGACCCTCCCGTGGCCGTTGTACAACGGTCTGCTCGGACTCGGATTATCTGAAGTTGCGTATTACGGCGACGACGGCAGCATTCTCGGACAGGCCGGTGTATTCGGTCAGTACCAAATGTTTGTCGACAATCCAGTTGGGACGTTCTTCGTCGGCCAGGCGATGCACTTCGTGAACGGCATTGTGTTCGCGATTCTCTTCGGCCTGATCGCACGTCACTCGCTTCCCGGCAATTCAAAGACCAACAGTGGCAACATCCAGAAGGGCCTCATCTACGGCGTGATCATGACGATCATCTCCGCAGGATTGCTCGTTCCTTACGCATATGTGCAGGGCAACGGCTACGGCTTCTTCTTGTTCGACGGACCTGACGGCTGGAAGCTTCCTGCCGGCATCCTCGTTTGGCACCTTATTTACGGTTACTTCCTCGGCGCGCTGTACCAGCCTGACGACGAATAATCGACACGATCAGAACACTCTGAGCGAAGCCCGGGTCATTCGCCCGGGCTTCGTCGCGTCTACGACGACTCTGCCGGGGTGCGAATCACCATTGCGACTGCACCAAGTACCACGACTCCACCCAGCATTTGCAATGGGGTCAAGCTTTCTCCGTGGATCGGCCAGGCTGAACCGACCGCAACCACATGCATTCCCAGCAGGTACAGCGACGACCGTGCTGCTTCGACATATGCGTGAGCCCAACTCATCAGCACGTGGCCGGTCGCTCCAGTGAAAATTGCGATGAGCAGAATCCACAGCCAATCCATCCCACCGAATTGTTTGAAATCGGAGATCGATCCGACAAAGAAGATCGGCACAATCGCAGCGATCAGCGCCCAGATATTGACCCCAGACATCCACTCGATGGGGTCGACGTCGGTACCCGATCGAGCGATGCGGGTGAGCACCCAATAAACGCTGAACGTCAGCAGCGCACACACGGCCCACAACACTCCAAGCGCAGTCGCCCGTACCTCTGATTGTGCGCTGAGAATCACGATTGCCGTACCTGAAACACCGACAAGCGTCCACAGCACCTGACGGAGTCGCGGCTTTTCACCAAATATCGGTCCGGCAAGCAAGAGAAGGAGCGCCGGCTGGGTAGCCACCGTTGTCGACAGCACCGACACTGTTGCCTCTTGCAGCGCCGCAAACACAAACAGCAAGTTGGTGCCAAATGCCAACCCAGGCCACATGGTCGTTCGGATGAGTTTGAACGACATCCGTCCGCCACGAGCAAGTAGCAGCCCAATAAGGAGAGGAGTCGACAACAAGAACCTCATCGTCACCCCAACAACTGGTGGGGCGGTCACGAGTTTGGTCAGCGGAGGGCCGAGGCCGAACAGCACAACGACAATTCCGACAACGACGAGCGGGAGGTAGGCCGCAACCTGAGGTTTCTCAGGATGGCTCTGCATTGTCACAGCCTCAGTCTGGCGACGTCGTCGTGGTTTAGTCGTGTCGGACCAGTTCGAGTTTTCGGACTCCGCTAGCTTTCAGGATCACTGCACAGCCCGGCAGTCGTTCCGTCGCTAGTCCCGCCGCAGGTGGCACCAAAGTTCTCGTCATCTGAACCGACCTCTGAGAAGTAGAACAGTTGGTCACAGGCCTCCATATCTCCTGCGGCACAGTTCTCTCGATAATCGACATCGAAGTTGATGCAATTACCGCCGTATTCAGAGTCGGTTGTATTACCGCAGGTTCTGCCGAACTCTTCTTCGTCTGACCCGTAAGGAGCAGCGAGGTACAGGTCGTCACACGCCTGCAGATCGCCATCTGCGCATTCGGCGTACTTCTCATTAAGGAATGCTTGATCAACATCTGATGCCGAAGTGTCATCGTCATCGAACTCATCATCGGCCAACTCACTATCAGTTGAAATTCCGAAGAGGCTTTCCAATCCACACTCGATCGCGACCTCGGCCATCACTTCAATGAGCTCGACCGTTTCTTCCTCAGTTGCCATGTCTCCTGCGAGCAGGGCATCCAAGAAACCCGATTCACTCGTCAACAAGCAGGTCGCCTGTTCTGTTGAAATACCAAGTTCAGAGGCAATATCCGCAACGGCGACCCCTGGTGCACATTCGATGAGTGCAGCTGAAATAAGTGCCCCTGTTCCTGAAACCGCATCAGCAAGAACCTCATCGTCGTTCAGCATGGAGTCGACCAAACAAGTGAACTCTCGTTCTGAAAGTTGATCAAGACTGCCATCACCGCCTGAGATCAGTTGAAGAGCTGCTTCACCATCGCATTCGAGTAGTACTCGCATGAGCGACAGTTGCACTCCTGGTGACTCATCACCTGCGATGAGTGCGTCACCAAGTTCATCATCTGCAGCAATGGTGTTCAACATGCACAACTGGTTGTCTGACGAGAGCCCTTGAAATGCTCCTTCAGCGAGTGTTGCTGATGCTCGAAGATCTGCGATGCGGTCATCGGAGACATCGGCGGATGTAGCCGGCTCGTCGGAATCAGCCGCCTCGTCGGGGGTAGACCCGCCACAGGCCGCCATGGTGAGAGCAATCACTGCAGCAAACGCAGCGATTGTCGATTTAGTAGTTACTCGAGGGGACATGCCGTCACTCTACGAAACCTCGGAGATTCAGACTCGCCAAACAGCCATAGGTAGGCCCCACCAGAATGAGGGTCACATGGCTTGTGACCGTTGTGTTTCCTCAGCGCGCCAGTAGGGATTCGAACCCCAAACCTTCTGATCCGTAGTCAGATGCTCTATCCGTTGAGCTACTGGCGCTGGTGACAGAGGAGTCTATGCGGCACTTTGCGCGATGCCACGGCGATCCACTCTCACAAATGCACAAGCGCCTATTCTGAATGGCATGCAATTAATCACCTACTGGAAGCGTGCATTCCTCGGCAACTATGCCAACTTCAAAGGGCGAGACTCTCGACCAGAATTCTGGTGGTTCTACCTTGCCAATCTCATCCTCACCTACGGCCTTTTCATCATCGCTGGCATTACCGGCGCTGGAATTATCGGGCTCATCGGGTTGCTCTACGGCCTTGCCGCCATCATTCCCGGAATCGCAGCCGGCGTTCGCCGACTGCATGACACCGGTAAGTCAGGATGGTTGATGCTGATCTCGCTCATCCCACTGATCGGTGGCATTTTGCTGGTTGTGTTCCTCGCCCAAGCGGGGAACCCGGGACCAAACAATTACGGTGCAGGTGCTGGCGGCGACACGATGCCACCCCCACCGCCTCCGCCACCTGCAGGCTGATCAATATTTCTGACGTTGCTTGGGGTTAGAGGGCCCACGGGCCCCAGCCCCCGGCACGCTCATACAGTTTCAATGCTGCGCGAGCATTCGTTTCTGCGTCATACAACTGCGATTTAGTTGTCACTCCAATCGAGGGCAGCCAACTCTTGTGCGCCCCCCAGTGGATCTGGAAGAGCCCGTAGCAACACCAGTTGTGGACGTTTGCTTGCAATCGGCTCTCTCGAATTGCAATTTCAACTGCTCGATCCTCGAGGTCATCAGGCCAGATCGCTCGAATAATTGCCTCGGCGTCCGCGGCTGATGGCGCTGGAAGAATCACTTCGGTCGTTGTTGTCACTGCGGCGACGGAGGTTGCTGGTCGCGCTGAAACCGTTGTTGTCGGAATGATGACACGAACCCCCGGCGGCAAACACAGTTCATCCTCGGGATACAGCATGTCGCGAGCCGTCGCAGCATTGGTTTCGAGCAGTGTGCGAGTTGACATCGATGCCCGTTCTGCGATGAGCGTCCACGAGTCACCTGGCCGCACGACATAGTACGAACCGCAAACGGGTACCGTCACAGCCGTCGTTGTTTCTGTTTCGCGGGCTACCGAACGGGACTCGCCTTCGGGCAATGACGTGGTCTCAACCGCAGGTGTGTTGTTCTGCTCGACCAACACAGGAACGGACGTATTCGAGTTTGAGTGTTCTAACGCAGACGACAGAGCTGAAGTCTGAGGCAAACCTGTTGATGTTGAACCATCTGCAGCCATAAGGCCTTCAGCGATGTCATTCGAGGTTGCAACTACCACGGATGCTGCCTCGCCAACATCGGGTGACGACTCATCTGCCGTACGACGGGTTGTCCACGCAACGGGTACCACGAGAGCGAAACCGACGACAATCAAGAGGAGACGGCCGACAAACGGGTCAAGGCTGAGCAGTGACCAACGTTCACGTATCAAATCGGCTTGGCGAGATGTGACAAGACGTTCAATACCTGTAGGTCGTGTCGGCGCATCTGGGTCAACATCATGGGATTTCGCCTCCCACGACGCAGCTTCATCCCAGAAATGTGCCGCGTCATCTTGACGAATCGACCGGTTGTCACGGTGATCTCGGGCACTGTCGTTCTGGCGACGAGGAGAAGGGCGACCACTCCACATTGCGAAAGTCTGACTGGTTTGTCATCATTTCGCAACATTTGGAACTCCTGTCTCCCTTCGACCTTCCACGCAGACGTACTCTGACACCATGCAGACCGGGAACTTCAGACGGTTACTGACATCGCTTGTTCTCACAATTGGCACTCACGCCATTGCTCCACACCAGGTATCTGCCCAAGCCAGCGACGATGACGCGTACGGATCAACCATGGAGCTCGGCGAATACTTTGATGGACGACTCTGGTCTGTCATCGGCATTGAGGCGAACCCATCTTCTGATGGTCCAACGATTGTTGCCGGAGCAGAATGCATCGACGACGGCGGTATGTCTCATCGGCCTCAACGATGACGGCACTGTTGACACAACATTTGGTGACAATGGCGTCGTCATTCATGCGCCAACCGACACCCTGACGCTCGGCGTTGTCAACCGCATGCACTTCGACTCACAGGGGCGCATTCTCGTCGCTTCGTTCTGTGACCGATACGAAGGAATCCTGAAATACGACTACGACACAATGGATGCCTGCATTACGCGTTATCTCTCCGACGGCAGCGTCGACACCAGCTTCGGCACCACTGCGGACCACGTCGCTAACGCTCCAATGATCCGCTACCAAAACCCGAGCGCCCTGGTCTTTCCTGACGACGGCCGAATCATCGCCGGCGGCTACTGCTCGTCGTCACCATGCCTCATCGGCTTCACGCAAGACGGCATCATGGACGAAACATTCGGCGACGGCGACTACGAAGTCGGTGGCTCATGGATTCCAGACTTCGATGATGGAGGTCTCACCGACCTCGCCCTCCTTCCGGACGGCGGTTATGCCGGAGTTGGCACATGCAGTGATGACGACGCTGATGTCACCAGTATGTGCGTCATCGTCTGGAACACCGACGGCACCCGACGGTCGTCATTTGCAGACAACGGGGTTCGATCGTTCGTGGAAGGAGAGAACTCCCGCGGTGGATCAATCGTGGCGCTTGGCGACGGCACAGTAATTTCGAGTGGCGGCTGCAATTTCTTCCCAGGTATGGGCTCAACCTCGTGTCTCGTTGGAACCAATCTCGACGGCTCTCCGGCAACAAACTTTGGAACTAACGGAGTTGTAAAAACTCCAGAAATGAAAAGCATCAACGACCTTGTGCGCTTCGGCAGCATGCTGATTGCAGTCGGTCAGGGCGCCGGCTATTCAAGCGAGATGGAGTGCGTGCACCTATTTGATGAAGATGGCTCTCCAACGACTCAGAGAGTGCATTCAGAATTCTTCGGGAGCCCAACACCCGTTGGAGCATTTAGCAATAATCCGTATGCGGCAGTCACACTCGAACACCTTTGGTTCTCGCAACCTTGTGACAGCGGGTTCTACACATCGATGTGCCTCAGCCGCACCCGTTATCACTCGATCCCTGTTGAAACGACATCAACAACGATCGCTGAAGCAGCCGAAGAACCAACCGGGGCGAGCGAACCAGAGCCGGCCCAAGAGGAAGAAGTGGTCGCTGATACGGAGGAGCCGACATCTGCAGCAGATGCCACCGACTCATCAGAATCGTCTTCTAACGGTGACAGTGCAAGCGATGCGGCAGGTGATGAGAACCCGTCATCTGGAGGGTCCTCGACAACAATCGTCATTGTTGTGATCGTGGTCGTTGCGATCGGTGCTAGCGCTGGCATCGCCCTAACAAAACGCCGCCCTCGCGACTGACGACGTAACGCGAGCGTGCCGAGCCCAAAGGCCCGGCACGTCACTGGCGGAGAGGGTGGGATTTGAACCCACGGACCACTCGCGTGGTCAACGCCTTAGCAGGGCGCCCCATTCGGCCGCTCTGGCACCTCTCCGAACACTGCGAAGTCTACAGATCGACAGTCGTAGGGCTACCGGTGACCCGATAGGTTGTTAGACGGAACGGTGGCAGAG
Source organism: Actinobacteria bacterium casp-actino5 (assembly GCA_001510385.1). Lineage (GTDB taxonomy): Bacteria > Actinomycetota > Acidimicrobiia > Acidimicrobiales > Ilumatobacteraceae > Casp-actino5. The sequence goes on along the minus strand of LFFE01000004.1, from coordinate 13,383 downwards.
CGGCCTAATGCACTTGTCTTGAAAACAAGAGACCTTACGGGGTCCGGGGGTTCAAATCCCTCCCGTTCCGCTCTTCAAGCTCAGCGATTGCTGTGCCAAACAAGCGCTCGATCAGCAGCGTTTGCTCCGCACATTCCATGCGCCCCAGCCCCAGGCGGCGTTGACGAAGAACACAAATACACGCCTGGGATTCCTGTCGCATATGGGTTGGCGCTCACCCTCGGGCGAAAAACCGTCTGGAGCGGTGAACCCGCTCCACCAATGATGTCGCCACCAACAAAATTCTCGTTGTACTGCGACATCTCTGTGGTTGAACGCACCGCCATACCCACAACTCGATCACGGAACCCAGGTGCAAACCGTTCGATCTGACTCATGATCGACTCTGTTGCATCTCCGGAATAGCCGTGAGGCACATGCGCATACGCCCAAATCGGATGCACATTCCCAGATGAACGACTCGGATCGGCCAAATATTGCTGCCCAACGAGGACAAACGGCGCATCGGGCATCTTGCCGTCGACGACAGCACGTTCACTTGCCACTACCTCTTCAAACGTTCCTCCAACATGCACCGTGCCCGCACGTCGAGGGGCCTCAGCCGACCATGGGATTCCTCCCTCGACCGCAAGGTCAACTTTGAACGCACCTGGTCCGTGAGAGAACTTCCGATACGCCTTCGCCACCCTCACCGGAAGTCGATCTCCAAGAATGTTCAACGCTGTTGTCGGCACCACATCAAGCAACAACATGTCGTGCTCGGGAAGATCCTCAACTGAAGTCACGCGAACGCCGGTTTCGATCTTGCCGCCATGAGCAATGATGTCGGTGACGAGCGCATCGACGATCGTCTGCGTGCCACCCTTGGCAACAACCCATCCATGAGCATGCGCCGCCGCCGTCAGCGTCATGCCGACCGCACTCGTCAACGGACGATCAAGGCGCCAAAACGCGTGCGCAGCAACACCCGCCCACAGCGCACGTGCTTGAGAAGACTTCCATACCCTGGCGAGCGTCGTTGCCGGAGGGAGCACCCGAACGCCAAAGTTCGAGAGTGTGAGAGGGTGCCGTGGAACCCGAAGAACGGGTTGCGAAATATCGGAGAACAACTCGTCAAAGCGAGCTGCTGTCGAACCAAACATTCGCCGCCACCTACGACCGTCACCACCAAGCAACTCATCAGTGACATCAAATGACCGAGCGAACGCTCCTGCCGAACCGTCGTCAAGGGGATGCGCGCAGTCAATCTCAGGGGAACACCACTCAATCCCTGGAAGATTGGCCTCTTGAAAGAACGGTGATGCCAGCGCCATTGGATGGGCCGCTGAACAATGGTCATGTAGCAACCCGGGCACTAAGTACTCAGAGCTTCGAGCGCCACCCCCAACAGTTGGGGCGGCCTCGAGTACCGTTACCGATACCCCGGCACGGGCAAGTCGCGCCGCAGCAGCAAGCCCATTTGGGCCACCGCCTACGACAATCGCCGTCGACATCTCGTCAGGCGTTTGCGAGCGAGATTCCCTCACCCTTTGTGTCGCGTCCACCATCACCAGGGTAGGCCTCGCCAACGGGTGTGTATCCCTCACGCTGCCAAGTAATCACGTGGGGAACAAGGCCATCAGGCAAGAACGGTTGAGTGTGATAGGCATCGTCATTGTGATACCAACCTTTCTCAACCACTCCCAGAGCAGCATCGATCACCCGATACTGCACCTTCTTTGAGAACAACGGCTGTGATTCGGTGAACACCACTCGGAGGTCACCGGGCTCGTAGTTGCAGCGCTCTTGGACTGCTTCGATGAGGCGCTCGTCGTTGCAGTGGGCGTCACCAAAGTTCCATCCCAACAACACGTTTCCGAGGAACTCGCCTTCACGAAGTACCCGGGTATCCATGTCGTCGTTGTGCCGCAGGTGCAACGAGATGTGCATTCGGCCCATCGGGTGCATCATCCTGAACGCAATTGCTTTCTGAATAAAGACCTCAGAAATTTCCTTACCAAAAATTGGAATGATCTGATCGATTTGATTATCTGCAGCCTTCACGATTCGCTCATTGATGCGGTCTTCCTTTTCTTTGTCAACAAATGCCCAAGTGGTTGAAGCCCAGTTACCCGCGTACTGCTTCATTCCAATGAGGAATGACACATACTGAGGCCAGAACGCCCCCAACACGATGCCGAACAATCCGACGACCAGCACCGGAATCAATAGCAATGGTTCAATGTCTCCGACGCCCCAACCGTCACCGGCAGGGAAATTCGCGAACAGGAATCCCGTACAGAAAATGAAGAACACGTTCCACTCGAGAGGAACTGCCAAGGGGATCGTCGAAATGATGAACGTGTGAAGTGCCCAGATTGAGAGAATGGCAATCCATGTCATCCACGGCCAAGGCGAGAACAGCAACACCATTGGCATCACAAGCTCGCATGTCGTACCGCCGATATGCGCAATGAGGTGTGTTGCTTTTGATGGCCGAAGGTCGTTCGGATAATCCTTCACGGTCGCCATACGAAGTTTGCGCGAGCCATTCCAAGGCGTGTTGTTGATCATTACCGAAACCGTTGATGAGAAGCCGTGATTGAACTTTGAAATACCAGCACCCATCCAAATGATGACGATGAAAATCTTCGCGGCCACCACCATGTCGACCCATGATGGGAAGAACGCAAAGGCCAACATGGTCGGCACGTACTGCTCAGCACGGGAGGCCAGGAATACAGGCTTATCGCGCAGCCCCATCAGACAGATGAGCACGGCATAGACCACAAACGGCCACCGCGGCATCACGCCAGCTGTGCCTTCCGGCAAACCCGGAATTTGCTCACCTGAGAGGAAGAGCATCATGACAAGCCAGAAGACGATGAGTTTGTAGAGGCCGGTATCCCAAGGGGTACGACGGTTACCTTTCGTAAACGGCACATGATTTGGGTATGGAGGCACCCTCAACGTGTCGTTCTGCCACCAGTACAAGCTTTGACCGATCGGTGGATCGAAATGGAACGCCATAGGGCCACATGTTGCGGCGAACCCAAGGATCTCCATCAAGACCGTCCAGACCATCAACTTCTGGTACAAGATCGGCTCATCCCACCAGCCACCGATGTCATTGAACTCAAGACCCGCGGTGAATGAGGCAGCAACGATCAACCCAAACAACGCATAGAAGAAAATCTTCCACACGTAAAACATTGCCGTTTGCTTCGGGGTGCCAAACCCTGCCTCAACCCAATGAAGTTGGAGGAGCTTCATTCTCGGCAAGAACGGAATCTTTGGAAATTCGTCGAGATCGACTGGCGGTAAATCTGCGGTGCGGTAACCCATGTCGTTTCCTTCTGTGTCCTGTTATTAGTCAGTTAGTACTTACGTCCACGACGGATACGCATCTGCGAATCGCGTCGATGTTGCTCGCTATCAAGAATCTCATCGTCCTCGCCCGTGCGACGCCGTGACACCTGTGTTCCACTAATGCGACGAAGCTCGCGTTCTTTGACCCGAATTCGACCCCATGCCTGTCTGACGTCTTTTCGCCGCCGGCGCTCGATGTGGTCTTCTTCTGACTCAGACGTACCAGCGAGATACGCCTCTTCAATTTCATCAAGTCGAGTGAGAGCCTCGGCTGACGACATCTCCATCTGAATGCGCCCACGAGACATGAGGTACATCCGGTCACTGTATTTCAATGCCTTTCGCGCATGTTGCTCAATGATTAATGCGCCAATGCCATGCTCTTTCGCCGCAGTTTGCACGGCGCTCAACAAACGGTCAACAATCATCGGAGCAAGACCGAGAGACAACTCATCTGCGAGCAGCAGTTCTGGATCACGACTCAATGCTCTGCCGAGCGCAATCATCTGCTGCTCGCCACCCGACAGCATTCCTCCGCGAATGTCGAGACGCGGCTCAAGAGCCGGGAACAGTTCGAGCACTCGCTCGACACTGCCGCCACCAATCTTGATGTTGTCTCGTGCTGACATCTTGGTGAAGATGAGTCGATCCTCTGTCACGAGGCCAATACCGTTTCGAACCCGTTGATACATCGGTGTAAACGTTGGAACATTCGACAGCATCACGATGCCATCGACCGGTGGTAACTGGCCCGCAACGGTCAGCAAAGTGGTCGACTTTCCGGCGCCATTGGGCCCCAGCAATGCAACGACCTCTCCACGTTTCACCGTGATGTTTGCGCCGGTGACAACTTCTCGACCGAGATAACCAGCCTTCAAATTTCGCGTCTCAAGCAGATTTGGAGTTTTCGCCTGAACGAATTCGCCGAGTTCGTCGACACCGGCCATCATCTCTGAGAAGGACAACATTTCGCTCATGATCAGATCCCGCCCCCTACTGGTTGCCGTTCAATCCCAAGGTCATCATCAGACTGCTGGCCAAGATATGCCGCAATTACGGCAGGGTCATTTCGAATTTCTTCAGGTGTTCCATCGGCGATCTTGTTACCAAAGTCGATAACCACAACTCTGTCACAGACACCCATCACGAAGTTCATGTCGTGCTCAACAAGCAGAATGGCCATTCCCCAATCATCGGCAAGTCGGCGGACAACTCGGGCGAGTTCAGCACTTTCAACTGAACTCAAACCGGCAGCTGGCTCATCAAGGAGGAGCACGCTCGGATGCATCGCAACAGATCGAGCAATGGCGAGCAGTCGCCGCTTGCCATATGAGAGATCGCTCACTTCACGGTGAAGATCCTCGTCAAGCTTAAATTCTTGAATTGCTCGAACTACTTCTGGTCCAAATTTTGGTATCACCGGCCAGACCAAGTCACGAACGTAGGCCGACAGGTTCTGAGGGTCAGCCGCGACACTCAAGTTTTCAAACACGGTGGTGTCCTCAAACAACTCCAACGACTGGAAGGACCGCGCCATTCCTGCCTGAACACGAGTGTTCGCGTTTCCTTTTGTGATGTCGGCATCACCCACCCTCACGGTTCCAGCGGCAGTGCTAGTGAACCCTGTGAGAGCATCGATCAATGACGTCTTGCCTGCACCGTTCGGCCCAATTAACCCAACGACTTGACCCGGTTCGATTGAAAAACCAACTTGGTTCACCGCCGTCACCGTTCCGTACTGAACCGTAAGGCCATCTACCTCAAGTCGCTTTGGAGGAACCTTCTCGTCATTACTTCCGTCGACAGTTTCCGAGACCTCAGCCAACTTGATGAAGTATGACTCACCAAACTTTTTCGTTCGTTTGAATACACGGTGTGCTCGAGCCCATTCAGCAGCAACACCGTCGGGGTTATAGAGGACCACCAGCAAGATAGAAATTCCGCTAATCAGTTGGACGTATTCGCCAACTCCACTCCACGTTGATTCCATTACCTCTTGGTTGAAACCAGCAGTCGCCATCATTGCGCCAACGAAGGCACCGAGTATGTGGCCAACTCCACCCACCAGCGAAAGGCCGGCATAGGTGATTGATGTGAAGTTCGTGAACGACTGATAACTCACCGAGGTCAATCGGAATGCGAGAAGAATTCCTCCGAGGGCCGCCAACGCAGATGCGAATGCAAATGCGAACAACTTGGCTGCCGTGATGTTGATCCCGAGTGACGCAGCCGCTCGTTCGTTCGTACGCACGGCAATCAATCGCCGACCACTTCGGCCACGTCGGACGTTCGCAACAAGCACTACCGCGAGCAACGCCATCGCTAACACAAAGATGCCGTACCGAGCGGGATAACGAATCGAGCTGATTTCGAAACCGAATAAGCTCGGATCTCCAACTGGGGTCCCAAAGATACCGCCGGTGAAATTGCCGTTGTTGAACAGCATCAACTCGATTGTCGTACCGAGTCCGAGCGTCACAATCGCCAGGTTGATACCTCGAGTACGAACGGCCGGCAATGCAAAAATCATTCCGAGTGGAACCGCCGCCGCCACCCCAGCCGCGAGCCCAAGAAGGAACGGGATTTGATACACGGCAACCAAGCGCCCTGCGACCCAGGCGCCAAAGCCAGCCATGGCGTACTGCGCAAGGGACAACTGACCTGCGTAGCCAGTCACCACCACAATTGATAACAACACGATCGCAGCACACAAACTGACCGTCAGGGCATCAACCCACTTCGTGCTCTTCGTCAGCATGAGAAACACAATCATCCCCGTAAGGAAGATGGTCCAGTCCCACGACATGCGGCCATTACCAATCGCAGGCAATCGTCGCAAGTAGTGGTCGCGACTCGGAATTGAACGACCGCGGAAGACCAACATGATGATGATGACCACGAAAGGAAGCGACTGCCCGGCACCTTGCTGATCCCAGAATCGTCCAATCAAGGTTTGGCCCATTCCGAGGACATATCCCGCAGCCGTCGCAATCGGGAATGACTTGAAGTCAGCCACCAGCGCCGCAGCCAATGCCGCAAGCACCAGCGAGGTCATCGCAGTGACCTGCAACGTCATCACCGGCACCACGAGAATTCCACCAATACATGCGGCTGCGGAGCCAAGCCCCCAGTTCATCACCGCAATCTTGTTTGGCGAAACACCGACCGCTGCCGCAGATCGTTCATTCTCCGAGACTGCCTCAGTTTCAATACCGAAATTAGAACTTCTGTAGAGAAGCCAGAACAACAACGCTGACAGGCTCCCAATCGCCAGCAAAATCAGACGATCAACCGTGATACTGACATCGCCGTACAGGGTGACGCGATCTACCGGAAGTTGACTCGGTACTTGACGTGGCTTCGACCCGTACCGAATGACAACGCCCGCCTGCACGGTGACGAGGACCCCAAGGGTGGCAAGCAACTGAATAAGGTTGCTCGCTCGTTTTCGTTGCAGTGGCCGCAACACAACCCAGTGGGTAAGCACTCCTAGTGTGATCGACAGCAACACTCCAAAGAACGACGCCACCCAAAAGTTGTGTCCGTGCTCGTACTGCAATTCATATTGGAGGAAAACTCCAGCGATTCCGGTTGCGCCAAGGGAGAAGTTGAGCACACCAGTTCCCCGGAAGATCACAATCAGTCCCTGGGAGGCGAATGCGTACAGGGCCCCAACACCTAAACCAAGTAGCGCAAACCGAACGATTTCGTTCACGACGCTCCCTTCACGACGAAATTCCCCCAACCTCAAGTTTTGCGGTATGCAACGAATCTTGAGGAACTGTTAGTGAGAGTACTGAGGGTACGGCCTCCGACACGAGGCGGAACGTCACCGATGCGTAGTGTGAACGGCGTCGACCACTTTCGTGGCCGCAATCTCTACACACATTTATAAAGGGGGAATACATGAGTTCCTTAACGAAGAAGTCCGGATGGCTTCGTCGTGTCACCGCAGTTGCAATTCTTGGAATTGGGTTTACTGCCTGCGGTGGAAGCGACGACGCTAGTGACTCTGCAGAGGAGACGGCCAACGAAGAAGCAGCTGCTCCAGCCGAAGAAGAAGCTGCTCCAGCCGAAGAAGAAGCTGCTCCTACCGGTGATCCAATCAAGGTAATGACCGTCACTACCTTGAACGCAAACGGTCCTACCTACGAAAACATCAAGATTGCTGCTGAGATTGCAGCAGACCACATCAACTCAAACGGCGGTATCAACGGACGACCACTTGAGGTCATCGTCTGTGACGAACAGTTTGACCCAGCCATCGCGGCGACCTGCGCACGCGACGCAGTCGAAGAAGGCGTCGTCTCCGTTGTCGGATCGTTCACCTACTTTGCCGAAGCGATCGTTCCAGTGATCGCTGAATCAGATATCACCTGGTTCGGAGCATGTTGCCCGATCTCGCCATCTGAGTTGACGTCTCCATACTCGTTCAACATTGGTAACCAGCCGATGTATGCAGTTGGTATGGTCCGCAAGGCTGTTGAAGATGGTTGTGAATCAATCAATGCGGTCATCGTTGAAGGTGCCGATGCCATCTTCCAGCCACCGATGGAAAATGCGATTGAGGCATACGGACGAGAGTTCAACGACGTGATGATCATTCCAAATGCCGCACCTGATTATTCGGCCGAGGTAGCACAAGCGACTACTGGGGTTGACTGCATGCTCATCGTGCTTTCAGAGGGACCATTCCTCACCTGGAACACCGCTATGCAGCAGTCAGGTACTGATGTTCAGCAATACGGTCCGCAGGGCAACCTGAACAACATCTCCGCAGTTGGTGCCGAGGAAATTACTGACGGCAACATCATTTCAGGTATGTACCCGGACATTTCGACAGCGCCGTGGGATGACTATCGCGCAGCTCTCGAGAAGAACAACATCGACCAAGAGGCGAATGACTTCAACAGCCTCGGAGGTCTTGGAACCTGGGCTGCCTACATTGGTTTTGCGCAGATTGCTTCGACCATCGAGGGAGAAGTGACCGCAGCATCGTTCTTCGAAGCAGCAAGCAATACCACCAACCTTGATCTCGGCGGCATGGTGCCAAACATTGACTTCACTCAAGAGTGGACCGACGGCCTTCCTGGCTACTCGCGTCTGTTCAACCGAAACGTTGTCTATAGCCAACTCTCAAATGGAGAGGTTGTACCTATCGACAACGAATTCTTCGATGTGGGTGATCTTGCAATGGGTATCGCCCCAGAGTGACCTGAACTCAACGAGCCCGGCTCGGCGCCCTTTACGGGTGTCGGGTCGGGCTTGTTTCGCGTCTGGGCTCACCGAGTCGATAGCAAGAATGAACCTGGTTGGGTGGTTGACCGCCTCAGAGAATCTGGAAGACGATGATCGATGCGATCAACACGATGGTGAGCACAGCGATGCCAAGGGCTCCGGCAGCATCTCTTCGAGACGACCGCTCATCAGAAGTCGCTGGAACTGGTGGGGTGACGTCTTGATCTTTAATTTCGTACACCATGTGAGTTCTCCAAAAATGTCCCGCCAACGCGAGTTGGCGATGCTGTTGTTCATCTCGGAGCGTATGTCGAATATTCATTTTGTGACGAGACGGACTTTTCTCACCGCCTCCTCCTTCGGCTCGCCGCACGTGACCACTATGAGAATACGGTCGTGAGCGCATGTGGATCGCAGTCACCTTTCTTGCGACGATCTTTCAGACGTTACGGACCGCCGCTCAAGCACGACTCCGGCCTGACCTCTCGGTGAATGCGGCGAGTTATGTGCGATACATCCTTGGGGCGCCAATCTCTATCACCGCATGCGCGGTTGTCATCTGGTGGTCAGCCGACGGCATGCCGACAATCCCGACGCGATTCTGGTTCATCGTCATCGGTGCAGGTGTCGCCCAGATCATTGCAACGATCGCTCTTCTCACCTCTTTTGATCGACGCGACTACGCAGTCGGAACCGTGTATGCAAAAACTGAGGTCATACAGGTGGCCGTCTTTTCTGCAGTCATTGTTGGTGAACCACTTCGGCTCTGGGGCTGGATCTCGGTCGTTGCCGTTCTTATCGGCGTCGTCAAACTTGCGAGCCCGCCCGGAACACCCCTTCGTCAGATCGTCCATCAGCGTGATCGCGCCGCTCAAGCAGGTGTACTAGCAGGCGCCGGCTTCGCTCTTGCCTCGGTCGGTATTCGCTGGGCGTCAACATCACTCGGCGATCATCCGGCGCTCGTTCGGGGGCTCGTCACGCTCGCCGCAATGAACACCACTCAAACCATCGTGAACGGAATCTGGATACGAATTCGCGAACCTGAATCCATTGGCATCATCTTTCGACATTGGAAGCGCACGCTGCCGGTCGGAGCAATGTCAGTTGGTGGTTCAGCGTCGTGGGCTATCGCAATGAGTATGGAAACCGCGGCGAAAGTTCGATCGCTCGGCCAACTCGAACTGTTGCTGACATTTCTCGTCTCACGTGCCTGGCTCCACCAGCGACATCAACGAAGTGAGTTCGCTGCCAGCGGAATCGTGCTGATCGGCATTCTCGGCGTCACCTTGTTCGGGTGACGCAGTTTGGGTGACATGACGGCATTATTCGGCAGCAGAAATATCGACCCCGAATAGTTCGCCAAAACGTGTCGCATATCCGGCATCGTCAGCGATAGCACCGAGTTCGGCCCAGTCGTTTGGCCCCATATTGGCTTTGCCGGTGATGATGCCTTCTGCTGCCCAGCTCACCGCATACCGCAACTGCGGTGAGTCGGTGTGAATTGCGTGGTGAATGATCTCAGCGACTTCTTCAGCCGGTGTTGCCTGCCGAATTCCGGCAGCGTAAAAGCCGAACATTCGGCCATATTGCTGGTCATAGGCGCCCGACGCGTTGGGGGCCTCGGTGTTCTTTGAAAAAATGGCTGACTTGGTGACGCCCGGCTCGACGATGGCGACGCGAATTCCAAAAGGAGCAACCTCAAGGGCGAGTTCTTCACTCACCCCTTCGAGCGCCCACTTTGAAGCAACGTATGGGGCCTGTGCAATCGCACCAAAACAGCCTGCCACCGATGTGATGTTGATGATCGCACCCGAACCGCGTTCACGCATCTGTGGAAGCACCGCCTGAGAGCAGCGAACCGCTCCACACAAGTCGACATTCATGACGTCAAGAAACTCTTTTGGCGACGTCTCTTCGACAACACCGTTGCCGCCAACACCAGCGTTGTTGACGAGATTGTCGACTCGACCGGCGCGCTTCATGATGTCATCGAACCCGTCTCGGACTGAGTCGCCGTCGGCGACATCAAGTTCAGCGAGTTCGATCGAAACACCAGCCTCATCGGCCATTGCCTGAAGCTTCTCAGCCTTAGAAATTGAACGCACCGTTCCGTAAACGGTATGACCCTTCGCAGCGAGATGAATCGCTGTTGCGCGCCCGATTCCTGAATTGGCTCCGGTCACAACAGTTATTGGTGAAGACATGCCCATACCTTAGGAGACCACATCGGCAAAGTTCACTGCCAACGCCGCGGCATCGAGGTGAAAAACTGGCGAATGAAAACTCAGTGGAGGATGAATGTCTAACAACTTGATTGCTTGCACCCACACGGGAAGCCTTCCGCGACCTGATGACCTCATTCAACTGATGTGGGCTGTCGGTGACGGAATACCAGTTGACGAAGCTGCACTGGAAGAACGAATCGCAGCAGCGATCGACGCAATTGTTGGACGCCAACTCGACTCTGGTGTCACCGTGGTCAACGACGGTGAAATGTCGAAGCCCTCATATGCGACGTACGTCAAAGACCGACTCAGCGGATTTGGTGGTGAATCGGTTCAGGATTACCACTTCCAAGATCTCGTCGACTTCCCGCGGTCAGCTGAGGAGGTGCTGAATAATCCCGGGCGACGCAAACGCTCTGCCCCGGCATGCACCGGACCAATCGAGATGATCGATCCGGAGGCTGCACGACGCGACATGGTCAAACTGGTCAAAGCAGCCAGCGCCCGAGGTCATGACAACATATTCTCGAGCGCAGCATCGCCCGGCGTGGTTTCTATTTTCTTCAACAACAACTTCTACGACACCCGAGAGGAATATGTCTTCGCAATCGTCGAAGCGATGCGCCATGAATATGAGGCAATTGCCGAGGCCGGCGCGGTTGTTCAACTCGACTGCCCTGACCTTGCAATGGGCCGCCACTCGTCGTATGCGAATCTCACAACCGAAGAATTTCGTTCGACCATCGCCGTCAATATTGAAGCGTTAAACCACGCCGTTCGGAATATCCCGGCCGAGCAACTGCGAATGCATCTCTGCTGGGGTAACTACCCGGGCCCGCACAATCACGATGTTCCGATTGCCGACATCATCGATATTGTCTGGTCGGCAAAGCCGAAGACAGTGCTCTTTGAAGGCGCAAACCCTCGCCATGCTCACGAATGGGCAGTGCTCCACGAACTCGGAGTACCCAACGACAAGGTCATCTGCCCGGGTGTGATCGAGCCACAGTCGAACTACATCGAGCATCCTGAACTCGTCGCGCAACGCATCCAGAAGTGGGCAGAAGTCACCGACCCAGAACGTCTCATGGCCGGCGTCGACTGCGGATTCTCCGTGCACGTTGGCATCAAGAACATCGACCCCGATGTTGCATTCGCAAAACTCGCTGCGCTATCTCAGGGCTGTGAGATTGCTTCAAAGCGGCTGTTTGGCTAAATGATGAACGCATTTGATTCAATTGCTCAGTCCGTCGCCGACAACGGGTGCACCCGAGTGTTTGGGGTGCCGGGAGGTGGACCAAACCTTGACCTCATCGAAGCGTTCAATCGACGTGGTATCGAGTTTGTCCTTGCTCACACCGAAAGGTCTCGCCATCGGACCGTGCGGAGAGAGCCAGACTCAACTCCTTCGGCAACTCCTTGGGGTCTACCTCGACCGCATTCATCCGTCACTCGCTAACGAACAGTGGCGTCGTGCCGAATCCAACTTGAATGAATTCCACTTTCTTTGGGCAGGAGGTGTCGAGCCCGGCGAGCCTCATTACTACCGGTTAGAGGGCGGTGGAATCCTCATTGAGTACGACAACTCGCAACGAGACGTCAACCATGTACATACGGTGTGGCGAGACCTCACGATGGATTTTGGCGGCGACCCGTTGGCACAGCACTATCGCACCGAGCACAACTAACTAGTCGGTGTTGAAATTCTCGAAATAACGACTTGGAGTTGGCCCACGCTGGCCCTGATACTTCGACCCGCGTGCGCCCTGACCGTAGGGTTTCTCAGCGGGTGTTGTCATCTGCATAAACGACACCTGCCCGATCTTCATTCCCGGGTACAGCGTGATCGGTAACGATGCAACGTTCGCCAACTCAAGGGTGATATGCCCATCAAAACCTGCGTCGATAAATCCTGCCGTCGAATGGATGAGCAGACCCAGCCGACCAAGGCTCGATTTGCCCTCAACACGTCCCACAAGGTCATCGGGAACACCAACGCGCTCAAGTGTTGACCCGAGCACGAACTCACCCGGGTGCAACATGAACGCCTCGGAGCCATCTTCAGGCATCTCGACAAGTTCGGTCAGTCCGGTCATGTCGCTCTTCACTTCGATCACACCAGCGGTGTGGTTGCGAAACACTCGGAAGAGATGTGAGATGCGTACGTCAATCGATGATGGTTGCACGAGTGCATCATCGAATGGATCGATCACAATGCGGCCTGATGCGATCTGTTCACGAATGGTCCGGTCAGACAAAATCACGAACTGAACCTTAGTGCTCCAACAGCGTCTCTACGTAGGGCCATCACAAGATGAGGCGCTAATCTAAGCCCTTCTGCGGATGTAGTTCAATGGTAGAACATCAGCTTCCCAAGCTGAGAACGCGGGTTCGATTCCCGTCATCCGCTCCAATAGACCTTCGGTCTCGGCGGCAGACCGCGGTGAGGTCCGACAACCCCTCCGCCGTCTGGCCGAGCACGCTCACCTCAAGATGCAAGATTTGCGCTAATGACAGCACGAGCTCCCGCATCGTCGAGAACCGGTGTGATGCTCAGAGCCTCTGCCATTCC
>LFFE01000003.1 GCA_001510385.1 Actinobacteria bacterium casp-actino5 | reverse complement strand
GCCTTTTCACGCCATGACCGAGCCCCTTCAGCATCGGTGGCAGCCTTCGACATATCGAGGAACGCGGCATTCGTGTAGGTGAGAGCGCGCATCGCGTCGATCCAGGCACGCTGAGTCATTAGTAAGCGCCGCACATCCGGATGCTCAACAATGAGGCTTTGTTCACCAGCCGGAGCACCGAGCGCCCGACCCTGTCGACGTTCGTTTGCGTATTGCACCGCATCTTGATAGGCCCGCTCAGTGATGGCGAGGCCCTGCAGACCGACCGAAAGACGAGCGTTGTTCATCATCGTGAACATGTTGCGCATGCCTTCGTTTTCTTCACCGACAAGCCATCCGATCGCGCCGGTGCTCTCGCCGTACGACATCACGCAGGTCGGCGAACCGTGGATGCCGAGCTTGTGCTCGATCGACACACAACTCACGTCATTCTTCTCACCGATCGAACCATCGGCATTGAGCAAGAATTTTGGAACAAGGAACATCGAGATGCCTTTTGTTCCGGGAGGCGCTCCGGGGGTGCGGGCGAGGACCAAGTGGATGATCTGGTCGGTCATGTCATGTTCACCAAAGGTGATCCAGATTTTTGTTCCGGTGATCTTCCAAGAGCCGTCGCCGACCGGCTCAGCTTTGGTGCGCACCGCACCAACATCGCTACCTGCTTGCGGTTCAGACAGGTTCATGGTGCCAGCCCACTCACCGGTCAGCATTTTCGGCAGGTAGGTCTCTTTCTGCTCTTGGGACCCGTGCGCTTCGATGGCGTCGATGGCGCCCTGCGTCAGCAGCGGGCAGAGTGCCATTGCCATGTTTGCGCTGTTGAGCATTTCTTGAACTGCGAGAGCGGTCATCCAAGGAAATCCAGCGCCACCGTATTCAGCATCGAATGGCATTGCGCCGAAGCCGGACGCAACGTACTGCGCATATGCCGGCTTAAAGGAATCCGGTGTGGTGACACTCGCATCGCTGTGCCGCTGAGCTTTGATGTTGTCGCCGTCAGTATTTGTTGGTGCGATCACTTCTGACATGAATCGTCCAACTTCTTCGAGGACTCCGAGAACGGTGTCGGTGTCAACATGTGAGAAGAGTTCTTGACCAAGAACGTGGTCAAGCCCTGCCACCTTGGTCAGTGCATGTGAGATGTCGGCGATGGGTGCGCGGTATTCAGCCATGACCCCATTCTGCCAGTTGTCGACCAGAGCGGCGCCCCCAGCAAGGAATGACCTAGCGAACTACGGGCGTTGTTCGCGTTCTTCGAGAAACTCGCTAATGGTTCCCCCGAGGCGCTGCATCCGGCCAAAGAAGTGGGCGATCTCAACACCATCCTGATTTGTGACGACAGCATCATGAAGGCTTGGTCGTTTGCCTTTCCAGCGTGTTGTGCCGACGGCGGTGAGGCGATCGCCTGGGTACGCCGACTTCACCCACTCGATCGAGCCATTTGTTGCCAGCGCCATCTCGTCGTGGCTGCTTGCCGACATCGCCATCGCAGTGTCGGCGAGTATGAAGATGACTCCGCCCTGGCAGACCCCGGCACCATTTGTCATGTCTTCTGTGACGGTCATTTCGATGACACAGCGTTCGTGTGTCAGCTCGACCATCTCCATGTTGAACATGTTGAACACACGATCAAACTTCAACAGTCGTTTAACGAGAGCCTCAGGGTCACTCATGTTCGAAGGTTAGACAGTGTTCATCGTTTGAGCGGAGCCAGTCAGCAATCCGTTGACCTGAAACAATGAGCTGTTTATACCCAGCGATCGGTTCTGGCATCGACTCGATTGCGTCAGCAAGTGCCGATGCAGATGTTGGGTCAACACCAACCAGTTCAGGAAGTGGCATCTGGTGGGTTCTGATCGTGAACAGCACACAGTTGGTCTTCGGAAATCTCCGAAGCGTCTCACGTTCGATTCGCAAGTGATGGGCTGATGGGGGAGCATCAACTGGTCGGGCAGCAGCGGTGCCGTCAACCGCCTGATATAGGTCGTCTGTATCAATAACTCCCCAACCAAGTCGCCACATTGGACGCTCAGGGGTAAGCCGGTCGAGCACGTTGTCGATGACGGGACCGAGTTGTTCATTGAGCAGCGCTACTGGTTCATGCACCTCGGACATGGTTAGTCCGAGTTTTGATTGAAGATCCCAGCGATTCGGAAAGCACACGCTTCCCGCCCCAAAAACCAACCTGTTGTCTCGTTCAACCATGAGCACGAGGTCTTCTTGAACGATGCGACCTGCGGCATCAAGTGGATGCAGGGCTTCGTCAACCACAACAGTTTTGGCAAACTCTGGATGCTCGGCATGGAGGTGTGAGACGAGTTCGTCAAGCACCTCCTGCGCAGCATCTTCAGTGCCGTCAAGCGCACAGAATGCCGTCGCCGGGTGGCTAGCCATGATGTTCGCCTTTGCTTCGAGTTCGGCCTCTACGTGATCGTCGATCTCAATCCAATTTCGAAGATCAAGCGGGCGAACCCCAAGCCGCCAACGAAACTCACCACTGGTTTCGCGCCACGGTTCGTAGGGCGGACGTCTCGACATGTTCAGCCTTGGCGACGACGTATGGCTGCTGCGTGGGCTGGAAAGCCTTCGTGATCCGCGAGGGCCGTGATCGATGGAGCCATCCGAAGTAGTGCTTCTTCGGTGGCTCGAGCAATTGCGGTCCGTTTCATGAACGCTTGCGCAGTGATTCCTGATGACACATGGGCGAACCCTGAGGTGGGAAGCGATGCGGGGCAGCCAATGACAAAATTCGCGGCAGAAAATGGGGTGTGCTGGCCAATGAGCATTTCACCGGCATGATCGATCTGATCAACGCATCGTTCGATCTCAGATTCTTCGACTGCAATTTGAAGGTGCTCGGCCGCGTACAGATTTGCAACGGTGCACGCTTCGTCGAGGTCGTTGACGATGATGCAGCCGCCATTCGGACCAAGTGCAGCCCGAGCAGCAGTTGCCCGAATTTCAGGCAACTCAGTGAGTTGTTGCTGAAGTTCGATGTCAACGCGATCTGCAAGATCTGGCGACGGGGTGACCAACACAACAGAGGTATCGGTGCCGTGTTCTGCCTCGATAAGAAGGTCAGCGGCGAGCCGCATGACATCAGCGGTGTCATCAGCGATCACTAGAGACTCGGTTGGCCCGAGGAGCATCATTGTCGAGACTCCGTGGCGCTGCATTTCGACCTGAGCAATGGTCACTGCCGGCGAACCAGGGCCGACGATCTTTCTCACTTTCGGAATCGACTCAGTGCCAAACCCGAGCGCCGCAATGCCGGCAGGTCCGTTCACCCGAAAGATGTTGCGAAGACCAAGAGTGCGACACACATGAATGACTGCGGGGTCAACTTCACCCTGTCCGCCTGGCACTGGGGGCACAACGACTGCAATTTCGGGAACTCCAGCAACGAGCGCTGGTACGGCAAGTTGATATGTCACGCTCGGGTATGAGGCTTTGCCGGACGGCGTGAATAAACCAACGGAAGTAATAGGCGTGACTTTCTCACCAATGGTGAGCCCGGGTTCGCTTTCGTGTGACCACGACGATGAATGCTCGAGTTGGCGTTCATTAAAGATTCGGAGGTGGGTAATCGCATCATCGATTGCCGCAGCGACGTCATCTGAAACGTTGGCTGACTCATATTCGGAATCGCTGAGTCGCAGAGCATGAGGTGTGGTGGTGATGCCATCAAATCGCTCGAGAGCATCACAGACGGCTGCGTCACCTCGTTGGCGGACATCTTCGATGAGATCACCGATTGACGTGCGAAGTGAGGGTGCAAATATGTCGTCGAGTCCGCGATGGAGAATCTGCTGTCGCTCGGCGACATCCATATCAGACCACCGTTGAACTCGAAGCACATTCACGCTGACCAAGATATCGACGCATTGGCCTTGGTGCAGTGGCTGTCGTCGTGCCGATAGATTCCAAGTGCTCACTCGGGCGAGTGGCGGAATGGCAGACGCGCTGGCTTCAGGTGCCAGTGTCCGTAAGGACGTGGGGGTTCAAGTCCCCCCTCGCCCACCACTTGTTCGTAAATAAGGGTTGATTCTGCTCATCGCTGACATCGTTCGTCTGGTGAAAGTCATTGCGTTGAGAAATTCGTGGTCAGGGCGAATTAGACGCAACGTTGCACCAAATGTTCACTCAGAGCGGTGGCCTCCAAAGCCGTGAGCCAAGCGGAAAAATGCTTGACTTAAGGCATGACGCAACTGACTGAAACTGTCCGCCTTGAGACCGATGGTGAGATCGCTCTTGTCATCGTCGACAACCCGCCGGTGAATGCGCTGAGTTGGCATGTCCGTCAAGGACTACTCGACGGCATGACGACCGCCGTCAGCAATGGAGCCGCCGGCATCGTCCTCGTCTGCGAGGGTCGCACGTTTATTGCCGGTGCCGACATCAGCGAATTCGGTGGGGCGCCAAAGGGCCCTGGCCTCCAAGAAGTGCAGGATGCGATGGAGAACGCGCCGATTCCAGTGATCGCCGCAATCCACGGCACTGCCCTCGGAGGTGGCCTCGAAGTTGCGTTGTGTGCGCACTACCGGGTGGCCGTCTCAGGAGCAAAGTTTGGTTTGCCAGAGGTCAATCTTGGACTGCTGCCGGGAGCAGGTGGCACGCAGCGGTTGCCTCGTCTCGCCGGAGTTCTGAAGGCTCTCGAGATGATGACGTCTGGGCGCCACATCGGAACTGCAGAGGCTCGCGAGGCAGGGCTCGTTGACGAGGTCACCGACGGTGATCTCCGAGAAGCTGCGATTGCGTTCGCGCGTCGAGCGATTGCCGAGAACATGCCACTCGCACGAGTACGTGACCGTGATGAGAAGGTGCTTGAAGCTCGCGGAAATACTGAACTCTTCGCAAACTTCAGGGCATCGATTGCCCGCAAGACCCGCGGTTTCCTTGCGCCTGAATACAACATTCAGTGCATTGAGGCTGCAGCCAACCTGTCGTTTGACGAGGGTCTTGCCGTCGAGCGTCGGTTGTTCACTGAACTCATGACTGGACCCCAGTCAGCAGCGCAGCGATACGCGTTCTTTGCTGAGCGTGCTGCGAACAAGGTCCCAGATGTTCCATCGGATACCCCGATTGTTGATGTCAAGCACTGTGGTGTGCTCGGCGCTGGCACCATGGGTGGCGGCATTGCGATGAACTTCGCCAACGTTGGCATTCCTGTCACCATCGTTGAGCGTGATCAAGAGAGCCTTGATCGTGGGCTCGCCGTAGTGCGAAAGAACTATGAGCGTTCAGCATCGAACGGTTCAATCCCGGCCTCGGCTGTTGAGGAACGGATGGCACTGATTACAGGGTCTACCGACAAACAAGATTTTGCCGACTGTGATCTCGTCATTGAGGCAGTCTTTGAAGACATGGCGCTGAAGAAGACGATCTTCGCTGAGCTTGATCAAATCTGTAAGCCGGGGGCGATCATGGCATCAAACACATCTGCTCTTGATGTCAACGAGATTGCGTCGGTCACTTCACGCCCCGAGAGTGTGATCGGTATGCACTTCTTCTCACCTGCAAACGTGATGAAACTCCTTGAGGTTGTGCGTGGTGCAAAGTCGTCCGACACGACCGTGGCGACCGCAATGGCAATCTCGAAGCGGGTGAACAAGATCGCCGTTCTCGTCGGTGTCTGTCATGGGTTCGTCGGCAACCGGATGCTGTTTATGCGTGGTGCTGAAGCTGACCGGATGATTCTTGAGGGCGCAACGCCAGCCCAGATCGACCGAGTGCTGTACGACTTCGGTTTCCCGATGGGGCCATTCGCCATGATGGATCTTGCCGGCCTTGACATTGGCTGGAACGAGGAAACGTCATCGAGTTCAACCGTGCGAGAGGTGCTGTGTGAGAACGGTCGTCGCGGGCAGAAGAACGGCCGCGGCTACTACACCTATGACCCTGATACGCGGGCGTCGACTCCAGACCCAGAAGTTGAGCACCTCATCAAAGACTTTGCCATCGCTCAAGGCGTGGAGCAACGCGAGGTGACCGACCAAGAAGTACTTGAGCGTTGCGTGTACCCGATGGTGAACGAGGGAGCGAAGATTCTTGAAGAGAAGATCGCCATTCGTGGCAGTGATATTGACGTTGTGTGGGTGAATGGCTACGGCTGGCCGTTGTACCGCGGTGGCCCGATGCATTGGGCCGACTCAGTCGGTCTCGCTGAGATTGTTGAGCGCATCCGTCATTACTCAGCGTCGCTCGGCGGTGCCCATTGGGAACCGTCGCCACTGTTGGCCCGCTTGGCAAATGAGAACGGGGCATTGCAGACGTACACCAACTGAGTGTCCACACTGAGTAGGTTCAGACCGGCTCAGAGGGAGATTCGTGGCAACACAACAACAGCATCGCCGGTCAATTATCGGTACCGGCGCGGTCCTTATCGCATTATCTGGTCCAGGTCAGACAGCGGGATTTTCGGTTTTTGTCGAGCCGTTGACCGACCATCTAGATGTGAGCCGTGGTCAGTTGACCTTTGCGTATCTGATCGGCACGCTCGCGGCCTCGACAACCGGCACCTGGCTCGGACGTGTCATCGATCGAAAAGGTGTGGCGAACATACTGCCTTGGGTTGCCCTTGGCTTGTGCCTTGCAACGATATTGGCCTCGGTGTCGACGAACCTCGTGATGCTTACCATCGCGATATACGGCCTTCGCTCATTCGGTCAAACTGGTATGCCACTGTCGGCATCCGTGTTTGTTGCAACAAATATTCTGCAACGGCGCGGGGCGGCTCTTGGCTTGTTGACCGCACTTGGAGGATCGACAATCTCGCTCACTCCGTTTATTGCGGCCCGTCTGATTCCTTCTCTTGGTTGGAAGACAACTTGGGTTGTCGAGGGCATCTTTGTCGTAGTGGTGGGTCTGGTGATGTCAGTGGTGATTCGTCGACTTCGGCTTGAGCATCCGCATGCCGACGACGAAGCGACTGCTCCAGTGATCGCTGAGACACAGATTCCCCGAAAGCTCCGGAGAAACGGTTTTCTTGTCGTTACGTTCGGTTATGCGACAACAGGATTTGTCTCAACAGCACTTGCGTTTCACCAAATTGCAGTGCTGGGTGAACGCGGGTTGTCTCCGGCAGCAGCGGCGAGCAACTTTTTGCCGCAAAGTATTTCGGCAGCGGTTGTGGCGCTCACCATTGGCCGGTTGGTTGATCGCGTGCCAAGTCGCATTGTCGTGCCGTTCGCAATGTTGCTGATGTCGGTTGCTGTCATGTCGTTAACCTTCGTGGGGTCTCGACTTGGCGCGATTGGTTTTGCAGTCGCCCTTGGGTCAGCTGCTGCATCAATGGCTGCAAGCGAGGGAGCATTGCTGGCTCGCTGGATCGGGCGAGAAACATTAGGAACGTGGCGAGGGCGTATGACGTCGGTGATGGTTATTTCGACTGCGGTCGCCCCGTTCACCTTCTCACTGCTTGCTGATTGGGTTGGTTCGTATTCGAGTGCAGCCCGCTTGATGGTTCTCTTGCCGATCACCGCTGGAATAATCGCTGTGTGTACGCCGTTGCCAGCCGATGAGAACCGGCCAACGAAACAGGCCGCCTAACCTGAGGACATGTCACTCGACATCAGTTGTCCGAACTGCACGACCGATGAGCATCTCACCGGTCAGCGAACAGAGGCAGTCATCGTCGTGACCTGCAGCAATTGTTCATTGAGTTGGGAACGGCCTGCTTATCCTCACTGTGATCGATGCGGATCGACTGATGTCATTGCGCATCCCGTTCCGCTGATTGAGCGGTCACGAGGTACTCAAATGTCGATCACCGCGATGCATATCGAAACTCGGTGCCGGGTGTGTGACGCCAATGAACTTCGTGAACGAGGAAGTGGTCACCTTCCTCCGTCATTGTCGTAGCTAGTGAGCGGTTCAGATTCCGCTGCGTGCGCCCACCGCTGAAGATCAGTCATCTGGAGCAGAGGTTGGTGAAGACGAGTTCGGTGACGAGTCAGACGACAACTCGGTCTACGAGCGCTTTAGTACGTCAGGTACCGAGCGAGCCGAAGTAGATGAACCAGGCGAGTACCGATTTTGCTACCAAACTGAGCACGAGATACACCTTCTCGCCGTAGAGGTAATCGGTCCAACGGCCGACTCCGCGGTATTGCAGCCATTGGTTAAGTCCGAAGCTGAAGAAGAGAATCGCTTCAGTAACAACAATCCCGTAGACAAAGCCCGGCACTGTCTCTGAGCCAATGACGTTGATGACGATCGCAGCCCATGGGGCGAGACCGGCAATGGTTCCAAACCAGAATGCCATCATCGACGTCGATTCACGGCCCGGAGGATTTGTTCGTTCTTGGATCCAGCCAAACAGGATCATTGAGACGTTTGCTCCAATGATCCCGCAGAGCGCTGCGATGCCGGTGATACCTGAATAGGCCGAGATGAGAAGGACCATGATCGTTGCGCTGAACGAATACTCGACCCAACGGAACCGGTTGATGCCTGACCGCAGGTCTGATTCATACGTTGAACGCGCAACGGTGGCGGTTAGTGCATGATCGATTGCAGCCAACAGCAAGAAGATTCCGATTGCAAGTCCGATGCGCACTCCAAAGAGTGGTTCGGCAACGGGAATGCGGGTTCCGGGAGGACCTTCCGGAAATGTTGATGTGACATCGATTGCAAAGTCACCGCCAATGAGAACAATGATGACGGCTTGAACGAGGTGCAGCACTGTAAGTGCGAGGTTCCACGTTTTTAGGTTCTTGAGCCGCTCGGGTGTTGCAGAAATGGTGGTCACAGTCATCTCAACACCGCTCATTGGTAACTATTCCCCAAGACGGACGACAGGTTGCGTACTACGAGGTGAAATACATGCCGCCGTTAACGCTGATCGTTTGACCTGTGATGTACGCATTGGTGGCGAGCAAGCAGGCGACGTCTGAGATTTCGCTGGTTGAACCAAGTCGGCCAACAGGGATCCGTGACGGATCTGCAGGAGTGGATGAGTGAACAAGGTCGGTATCAATCTGCGCCATTGCGATCGCATTGACCGTAATGCCCTCTTTGACAAGCATCTTTGCGTAACCATGGGTGAGACCTATAATTCCGGCCTTCGATGCGGAGTAGTGGGGACCGATTGACCCGCCGGTTTGCGCGGCAGTCGATGACACATTGATGATGCGACCCCATCGACGCTCCCGCATTGAGGAGAGCACCGCATCGGTGAGAACGAACGCTGATGTCAGGTTGACGTTTATCGTCGTCGTCCATTGCGCAAGGGTGAGATCTTGAGGGTCCGCAACCCGACCACCGATACCAGCGTTGTTGACGAGCACATCAATTGGTCCGAGTTCGGCTGATACAGCCTGGGCAAGGTTGACGGCCTGTTCAGGATCACCAACATCAGCTTGAACTGCGATCGCTTGCCGGCCTATGTCAATGATCTCGTTTACTGCGGAGGTAGCGGCATCACCGTCGTTGACATAGTTGATCGCTACATTCGCACCTGTTTGAGCAAATGCGATGGCAATTGCTCGTCCGATGCCACGCGACGATCCAGTAACAAGAGCGGTTTTGCCGGCGAGTAGTTCTGAGGTCATGTCGACATATTCGCCGATGAGCGTCTCACATCGTTGAGCGGAGTTTGTCGTGCAGTCGCCGCATTGCAGCCGGTGTTCGGACTCCCCACCAGAACAAGTCACGCCCATCCACCCGCATCGACGGCGCGATGTCGGTGAATTCTTCGAGGTGTTCGTCATCGAATTCGTATGGCTCAGACGGAACGATGATGAGGTCAGGTAACAGATCACCGACCGTCACCAGATCAACTTCGGGATATTCCGATGGCGAGTGTTCGAAAATATTCGTCACTCCAATGGCTTTAAGCAGTTGTGAACCGAATGTGTGCGCCCCGATCGACATCCATGGTCGTCTCCAGATGGGCACGAATGCTCGAAGCGAGAGCGGAGCAAGTTCAGGAAGTGGCTGTGGCTTGAATTGCAGTTTGGCTGCCTCCGCGAGACGACCAAGATCGCCCTGCATTGTTTCGAGTGACACGACGTCAAGCGCGAGCACCGAAAGACCCGCATGTTTGAGAGCCGTGAAATCCTCAAGCCTGTTTTCTTGAACATCAACCACGACGAGATCTGGGGCGAGAGAAATGATCTCATCGACTTCAGGATTTTTTGTTCCTCCAACGTGTGGAAGATCAGGCCGCTCGCAATATTTCGTGCACGCGATCGGTGTTGCATTCCAAGCGCTCAGGGTCTCAGTCACTGAAGGAACAAGGCTGACAATTCTCATTGCACTGGAATGATGGTGATCGATCGCGGATTATTCGCGTTCTTTAGAGACAGCCATCTCGGGCATGATGACCCATGGTTGTTTCGACTCACACCACACCTCAACGTCTGGCGAGATGGATGCCTTTTCGTCGAGAGTGCCTGATTTGACGATGACAATCTCACGTCGTCCGGTCGGAATCGAAATAATCGGCGAACCACAGTTTCCGCAGAAATGTCGTTCAACGTGCACTGTCCCGGATGGGTCATCACCAGGGTCGCCGTACATTTTCATGTCACCACTCGCGTTGAAGTGGTCGGCGGCGGTCACGAGGTTGACTGAAAACGCTCCGCCACTTTGGCGCTGGCAGTGATCGCAATGGCAGACGGCCGTTCGGATGACGTCACCTGTAATCGAGTACGTCACTTCGCCGCAGAGACAACGTCCAGTTATTGACATACTGCGATCGTAGCGATCAGTGAGCGGCGACGGTGTGGCTAGCGTTCCTGGTGATGCGACGCCAAGAAAAAGCTGACCTGATCGGCGACATGTTGGATGATCTGTACCCAGACCCACCGATACCGCTCGACCATTCAAGCCCTTACACGTTGCTCGTCGCTGTGGCGTTATCCGCTCAGACCACTGACAAGAAAGTCAATGAGGTCACCCCGGCTCTGTTTGCTCGGGCGAGCACGCCGCAGCAAATGATTGAATTACACCCAGACGAGATCTTGGGGTACATCAAAGAAATTGGTCTTGCGCCAACGAAGGCCAAAAATCTTCGTCGGATGGCTGAGCAAATCATTGATGCCGGTGGTGAGATTGTTGACGACTGGGAGTTTCTTGAATCTCTCGCTGGGGTCGGTCACAAAACGGCGAGCGTGGTGATGTCTCAAGCATTTGGACATCCGGCATTTCCTGTCGATACGCATATCCATCGATTGGCAGCGCGATGGGGGTTGTCGAACGATTCGACGGTTGAGCGAACTGAGCGCGACCTCAAGGCAGTGTTTCCGCGCGAGACATGGAATCGGCGGCATCTACAGATCATCTTTTTTGGTCGCGAATACTGCCCGGCCCGTCATCATGACCTGACGCAATGCCCAATTTGTTCGTGGGCCGCAACAAAAACTCGTATCGCTATAGAAACGCGTCGTTGAGGCTGTTTGACGGTGATTCTTTGGACATTCACGACCTCACTGCACTGACGTCAAACAGATAGAAAAGGTCGTGGAATATTTCTTCCCTGTTCACAGTTTCACAATTAGGTGTTGCCTTCGCGATGGTTGCGGTCAATATCACGGGTGCTCTCTCAAGAAGTGATGCCCATAGGGAGTCGGGAAGTATTGAGGCCGGGGCAATTGCGACCTTTGCTGATCCACCATCTGGGATTCCTGCGATCAGTGCATCGGTGCCTGTGAGGTTGACGGAAACGATCCGACCACGTGTCGAACCAGGAATAATTTCAACGTGTTGATTGAGGATCCCATTGCAGAGCGATCCGATGTAACCTCCGCCCGCGGTCAAGGTAACTACTTCAGTTGGGTCGTGTGGGGGAAGTCCTGACGATGAGAGGATCCAGGCAATATGCGCCTCGGTGTTGGCCCGCAGGCATGACACCGCCGTAATCGCTGCTCCGTACATAGATCAGGACTACAGGCTTTCGCCGATGCACGACGTGCGGAGATGCTCAGGCGTTAACGGGGTATGGCGGTATCTCAACCTTCGTGAAACAATCTCTGCATGAGTCTGAGAGCCGACTATGAGCAACAGGGCGCTGTCTGTGTTCGCCAGGTACTCAGTCCAGCCGACATTGAAGTGGTTGCTGCCGCTATTGAGGCGAATCTTGCGGATCTTTCGCCACTTGCAAAACGTGCGAGTGCCGATGACGATGGCTCGTTTATCGAAGACTTTTGTTCCTGGCAGCGGTTACCCGAACTCGAACACGCCGTGCGGCTCCCGGTGTTGGCAGATCTCGCTGCCGAGGTGATGGGCTCAACCAGTGTTCGTTTCTTTCACGATCATGTCTTGGTGAAAGAACCCGGCACCTCTCAACGAACTCCGTGGCATCAGGACATTCCGTACTACAACGTCGAAGGTCAACACAACATCAGCATGTGGATTCCGGTCGACCCGGTTCCACGGTCGGTCACACTCGAATTTCTCGCCGGTTCTCATCGGGGGCCGTGGTTCATGCCGAGATCTTTTCTCGACGATCAAGCAAAGTGGTTTCCAGAAGGCAGCCTGAGCGAGCTTCCCGAAATCGATGACGATGACCCTCGTGTCATTGGCTGGGAATTGCAGCCTGGTGATGTCGTGTGTTTTCACATGCAGACACTTCACACCGCCGCGGGAAATCCGGGTCCAGGTCGTCGCCGGGTGCTGTCGCTTCGATACCTAGGAGACGACATGGTGCATGCGCCTCGTCGCTGGACGACCTCGCCAGAGTTTGCAGGTCTTGCTGACCGACTGCCAGCGGGCGTGCCGTTGGACGATCCGCTCTTCCCTCTCCTTCGTGAGGGCGCGTGACTAGTTGATGAACGCTGCGCCTGCCTCGACCGCTTCGAGTACTTCAGACTCAGCATTCGCAGGAAGCCAGAACACGATTCGTTCTGCGCCGGCGGCCTCGTAGCGCTCAATCACTTCGGCATCCATTGGGCAGCCGTAGATGGAAAGCCCGATGGAAGCAGGGTCTCGGCCGGCCTCCTCAGACATTTGGCGAAGGAGATCAATTTTCTCTAGCGGATCGACCCGACCGTGGATTGGCATCCAGCTGTCGCAGTATTCGATGACATGTTTGAACGTGACTGGACCACCCGAACCGCCCATGAGAACCGGCGGATTGCTGACCGGTTTCGGATAGCTGAGGCTCGGCGAGAAGTCGACGTAGTCACCGTGGAACTCTGCCGCTTCTTGTGACCACAATTCTTTCACCGCAAGAATTTTCTCGCGTGCAGATGAGCGACGTTTCGAAGGGTCGACACCATGGTGCTCCATTTCATCCTCGTTCCAGCCGACGCCGACACCGAACAAAAAGCGACCATTTGACACTAGGTCGACCGATGCACATTGCTTTGCCAAGTTGATCGCGTGATGTTGGTTGACAAGGCAGATTCCGGTGCCAAGCTTGAGGTTCGATGTCACTGTCGCTGCAACCGACAGAGCGACAAAGGGGTCCATCGTCCGCTTGTAGAAATCAGGCAGTTCACCACCGGCGGGGTATGGAGTCTTTCGTGTGAGTGGAATATGGGTGTGTTCCGCAACCCACAATGATTCGTAACCGTGCTCTTCAAGTGCTGTTGCGAGTCGATCGGGACGAATCGTTTTGTCGGTCGGGAAAATGAGAGCGCCTACATCCATGGACCCATCGTAGATCGCGCGAGAAGGTCGAAATGCTGGCCGAGCGTGGCGATGCCCTGAGCGCCGTTAGCTCATGGTGAATGCATCTAATTTCGGAGCAGACATCTCCTCAACGAATCGGTCATAACTGAACGTCCACGAAGCGGGAACACCGGTGGCATCGAGATACCAACTATTGCAACCGGACATCCAGATCGTGTGCTTCGCAGCGTCACGCCGTTCAGATTCAAACGCGCTCGTTGCCTCAGAGGTCGGAACAACTGCTTGTGAATCTGAGCGCTCGACTTCTGAGATGAGTTGCATGCAGTACGACATCTGACGTTCAGCGATTTCAATGAGAGAGAAGTTTCCGATCGGGCCATTGGGTCCGTTGAGCAGAAACAAGTTTGGAAAGCCAGGCACCATCACTGACAGATACGCAATTGGTGATGGTGACCAGACGTCGTCCAGGTCGGTGTCATCAATTCCGATGACCCGAGTGGGTCGAATGAATCGATCTGATCGGAAACCTGTAGCAAGCACAACAACATCAAATTCATGCTCAATGCCGTCCGCAGTGCGAATTCCGGTCGGCGTGAACGTATCGATTGACGACGTCACTAAGCGGGCGTTCGGACGTTGAATCTTTTCGTAAAAGTCGGATGATGCGATGAGACGTTTACACATCGGCTGGTGATCTGGAGTGAGCTGTTTGCGCAGTTCGTCATCGACAACGGTGTCGAGGTTGCGTTGGCAGAGAGCAGCCACCTTCTGGTACTCGACTGAATCGGGTTCAGTCACCGCGGACGATGTGCGTTGGAACATCGTGATGGCAAGCTCTCGAACGAACTCTTCGTGAGCCGCAGGATCGTCTCGAAATGCTGAACGTTGCTCTTCGGAAAACTCGGGGTTAGGTGCCGGAAGAACCCATTGAGCACTTCGCTGGAAGAGCGCAAATTCATCAACCTGATCAACAAGTGCTGACGTGATCTGAATTGCCGTTGACCCAGTGCCGATGACAGCGACGTTCTTCCCTTCAAGCGGGATGCTGTGATCCCAACGAGCCGAGTGAAAGACAGCCCCTTCAAAGTCTTCGATTCCTGGCATGTCAGGAATATTTGGATGGTGAAGTACCCCAGTGGCAGCAAACACATATGGGAAATCACCGCGATATCCATCGCTTGTCGACAGTTGCCAGTGAGTGTTCGTCCACTCAAGTGATGTGACCTCGCTGTTGAAACGAATGCACTCAGTGACACCGAATTGATCAGCGACGTGCTGGAAGTACTCACGAATTTCTGGACCGGGTGCGTACTGCATTGACCAGTCAGGATTTCGAGCAAAGGAGAAGGTGTACGAGTGAGCAGGAACGTCACAAGAGAGACCTGGATAGGTGTTGTCTCGCCACGTGCCACCGAGAGTTGATGCCTTCTCAAAGACGATGACATCGAACCCGGCCTTCTTCAACTCGATTGCAGCCAGAATTCCTGCCATACCCGAGCCAATTACGGCTGCCGTCATCGTGTCAAACCCTGAGCCGTGGTGTGCATGACTCGACGGTAGCAAAGGTGTTGCTGTCGAGCCCATGGGGGCGTCGGCAATCTTGTGCTGATCAGCGTGCGATCAGGCTGCAAATAATTTGCGGTACACCGACGCAGCTCGGACGAGCTCATCGATGTCAACCCACTCGACTGCTTGGTGGGCTTGGTCGATTGATCCGGGGCCAAATAGGACTTTCGACGCCTCAAGATCGTCATAGGCCAAGCAATTTGAACCGTAGGTGACGGTCTCAGGCGTCCGCTCCGAAAGATTCGCAATCAACTGCACGAAGTCATCATTCGGGTCGGTGAAGAATGCAGGAAAGGCAGTTCCGTTTGCCATCTCCACATCGACCTGCAGTGGTGCGCCAGCGGCGACGACTAGGTGGCGCAACGACTCGTAAATTGACAGAGGATCTTCACCGGGGGCAATTCGTCGGCCGGCGTACAGCGTGCACATGTCGGGGATGATGTTGCGGGCAACCCCGCCACCAATTTCGGTAACAGACAACGTGCCTCTTCCGACAGCAGTTGCAGCCTCAGTTTGCTCAAGTCGAGTTTGTTCGGCATCGAGAGCCGCGATGATGCGAGCGGCAGCAGAAATCGCATTGGCACCCAACTCAGGACGGGATGAATGAGCAGCATGACCGTGCACGCAGATCTCCAGCCCGACACCACCCTTATGGCCGTGGACTGGTGCACACATTGTGGGTTCGGCAATCACCATTCGTTCAACGTCATGCCCGTCATGTTGCAGGCGAGTTGCGAGATGTCGCGCGCCAAGCAACCCTCCCATTTCTTCAGACACCGTTCCAACGAGGTGAACAGTGGGGCCAGGTCGCCGACCCTCTTGCTTCAATTGTGAAAGTACGTCAAGCACGATGGCAAAAGTGGCTTTCGTGTCGACCGAACCCCGGCCGTACACCCGATCATTCTCGACGCGTCCGTCGAAGGGGTCGTCGGTCATGTGAGCAACAGCGACGGTGTCAAGGTGGACGTCAATCACCACTGTGTCGGGTCGTTCGCCTTCGAATTTCGCAATGAGATTGGGTCGATCATCAACGACGTTGTCAAGTTCGACCTCGGCACCCAGGTCACTTGCTTTGTTTGCAAGGTGTTCAGCAAGCCTCCGTTCACCGGTGAGGGCTGCGTCATCAGACTGCAGCGGGTTCACACTTGGGATCCGAACCAGTTCGGAAACACCGTTGATGAGTGATGCAACGTCTGCCATGAATCAACCGTAGTCGGACGACAGCATCATGAATTCCGTTTGAATGACGTTGGCTTAACCGACATGGCGATCTCGGCCAGCCCAGTGCGGCTCGCGGAGGTCACGCTTGAGAATTTTGCCGGCTCCAGATTTTGGAAGCGGGTCATCCGACGACCTGATCGTCACTGATCGGGGCAGTTTGTAGCCCGCGATCAGGCTCCGGCAGTGTTCGATGATCTCTTCCTCGGTGACCGACACGCCGACTTTAGGAACAATCTCGGCATGAACTGTCTCTCCAAACTTCTCGTGTGGAATACCGAACACGGCAGCCTCACCGACGGCGGGGTGCACGTACACGGCGTTCTCGACCTCGGTCGTGTAGATGTTCTCACCACCCGAGATGATCATGTCTTTTGCACGGTCGACGACGTAGAGATAGCCGTCATCATCTTGCCATGCGACATCACCAGACCGATACCAGCCATCGACAAGTGCATGAGCAGTCTCTTCTGGCCGGTTCCAATATCCGGCCATGATGTTCGGCCCTTGGATGTAGATCTCACCCGGTTCACCAACATCGGCTCGAGAGCCGTCCTCACGGCGAACTTCGCAGCGAACACCAGGCACGGGTGAACCTGCAGAGCGGAGCCGACTTGCGAACGGCTCCTCGCCAGCCATGCCTCGGCGATGATCGTCGCCGTCCATACACGTTGCGATGGGCGATGCTTCAGTCATTCCGTAGAGCTGGAATATCTCACAGCCGAACTCGGCTGCGACTTGTCGTTGAACTTCGCTGGGCATTGGTGAGGCGCCGTACATGAGGGCTCGAAGAGCAGTGAGATCGGCACCTTCGAGCGCTCCGCTTGCAAGAATCATTCCGAGCATTGTCGGAACGAGCAAACCAATGGTGCACTGCTCATCTGCGAAAGCGGAAACAGTTGCTGTTGGCTCAAATGCCGGAATAAAGACATGTGCTCCACCCGCCCATGAGACGGCGTAGGTCATCGAACCATCGGCCAAATGAAATTGGGGACCGGCATGCAAATACTTGTCGCGGTGGGTGATTCCCATAACGGCAACACCGTGCATTGCGTTTGCAGTGAGGTTGCGGTGGGTGAGCATTGCACCCTTTGGAAGTCCAGTGGTGCCTCCGGTGTAAAAGATTGCAGCAAGACCATCGTGGCGTTGCGGAGGAAGTTCGACTGGAGCGGTCGATACGAGTGCTTCATATGCAACACAGCCTTCTGGCGCATCATCGCCTGGACCAGTCCACACCAATGTGTGAAGAGAGTCCACACGCTGAAGAAGGGCGCGGCCTGTATCGAGATAGTTGTCGTCAACGAAGAGCACCTTGACCTCTGAGTCGCCACAGATAAACGCGAGTTCTTCTTCCGCAAGGCGATAGTTCAGGTCATTCATCACCATTCCGGCACCTGGGATTGCGAACCACAACTCAAAATGTCGGCTGCTGTTCAGCATGAGAGCACCAACGCGGTCACCAATCTCGAGATCAAGGCCGAGCAAACCTGACGACAAACCGTTGACCCGCTCGGCAACCTCGGACCACGTCCGACGCTCACCGGTGCCACGATCGACGGTTGCGACTTTGTTTGCATATTGCGCGGCAGGCCGTTGCAAGGTCCACGCAAGTGTTGGTTCTGCGCCCATCATGATCTCCTAATTAATGAAGTAGTCGACGAAGTTTCTCACCCTCACGCTAGTGATCGCGCAACCGCGTATATCGATCGGGCTAGCCACCCTCTGCTGCCAGACAGATTGCGTGGCTGCACTACGTTGTGCTCGTGGAAGGAGCTCCTCAATGACCGAATCTCTGGCCCAACAACGCCTCGATGCGTTTGCACGGATCACCGCCGCGGGTGAACCGTATGAGTTGGTTGACCGAGTCGATATTCGCGGTCCGGTGCGAACGTTTGTGAATGCCCCGGCATCACTCCGACAGGTGTACGAAGAGGCTGTAAGCGGTGTTGAATTCCTCGTCGCCGACGACCAGCGCTGGACCTTTGCTGAGTTCTGGAATGACGCAGCACGAATTGGTCACCTACTAGTTCACGAGCTCGGTGTGCAAAAAGGTGACCGAGTCGCAATCTCCATGCGTAACTACCCCGAATGGATGATGGCGTTCACTGCAGCAACATCGGTGGGAGCGATCGCCGTTGCCATGAACTCTCTTTGGAATGCCGATGAGATGGCGTACGGCCTCACCGACTCGGGTGCAAAAGTGATTTTTGCGGATGCTGAGCGCCTTGCGTTGCTGGAATCGATGAGCGATCCGATTGACGGATTGCAGATCGTCGCTGTTCGTCACTCCGGTACTTCTGCCTCGCAGGTTGATCTTGCTGCTCGTATGGCGGCTATCGGGGCGGTCGACATGCCACAGGTTGATATCGCACCGACTGATCCCGCTCTCATCCTGTACACGTCTGGGTCAACGGGTCATCCGAAAGGTGTGCTGTCGAACCACCACAATGTGATTGTTGCTCTCATGGCGTGGGAGGTCGAATATGGCGCCCTCACTGAACGCCCAGGCAACGTAGTTGCCCCCGAAGAAGGTTCGGGTTTGGTGCCAGCAACCCTGCTCGGCATTCCACTGTTTCACGTGCTTGGCTTGCACGCCGTGTTTTTAGGGAGTTTCCGCGGTCAACGCAAATTGGTGACCATGTATAAGTGGGATGCATCGGTTGCCGCCGGACTCATCGAACGCGAGCGAATCATCACGTTTACTGGGCCGCCAGCGGTAAGTGGTGATCTTGTGCGGATCGCGCAGTCCGAGGGAAGAGATCTCTCGTCGTTGCTGACCGTCGGTGGTGGTGGTGCTGCCCGGCCACCAGAACAGGTGGGTCAGATCGACCGGTCATTTGAGAAAGCACTTCCCAATACCGGTTGGGGAATGACTGAAACAAACGCCATTGGCACATTGATTATTGGAGCTGAATATTCTGAACGGCCGTTGAGTTCTGGACCGGCGTTGTGCGTGATCGACCTTCGGGTTGTTGGCGAGGACGGGTCAGTGCTTGCTGCTGGTGAACGCGGCGAACTGCAAGTTCGTGGTCCATCGATGTTTCGTGAGTATTGGAATAAGCCAGAGGCAACCGCAGATTCATTTGCTGAGGGCGGTTGGTTTAAGACCGGAGATGTCGCGTATCTCGATGCCGACGGTCACCTGTTCATCGTCGATCGAATCAAAGATCTCATCATTCGTGGTGGAGAAAACATTGGATGCGGTGGGGTTGAGGCAGCCCTGTCATCTCACCCTTGCGTGATCGAAGCAACGGTGTACTCAGTGCCAGATGAGCGACTCGGAGAAGAGGTTGGCACGACGATGTATGTCACCAACGACTTCGATGAAGAGGAACTTCGCGCGTATCTGGTGAATCATCTCGCGAAGTACGAGATTCCTCGTTATATGAAAACGATGACCGAGCCTCTTCCAAGAACTGGGTCGGGCAAGTTGTTGAAGCGTGAGCTCCGTCTGCAGGCGATCACCGAACTTGGTCTCGACTAGTACGTCCCAATCTTTATGTCGTTGATCTACCGCAGCAGTTGAAGGGCGTCAAATTCGAGTTCTGCCATTCGACGAGCACTTGCGGACATAACAATTGAAACAAACGACCCGTCAAGATGTGATCGGGACTGGCCTGCCATACCGAGACCCCATCTCACAGTGAGCAACACACGCCACCAGTGGAAACGATCATCATCCCATTCGCCGCCGCGTTCGAGGTACGCAGTGCGAAGATCGTTTATTGTTCCGAATCCCCCAATGGGTAGGTGGTCTTCTCGAAAGCGCCACATTCGCTGGGTTGTCCATGCAAGGTCTTCCATACGATCACCGATCCGACTTCCTTCCCAATCGAGGATCGCTCGAAGACCATCTTGACCAACAATGATGTTGCCGTTTCTCACATCGCTATGGACGATGGTCGACCAAGCCGGTTCGATGGGTGCGTTTCGCTCAAGCCAACGTGCGCAAAACGAAAATGCTGGTGATGGTGTCAGCAACTCAGATAAACCCTCATCGACTTGTGACAGTGCATGGGCGATCTGGCCGAGACCAGAATCTGGAAGCAATGTTCGTGGCGCATTTGATTCGGGGATCGAATGAAGATCTGCGAGCGCTGTACCGATCTGTCGGGTGATGAGCGAACCAAGGTTGTCGTGCTGTTCGATGAGCCGCAGCACACGTCGCGGAACCGTTTCACCCTCGACAGCGATCGAAATAAAGAACGGTCCGCCGAGCACCGACTCATCGGTGCAGACGTGATGGATATGCGGGACGGGAACACCAGCGGACTCTGCAAGTTCCCGCACCGATGCTTCATCGGCAACATCGAGCAGTTGTATCGAGGCTGTCGGAATCATGGTGAGCGCGTAGCGCGTTGTCCCTGATGCTGTTGTTGCACTGAACAACGCGTTAAATCTTCGAGCACCTGCAGAGACGGTATTGAGATCAGTGACCGTGATGTCGGTCTGTTCTTGTGCGCTGAGCCACGTTGATAGTCGAATTGACGGGTCGTCAGCGGAGATGTTCTCGCTCATTCACCGTCCCAATCGTCATAGCCAGGCTTGGCAATGGAGAGGTCTCCTCGAACAATCTCAACAAGAAGAGAGCGCACCCGATCATGCTCCTCGTTACTGTCGGCAGCACCATCTCGAAGCACAGTCGCAACTGCAGCAGAAAGATCACCTGAGCCGCGGACTGCGTCGCCCCCAATTTCCCGCAGGAGGTCCAACTCGCGAGAGCGGACCTCAGGGCCAAACTCAAGTTCTCGAGCAACAATTGATGCAATGTTTGCCGCAACGCGTGCTTGATGCTGAGCAGGTCCAGTTGTGGCTGGCACGACGTCGGTGTTCAAGGTGTCGGCAACTGTTCGAAGGAGTTCAGCAGCAGATGGTGGCTGATGCATATCAGCCCCGAACGCTGGCGACGCCCTTCGGGGCCTGCTGGTTCATATAACCGAACATGTAGCCAGCGACCCTTCGCATTTGGATCTCCTCGGCTCCTTCGGTAATTCGGTAGCGACGGTGATGGCGGTAGATGTGCTCAAAGGGTTTGTGCCGGCTATAGCCGATTCCGCCATGTACCTGCATTGCGCGGTCTGCTGATTCACAACACAAGCGATTCGCCCAGTAGTTACACATCGAAACCTTGTCGGACTGGCTAAATGCTCCGTGCTCGTCCATGAGCCAGGCGGTTTTATGGATGAGTGCCCGCAGCATTTCGCACTGGGTTTGAAGTTCAACAAGGGGGAACTGAATGGCCTGATTTGTTGAGAGTGCTTTGCCGAATGGCTTGCGCTCGCGGGCGTATTTCACCGACTCATCGATGCAAAATTGGGCGGCTCCGAGGCTTGATGCAGCCTGTCGAATTCGATTCTCGTTGAAGAAGTGCTGAACCACTTGAAGACCTTTGCCTTCGCCACCAAAAATCGCGGAGTTCGGAACCCGAACATCGGTGAGTCGAATGTGTGCATGGTCGGTTGGCATGTTGAAGGTCCACAGATACTCAAGGATCTCGAACCCAGGTGACGTTGTTGGCACTAAGAATGCAGTGATGCCATCACCGTCTCCTGCTGACCCGCTTGTCCGGGCGAAGATGAGGTCACAATCGGCTTTGTGAATGCCAGTGTTCCAGGTTTTTTCGCCGTTGATGACCCATTCGTCGCCGTCACGAACAGCATGGGTTTCCATGTGGGTGGCATCGGAGCCGTGTTCTGGTTCAGTGATGCCGAAGGCAAAACCGCGTCGGCCTTCGGCGAGATCGTCAACCCAATCGGCTTTTTGTTGATCGGTTCCGTAATTGATCATCAACAGCAGCCCGACGTTGTTACCAACGATCGAGTGTTCGTTTTGGAGATCGTTGTGGAGCCCGAGGCCTCGCCGCGCAAGGTGCTCTCGAATGACGGCCATCCCGTAGATCGTTCCTTCACTACCTCCGTACTCAGCAGGGAACGGGTACCGGTAGAAGCCGGCTGCGTCAGCCATTCGTTTTGTTTGGTGTAAGAGGTCTTCCCATTCGTCGTTGGGTAGACCGCCACGTTCCCAATCAGTGCGCGCATCTTCTCGTCGGTGGTCGAAGAACCGGATGTTGTCATTCGACTCTTCAAGCGGCTTGATTTCAGCCTCGATGAACTCATCGAGTTGAGCAAGGAGTTGTTGTAACTCCTCAGGGATTTCGTGTGGAATTGGTGGATTCACTGCAATCGCCTCCTTGTGCCGAACGTACCCGAGTGGCAGTCAAAAGAACGGCTCGGGGCGAAGGTGTGGTCAGGGTGTTGCAGACAGGTCGATGATCGCTTCGTGTTCGATCGATGTCACGATCTCATCGCCGTGCATGAAGTGCATATCGACAACGGCTCGTTCACCATGAGCGAAGAACCGGTCAATGACACGCGGAACAATCGTGACTGCGCTGCCGACAGCGACCGCCCGATGATGACGAATAATTGATCTCGTATGGACCCAACTTCCTCGGGCCAGTTGTTCGTGCATGATGTGATTAGCGAGATCGGGCCACACCGCCGGATGCACGATTCCTGCTGACAAACAGACGTCGAGGTCATCTCCAGCAGGGAGGGCGTAGTCGGCTCCATAAGGAGTGTCGAGGGTGATTGTCACCGGTGAGAGATCCTCGCCATCACGAAGCGATGGTGCGCCCCCCGCATCGAGTGTCGGCTGAAGGACAGCACGGGGTTGTGGTGAGCCAGTGTGCGCCTCGATAAGGGTGGTGCCATCTGAAATTCGCGCACTCACCTCGACGAGATCATGATCGAACACCGGTTGCTTAAATCGGACTTCGCCACCGCCATGGTGAACCCACGACATCCCGTGAGAGGCAAGTGGAAGATGACAGAGGTAGGCGTAGACGGTGACGCCTGCAACCAACGCTCCCGGGAACCCGGCGGCCCGGCCCCCATCATCGGTGTGAATTGGGTTTCGGGCATGGATCGGAAGGTTCGTTGCCGTGATTGACCATGGCGAGAATTCAGACGCGTCCATATGACAGTTTGACACGGGATTGGTCGTGGCATGATGTCGCCGTGAAGATCATTGATCTCGACGCAGCAGAGCTCTCGTCAGCCATTCATCACCGGTCGGTTTCTTGCCGTGAGGTGATGACGGCCTATCTCGACCGAATCGACGAACGAAATGGTGCCCTGAATGCAATTGTGTCTCTCCGTGACCGCGATGAATTACTGACCGAAGCCCGTAAATGTGATGACGAGTTGTCGCGGGGCACTTCTCGCGGCTGGATGCATGGGTTTCCACATGCGGTGAAAGACCTCGCCGAAACGAAGGGATTGTTGACAGCGAAGGGGTCACCAATCTTGGCGAACAACGTGCCTGATCACGATGCGCTGCAGGTCGACCGAATAAGAGAAGCGGGCGCGATCATTATTGGTAAGACGAACGTCCCTGAGTTTGGTCTTGGTTCGAACACGTTTAACCCGGTGTTTGGTTCGACTGCGAATCCATACGACGTCACCAAAGTTGCTGGTGGTAGCAGTGGTGGTGCTGCAGTTGCGTTAGCGACTCGCATGGTTCCGGTCGCTGATGGCAGCGACTTTATGGGGTCGTTGCGTAACCCGGCGGGCTGGTGCAATGTTGTTGGCTACCGCCCGAGTTTTGGCCGTGTGCCTGCTTACCCAAGCACCGATTCTTATTCGACGTTGTGTGCAACGGAAGGTCCGATGGGTCGCAAAGTGATTGACGTCGCGATGTTGTTGGGCACTCAAGCGGGTTGGGACTCTCGGGTTCCGACGTCGCTCCCAGGATCGCTGACGGAGTTCAGTTCGTTTGCGTCATGTGCCTCTCATCTCGCAGGAACGATGAACGGAGCTCGTATCGGCTGGTTGGGTGACCTTGGTGGACACCTTCCGACTGAAGCTGGCATGTTGGAGATTTGCGAGAGTGCCCTTCGGCGCATGACTGCGGATGGCGCAGAGATTGAAACTGTTGACCTCAATGTTGACCTTGACGCACTGTGGCTCTCGTGGCTTCACAATCGACACGCCTATAACGCAGCGACTTACGGACCATTGCTGAGCCGCGATTCGTTGGCCGAGCAACTCAAGCCAGAAGTTCGATGGGAAGCAGAGTCAGGAATGGTGTTGTCGGCCCTCGACCTGAAGCGTGCTGCAACAGTTCGAACCTCGTTTTACGAACGGATCAGCTCGATGTTCCGGTCGGGGGGAGGAACGTTCGATCTATTGGCACTACCAACTGCGCAGGTTTGGCCATTCGATATTGAAATGCGTTGGCCTCACGAGGTGGCCGGTCGCGCAATGGACACCTACCACCGGTGGATGGAATGCACCATCTACGCCACCTATGCAGGGCTACCAGCAATTTCAATGCCCGCAGGTTTTTCTCCTTGTGGCCGTCCCGCTGGTATCCAGCTCATTGGATCGCCCCTCAATGATGTCAGTGTGTTGCGGTATGCAGCCGCCTACGAGCGACTCATCGACGACTTCAACGTCGGCCAGGCATAACGCTGTTCATTTGCTGATTCGCGAAAACGATGGCGGTCGCTTTTCGATGAAGGACTGCACACCCTCGGCAAAGTCAGGCCGGCCGAAACTTTCAACCATGAGCTGAGCTGCCTCCGCTTCGGCGACTCCCATTCCTACGTGAAGATGCGAGTACACCTGCTGTTTCATAATGGCGATTGACGTCGGCGAGCACTTTTCGGCGAGTTCAGTGACGTAGTTGCGGCACCAAGGGAGCAACTCATCTGGATCATCGACCAGGTGGTTAAGAAGCCCAAGATCGTTCGCCTCGGCTCCATTAACCCGTCGCGACGACATGAGGAGGTCTAAGGCGACAGAAGGTCCAACAAGTTTCGGAAGCAGCCATCCCAGTCCCCATTCGGCGATGAGTCCTCGTTGGGCAAATGCAGTGAGGAAGAGTGATTTCTCGGTTCCGACGCGCAGGTCGCAGCACAGGCTAAAGGGGAATGCCATGCCGGCGACTGCGCCGTTGATCGCAGCAATGATCGGCTTAGGGGTGGTCATCAGAAATGGGAAGCGACCATCGAAATCATCGTTTGAGCCTGCAGCTGCTTCTCCTTCAGCGACCGCTGCACCGGCATCATTGCTCGATTCATTTCCCGACGAAATATTTGACAGAAGCTTCATGTCCGCACCAGCACAGAATGCTCGTCCAGCGCCAGTGATGATGATGCCGACAACTGCGGGATCCGCGCTTGCTTTCGCTACAGCATCGCGAATCTCATGATCCATCCGGTTTGTCCAAGCATTCATTGCCTCGGGACGGTTCAACGTGATCGTTGCTACCGGATCATCAACTTCGTAAAGAATTGTTTCGTACATGTTCTGCTCCTCACGACGGGAACGAAAGAGCGCCCCCGCTCAACGCAAGTCTCGTCGAACGGGGGCGCTGTGAACGCATTGGGTGAGATCAGATGATCGTCACGCGACGGCGTGCGGCGAGGAGTGCCCCGCCAAGGCCGGCAAGTCCCAAGCCGAGGAATGTAAGGGAGAGTTCCATTCCTGTGGCTGGCAATGCGCTGTGGTTGGTGTCGTCAGCGGCAACGTTGATGTCGGATGCTGCTTCGGCAAGCGGGGCTTCTTCAACGATGGCGGTGACTTCGACGTTGTTGGTTGTGGCGGCAGTGTTGTCCTTCGCCTCGGTGACCTGAGGCGTCTCATTCGATACTTTGATTGCCGGCTCGCTCCCTCCCTCGGGAGCGTCATCAACAGCTGTCTCCTCAACCTCAAGCACCTCGGTGGCATCTTCGGTGTCAGGAGTTGGGACAATGATCTCGGTGACTGACTCATCGACGATTGGCTCATCAATGGGTTCCTCTTCGACGATCTCGTCCTCGCGAGCTTCCTCTGTGATGTCCTCGTCGGCCGGCGCATCATCTCCAATGACTTCGTCTTCTTCGGCAACAGCATCACCCTCACAGACGTGAGAGAGAACGAACTTCACCTTGGCGCTGAAAGGAGCGACCATTGCGCTCGAACCGGCTGCAGTGAGATCGCTGGGTGAAGATCCGGCTGGAACAGCGACGAAGACATTGTCGGTCTGCCCGCCATTGGTGACGATGTCGTCACGGGTAATGAGTGTTGCTGATCCTCCAATGTTGAGGTTCATCGACCTGATGTCGTACTGACCATTGTTTGGTGTGACGACGAAGTGCTACCAGGCGGCGTCGCTGGGGCAGTCGTTGTTGACCTCAGCCCGGTCATTGTGGAGGCTGACGGGAGCAGGTCCGAGTTCGATGGTTGTGTCGTTGCCTCGGCCGTTGCCACCAGGGGCGGCTTGAGCGGCCTGGGATCCGAAGAGAGAGAAGAGTGCAACCGATGCGATTGCTGTGGTGGTGAGTGACTTGCGTGCGTTCATGTCATTCAAGAGCGCACTGCAACAACTTTCTGACAGTTTTTTGAGATTTTTCTCAAAAGAAAGTAAACCCTTGTGTTGCAAGGCTTTCGCAGGGTTAGATGGACTACAGTCATGCCAGTGACCCTTCCAGTTGTTGACCTCGCTCCATTTGCAACCGGTGAAGATCATCTGAGCGAGGCGGCGCGAACGCAGGCGGGCATCATCGACGCAACCTGTCAAGAACTCGGGTTTTTACTCGCTGTTGGGCACGGAATTTCAGACGAAACCAAACACGCACTGCTTGATGCGATGCGTGAGTTTTTTGCGCAACCGCAGGACGTTAAAGACGCCATCTCGATCGCCAACAGCTCATGTCATCGTGGCTACGTCGGAATTGGCACCGAAGCGCTTGAAGGTGCCCTGGCCGATGAAGACCACTTCGATGTTCCGAGGCTCGGTGATTTGAAGGAGACCATTGACTCTGGCATCGAACATGGCGCAGATCATCCTGAGGTCATCGCAGGAACCCCTCTGCATGGTCCGAACCAACTCCCTGAATCCCCACAATTTCGTGCTGCGTGGCAGCGTTATTTTAACGAGGCAATCGAGGCAAGTCTTCGGGCCCATCGAGGGCTCGCCGTTGCGCTAGGCCTTTCATCAACATGGTTTGAGGACC
The DNA here is from genome assembly GCA_001510385.1 of Actinobacteria bacterium casp-actino5. GTDB lineage: Bacteria > Actinomycetota > Acidimicrobiia > Acidimicrobiales > Ilumatobacteraceae > Casp-actino5. The sequence goes on along the minus strand of LFFE01000003.1, from coordinate 5,896 downwards.
TCCCAGACGGTGATCATGACGCGTTTATGTACCACCTACGAATGCTTCACTACCCGCCGACGAGTCGCGTGGCACCAGCCCCGGGTCAGCCAGGATGTGGTTCGCATACCGACTACGGCTCGGTGACAATTCTCACCGATGACGGTCATGGTGGACTGCAAGTGAAAACTCGGGTCGGCGAGTGGATCGACATCTCGGTTCCAGATGGTCATGCGGTTGTCAACCTTGGTGACCTCATGGCAATTTGGTCGAACGATCGGTACGTCTCTAACCCGCACCGTGTCGTGAGTCCGCCCAATGTTGATCGCTATTCGATTCCATTCTTCGTTGAGCCAGGGTTTCACACCCGGGTTGAGTGTTTGCCGACTTGTCAGGATGACTCACATCCTGCACTGCATGAGCCACTCACGGCGGGTCCCTATCTGCTGTCGCGGTTCGATGGAACGCACGCGTACCGCAACGCCTTGCTTGACTAACTCATTGCCGCTGCTGGGAATCCCAGGCCATTGCCATCGCGACGGCGAGCACGAGAATACTTCCGATTGCAGCACCAACTGAGAGGTTGGTTGTGCTTCCTGCGACCCCACCCGGATTGCGGTATCCGGGCGCAATCGAAAGAGTTCCGAGGCCAAGCCATGTGGACATGGTCAACAACGCGGCTGGGAGCACTGCCCCGCACGCGAGAGCGAGTCCGGTGGGTCGGACGGAAAGAAACCCAAGCAGACCACCTACGGCGAGCGCCCCAAGTTGAATGAGGCGACCGATCATTACTTCATTTGGCCAACCCTCATTGCTATTCAGCAGCCAATTTGCTGACCATGATGAGTTAGCAATTGGCACCAGCGGGGCAATCGCCGCGATCATCACGGTGAGCGCCCCAATTGCGTGAATGTACGGGTTGAGGCTCGCATGACGATCGATGAGAAGATCATTCATTGACGCAAAGAATGCGATTAGGCCGACACCAGCTGCAGCGAATAGCGCCCAGTACCCAAGATCTCGTGTGATGTCGATGGTGAATCCGCCCGATGCGCTTGAGGCAAAATTCTGTGCAGCGCGAACTGGAAATTCGACGAGTCCAATGGTGATTGCGCTTAGGCCAAGCACGGAGAGACCGCTGCCTCCCACCAGGCCCGGACCCCACGATCGACCGAGGATTGTCCCAACTGAACCAACCGTTAGGCCGATTGTGGAGAGGAGTCCGATGGCGATGAGATTTGAACCGAGGTTGTCCACGTGCCAGGTGCCAGTCCGGAACCCGACAGCAGCTGCAACATCAGCGAATTCGGCTCCGGCGGTTGAAGTGATCTTCAGAATGTCCGCGGTCAGTGCGATCAGGCTGAGAATTGCACCGATGAGTCCGATGAACGAGGTCACGGTGAGTTGTGGACGAACCGATGCAAGGGGTTCGTCGATGATGGCTGCTGCGGCAATCGTTGGTGAGCCTGATGACGGCGTGGGTGGTTCAAGGTCGGTCGGAATCACCTGCGTTGCGGCAGCAGAGTCGATGGTGATCCCTCCCGCCGGCATGTCATCGATGGTGTCGTCAAAAGGCCGTTCCTCATCTGCCCAGATGATCTGTGATTCGAATGCGGGTTCTTCCGTCAACGCGATCTGAATGGTGTGTTTGAGTTCTTCGGTCTGTATCGAGTCGTGGAGCCTGGTGAGCGCTAGTTCGTCGAGGTGATCAGATTCAGAGTTCATTACCTCGGGTAGTTCGCCAGTTTGATCACTATTGACGTCACTCATCTCGACGAGAGGTGACTCTGATGTGATGGCGTCGATGAGCTCGGTGGAGGCATTTGAGGGGTCGGCAAGCAGTGTGCCGCAGCTGTTACAGAACTTTGCATCAGCAGGTGGTGATTCCCCGCAACTAGGACACGTCATTGCGTGAGCTGTCCCCTACGGCCAATTTTCACTGGTGTTTCGCGCCCGAGCATAGGTTGAGACTACGACATCACTCACTGCGCGAGAGCGAGTTTTCTGCCCTCGTTAACGACGGCGAAGACGACGAAGTTGAGTCGCAACATACGGTCGGGCGCGACGTTGTCCGCCGCGAACTGCAATCGTCTCCTGCAGAGATTCAAGTGCCCGGATCATTCGTTCGACGTCGGGCTCACGCCCCAGGCCCTCACATTCATCGGTGAACTCGCCGAGGGTCCGATGTCCGCGCTCGTTATTGCAGCGCTTGCATGCGGCAACTTCATTTTCAATCCAACTAGGGCCGCCTTTTATTCGCGGAACTAGATGCTCAGTTGTTGGTACAACATGGCGGTCGTCAAATGGTCGACGACACCAGACACAGGTGCCACCATCTCGTTTCAGAATCAGCTCCATGCGCTCTCGGCGGTTTGGTTGCCGGCCGCGATGTTGATCTGTCGCTGGATGCGTTCGGCCCATATGACAAGAATGGTGCAATGGCGGGTCGCTTCGCACCTTCACCGACAGGGGATCTCCACATCGGAAACCTCCGAACGGCACTTGTTGCGGCACTGCTCGCTCAAACGACTGGTCGCGAATTCATTATCCGGATGGAGGACCTTGATCTCGTCACATCATCACCTGAGTTTGAACAACGACAGATTGACGATCTTGCTGCGATCGGCGTGACAACATCAGCAGAAATTGTTCGCCAGTCTGAACGGTTTGAGTTGTATCACCAGGCAATTGCTCGACTTACCGAAAGCGGTGACGCGTACCCGTGCTTTTGTAGTCGTCGCGAGATACGCGCGGAAATTGAGGCTGCTGCCCAGGCACCGAATGGCAATCTGCCAGACGGGGCCTACCCAGGTACGTGTCGCGATCTCACAGCTCGTGAGCGAGCTGAACGTGAAGCCGAAGGCAGACAACCTGCGTTACGTCTTCGCACCTCGGGAGAGACATACGTGGTGAATGATCTCGTTGCCGGTGAGTTTGAAGGCGGTGTTGATGATGTCGTGCTTGCTCGCTCCGATGGAGTGCCGGCATACAACCTTGCGGTTGTCGTTGACGACGCCGCACAAGGGATTGATCAGGTGGTACGAGGGGACGACTTGTTGTCATCAACTCCTCGACAGATGCACTTGCAGCGACTACTAGGGCTTCCAACGCCTGAATATGCGCACGTTCCGTTGGTGCTCGGTGAAATGGGAAGCCGCCTTGCGAAACGTGATGGTGCAATCACGTTGCGCGAACTTGTTGTTCGTGGCGAGTCCATTACCTCGGTACGAAATGCGATTGCCAACAGCATCGGCTGCCGTGTTGATGGCCTTGGAGTGAACTTCATTGACGAATGGGCTCGACATTGGTCACTTGATCATCTCTCTCGATCACCGGTTCAACTTTCTGAATTGGATCTCGCTATCGGTGATGAGGAAGGTTCCAGTTAGTGATTTGACGCCACCAGTAGTGTCGGGGTTAATGGAACGGATTCAACGGATACCCACGACCTTGGCGTTGCTGGCTGTATCCCTGCCGTTTCTCGCTGGATGCGGGTCAACATCCTCGGCGTCAGAGAATCTAATTTCTGACGAACGGTTGTTGATTGCGACGACAACAACACTGTCACTTCCGCGAGATCTGCCGTCAACAACTATTGCTCGTGAGACGACGACAACCTCTTCAACCACCACCGTGCTGCCATCATTTGAACAAGAGCCGGTCTCAGTCTCACCGATGGACGAGCCGCTCAGAGCTGTCGGCCAGGATGATGGTGAGGAGACAGTCCGCCTTCAGGAACGTTTGTTGGAACTCGGATTTTGGGTGCAATCAACCGACGGTAACTTTGGGTTGACGACTCGCCAGGCGGTGATGGCAGCGCAGAAGTACCTTGGGCTTCCGGCAAACTCGTCGGTTGATGATGAGACTGCCCAGGCGCTTTCTTCCGCATCGCTCCGTCCGCAAGCTCGATCAGATCGCGGAACATTGGTCGAGATCGACAAGTCGCTGCAACTCGCATTCTTTGTTATTGATGGTTCAACCGAATGGGTGCTGAATGTGTCAACTGGCTCTGAAATTCCATATTCCGAGCCAAATCAGAACGACCCGTCAAAAATTGAAGAGGGCGACTCGATTACCGATCCAGGTTTGTTCAAAGTTGATCGAGAACGCGCCGAGGGCTGGTGGGATGGCGACCTTGGTTCGATTTATCGACCGAAGTATTTCAATGGCGGAATTGCCGTTCATGGTTCCGGTTCGATCCCGAACTACCCAGCCTCGCATGGCTGTGTTCGAGTGAGCACTCCGGCAATGGATTGGATCTGGGAAACGGACCTGATGCCGGTGGGCACCCCGGTGTGGGTGCACGGATCGATTCCTCGATAGTCGGGTGTTACCGCGTCGTGAACGATCACCGCGCGTCTGCGAAAGTAATGAGGTGAAGTGTTCGACGCGCGCTACCGCCGCAGTGGCAGTGTTTGGGGTAGCCGTCGTCTTCTCGTCTTGTGGTGGAGTCGGGCGAGAACCGTCAGCCGAATCACTTTCAGACGACACAACCACAACGGTCGTATCTGAGCAATCACTGAACACCACGACAACGTTGGCCGTGGAAGTGGGTGAAACAGGCGACGACGTCGACGAAGCATCTGATCGAGTTGGTAATCGTGTCTCGGTAGTGACCACGACGACCATTCCTGTTCCGTCCGAGGTGGCTGCGAGTGATGATGCGCTAGCTCTTAGCCGGTATGGGGTAGGCGATCATCGGTTTGGTGACGACGCTAACGAGGTGATCACTTCGCTTGCTGAACTGTTTGGTCTCCCATCGAGCGACGTGACGCGCCGCTACAGGGAGGGCGAGTCTGGCGAGTTTGTCGACCGTAACTCGGACTTCGTCTTCGTTGACCTGTTCGGTCGTGAGACTTGTTTTGACTCGGGTTTTTGTGTGGAAAGTGCGGGTGAGGTCGACCACCAGATGGTCTTCAGTGGATGGACACTCCGTGAGGCAACCGGCGCGCTCGTCACAAACGGGGGTGTCGGTATTGGTAGTCGCTGGTCGGCGTTCACTTCGGTGATGACGGTCGAGCCGGCCGGATGTGGGATGTACTCCACCGGTGTGTACCGAGGAATGAATCTTGAGGTTCGTTCATTGGCTGAGCCGTTTGCAACCGATGAAGAAATTATCACGGACCCCGAAAAGATCGTTGTGACGGCGATGTCTGCCGGCGACATTCGAATGTCGCTTCATCCGGCCTGCTGAACAGCAGCGGAGTGTGATGAGAGCGGATGACGGGAATCGAACCCGCGTTCTCAGCAGGAATGTTGAAGCTACGCGATGGCGTTAATTGCAGTTGTGGCTTGTTCGAATGACATGCCATCGCTGCGGAATGTTTTCGACAGGCTCGTACCGCAATCTGCGACTAGAGGTTCGATCGCTAGCTGAACCATTTGACGATGCTGATGAGATCGCAACCAGTGACGGTGACATTGTGGTCATCTCGGTCTCCGCCGGAGACGTCCGCTCTTCGTTGCAGCCTGCGCGCTGAAGGGTCGCTGTGGTTGACCTGAGAGCGGGCCCAGTCGTAGAACATCTGAATGGGTGCAAGTTGAGCGGGTGTAGGGAAATCGGTGCCTGGACTGTTGGTTTATGAACGGAGTATGAACCTCTCGCTGAGAACTTGCTCTCGCCGGCGAAGCGAATTACAAATTTGACTGGGTCGTCTCATCGACCTTCCCCAGCGTAAATCAAAGAAACCTTAAGGAGGTTCGAAATGTTGTTCATGCTTGAATACCAAATCAACCACAGCCAGAAAATGGAAGCGTTTGGAGCGTTTGCTTCGATGTCGCCTGATGACGACGCCGCCATCGAAGCTGCCCATGGCTTTCGTCAGATTGGCCGTTGGCACGACACAGTAAACGGTCGCGGCGTCGCAATTGTTGAGGCTGAGTCATCAGAGGCTCTGCACGGATCACTCATGATGTG
>LFFE01000002.1 GCA_001510385.1 Actinobacteria bacterium casp-actino5 | reverse complement strand
CCAATTGTGATTCGTCTCGACGGAACGAATGCTGATGAAGGACGCCAAATCCTTGCTGATGCCGGAATTCCTGAATCGAAACTTCGTTCAGAACCCACCATGCTTGACGCCGCCCGCGCCGCTGTCGCGCTGGCAAAGAACTGAGAGGTCTCACCATGTCGATTTTCGTTAATGAAAACACCAAAGTCATTGTTCAGGGTCTCACCGGCGGACAGGGCAAGTATCACGGTCTTCGAAATCGTGACTACGGCACAAATGTTGTTGCTGGCGTGACTCCAGGTAAGGGTGGGCAAGACGTCGAAGGAATTCCAATTTTTGACAGTGTTGCCGATGCGGTAGCCGCAACTGGCGCTGACGCATCCTTCGTTGCAGTTCCGCCAAAAGCCGCACCGGCAGCAATTCTTGAAGCTGCTGCTGCTGGCGTGTCGTTCATCGTGTGCATCACCGAAGGCATTCCGGCACAGGACGAAGCCAGAGTGTTCAACACCTTGCTTGCTGACTACCCGAATACCCGACTACTCGGTCCTAACTGCCCGGGCATCATCAGCCCCGGGAAGTGCAACATCGGAATTACTGCTGGCGAAATCGCACTTCCGCCAACCGCTGAAGGTCCAAATGTTGGCATTGTCAGCCGCTCGGGCACATTGACCTATCAGGCGTTGTACGAGTTGAAGCAGAAGGGAATTGGTGTTTCAACTTGTGTCGGAATTGGTGGCGATCCGGTTCCTGGAACAAACTTCATCGACTGTCTCAGCCAGTTCCAAGCCGACCCAGACACTCATGCCATCATCATGATTGGTGAAATTGGTGGCTCGGCTGAAGAAGAAGCAGCTGAGTACATCAAGGCCAACGTGACGAAGCCGATGAGTGCGTATATCGCAGGTGTGACCGCTCCGGCTGGCAAAAAGATGGGCCACGCTGGCGCGATCGTGTCAGGTGGAAAGGGAACTGCTCAAGGCAAGATGGACGCATTGGCTGCTGCAGGCGTAAAGATCGGGCTCAACCCGACTGAAGCCGGCGAGTTGATGGCAGAAATCGTCGCGAACCTAGGCTGATTTTCACATGCCAACCGCTCTTGTCTCTGTGTACGACAAGACCGGTGTAGCTGAATGCGCGCGTGAACTTCACACGCTTGGCTGGTCGCTCCTGTCCTCAGGCGGAACGGCATCAGTAATTGCTGAAGCGGGTGTCCCGGTGACTGACGTCGCTGAGATCACTGGTTTCCCGGCAATTCTTGGCCATCGGGTCGTCACGCTCCATCCGAAGGTTCATGGTGGCATTCTTGCGAACCGGTCAGATCCGAGCCATCAGGCAGATCTTGAAAGGTTCGGAATTGATCCGATTGATCTTGTCATCGTGAATCTGTATCCCTTCTCGTCTGACCCTGGCGTTGAACTCATTGATATTGGTGGTCCAGCGATGGTTCGAGCGGCGGCGAAGAATCATACTGATGTGGCAGTTGTCGTCAACCCGGATGATTATCAGCCCATCATCGACGAGATTCGCGAGCACGGAGTGATTCGTGCTGCGACTCGGCGACGCTTGGCGAGAGATGCGTTTGCGCATACTGCGGCTTATGACGCGTCGATCGTTCGCTGGTTCGACGAGACTGATGACGAGGCCTCTACCGAAGAGCTCCCTCGGACGCTACATCTCGCGCTCGAGAGGGTAGAGACTCTTCGTTACGGAGAGAATCCGCATCAGATCGGTGCGCGCTACCGCGATCTCACGAGCTCATCTGGGGCCGCCGGCTGGTGGCAATCGGTCACTCAGCACGGTGGTAAGGCGATGAGCTACCTGAATGTGTATGACACCGAGGCTGCCTGGCGACTCGCTCACCAATTTGAACAACCAACAGCAGTTGTGGTGAAACATGCAAACCCATGTGGGGTCGCAAGTGCAGAGACGATTGAGGTGGCGTATTCAAAGGCACATCAATGTGACCCAGTGAGTGCATTCGGTGGCATCGTTGCGGTCAATCGACCGGTGACCCGTTCGATGGCCGAGTCACTTGCTCCCGTCTTTACCGAGGTCGTGGTCGCTCCGGGATATGAAGACGGGGCGCTGGAGGTTCTCACAGCGAAGGCAAATCTTCGAGTCCTCTCAGCCAGCGAGCCACAGGAACGGCAACTTGATGTTCGATCTGTTGACGGTGGATTGCTTGTGCAAACAGCCGACACTGTTCTCGCTGATCGCCGTGATTGGTCGGTTGTCACTGAAGTTGCTCCTACTAATGAGCAATGGGCTGATATTGAGTTCGCTTGGCGAGTCTGTGCAGCTGTCTCGTCAAACGCAATTGTGTATGCCAAAGATCAGCAAGCGTTCGGAATAGGCGCCGGCCAACAGAACCGTCTGGATTCTTCTCGTATCGCAGCTGAGCGCTCTGCGGGGCGAGCAGATGGCGGCGTGTGCGCGAGCGACGCGTTCTTCCCCTTCACAGACGGCCTTGATGCCGCAGTTGCAGCCGGCATTCGAGCTGTCGTCCAACCGGGTGGAAGTGTCCGAGATGACGAAGTGATCGCTGTAGCGAACAAAGCTGGCATCGCAATGGTCTTTACCGGACGTCGACACTTCCGTCACTAGTCGACAAAGTTTCGTCTTTCGCGGCGATACTGGAGGCAATGTCGACGAATCATGATCGATTGGACGCAAGTCAGCGTCCGAGCTCGCTATCGAAGGTGCCGTATTTGCCGGCACTTGACGGCCTTCGAGCCCTTGCGGTCGTTGCGGTCATGGTCTATCACGCAAACAGCGCATGGCTTCCTGGCGGGTTCTTAGGGGTCGAAGTGTTCTTCGTGTTGAGCGGCTATCTCATCACGTTGCTATTACTTGCTGAACATGATCGTGACGGGGTCATCGACCTCCGATCGTTTTGGGCCCGTCGCGCTCGACGGCTCCTTCCGGCGCTGTTCGCCGTCTTGACCTTGGTTGCCGTGGTTGCAACTCTGCTTCGCCCCGAGACCCTCGGAAAGGTTCGCGGTGACATCATTGCCGGCTTTTTCTACGGCTCAAACTGGTTCCAATTGTGGGTGGGTGCGGGTTATGCGGCGGGCGGCGATTTTGCCCCGTTGCGGCACCTGTGGAGTCTCGCGGTTGAAGAGCAGTTCTACCTGCTGTGGCCTCTCGTGATGGTAGCGATCACTCGCCGACGTGTGATTCGAGTTGGTCGGGTTGTACTGATCTTCATTGGTAGTGCGCTTACCATCACGTTGCTCGTCGCACTGCTGCACCACGGTGGGCCGATAGGTGAGTGTGCGGTGACCCCTGACGCGTATTGGCAGCTTTCAGGTCGTTGCTTTTCGATTGCGGACGTGCTCTATCTGTCGACGCCAACGAGGGCGTCAGGTCTCCTGCTTGGCGCTGCGTTTGCGATGGTATGGCGACCGAACGCAGTGATGCGCGGACAATTGGGTCAGCGGCCTGCACGACTTGATGTCGTCGGAATCTTCGGACTTGCCGTTCTGGCTTTACTGGTGGCGAAGGTGCACTACCTCATGGCGGACGCTTCCGGGGCCGGCACCGTTGCCGATGGGTCGTTGATGCGTGGAGGCTTTCTTTGGACAGATCTCGCCACACTTGCAGTACTCGGAGCGCTTGTACATCGGAGGTCAATGATCGGGCGTGTGCTAGCAGCGCCTCCGTTGCTGTGGTTGGGCACTCGCTCGTACGGGCTATACCTCTACCACTGGCCGATCTACCAGATCATCCGCAGGGTCGCCGGTGTCCCGCTGTCGCTCATCGAATTTGTGGTCGCGATGTTGGTCACCGCTGCGGTCGCTGAGGCGTCGTATCGATATCTAGAAATGCCGATTCGCCGCGGCCAGTTCAAGGTTGAAACATCAGCGCGAGCGGAAGCCTGGTCGATGCAATCTCGACGGCTCGTTGCGGTATTTGGACTCGTTGGTGTGATCGTCATTGGGTTCTCGGGGCTCAGAGTTGCGACAGCCGATCTTCAACTCAATCAGATCGAGGCATCGATCGCAGCGGGTGAACAAGACGTCACGTCAGTCGAAGAACTTCTTGGTGACGTAACGGGCGACGTCTCTCGTGAGAATGATCAGAGCGCAGACACCGGTGATGGCGCTTCGGACATCACATCAACGACGACTGCAACGGCGATCGTGACCCCGCAACGTGAACCCGTGCAGTTCTTGGCAATTGGTGATTCGGTGATGCTTGGTGCAGCCGGGGTGCTGCGCGAACGCGGTTACACCGTGAACGCAGAGAAGAGCCGCCAACTGAAGGGCACGCTCGAATTTCTCCAGCAACTTAAAGATGCCGGAGCATTTGGCGACGTGCTCGTTGTGCATCTTGGGACAAATGGGCCGATTGCACAGGCTGACTTGAATACGTTCTTGGAGATTGTGAGCGATGTGCCGCTCGTCGTGATGTTGAACGTGCGAGGAGAGGTCGCATGGCGGAATTCAAATAATGAGCTGCTGGCATTGATCGATGCTGAGGACAACAATGTTGTGGTCGTTGATTGGTTAAGTGAGTCGCAGAATTGTTCGGGATCGTGTTTTGGGGATGATGGAATTCACCTTTTAGGTGACGGACAGGTCTTCTACGCAAACGTGATTCGAAACATCACGGGGACGTAGGCATCAAACCCGGCGCCGACCGGTTTACTCAATTACCAAAGCCGGTTCGTTTGGGATAAGTAAGGCTTGCAGGCGTACGCTAGGGGTATGACAACTCCAGTACGTGTGGCGGTCACAGGTGCCGCTGGCCAAATCGGTTACTCGCTCCTATTCCGCATTGCTTCGGGCTCAATGCTGGGTTCTGATACCCCTATTGCGCTTCAGTTATTGGAGATCACCCCAGCTCTTGGCGCTCTCGAAGGCGTGAAGATGGAGCTCGATGACTCGGCGTTTCCTCTGCTGAGTTCAATCACCTGTACCGATGATGCCGATGTTGCGTTTGGAGATGCGGATGTGGCGTTGCTTGTCGGTGCAATGCCTCGCAAGGCGGGCATGGAACGCTCCGATCTTCTCTCCGCAAACGGCGGAATCTTCAAGCCTCAGGGTGCGGCACTGTCTCGCTCAGCGAAGCGTGACGTCAAGGTGCTTGTGGTCGGCAACCCCGCCAACACGAACGCTCTCATTGCCCAACAGAACGCTCCAGGTCTTGACCCGGGTCGCTTCACTGCAATGACACGTCTTGACCACAACCGTGCGGTTACTCAAATCGCCCAGAAGCTTGGTGCATCTGTGAATGACGTTCGCAAGATGACCATTTGGGGCAACCACTCAACGACTCAGTATCCCGACTTGTTCCATTGCGAGGTCAACGGTAAGAACGCGTACGAGGCGGTCAATGACCATGACTGGGTCGACTCGACATTTATCCCAACCGTTGCAAAGCGTGGTGCAGCAATTATCGAGGCGAGGGGTGCTTCATCTGCAGCGTCAGCCGCTAGCGCAGCTGTCGACCACATTCGTTCATGGTCACTCGGCACCGCCCCAGGCGATTGGGTGTCGATGTCGATTCCCTCAGACGGCTCCTACGGTGTTCCAGAGGGCATTATCTCCTCGTTCCCATGCACCTGCGAGAACGGCGAATACAAGATCGTTCAGGGTCTCGAGATCGATGACTACAGCCGCGGAAAGATTGACGCTTCTGCCGGCGAACTGGCAGAAGAACGCGACGCAGTTCGCGAACTTGGTTTGATCTGATCCTGTGGTCTGGGTATCCAGACCGCAACAATCGTTACGACACCGCGACCCGGCAGGCGATGTGCATCATCGCGTCAACGCCTCGCTTCAGTTCCTCATCTGAGATTCTGACTGTTGACCCGTCGTCGCCGAGCACGTCAGACACTGTCATCATTGCGAGTGCCTCAATGCCGTGCGTTGCCGCAACGGTGTACATCATTGCGGCTTCCATCTCGACGCCGATATGGCCGGTCGATTTCCACTTTGCGAATGCCGTTGGATCCGGGTCGTAGAAGAGTCCACTCGTCACAATCGGACCGACATGAACTGTGCTGCCGTCGGCAGCTGCGAGGTCTGCAGCTGACCTAATGAGCCCGAAGGTGGCAGTCGGAGAGAAGCCGTCGACCCCCGAGTAGCGAAGGGGGGTGGTGTCGTCAGCGGTGGCGCTCATTGCAATGACGATGTCGCCCATTTGCATTCCGTTGAGAAGACCGCCACAGGTACCCACCCGCACAAATCGGCGCGCACCGAGTTGGGCGAGTTCCTCGAACACAATTCCTGCCGATGGGCACCCCATGCCGGTGGTTTGCACACTGATTGGCTGCCCTTCGAAGGTGCCGGTGTAACCAAGCATTCCGCGCTCTGAGTTGACCAATTGGTATCCCGGATCAAAGAATGTTTCGGCGATGTGAGTTGCCCGATTCGGGTCGCCGGGACACAACACATTCGCTGCGTACTCGCCGGGTTCCGCACGTAAGTGAATTGGCATGCTCAGAGACTAGGCGAGCATCTACCTGTTGTAGCGGGTGCGTGTTCTCACCGTGTTGAACACGGTGTCGAGCGCCGCAAAGACCTCTTGTGCCTGCATGAGTGCCTCCCTGTCGCCGAACAGCAAAATCTTCCCGGTGACGAAGGCTTCTTGTGCATTGAGTTCTCCAGTTGCGACGGCTACTGCAGTTTCGTAACTCTGCTGCATCTTCACATCTTCCGGATCGGCGGCTCCTGCACCGAACATCGCAGTACCGTCGGCGACTTGTAAGTGGTAGGTGACGTCACCGTCAGGTCCTTCGTTGACGACCTGGGTGACGCCAATTGAGTGGTGTGTCGCGAGTTCGGCAAGTTCTTCGCTTTCGCGGACCTCTCGGCTGAGTTCTCTGATCCAAGCAAGCGACAGGTAGTCGATCATTTCCGGGTTGTTGTCGTCATCAGTGCTCACAGGAGTCCTATTCTGCCGCGTGTGGACATCGAACCGGCCGATGAGGGGCCTCACGCCGATTGTATTGACGAGTGGTGGTTTGGCTGGTGGCTTCCGGATGGGTCAGCAGGAATGTGCGGTCATCGGTCTGATCCAGCAACACGAGTGCTCGGCTATTGGTGGGTGTGGCGAGCTCCGGGAGAGCAGTTCTTGCACATTTCTGATTGGAATGTCCCGATGCGTTCCCCTACGGGCCTTGTGAAAGGGGATCTGCTGTGGGCTGAACATCTTTGTGAGGCTGCACACGAGCAGTGGACGGTCTCGAATGAGTCTCTCGCGATAGCGGTTGATGATCCGTTAGAGATCTCACAAAGTGGGTTTGGCGAACCCACACCGATTGCATCTGATGTTGAGTGGTACGCCACGAGTCAATCGGCCCCTCTGACCGCTGGCGCTGGATATCAGCAGGTGGGAGTTGTTCACGGGTTGATCGAGGTCGCTGGCCGACCCCCTGTCGAGATTGTTGAAGCGAGTGCCTGGAGATGTCACCGATGGTGGTCTCACGATGGCGATTCGATCGGGGAGATCGTTCCTCAGCGAATTTCTGACGAGGTTGACGCAGTGATTGCTGGGCCAGACCAATCATCATGGAAATTCGTTGTCGATACCGAGGGCTGGGCGGAGGTCACTGGCCCACTGTCCGGCGACTCCTCCTGAGGAGCGCGATCGCAAGAACGACGATGAGAATTACGCCGATGTAGGGGCTGGCAGCAGCGACGAACCATCCAAGAGAGCTTGCAGTGCCAACAAATGATGACCAGCCATCTGTGAAGCCCGAAATAATCGTGCGTTCAGAGTCTGGGATGGGTGCATCGCCCGGGGAGTAGAGATCAATAGTCACTGTTGAAAGTGAGACCCGGCCTTCTAGTGAAGCCTGTCGAGCGAGTTGCACCTCAAGGTCGGTTTGACGACGGTTAAGTTCGTATTCGAGGGTGACAACATCGCTGAGATCCTTAGCTTCAGCGAGGAGTTGGCGAATTCGGGCAACTGATTCACGTTGGTTCTCGATACGTACATCGAGTTCTACAAGTTGCTCAGTGACGTCTTGGGTCCACGTGTTTGACGAGGTGAGTACCCCGACGCGTTCCGGGTTATCGAGATTCACCAAGAATGAATCAAGTCGGTCTGGTGGAACCCGGATGACGAGAGTTGCCCACCCATTGTGTTGATCTTCGGTTCGCAATCCGATATTGCTACTGGTGATCACTCCACCAGCGCTGGTTGCAAACGAACGGATAGCACCGACAGAGGCAGATATATCTTCAGATTCAATTGAGACACCCATCTCGATGATGAGGTCTCGTTTCTCGACAGATATGTCAACAACATTTTCAAATGAACTACCGTCATCACTGCTCTGGTACGAATCAAACCCACCTGCGGAATCCGCGGCTGCTACTTCGTAGGCCATTTCTTCCTCGACAGGTGCGCCATATGCGTTCGATGAATCTGCGGAGTCGTCGCTACCCGATCCGCACCCAGTGAGAGCGAGCAGTGCAGTGGCGGCGATGGCAAGGAACATTGGTGTGCGTGAGCGTCGATAACTCTTCATGCACTATTTGACGATGCCACCAACGAAATGGTTCCCTCTGCCACTCTGGAGGGATGCCGTCTGGACACCAGCGAGACATTCTTGATGAATTCGATGCAGATCGACGTCGGCCGAGGTATGAGACGGTCACTGCTGAGGCGGGAATGGTCGTGGAGGACCGATCGAGTGGCTTTGTGGGTGACGTGGTCCGTTGGTCATTTGAAGGTGTCACATTGCGCGATCGCAATCAGCAATTGCGCCATTTCACATGGAAGCCTGGTGGGTTCCTCATCGACGGTAAGCCGGTGACATTGCAACGACCTGAAGCCACTCCTGTGTTGACGCAGACGGTCTCGGCGGCGGGCGGGTTCCTTGGAGAGAAATCACACGGTGCTTCACGAGCACGTGTCGCTCAACCTCATCGGATTTGGGTTGAAGGTACACATGACGCTGAGCTACTCGAACATGTATGGGGAGATGAGTTGCGTGAGCTTGGAATCGTTGTTGAACCATTGCACGGTGCGGATGATCTTGTGAATCGAGTTGAGGAATTCCAGCCGGCATCAACGCGCCGCCTCGGCGTGTTACTCGATCATCTCGTTGAGGGATCTAAAGAGCAGCGGATCGCCGATTCGGTGCTCAATGACCATGTACTGATTACCGGCCATCCATTTGTTGATGTGTGGGCGGGGATTCGTCCTCGAACGATCGGCCTCGAATCATGGCCAGATGTGCCGATGGGTATTCCATGGAAGCAGGGGCTTTGTGACGCGATTGGGGTTGAGCTCGAAGGCTTCTGGCCGAAGTTGCGTAACTCGGTGAAGTCGTTTGCTGACCTTGAGCCATCACTCGTTGGTGCTGTTGAGCAAATCATCGATTTCGTCGCGGCTGAGAACTAGAGCACGCGTAATGCTGAGATGGTCGCTGAAAACGAAAGTGGCGGTGGGGTTAACCCCACCGCCACCAACAGTTCTACACGTCTGATCAGGATCAGACGAAAGCGCTTGCAAACACCAAGGCGACAATCGTCATCACCTTGATGAGAATGTTCATCGCAGGACCTGAGGTGTCCTTGAACGGGTCGCCGACAGTGTCGCCAACGACGGCAGCCTTGTGGGCATCTGAACCCTTGCCACCATGGCTACCGGCTTCGATGTACTTCTTTGCGTTGTCCCATGCGCCGCCAGCATTTGCCATGTAGATCGCAATCGAGAATCCGCTCACGAGAACGCCAGCAAGCATTGCGCCGAGTGCGTTGACCGAGATGAATCCAGTAACGAGTGGAACGACGACTGCAAGTGCGCCAGGAATGAGCATCTCGCGGAGCGATGCTTCAGTCGAAATCGCAACACAGCGCGCCGAGTCAGGAATGACACCTTCTTTGCCTTCCCGGAGACCAGGGATCTCGCGGAACTGTCGGCGTACTTCTTCAATCATCTTGTTTGCTGCACGGCCAACGGCATCGATGGTAAGTGCTGCAAAGAGGAAGGGAAGTCCGGCTCCGAGGAAGAGTCCGACGAATGCATCAACTTCGCCAATGTTGAGGTCGAGTGAACCACCCGCAGCAGCGATTGCATATTCGAAGCTCTTGAAGAGCGCCAGAGCAGTGAGTGCCGCTGAACCAACGGCGAAGCCCTTAGCAATCGCAGCGGTGGTATTGCCTAGGCTGTCGAGAGCATCGGTGACCTTACGCACTGATGGGTCGAGGTGAGCCATTTCGGCGATACCGCCGGCATTGTCTGAGATTGGGCCATAGGCGTCAACAGACACCACTACGCCAGTGGTTGCGAGCATGCCGATTGCAGCAACGGCGATTCCGTAGATGCCACCTGGAATTTCGGTCTCGCCAAACGACATATCGCCACCCCACCATGCGACGAGCACACCGATGAGAATGAGGATGACCGATGAAGCTACCGAAACCATTCCGGTGGAGATTCCCGACAGGACAGTGGTTGCGGGTCCGGTCTCTGACTGGGTTGCAATCTTCTTGACTGGAGCGTACGCATCTGAGGTGTAGTACTCAGCGGTCTTGCCGAGAGCCCAACCGACGATGAGACCACCGATAACTGAAACCGCAATACCCCACGGCTTCTCGACGTCGAAGATCATGTATGCAGCGACGACGGTGGCAATGATCGTGAGACCCATCGCAATGTTGGTTCCGCGATGCAGGGCCCGTGACAGAGCGTGGCTGTCGGTGGAGTCTCCGGATTTCACGAAGAACGATCCGATAATCGAAGCGACCATTCCAACGAACGCAATTGCGATCGGGAACATCAGGTACGACACAAATTGGGTCTGATCGGTCTTGATGCCTGCTGCAGTAAGCCCGCCTGCGCCAGCAAAGGCGATCAGCGAAATTGGAGCAATGATCGAGCCGGCGTATGACTCGAACAGGTCGGCGCCCATGCCGGCCACGTCGCCGACGTTGTCGCCGACGTTGTCGGCAATCGTTGCGGGGTTACGAGGGTCATCTTCAGGGATACCGGCTTCAACTTTGCCAACGAGGTCGGCACCGACGTCAGCAGCTTTGGTGTAGATACCGCCACCAACGCGGCTGAACAGAGCAATTGAGGATGCACCAAGTCCGAAGGCAGTAACGATCTCGAACGCTTGATCTACCTCAAGCCATACGACGAACAACAGGTAGGTGAACATCAGGCCGAGAAGTGCGAGACCAGCAACCGTAAAGCCCATAACGGCACCACCGCGGAAGGCCACTGGCAGTGCTTTGCCTGCGCCAGACTTCGCTGCCTCTGCTGTTCGAGCGTTCGCCATGGTTGCAACGGTCATACCGATGTAACCGGCGCCGGCTGAGAGCAATGCGCCAAGAACGTAGGACACTGCTGCCAACGGGGCAATCACAATTGCGAGCACAACTGCGAGCGCAACAACGAAGATTGCAACCCAGGAGTACTCCTTATAGAGGAACGCTCGCGCGCCCTTTTGGATTTCGGTCATCAAGAAGACCATGCGGTCATCGCCAGGCGATGCTGCCGCAACGGCTTTATAGAAAAACGCCGCTAGCGCAAGAGCGGCGATTGCCGAAGCCGCGGCGAGGTAGGGGATCATATCCACGGTGAAAGTGCCTCCTGTAGGGCCTTGCTGGCCGACTCCTAACGGACGACCAAAATGTAACGAGAAGATGTTAGGCGGTTTAGGCCCTTACGACACAGATGCTTCTTTTTTGGTGCTCGGTTGATCGGCCCGACCATATGAGGTGGTCCGCTCGGCGAGTCGCCGCCCGAGGGGTTCGATGAGGTGCGAGAAGTCATGTGCCGTCATTCCCTGACCATGAGCGGCACCTGCAGCTCTCGAGATGTTTTCGTCCATCAGCGTGCCACCGAGGTCGTTACAGCCAGCTTGCAGTAACTGGCGGCTCGCATGTTCGCCCAGTTTCACCCATGACAACTGGATGTTGTCAATAAGACCTCGGTACACGATTCTTGCGATTGCGTGGACGAGGAGCGTTTCTCTAAACGTCGGTCCACGTCGCGCTTTTCGCTGAAGGTAGATCGGCGATGCCATGTGGACGAATGGCAATCCAACAAATTCGGTGAATCCTCCAGTTACTGCCTGCAGGTCTCGGGTCACGATGAAGTGTTTTGCCCACGACCGAGGGTTCTCAATCGAGCCGAACATCATCGTGATGTTGGACCCAAGTCCGACCTCGTGTGCCGCTGCGTGGCAGTCGAGCCATTCGGCAGTCGTGATCTTGTCAGGGCACAGTTCGGCTCGAACGGCGTCGTCAAGGATTTCTGCAGCTGTACCTGGAAGTGATGAGAGGCCGGCTTCTTTTAAACGGCCGAGATATGTGACAAGGTCTTCACCCAGTCGTTTGGCACCTTCAGTAATTTCGAGTGCTGTGAATCCGTGCACATGAATGGATGGTGCTGCATTTCGAACTGCATGGGTGACATCGATGTAGTAGTCGCCATCGAAGTCGGGATGAATTCCACCCTGAAGAGTGACTTCGGTAGCGCCGAGCTTTTCAGCTTCGCCGGCGCGCTCTGCAATGTCATCGAGAGTAAGTAGGTAAGGAGTGCCTCGAAGATTGAGTGACATCGGGCCTTTGGAGAAGCCACAGAATCGGCACTTAAACGTGCAGACGTTGGTGTAGTTGATGTTTCGGTTATGTACCCATGTCACAGTGTCGCCAACCGCCTCATGGCGAAGTTGATCAGCAACCTCGGCAATTGCATTGACTTCTGGTCCTCGTGCTGAGAACAATGTGACGATGTCGTTCTCGGTGAGTTGTTCTCCTGCAGCGACGGCATCGAGCACTCGTTGAATCGGAGAATGTACCGAGGTTGACGAGCGACCAGGGATCAGGGTGGTCGGGGGATTTGTTGCCCCTGCGTACCATGCGGTGGATCGGTGCCCAATGAGAACAACTTCGGCTCCATCGTGAACGACGTCGGCGGCAGTTGTCTTTTCGGGCCAGATTGCACCTGGATCATCACGACCAAGACCCTCGGCGTCTGAGCGGTCAAGAAGGGCGAATCTCAAGCCGCTGTCGACCCATTTAGTTGGGTTGAGCACGAATTCGGGATGGGCGGTGAGTCGGGGTGCAAGCGCGTAGCCGCGTTCTTCTGTAATCGACCGCAGGCGATCTAGTTCTGGCCATGGTCGTTCGGGGTTCACATGGTCAGCGGTGACCGGCGAGACACCACCCCAATCATCGATTCCTGCGTCGATGAGCTGGCCGATGTCGTCAGAGAGATTTGGTGGAGCCTGAAGATGTATGTCTGCCGGAAGCAGCGCTCGTGCTGCAGCGATTGTCCAGAGGTACTCGTCGGTCGGGCATGGCGGTTCATTTCGCATCCCAGTGCCTGGCTTTGGAAGAAAGTTCTGAATAATGACTTCTTGAACGTGGCCATGGCGTTGATGCGATGCGGCAATGGCTTCGAGAGCCGCGAGACGGTCGACTCGAGTTTCACCTATGCCAACGAGAATTCCCGTGGTGAATGGGATAGCGAGTTCACCAGCCGCTTCGAGAGTGGCGAGGCGACGTTCAGGCGTCTTATCTGGTGCGCCTCGATGACAGGCAAGGTCCCTGCGCAACGTTTCAACCATCATTCCTTGGCTGGGTGATACTCGACGGAGAAGTTCTAGTTCGGCTCGCGAAATTGCTCCCGCATTTGCGTGGGGGAGAAGTCCTGTCTCATCGAGGACAAGTTGTGCCATGTCGTGCAGATAGTGGATTGTTGAGTCGTAGCCGTGATCGCTCAGCCATTGTTGAGCCACTTCGTAACGATCCTCGGGGGCCTCTCCGAGTGTGAAGAGCGCTTCGTGGCAGCCGTGTTTTGCGCCCTGTTTTGCAATGGCGAGGACATCTTCGGGCGAGAGAAACGGTTGCTCGAGGCGTGCTGGCGGTTGAGCGAATGTGCAATATCCACATGCATCTCGGCACAGCATGGTGAGGGGAATAAAGACCTTCGGCGAGTATGTGATCCGCGAGCCGAACGCAGCGTCTCGTGTAGCGGAGGCTGCAGCAAGGAGAGAGTTGTAGTCCTCAGTCATGAGGTCAGCAGCGGTAGCGCTGAGATCATGGGTGGAAGCGCCCCCTTGCGAGAGGGTCACGGTGACAGGATTCATTCCCTAACTGTAGCAATACTGAGTTCGGAATCCGAACTCAGTAGTTTTGGTCGTGATTGAGGGTGTACCTTCGCTACGTAATGGAGCGTCATCAGCAACCGGGAGCGGCAATCGAAGAAACTCTTCGTGTTGTTGGAGACAGATGGTCCATTCTCCTGGTTCGAGCCGGACTTCGAGGCATTCGGCGCTTCGACGACTTCTGTGATGATCTAGGAATTGCACGGCCCGTGCTGACCGAACGCTTACGCCGTTTGGTGAAATTTGGCATTTTTGAACGTGTGAAATACCAGGACAAACCAGTCCGATATGAGTATCGGCTCACCGAAGCCGGATTGGCACTCTCGCCGGCACTGGTTGCGCTGGTGAGGTGGAGCGAGGAGTACTCGCAGGAGAAGTCAAGCGACGTCATCCTTGTGCACGGTCCCTGTGGCACCGAACTAGAGCAAGCTTTTTGGTGTCGTTCATGCCAATCGACGTTCGGTCCGCATGCCGTGAAGGGTGTATCCAGCAGCTCTGGCTCGTAAAAAACTTGGTCAGCGGGCGGCAGTCGATTGTGCCGAACACCCGTCTTGGCAACTAGCGTAAGAGCCATGTCGCAGACTCTCCAGCGCGGACCGGTTTCCGGGACCGCCATGAAGAAATCGTCATCTCGTAAACCGTTCCTCCTCGACCTCTACTCGACTGCCATTGGCAAGAAGTACGTCATGGCGGTCACCGGGATTATCGGCGTTGGCTTCATTATCGGGCACATGGTCGGCAACCTGAAGGTCTACCTCGGTGCCATCGAACACAACGGCGAGCAGGCCTACGACATCGATGTTTATGGTGAGTTTCTGCGCGAGCTTCTCGTCCCAATCTTGCCGCATGGCTATGCCCTCTGGGGCCTACGCCTGGTTCTAATTGGCGCAATCATCCTTCACTTGCATGCGGCATGGTCGCTCACGATGCTCAATCGCAAGGCGCGACCGGTGAAGTATCAAGGTGCACGTGACTATCAGGTGGCTAATTTTGCGAGTCGCACGATGCGCTGGTCAGGCGTTCTTGTGTTGTTCTTCATCGCCTGGCACCTTGCGGATCTCACCTGGGGTTGGTTGAACCCAGGATTTGAGTACGGAGCGATTTATCGAAACCTTGATGCGAGCCTTTCGAGAGTTCCAGTCGCTGCGCTCTACATCGTTGCAAATATTGCACTAGGAATTCACTTGTTCCATGGCGTTTGGAGCCTGTTCCAGTCAATGGGATGGAATAACCCTCGGTTCAACCGCTGGCGTAGAGCGATTGCAACCGGAATTGCGGCCGCAGTGGTCGTCGGAAATGTGTCATTCCCGATTATGACTCTTGCCGGAGTCATCAACTTCCAGCCGCTTTCATAGGACACGTTGAGGAGACTTCCAACATGAGTTCAATTCTCGATTCAAAAATTCCAGAAGGCCCAATGGCCGATAAATGGGAAAACTTTAAAGCCAACGAAAAGTTGGTGAACCCTGCGAATAAGCGCAAATTTAAGGTCATCGTCGTCGGAACAGGCCTAGCGGGTGCTTCTGCGGCAGCGACTCTTGCAGAGCTTGGTTATCAAGTTGACGCCTTCACGTTTCATGATTCTCCTCGTCGAGCCCACTCGATTGCGGCTCAGGGCGGCATCAACGCAGCCAAGAACTACCGCGGCGACGGCGACTCGGTCCATCGTTTGTTCTACGACACGATTAAGGGTGGCGACTTCCGTTCACGTGAAGCGAACGTTCATCGTCTCGCAGAAGTATCGGTGAACATCATCGACCAGATGGTTGCTCAAGGTGTGCCATTCGCCCGTGAGTATGGCGGAATGCTCGACAACCGTTCATTCGGTGGAGCCCAAGTGAGCAGGACGTTCTACGCCCGCGGTCAAACGGGCCAGCAGCTGCTGCTCGGGGCATACCAGCAGCTGGCTCGCCAGGTTGGTCAAGGCGGTGTTCGTTTGTTCAACCGCAGCGAGCTCGTGGATGTGGTGGTGATTGAAGGTCGCGCAGCAGGAATTGTCGTTCGAGACCTCATGACTGGCGAGGTGTCATCGCATTCGGCACACGCGGTCGTGCTCGCAACTGGTGGATACGGAAACGCGTTCTTCCTGTCGACGAACGCAATGGCGTGCAACGTCACTGCAGCCTGGAGAGCGCACAAGCGTGGAGCATTCTTTGCAAACCCGTGTTACACCCAGATTCACCCGACTTGCATCCCGCAGAGCGATGATTTCCAGTCGAAGCTGACCTTGATGTCAGAGTCGCTTCGTAACGATGGACGCGTATGGGTGCCAAAGGTTGCTGGTGACAATCGTGAGCCCCACCTCATTCCTGAAGATGAGCGTGACTATTACCTCGAGCGGCTCTATCCGAGCTTCGGCAACCTTGCTCCTCGTGACATTTCATCTCGAGCAGCAAAGCGTGCTGTCGATGCGGGTCAGGGCGTCGGACCGAAGCAGAACGGGGTGTATCTCGATTTCAGCGAAGCCATCGGGCGCCTTGGCAAGGAAACCGTCGCGGAGCGTTACGGCAACTTGTTCGACATGTACGAGCGCATCACCGGAGAAAATCCGTATGACGTTCCGATGCGCATCTACCCAGCGTCGCACTACACGATGGGCGGTCTATGGGTCGACTACGAACTCATGACCACAATTCCAGGTTTGTACGCGGCCGGCGAAGCCAACTTCTCTGACCACGGAGCGAACCGTCTCGGTGCCTCTGCATTGATGCAAGGCCTCTCCGATGGCTACTTCGTGCTTCCTTACACGATCTCGAACTACCTCTCTCAGTGGCTCAACAAGTCGGTTCCTGACACAACTCATCCAGAGTTCTCAAAGGTCGAAAGCGAGGCTCGTGAGCGTTACGACCGGTTCGCATCGATCGGTGGCACGAGGTCACCGGATTGGTTCCACCGCGAACTCGGCAAGATCATCTGGGATTACTGCGGCATGGAACGAACCGAGGCCGGGCTCGAGAAGGCCCTCGGTGAAATCCCAGCCCTCTACGAAGAGTTCAAGAAAGACCTTCGTGTCACCGGTGGCACTGATGGCCTCAACCAAACCCTCGAGAAGGCTGGTCGAGTCGAAGATTTCTTCGAACTTGGCATGTTGATGTGTCGTGATGCCCTTGATCGCAAGGAATCATGCGGTGGCCACTTCAGGTCGGAGTACCAGACCGAAGACGGCGAGGCCCTCCGAGATGACGACAACTTTGCTCACGTCGCCGCATGGGAAAACACCGGTGACCCAATGGCGCCGAACCGCCACGTTGAAGACCTTGCTTACGAGGAAGTCCACTTACAGACACGGAGCTACAAGTGACAAATATTCTCAAGAATCTGACCCTGAAGGTATGGCGTCAAGACGGGCCAACGACAAATGGCGCGTTTGAGACCCACATGATTGATGAGATCACTGATGAGGCTTCATTCCTTGAAATGATCGACATCTTGAATGAGCGTCTTATCGAAGATGGCAAGGAAGCGATCGTGTTTGACCACGACTGCCGTGAAGGTATTTGTGGAACTTGCTCATTGATGATCAACGGTCAAGCACACGGACCAGAACGTGGCACCGCTACCTGCCAGTTGCACATGCGTAAGTTCTCATCGGGCGACACCATTGTGATCGAGCCGTGGCGTGCCAGCGCATTTCCGATCATCCGAGACCTCATGGTCGATCGTTCGGCATTCGATCGCATCGTCGAGGCTGGCGGTTACATCACGGCTGCAACCGGTGGTGCACCTGATGCAAACCTCATTCCCGTGCCAAAGCCGGTCTCGGATGCCGCAATGGACGCAGCCCAATGCATTGGTTGCGGAGCTTGCGTTGCGGCCTGCCCAAATGGTGCCGCAAACCTCTTCACCGCTGCGAAGATCACTCACCTCAACCTGTTACCGCAGGGGCAGGCTGAGCGCTTCAGCCGAGCGGAAAACATGGTGGAGACGATGGATTCTTACTTTGGTTCATGCACTAACCACGGCGAATGTGAAGCTGCGTGCCCGAAAGAAATTTCAATTGACGTGATCGCGCTCATGAACTCCGATTACCGGAAAGCAAAGACTCAGAACCGCAAGCAACTTTCGCGGGCGTAGAGACGTTGCCCTGCGACTTGTTGCTGTTCGAAGGGTTTAGATAACCACCGAGGTGGTCTTCGCCGTTGACGTTCCGTAGTCGGTGATCAACGTTGCGGTGATTTCGATGTTGCCATCCGCGGGAGCGATGGTGGTGATGGTTCCGATATACGAACTTGCATCTGCTTCAATCGTGCCGACGAAACGTTGATTCTGGATCAACTGAGAGCCTGTGATATCCACGTCGACAGCGGCGCCTTCGATGTCATGGCGGAGGTCGCTCGCAACATGAACTGCAACCGAGACTTGACCACTGGCTGTCGTGGTTGCTGGTAGCGCATCAATGGTGATGACAACAGGCTGACAGGCAGAACGAAGCGCTGCAAAGGCTGGCCGCCGGTTTCCATTGATATCGATCACACCCCAACCACTGTCGGCAGTGTGGTCATTCAGCGCTCGAACACAGAATCCGCCTGTCGGCGTGTAGGCGATGCGCCGCAAGTGTGAGATCCAAGCCGAGATGACATCGCTTTGGTGCTGTTCGGTTTGCTCAACCCATGCGTCAGCATCAAGGAATAAGTGGGGATGCGTTGATTGTTCGTACTGCCATCGTTCCGTTCCTGTGCGCTCAGCGAACGTATTCCAATCTGCATCGGGCCACCGTCCGGCCGTAAGCGATTCGTTCACAGCCGGAGACCGTGAAACGGCAGGAGCACCAAACTCAGAGACGAAGCGAAAAAGGTTTGGAAACCTTGCTGATTCGCGAGGTAGCAATGAGATCGGTCCGTCCGTCCAGCCGATGTAGAGATGAGCATCGGTGCCGTTGAGAAGTGGCAGGTGCGGAAGCACTCCTGAGTGGGCAACGCAGCGTCGTGTTGGATCGGCGTCCTCAATCGCGCGTTTGATGATTGGGTCGAGCACCGATCGATTCCATGTTGGCGCCTGGTCGCGTACGGCTCTTTGAACCCTCGTTGCGAGTTCGCGGGCGCGACCAGCAAGGCCCAGGGTCTGCACTTGGTCAACGGAGCCATCGGCGGGTTTTGCGAATGGCTCGTCGTGCGCCCACCACGAAATAACACTGGGATGATGACCGAGAAGGTCAACCATCTGGCTCGCTTGGTTGAGTGCCGCCTGGCGAACCTGTCGGCGTTGCACACCTTGGAGCGGGAAGTCCTGCATGAGGAGGAGGCCGAGCTCATCGGCTGATTCGTACACCGCTGTAGATGCGATGTGGCCGTGGACGCGCAGCATGTCGAGTCCTAGTTCAACCGCATCGTTCATTAATCGACGGGTGTACTCGTCGTCAGCGCGCCCCAAGAGCACGTCAATGGGCATCAAATTGGCGCCTTTGAGAAAGATCCGTTCACCGTTGATCGAGCAGGTCCAATCGTCCCACGCCACCTCTCGTAGTCCCGTGCGGCGATGAGCAGTGTCGCTCACTGTGTCATCTACCGAAACGACAACTTCAATATCGACAAGGTTCTGGTCACCGAGGTCGCGCGGCCACCAGAGTTCAGGTGCTGGAATGTCAATACGCCATGCAACGTCGTTGTGGCCTGCAGCGATGGTGATTCGGTTTTCTGCAACCACTCGACCGTCGACGGTGGTCTGGACATCGGCTGCGCAACTGCGATTGCTATCGAGCCGAGCGTGCATTCTGAGATGTGCGCGTTCGGTCGTCGCATCTTGACAGAGAACGCGCATGGCATCGATTCGTATGGGCCCGGTGTCGACGAGGTGAACACTTCGCCAGATACCTCCTGGGTTGGGAGTGCTCGGCCCAGAGGGATCTTGTAACACTCCTGTTATTGCTCGGCGTGGTCCCGGCTCCGTCGGGGGGCAATGCACTTCGACAGCGACGACATGGGTGTCTGACAGTCGCCACAGGTCGGTGACGTCAAAGACATGTGGCGCAAAGTAACCCTCGGTGTCGCCGAGGTACGCGCCGTCAAGCCATACGTCCGCTTGATACGAGATACCGTCAAATTTAAGCCAACGACGTTGACCGTCTGGAGTGGGGTCGGCGTTGACGGTGGTGCGGTAGGTGAGTGGGCCATTTGTTGTAAGGGGTGGTTCGATGTCAGCCCAATGGCCTGGCACGCGAATTTCCCGCCATTCGGTGTGATCCAGGTTGGGTCCGATTGCCCGAGATCGGTGTTCGTCGCGAACTTCAGCGGCGTTCCAAACCCCATCGAGTAGCCAAGATGACACCTTCAGATCGTACCTACTTCATTTTGCGAAGTTTGGCCAGCCGCTGGATCAGGCTTGAGGTTGCGCTTCGAACTAGGTTCGCCTCATGGGTTCTGACGTGCATCCAATGAATGTTCCTTCCGATCTTCCATTAACGCTCGGAGAGCTTCGGGCCTCGGGATGGGTATCTCGTCCAGTGAAGGAAGAGGTACGCGAAAACGCGGTCGCCAGTATCGCCGCCGGAAGACCGCTGTTCGAAGGTGTGCTTGGCTATGAAGACACGGTGATGCCGCAGTTGGAGAACGCTCTGCTTGCTGGTCACGACGTCATTTTCTTGGGTGAACGCGGGCAGGCGAAAACGAGAATGATTCGCTCGTTGGTTGGACTGCTCGATGAGTGGATGCCAATTGTTGCAGGTTCAGAAATTAACGATGATCCATACGCTCCGGTGTCGCGGCATGCGCGGGATCTTGCAGCAGAACTCGGTGATGAGATGCCGATTGGTTGGGTTCATCGCAGTGATCGATACGGCGAGAAGCTCGCAACTCCCGATACGTCAATTGCTGATCTGATTGGCGAGGTTGACCCGATCAAGGTTGCAGAAGGCCGGTATCTTTCCGACGAGCTAACCCTGCATTATGGGATGGTTCCTCGAACGAACCGCGGAATTTTTGCAATGAACGAGCTACCAGATCTTTCGGAGCGCATTCAAGTCGGATTATTGAACGTGCTTGAAGAGCGCGATATCCAGATTCGTGGCCATCGAGTTCGCCTACCTCTTGACATCATGCTGGTGGCATCGGCGAACCCTGATGACTACACGAATCGCGGGCGAATCATTACGCCGTTGAAGGACCGCTTTGGAAGTCAAATTCGGACCCACTATCCACTGGAGGTTGGGCTCGAGTATTCGATCATGCAGCAAGAGGCAAGCACCACCTCGGTCGGCGGAGTAATGGTTGAGGTTCCTGAATATCTTGGCCTTGTTGTTGCAGAGTTCAGCCACCTTGCTCGTGCGAGTAGTCATGTGAATCAGCGCAGTGGCGTGAGTGTTCGTTTGAGTGTGTCCAACTACGAGTCGTTGGCAGCAAATGCGCTGAGACGGGGTTTGCGCGCTGGAGAGAATCCTGTGGTTGCACGGGTCGATGATCTTGATGCACTTGCGGCGTCGTCGATCGGAAAAATCGAGATTGAGTCGATGGATGACGGTCGAGAAGGTCAGATCTTTGACAATCTCATCAAAGGAGCCGTTCATCAGGTGTTTGTCAATCGCCATGATGGAACTCTGACGACGGCAATTGTGGAGGCCTTTGAAGAGGGCGTTGTTGCGCATACCGGAGAAGATCGAACGAGTGAAGAACTTGCCCAACTAGTCAACGAGGTACCTGCACTTGGTCCCGCTGTCGCTCGTTTTGCCGGAGAAGATCCGTCGCCAGCTGCGACGGCCGCCGCAGTTGAGTTCGTACTTGAAGGGTTGCACCTGACGCGTCGTCTCAATAAGGATGCCTCAGGCTCATCAGCGACCTATCGCAGCCGTTAGTTCTGTTTCGCACACGCCTTGTCTGAGTGCGAGCGCAGGGTTTTCCGCTAGACGAACGGGGTGCGAGTCCAGAGTTCGCCGGTGTCGTTGCGGTCGCCACGAACCGGGGTTCCGGAAAGTCGAACAACTTCGATGGCGCCTGGGAATCCAGGAAGTTCGACGTTGCCATAGGGCTCTGCGCTGATGCCTTCGGGAAGTCCTTCAGCATTTGACGCAGGCATGAGTACGTCGTAGCCAGTTGCGTGGTCACAGAGGCGCGAGGCCATGTTGACTGCCGATCCGATGTAATCGTCGCCTTCAAAGAGCAATGCGTGCCCGGTAGCGATGCCGGCACGAAGCGTGAGCGGCGAGCAGACTCTCGTCGCCCGGCGTTCAATTTCCATCACGAACTCAATTGCGCCGACTTGGTCGACCGCAACCACCATGCAGCCATCACCGAGCCACTTAGCGATACGAACACCTCGTTCGGACGCAACCTCGCGAACAACCGTTCGGAATGTGCCGAGGATCTTTCCTGCGGCGTCGTCACCGTACGCGGCCGTGTAATTCGTAAATCCTGAGAGATCTAGGAAGACGAAGGTTCGTGGGACGCGCATTGCTAATGAGACTATTGCCCTAAATCGATGTCGACACGATCGGATGTAGTTCGGATAATCGAACTACGGTGCAGGCATGGCGCGGAGGTTTGTCTATTCGCGGTGGGACGGTTCCCAGCGCGGGTTTGATGTTGACGCCGACGTGCTCATGGAGCAGATCACCGATGAGGTCATTCACCATGGCGACGTAGAAGCGGCCCTTCGGCGGATTATGGAGCGGGGGCTACGAACCCCTGATGGCCGTCAGATGCCAGGTCTCGGTGAGTTGCGAGATCGTATTCGGGATCGACGCGAAGAAATCAGCGAATCCGGAGAGCTGGATGGGTCGCTCGCAGAGGCAGCGCGCGAGTTGGCTGACATTCTCGACGAGGAGCGGCATGCCATTGAGCAGGCCCGAGATAACGCTGTTCGTAGTGGCGATGAGCGTAGGGCCGATAACGCCAATGCAGCGGCTGATGAGCGTCAGATGCGGTTGGATCTTCTACCTGATGATCTCGCAGGTCGTATGCAGAGCCTGCAGAGCTACAACTTTGAGTCCTCTGAGGCCTCACGTCGCTTCGAGGAACTTTCGGACCGACTGAGATCGGAGATGATGCAACAGATTGTCGATCAGGTCTCAGAGGGCATGGAATCTGTCACCCCAGATGACGTTCAACGAGCCAAAGAAATGCTGTCCGCGCTCAATGAAATGATTGCGAAGCGTGACCGAGGCGAAGATCCTGGATTCGTCGAGTTCATGGACGAGTACGGCGACATGTTTCCCGACAATCCTGAAACGCTTGATGAGCTCCTTGAGTCAATTGCTCGCCGAATGGCGGCGATGCAAGCGATGATGAACTCAATGAGCCCAGAGCAGCGCGAACAGCTTGCGAGGCTCTCACAACAGTTCATGGATGACATGGATTTGCAGTGGCAAATGGAGCAACTGTCCTCATCGCTTCAAGCTCAATTTGGTTCGTTCAACGCGGAGTCGTCGTATGAGATGACAGGCGACAACCCGATGTCAATGTCGCAAGCCCTTGATGCAATGGCAGAAATGGGTCGACTTGATGAACTCGAGGGAATGCTTGACGCCGCGACTTCACCTGCAGACCTTGCCGAAATAGATCCGGACAAAATTCGCGAAACTCTTGGCGATGATGCAGCGTCTGCTCTCGAGCAATTATCGAGGCTGACCAACGAGCTCATCGAGGCTGGGCTTGTCGACCGTGTTGAAGGTCGTCTCGAACTCACTCCTCGAGGGTTAAAGACCCTTGGTTCAAATGCACTTCGCGACCTGTTCTCGAGCCTTCGTCAGGATCGCAGCGGTCAACATCAGATGTCGGCGATTGGACAAGGACATGAGTCGGCGTATGACACCAAACCGTACGAATTTGGCGATCCGTTCCGACTGGATCTCCACCAGACAATCAGGAATGCGATTGCGCGGCAGGGGAGTGGCACGCCGGTTCGCTTATCGCCTGATGATTTTGAGGTAGAGCGGACCGAACATCTCACGAGAGCTGCAACGGTGTTGATGGTAGACCTCTCGATGTCGATGCCGATGCGGGGTAACTTCCTGCCGGCAAAGAAGATGGCGTTGGCACTTCACTCGCTCATCACTTCACGCTTTCCGCACGACTTCATTGGGTTGGTGGGGTTCTCCGAAACGGCACGTGAGATCACCGCAGCTCAACTTCCCGAGGTGTCGTGGGATTACGTCTACGGGACAAATATGCACCACGGATTCACATTGGCTCGCAAGATGCTTGCTAGAGAGCACGGGACGAAGCAGATCATCATGGTGACCGATGGAGAACCGACGGCTCACATCACCTCTCGTGGTGACGTCTTTTTTGATTATCCGCCGGCACCAGAGACGCTTGAAGTCACTTTAAAAGAGGTACTTCGGTGCACTCGGGACGGAATTCGTATCAATACTTTTGTGCTAGATGCCACCGCATCGCTTGACCGGTTTATTAGCCAATTGACCAAGATGAATGGTGGGCGCGCGTTTCATACAACGAATGATGAGTTGGGCGGCTACGTCCTTGAAGATTTTATTGAGCGTCGTGAGCGCGTGACCCGCCGCCGCGCTGGTTAAGTCCCTATTTTCAATAGATTCTCCACTGAGGATTAGCCACTTGCGTTCCGATAGCGTGCTGTGAGAGAATAACAACAATGTAATTTCAAGCGTGTAGCGGGTTGGGTGACCGTTTCGCGCGGGGATTTCACCCAAGTAAGTAGGACGGAGCGCGCATGTACGATCAGATCGGACCAACTGAGGATTGGCAAGATGATGCCAATTGCCTTGGTGTCGACCCTGATCTCTTTTTCCCTGAACGAGGTGCATCAACCCGTGAGGCGAAAGAGGTATGCCGGGGATGTGTAGTACGCGAAGATTGTCTTGAATTTGCCCTTAGGAACGGCGAGAAATTCGGTATTTGGGGCGGGCTATCTGAACGTGAACGGCGGCGTATTCGCCGCCAGAGAGCCCAAGCTGCTCGTGGCATTGTCGGCGCCTGATTTAATCGACGAACGCAGAGC
The DNA here is from genome assembly GCA_001510385.1 of Actinobacteria bacterium casp-actino5. Lineage (GTDB taxonomy): Bacteria > Actinomycetota > Acidimicrobiia > Acidimicrobiales > Ilumatobacteraceae > Casp-actino5. Next base: position 12,202 of record LFFE01000002.1, on the reverse strand, counting down.
GGTAGGATATTCCCATGCCTAGTGGTGCTGAATGGTTCATCGTTCTCTTGGTTGTGTTGCTCATTTTTGGTGGCTCACAACTTCCTAAGATGGCGCGAAATCTCGGTCGAGCACAGCATGAACTGAAGAAGGGTTTTGCTGAGGCGAATAAAGAGGCTGAGTCAGAGGACGAGTCCTCTAAATAGCCGTTATTCGGTCTGTTGCTTTAGGTTTCCGCTACTGCGATATCTAGTTTTCTGCGGCGCAGGATTCTGCGTCGCTCGCGCTCACTTGCGCCCCCCCACACACCGTGTTCGATTCGGAATTCAAGGGCGTAGTCCAGGCAGCGCTCAGCGACTGGGCACCGATTGCAGATCGCTTGGGCACGCTCAACACCTGCCCCATCGCTGGGGAAGAAGACAGCAGGCGGATGGATGCGACATTTGCCGTCTGACATCCATGCCGTGACCGATTCGGGGTCATGAATAGTGATGCGACCATGTATGTCTGTGGGGGTGTTCTTCATCGATCCTCCTTATGAGATGTGATGGTGAACATTTCCAGATAGTAACACTTTCGTAATATTAAGTCCAGTGTTTCGTGGGTATCTATTGTTTTCCTACCTTTTTCTTACGTTTTTGTGACATCGATGTCGAGATTGTCGGTGGTGGCATCACGATCTGAGAGAGTTATCTCGTTAGACGTCCCGCAGTGCCCATGGGTTCCCGCCACCTCACTCATCTTCCACGGCAGAACTTTGGTGCAACACAGATATGATCCAACAGATGAGTGACCTCGTAGAAGATCTTGCGCCAAAGGCCCACGCTCGAATTGTGTACCAAGGCCCTGTTGCACCTCATTGGGAGGTGTACGCCGATTGGGGTGACTCGAAGTTGCTTGACTACTTTCGGGCTCGTGCGTTAGCCCGACTCGTGTTACTCACTGAAAACGATCCTCAGTTCCGACGTAATCGCGAGCGCATCAATCGTGATGCTGAGCGTGAACTCATCTCACTCGAGTGGGACCTCGGACACCCTGAGGACGAGTACGAAAGCTGAACATCATGGAGGAGAGCCGTTTTCTCAACCGCGAGTTGAGCTGGCTCGACTTCAACGAGCGGGTGATGGATCTCGCGTTAGACCAGGCAGTTCCGCTTCTTGAACGAGTGCGCTTCGCCGCGATCGCCTCGGCAAATCTTGACGAATTTTTTCAGGTTCGCGTCGCTGCACTTCGTGACCAGATTGCTGCCGGTGTTGATGAGACCACCCCAGATGGTCGCACTGCCGTGCAACAGGTTGAGGCCATTGGCGAACGTGTTTCAGCATTCGTTCACACCCAAGAGACGCTTGTTCGAGAGGTTCTACTTCCTGAGTTGACTGCAAACGGCATTTCGATTCTTCAGTGGAAAGAACTTGACCAGCCGACCCGCGATCGGATGACAGAGTTTTACGAATCTCGGGTGCACCCGGTGCTTACACCGCTCGTCGTTGACCCTGGTCATCCATTCCCATACATTTCGAATCTCGCCCTGTCAGTTGCTGCAACGGTGGCTGACCCTGCAACAGGTGAGCGACGTTTTGTGCGGTTAAAGATTCCGAATGTGTTCCCTCGTTTGATTGCGATTGGTGACGGCCGGTTCATCACTTCAGAGGAACTTATTGCAGCACACCTTCACCGTCTGTTCCTTGGAATGGTGGTGGAAGATTGGGCGACGTTTCGAGTCACCCGGAAAGCCGATCTTGCACTCGAAGAGGACGAAGCAGACGATCTTCTTCAAGCGGTCGAGGTTGAACTGCGTCGTCGTCGATTTAATCGTCCGGTGCGCCTCGAGGTTCACCGTTCGGTCAGCGAGGAAATCCTTCGGCTACTCGTTCGCGAGCTTGAGATTGATCCACGAAATGTGACAACCCATGCGACGTTTCTCGATTTGACCTGCCTCAGTCAACTTACCGATCTCGACCGGCCAGATCTAAAGTTCCGCCCTTGGGTCCCTGTGACGGCTGGACGAATCAATGCTGCCGAGGAGGCTGAACGATCGTTGTTCGATGTCGTCGATGATCGCGCCTTACTGCTGCACCATCCCTACGAGAGTTTTGCGAGCAGTGTGGAGGCGTTCATCGCCCAAGCGGCGGATGACCCTTCGGTGCAGACGATCAAGATGACGTTGTACCGTGCCGGTGGTGACAGCCCGATTTTGAGGAGCCTGATTCGAGCGGCAGAACGCGGCGTGCAGGTTGCCGTTCTCATTGAAATTAAGGCTCGCTTCGATGAAGAAAACAACGTGGTGTGGGCGAGGCGCCTCGAGCGAGCCGGTGTTCATGTTGCCTATGGAATGGTCGGCTTAAAGACACATTCAAAGGTTGTACTTGTTGTTCGAGACGATGGCGAACGGCTGCGTCGGTACTGCCATATCGGTACTGGCAACTACAACTCGAACACTGCTCGCGTGTATGAAGATATTGGTTACATCACGAGTGATGATGCGATTGGTGATGACGTCGTTCAGTTATTCAACCATCTCACTGGGTTCAGCCGGAATAACGACTACACAACGTTGCTGGTGGCTCCGGAAGGTTTGCGTCCACAACTCATTGACCTGATTGAACGTGAAATTGAGTGTGGCGCCGAAGGCGCAATCACCTTGAAATGCAATTCTCTTGCTGACCCGGTGATGATTGATGCGCTGTATCGGGCCGGTCAGGCTGGGGTGAAGATTGACCTCATCGTAAGAGGGATCTCGTGTATTCGGCCGGGGTTAGCAGGGCTGAGTGAGAACATCAAGGCTCGAAGTATTCTCGGCCGCTACCTAGAGCACAGCCGGATTTACCGATTTGAACATGGTGGCGACGATGGGGGCCCGCTTTATCTCATCGGCTCAGCCGATCTCATGCCGCGCAACCTTGAGCGCCGAGTTGAAGTCTTGGTTCCGATTCAGCATCCAAAGCATCGAGAGTGGCTTGACCAGGTGATTGCGTTTGACCTTTCAGACGAGATCATGCACTGGAAGCAAGAGTCTGATGGAACCTGGCAACGCGCCGGGGGGGCGGGCGATGCCCAATATGATTTGTATCAGTGGGCATCTGATCGCCAGCGTCCTCGCTGAAGACATCATCGCATTCAGCAAGGGTCTGTTCACCTGAAGTTCACCTTGAACCGGCCTTGCGTCTGTTAATGACCAATGTTGGTCGCGTGATGACCCGCGAACTCCTCATTGATCGAGTGTGGGGTTCGGATTATTTCGGCGACACAAAAACCCTTGATGTCCACGTCAAACGAATTCGAGCAAAAATTGAGCCTGACCCAACGCTCCCCAGCCGGATCGTGACTGTTCGAGGAGTCGGCTACAAATTCGAACGTCAGACCGGCTAACCAGCAGACGCTGTCTACGATGTTCGCTGTGCCCGAGCAACGGCGGCAAGGCCGATTTCATTCGTTAGCAATCACGCACGCAGTCATGACTGCGGGGGAAGCCTCGATGGTGGTTGCTCTTGCTGATTCGTTCTTTTTCGATGTCGATCTCGATGCAGCACGATCGCGACTTCTTGCGTTTTTACTTGTTGGATTCGCACCATTTCTGATGGTCAACGCGAAATTGGGACCGATAATCGACCGGCTACGAGGCGGACGCCGGGCGATGGTTATCGGACTTAGTCTTGCTCGAGTAGCAGTGCAGGTGGGGATGATCTTCACCGCTAACGGACTTGCACTCTTCCCTTTTGTATTTGCGGCGCTGGTGCTTCAGAAAACCTATGCGGTGACAAAACAAGCGATTGTTCCGTCGGTTGTGCGAGACGCAAGCGATCTCGTTGAGGCAAATTCGAAACTAGGCCGCATCGCGACTCTGACAGGGGCTGCAGCAGTGATTCCTGCTGCAGTGATCCAGCAGATACTTGGTACTGGAGCCACCTTGTTTTATGGTGCAGTGTTTTTCGTTGCAGCAGCATTTCTCGCAACCCGCTTGCCCCGATCGCAATCGAGTCAATCAGTGAGTGAGTCGCTATCGGACAGTGGTGAAAAGAGTACTGATGTTCATGTTGGGTGGATAGCAATGACGGTGCTCCGCTTCGCCCAAGGATTCACTCTTTTCCAGGTTGCGCTGTGGTTCAGAGCGACCGCAGCACCGCAGCTTTGGCTTGCCGCTGCTGTGGGCCTCGGCGCGCTTGCCCCGTTTGTTGGAAACACGGTTGGTCCGTGGCTGCGGCGCCGAATCAATGTCGAAAAGATGCTTGCTGCCTCACTTGCTGTACCTGCAGTCGCAGCAGGAGGAGCTGTATTTATTGGGGGTTATGCGATGGGCGTGGTGTTGTCCATCCTCGTCAATTTTTCGAGCAGCATCGGACGGCTTGCCTTTGAATCGATCGTTCAACGGGACGGCTCTGAGCGCAGTCGAGCAGCGACGTTTGCATGGTTCGAGACCAGGTTTCAATTCGGTTGGGTTGCAGGTGCGGCGGTACCGATCCTTGTCGAGATGTCGGGAGTGGTCGGGATCAGTTACCTAGCTGCAGTCCTGCTCGCTGCATCAATTTCGTATGTCGCTGGAGCCCGGCCATTCAACTCCGGCCAGATGCTTACGACTCGCTGACTCGGGCAAGCCACAAACCCGGTGCTTCGATCTCGCTTGGCGTTGGGCATCGGTCTGTACCGGTGAGCAGCATTTCGATCGCTACGTCATCTCCGACCCGATCGACCACACCCTGAACGAATTGCTTTCCTCGACGCACTTGATCGTCGTCAAGGCGGATGCCAAGCAATCTGTGAACAAACACATCTGAGGGAGACTGTTCAACCCGCTGCCGTCGAACCGCCTCGGCAATTCGAAGCGCCGAGCCACCAACAACTCTGACCGATACTGCATCAACTATCCAGTCAGTGAAACCAACAACTGCTGCAACTGTTGCGTCAAGCCGCGGTTCCATTTCACGCTGCTCGGCAGAACTCACTGCCCCCAAGAGGATTGTTGGATCGCCGAGTGTTTGCTGAATTGCTTCCATTGGGTCGCCAGTAGATGGATCGAGCCCACCGAGTTTCTCCATGACTGCTTCAGGGTCAGGCCGAAATGCAGCAACATATTGCCGAACCATTGTTGAGAGTGGCGACGAGAAATTCGCAGACCCAAGAACAGCGTGGCCTGCAAACTCATGCGCAAGAACCCAGAGGCGCATCTCATCGGCCGGAATTTCCCATTGCCGAGCGAAGGCATCGATATTCGAACCAACCAACTTCAGGCGAGAATCGTTACGAGGAATTGGTAGATCGTGGATACCAAAACTGCGTTGCGAAAGGTCGCCCACCATCGAACCGACCGCCATCCCGAGCATCGCAGGGGCCATCATCTTTGACAGCCCTGCCATCATTTGCGCCATTGGGTCGGTGGCATCGTCTTCGGTGGTGTCACCCCCACTCAGGGCGGTTGCGAGATCAGTGAACAATGGGCGATATGAATCGAGTGTGTCAGCCGCCCATTGAGAGCGGCTGAGCGTCACTATGTCGACACCGGTGAGGTCGGAACTAGTGAGGTCACCGACATGCATCTGTGCGATCGGCACTAGCGCCTCGAGCGCCATTCGTGAAGCGGGATCCACATTTGGTTCCTGTTCGCCTCCCGTGGCACCAAGTTGTGCAAATTGTCTCGCAGCGTCCCAATTGATAGGGCCTTGGCCCGACATCGCTTTCGCGATGTCTCCCAGAAATGGAATACCGCGGAACGGGTCTTCGGGCTGCGGCTCAGGGTTGTCGGCCATATCTCTGATGCTAGGCACATCTGAGGCGGGTAACGTCGCCGAGGTGGAGAAGAAGGTGCTCATTCGTGAAGGAGCAACAGTTCTCTCTCGCCGCGTCGTCGATCGGCTACATGCCTGCGAGGGCCTTGAAGTCGTTGAGTTCGATACCGGTTCTGCTGATGTCATTGTTGATCTACGTGTCGGCGATCATGATGGTCTTGCCCGCCGCCGTTCGAGCGCAACTGTTGAAGGCGAAGCGCTCATGGACGAAGTTCGTAGGGTTGGCGCGCAACGGGTAGTGATGCTGTCGTCGTCGCTTGTCTATGGTCCACATCCGAATAGCCGGATTCCTCTCACGGAAGATGAGGTCGTTCGGCCTGAGGCATCATTTGTCTTTGCTCGTCAACTTGCTGCGGTTGAGCACGTGCTTGATCGGTGGCGGCGTGGTTCTCCTGAACGGTCGGTTGCGGTACTTCGACCGACGGTGACGATGGGTCTCGGAGCATCCTCGTCGTTAGCCAGGGCGCTTGCGGCGGGCTCGGGTCGTCGACTAGGTGACGAGGAGCCCTCGGCGCAGTTCCTTCACATCGATGACCTCGCGTCCGCTGTCGAGGCTGTCGTGGTTTCCGAGTTTGATGGCGTGGTCAACGTGGCACCAGACGGATGGATTCCAGGCGATCGAGTTCGTGCACTTCTTGGCCGGCGGTGGAGTATTCCGGTTCCGCAATGGGTACGTGAGCAACTTTGGGCGCTGCAGTGGCGGTTTCAGCGAGGTCCGATTCCGCCGGGCCTTGGTCCGTACACGAGTGCGAGCTGGGTTGTTGCGAATGATCGTTTAAAAGGACTGGGCTGGAGTCCGACGGTCACGAATGAACAAACCTTTGTCGAAGGAACCGAAGACCCATGGTGGGCCTCGACTACACCAAAACGACGGCAAGAACTTGCTCTGGTTGGAGTTGCGGCAGCTATCGCGCTTGCAGTTGGAGGAGGTGTGGTATTCGCATTCCGATCATTTCGCAACGCAACCCATCGTTAGCCCAATGCAGTGATGAAGAGCGCTGTCGCGATTGCAGCGATCAATGAACACGCCCCGACAACAAGTGCGGCAACTTTGAGACGCCGACTCGGTGGCTCAGCTGCAAAGAGGATGCGATGCTCTGCTGAAATCTCAGCGGGATGACGCCATTCGCGCTCATGGGGAGGAGGAATGAGGTCCACGAACATCCGACTGTAGTAACTGTTGAGACCAATCTGCGGTCGCGCTCTCTTCGAGGGCTACGATTCTTCTTGTGCCTCATTCAAAACGTGATGACAATTGGTTTGAAGTCACGTCTGACGTATTGAATGCCGGGGTAGCGCATGACTGGGCGATTCAACCCGACTGTGGAGCGGTGACGTTATTTTCAGGGACTGTTCGCGATCATGCAGAAGGTCGAGATGATGTTGTCGCCCTGACCTACGAGGCGTACGAGGAAAAGACCATTGATGCATTTGCCGCAATTGCAGCAGAACTGCGAATCCGTTGGACCGATGTCGGCCGGGTCGCGATTTGGCATCGCATTGGACGTCTCGAGTTGACTGAAGTATCGGTGATCGTTGCGGTGTCGTCTCCACATCGACCCGTCGCGTTTGAGGCCGCGCGATTTGCGATCGATGCGCTGAAGGTGTCCGCTCCAATTTGGAAGCATGAAGAATGGTCTGAAGGTGCAGACTGGGGAACCGGGGCATCTCTCATTGAAGATCCGCGCAACGTTGCATCGGAGTCGAACTGAGATGCCGTTGCTGATCATTGTGGTAGCAATCATTGCTCTTGCAATATTGCTCATCATTCGAAGAACAAAACGAAGCGATGATGCAGTGTCCGACTTCAGGCGGCAGATCAACGCATTGTCTTCAGATGCGCGAAAGAACGTAACGGATCGGGTTCGCCAAATTTCTGACGAAGTACCCGCTGATGAGCAAGGTGAACCCAATGGCCCGTGACCTTGCGATCGACCTTGGAACCGCTAACACCCTTGTGTACATGAAGGGCAAAGGGATCGTTCTCAATGAGCCTTCGGTCATTGCCCTCAACCGCCAAACCGGTGAGGTTCTTGCAACAGGTCGTGAAGCCTGGCAGATGATTGGAAGAACACCTGGCTACATCGTGGCCGTCCGGCCGCTCCGCGGAGGTGCGATCACTGACTTCGAAATCACTGAGCGAATGATTCGTTTGTTGTTGCAGCGAGTCGGGGTAAGTCGGTTCACGAGACCGAAGGTCGTAATTTGTGTTCCCTCAGCGATTACCGAGGTTGAACGTCGAGCGGTGACAGATGCGGCCCGTCGAGCAGGTGCAGCAGATGCAAACCTGATTGAGCAGCCGATGGCGGCAGCGATTGGCGCCGACCTTCCAATCGATGAACCCGTTGGAAACATGGTGATCGACATTGGTGGAGGCACGAGCGAAACAGCAGTGATTTCTCTCGGTGGGATCGTTGCACTCGAAGCTGTTCGTGTTGGGTCCTTTGATATCGATGCTGCAATTCAGAATCACATCAGGCGCGAACACGGAATTGCGATCGGCGAACGTACAGCCGAAGAAATCAAAATCGCCATTGGCTCAGCAGCCGAAACTGTTGACGAAGCGACCGCTGAGGTTCGGGGGCGTGACCTGATGTCGGGTTTGCCGAAGACGGTGGTGCTGACTCCTGAAGAAATTCGTGACGCGATCGAGGACCCAGTCTCATCAATCGTTGCCTCTGTGGTTCGCTGCCTAGCCAAGGCTCCTCCCGAGCTATCGCAGGATTTTCTCGTTCGAGGTATGTACCTCGTTGGTGGTGGAGGTTTGCTTCGAGGACTCGCAGCCCGTATTGAACGCGAGACAGAAGTCCCTGTTCGAATGTCGAATGTGCCGCTAGAGGCTGTCGTGCTCGGAGCTGGTCACGTGATCGAGCACTATGACGCCCTGAAGGGCATGTTCATGGGCGTTCGACGGTAACGACGTCACCGCCGGCGGTTGCAATCACAATTTCGCCCAAGTGATCTCGCTCTATTGCGGTTGGAGATTCGACATCAGCAAGTTTGATGTTGGTGCTGGTGAGGTAGTTGAACCCGCTGATGACACCGGTGCAGTAATCGGCGTATACATACCAGCCCCAAAGATCATCGATGAGATCTCCTCGATAGACAACGCCGCCGGTGATTGAGCATGCACCATTGTCATGCGGGTAAGCAAAGGCCGGATCGATTTCAGTCGACCGTGGGTCGGGCGAAACATCACTGTTGAACGGGGAAAATCCCTCAGATGAGCTCCACCCGAAGTCGATACCTTTTCCACCAATGAGGTTGCCAAGCGCTTCGACCCGATTGATTTCCTCAAGCTCGCTTTGGCCAACATCTGCAATCCAGAGGTCGGCGTTGATGGGGTCAACGTCGATTCGCCAAGGGTTCCGCAGACCACTTGACCACACCTCACCGAGTGCAGTCTCGACATATGGATTATCGCGGGGGATGGTGTACCCACCGCCTACGAGAGGGCGGATTCGAAGCAGTTTGCCTAATGGGTCATTGAGATTGTGAGCATGGCGTTCAGGGTCGCCACCTGAGCCGCCATCGCCCACTGCGATGAGAAGGCTCCCATCGGAGAGCACCTCCAGGTCGCCGCCGTTGTGGTTACCGTACGGCTGCGAAATTGTCATGATGGTCACGAGGCTGTTCTCATCAAACGAACCGTCGTTTGCTCTTGTCACCGCGGCGATGACGGTATGACCCTCTGCGCCCTCCTCGGTTGAGGTGAAGTTGAGGTAGATCGTGCTGCCATCAAGTGAAAGTGCCGCTCCAAGTAGCCCTTGCTCACCGTTCTGCCTTGTGAGATGTGAGATGTTCAGAACTTCAACGGGTTGAGATTCGTCAAGGCTGTAGATGATGCCGCGTTGTTCGACGGCGAGCAGTCGATCTGCCAGGGGGTCCGCGACGAGATCGCTTAACGGTGAAAGCGACGCACTGACAGAGACTCGGAGAGTCGGTTGTGAGTCGGTCGGTTCGGGGGAGCGCAGCACATCATCATTAACAATTGATGGTGGTGGCTGAGGTGATGTCGTGGTTACATCGGGGCCAGTAATCGCACCGGAAATCGTCGGAGTTGACGGGTCTGCTGAAGAGTTGCACGCAACGATCAACGTCGAGAGGGCGACTATCCCAGCGAGTCGGTGAGTCATCGTTCGAGTCTGATGAGACCCTCTTGGACGACGTCAATTGCAAGATGGCCATCGGCGTTATAAATCGATCCGGCGGCGAGACCGCGTGCGCTTGACGAAGAAATTGCGTGCTGGTCGTACAGCAGCCAATCGTCCGCTCGGAATGGTCGGTGGAACCACATTGCGTGATCGAGTGATGCCATCTGAACTCCATCAAACCAGTTGCGCCCGTGAGGTAGCAAGGTGGTGTCGAGCAATGTCATATCGCTCGCATACGTCACGATGCAGGCGTGCAAAGTTGGGTCGGAAGGCAGAGTGCCATTCGCGCGCATCCACACTTTTTGGCCATTGGTTGGTTGGTTGCTGCGCGACATTGGATCGCCGTTTACGTATCGCACGTCGATTGGACGCGGAGAGTCATACATCGGACCGATTTTGTCCTTGTATGGCTCCATGCGTTCTTGGAAATTCGGCAGGCTCTCGGGCGGAGGAACATCGATTGGGGCAGGGTTGTGATGATCGAGCCCGGATTCTTGATCATGGAAACTTGCTTGAAGGTTGAAAATGGCTCGGCCATGTTGAATGGCAACGACGCGACGTGTCGAAAAACTTTTTCCGTCACGAATGCGATCGACCTCATACACGATTGGGAGTTTCGGATCACCTGGCCGAAGGAAGTACGCGTGGAGCGAATGGACAAGCCGGCCGGGCTCCTCAATTGTTCGAGCAGCGGCCACAAGAGCCTGACCTGCAACTTGGCCACCAAATACGCGCTGGCGGTCTTCATCTGGGGAGAGACCACGAAACAAGTTGACTTCAATTGGCTCGAGGTCGAGAAGAGTGATGAGTTCGTCTAGCGCTTCTTGCACGACTCCATCCTGCCATCACATAGCCTTCATGCGTGCAATTGGATGAAGAGAAGCGACGAGTACTTGCCGAAACGAAAGGCTTTATGCCAGACGTCGAAGGAGAGGCGCTCTTTTTCGCTGCACAAGAGATCTGCGAGTCGTCGGTTGCAGGTCCAATTGTTGAAATCGGTTCGTATTGCGGGCGTTCGACGATCTGGCTCGGAGCAGCTGCTCAAGCCGCTGGGCGTTTAGTGGTCACGGTTGATCATCATCGGGGTTCCGAGGAAACACAGGCTGGATGGGAACATCACGATCCAGATGTCGTTGATCCTCGTACACAGAAAATGGATACCTTGCCGTTTCTTCGCCGAACTCTTTTTGATGCCGATCTTGAAGACACAGTTATTGCCGTAGTTGGCACCTCACCGAACGTTGCGGCGGTGTGGAGCAAAGAGATCTCGATGCTCTTCATTGATGGCGGCCACGGCGCCGAGCAGGCAGCTACTGATTACGGGTCGTGGGTACCGCATGTTGCAAGTGGTGGTGTTCTCGCAATTCACGATGTGTTCGCTGACCCATCCGAAGGCGGTCAAGCCCCGCATGACGAGATTTATCGGCCAGCTCTTGATTCAGGAGAGTTTGTTGAGGTTTCGCGGACCGGATCACTGCGGCTCCTCCGCAGGCTGTAGCGGCGGCCCGTTACGTTCAAGAACTATAAACGTCGCCGCCGAGACTGCCATGATCGCTGCGCCAACCAGTCCGAGTAATTGCGGACTTACCGCAAACATGGCTCCTCCGACGAGTGGCCCGATCACTCGCCCGCCTGCCATGTAGGCCTGGGCATCTCCTGCTCGTTCAGCTGGATACTTCGAGTGGCTTGCCAGTACCGAGAATGCAGCTGGCACCGCCATCCAGAAGAAAAATCCCCACGATGTCACCGCAAGAGCAAACGCAATTGGGTGGTGGGCGAATCCGAGAGTGATGGCACAGCTCGCAGTGCCAAGAATCCACCAGCCGGCGTGGCGACGAGTTCTCGAGTACCGCGATGACGGAATCCCAGCGATTGAGTTACACGAGTAGACGAGAGAGACGAGCAACGCCGACATTCCGATGTGGCTTCGGCCAATGCTGTTAGAAAACACGAACACCGAGCTTCCCCCGAGTGTGAAACATCCGAGAGCCAACATTGCGATCAGTGCAGATGTCGTTGGTCGATGACGTTCGGCTCGAACTCGCTCCATTGAGGTCAAACGACTTGTGTGGACAAAGAGCAACGGGATGAGATGAATGACGCCAAGTGCAATGAAGAGAGCATCCGTGCCGAAGCGATCAAAGAAAATTCCGACCGCAGGAGATCCAATGGTGCCAATTACTGGGCCGATGACAGCGATATCACCCGTGCGGGAATCATCCCCAAAGACCTCAGCCCAGGCGAGCCATGCAATCGTTCCAAGTGCAATGCCATTGACAAAACGTAGGC
>LFFE01000001.1 GCA_001510385.1 Actinobacteria bacterium casp-actino5 | reverse complement strand
CGAGCAACTATTTCGATCATGGAAACAGGTGTACGACCTCAGTTGGAAATCATGATTCCGCTCATCAGTGATGCCTCAGAGTTCCGGGCAGCGCGGCAATGGGTGTTGAACGCGATGAACGATGTCGATACCGATGGAGCACTTGAAGGCGTGGTGTCGATCGGAGCGATGGTCGAGACACCTCGGGCTGCGCTTCTCGCCGGCGAGATTGCACAAGATGCAGATTTCCTTTCGTTTGGAACAAACGACCTTACTCAGATGACATTTGGACTGAGCCGTGATGATGTTGAGGCGCGATTGCTTCCTCGGTATCGAGAGATTGGAATTCTTGACCACAATCCATTTGAGGTGATTGACGAAGCCGGAGTGGGAATGCTCATCGCTCGAGCGATCGCAGACGCGCGCGAGCTACAACCCTCCATCAAGGTCGGAGTATGCGGAGAGCATGCCGGCGATCCGACATCGATCTCATTCTTTATTGCTGCAGGGTGCACAACGTTGAGTTGCTCGCCATTTAGGGTGCCGGTTGCTCGTCTGGCGTCCGCGCAAGCTGTGCTGGCGTCAGGTTTAGTCGACATCGGCGGAACGGTTGAGTTTTTCCCGGCGGAGGTTTCGCCTTCATCTCAGGAGGGCAAGTCATTTCTCGCAGAAGTCGATGCCGAATCAGATCCGGAGTTGACCTCTGAACTTCACGTGTTGCGAGTGTTACGCATGCGTGGATTCTCAACTCTTGATGGGCTTCGACACAGCACTGGCGCAGACCTTGCAACGGTCTTGGATGTACTTGTTGCCGATCAGCAGGTGAACTACATCGAGGCTCGCAAGATGTACATGCTTGCACCGTCTGGCCGGACTCGAATTGATGAGCACATTGCGACTGCAGAACCGTTACAAGCGCTAAGAAGCCCCTACGAGGAGTTCCTTGAACTAAACGTCGAGTTCAAGCAGATTTGTACCGATTGGCAGGTGCGAAATGGCGAGCCGAACGTTCATGATGACGCCGAATATGACACGCAGTGCATCGAACGGTTGGTGAAATTTCTCAGCGACGCTGAATCCGTGTTGACCTCGATGTCTTCGGTGAAGTTGCGTCTTGGCATGTACCAGCGACGACTACATGATGCATTGGCAGCAATCAACAACGGAGAAGTGAATCGGTTCACAGGGGTGATGTGCGAGTCATTCCACGACATTTGGATGGAACTACATGAAGATCTCATTTTGTTACAGCGGATTGACCGTGTCAGCGAAGGCAGTTTTTAGCCACTGCTGAGAACTCGTGTGCTCAGCGCAGTGACAATCCGAGCAGTCCTTCGAGTTCGCCGAGTGCTTGGTCAGCAGAAACAACTTTGATCGTTGACATACCCATTGCTCGAGCGGGCTTGAGATTGATCCCAAGGTCATCCAAGAAGATGACTCGCTCAGGCTGCACTCCGGCGGTTTCACACGCAAGGGTGTAGAAGCCTGGCTCAGGCTTGCGAATTCCGACCTTTGATGACTCGATGACATGGTCAAAGATGGTCATCGCGGCTGAGACGTCCGATCGCTCCTCAACGGAACGGTTCACGTTGTTGGTGAGACAGGCTTGGGTGTATCCGCTGTCGTGAATGGTGTTGAGTGCCGTCACCATCTCGGGTCGGACGTTGCCATACAGACAACCGAGCACATCCGCACCGGGGACTCTGTGTCCAAGGGCTTCCGACTCAGTTGCGAACAAATCGTTGAATACCTCTGCCGAAATCTCCTGTCGCTCAATCTGGGCCCACGCGTTGGTATCAGGGCTATGAGTGTTGACCCCCCGAATGAAGTCCTTGGGGATGTTATGGGATTCCTCGTAGGCGTTGAACGCCTCAAATGGACTGGTGGTAACGACTCCACCGAAGTCCCAAAACACTGCGTCGAATGATCGATCTGACATGAAGCCTCCGAGGAAAACGAGGGGATGGACAAACCTGACTCTACGATGGTCTAGGCGTTGCGGTGTAGTCCGCTCCCGATGAATGTCCTCACAGGGCAATCACGGAGGGTCTTCATGAAGGCGCTTGCGGGATGCACCCGCTACTGACCCGAATGACTCGGGATGAAGAGGATTCACATGACAACTACATCGGCAGCCCACTACGTGGTTGACGGATCAAATATTGCTACCGAGGGCCGATCGCGCCCGAGTCTTGAGCAGCTTCAAGAGGCGGTCACCACATTTATGGCTGATCATCCCGACTCGATGATCACGGTCGTCGTCGACGCGACATTTGGTCACCGGATCGACCCATCGGAGAAGAGCGAATTTGAGGAGGCAATTGCGAACAACGAACTAGTGGCGCCACCTGCGGGGGCAATCGGTCGGGGAGATGCATTCGTGCTCAGCATCGCCGATCGGGCAGATGCGTCAGTGCTCTCAAACGATTCCTTTCAGGAATTTCATGGTGATTACGAATGGCTCTTTGATGAAGGACGACTTGTTGGTGGAAAACCAGTACCGCATGTTGGCTGGGTATTCGTGGCTCGAACTCCCGTACGGGGTCCGGTCTCGCGAAAAGCGACGAAGAAATCATCGGCTACCACGCCAGCAACATCATCGAGGCGAACGGCGAGTAAGCAAGCGAGTCAGCCAATGCCGGTGCCTACAAGCCCGCCTCCCGGTGCCGCTAAACGGTCGAATAACTCTGCGGCGAAAGTGAAGGCTGAAGGTGTTGCACCAAAAGGTGGAGATCCTGTCAACGAGTTGATGCCTTTCCTTGATTTTGTTGAAACATCTCCCGTCGGCACTCGTCGTGTCGGCCAAGTTGAGCGTTTCGCCTCACACGGTGCATATGTAAGGGTCGGTGACGTCAGCGTGTATGTGTCACTTCGTCTGATGGCAGATCCTCCGCCGAAGAGCGCTCGCGCTCAGGTGAAGATAGGTGAAGAAGTGGGTGTCACCATCGTGGGATTTGTGGCTGAACGAAGGAGCATTGACGGCGCATTTGATGCTGTCTCTCCCACTGCAGTAGCGGGGATATCAGGGGAACAACCTGACGAAAAGCGCCGAACAACGTCTGCGACGCACCCTCGCCGAGTTGCAGCAACGAAGAAGTCGGTCGGAAAGAAAACGTCTTCGAAGGCCGCATCGGCCGCGAAGCCAACTGCTAAAAAAGACACGGTCGCGTCAGCGGCGACCAAAAAGGCAGCAGCCAAAAAGACGGCAGCTCAACAACCGGCGACAGCTCCAATGGAAGAGCCGAAGAAATCATCTGCAAAGAAATCACCGGCAAAGAAAGCGCTAGCAAAGAAATCACCGGCGAAGAAAGCGCCAGCAAAGAAAGCGCTAGCAAAGAAATCACCGGCAAAGAAAGCGCCGGTGAAACAGACCGGACAGAAAAAGGTTGCAACAGCGTCTCGGACCCGTCAGGCTGAGAGGGCATGATTCGACTCGCCACGTGGAACGTCAACTCCTTAAAAGCCCGTCTTGAACGGGTGACCGAATGGATCGAGGATGTGCAACCGGACGTGCTCTGTCTTCAAGAAACGAAGATGGCAGATGACGCGTTCCCTGGTCTTCATTTTGAAGCAATGGGTTATGAGTCTGTTCACTATGGGCAAGGTCGCTGGAATGGAGTTGCGATCATCTCAAAAGTGGGACTGTCAGACGTCGTCACAAATTTTGCAGGCGACATTGAGCCGGACCCCGATGCCCGAATCATCACCGCAACCTGCGCCGATATCAGAGTGTCATCTGTCTATGTGCCGAACGGACGTGCAATCGACGATCCTCACTACGAATACAAATTGTCGTGGCTTGATCGGCTTCAGCAACATCTCGCAATCGATACCTCATCTGACAGCGACGTGATTGTCACAGGTGACTTCAACATTGCACCAACCGATGCTGATGTGCACGATCCGCAGAAGCTCGCAATGTCAACCCATGTGACTGACGCAGAACGAGCCCGCCTTCGATCACTTGAGGAGTGGGGGCTCTCGGACCTCTTCCGTCACCACCACAGCGAAGAACGCTTGTTCTCTTGGTGGGACTACCGATCAGGAGACTTTCACATGGGTCGTGGACTCCGGATCGACCTCATCTTGGGCTCGGGCTCGATGGTTGAACGCAGTGAGTTCGTTGTGGTCGATCGCAATGCACGAAAAGGACCATCCCCGAGCGATCATGCTCCGGTGCTGGTTGATCTCAAATAACTGCGCAACTGCTTAGGTTAGGACTGATTGCCAAGGGCGGATTGCAGATCATCGAACAGTCGAGCTGAGGTGAGTCGTCCCCAACCTGTCAGTTTGTCAAGTTGCTCTGCATCCTGAGGCGGTTGTTCAGCAATCTGCCGTAGGACGCGGTCACTGCATAGTTCTTCCGGAAGGATTCCCGATCGTTGGGCGGTAATTGCTCGCCATTCCTTCAAACGTTCAAGAGACGTTCGGCTCGTCGATTCGCCAGCACGTCGTATCGCTTGGGAGAGATCTTCCGGCGGCCCAGAAGTACCGGGCCGAGTGAGGTCGAGTTCTGCAATAAATGGACTTATGTTGCGGCGGTAACCACCACGCCGCTCAGCAAACGACAGGTGGCACTCGGAAGTCGCTCGAGTGATCGCGACATAGAGCAATCTTGCTTCCTCAAGGGACTCTTCTCTTGTTGTTGCGCTTCGATGAGGAACCGACCCAGTCTCGACCGCTGCGATCCAAACGTGGTCCCATTCGCGCCCTTTCGCCGCATGGAAGGTGAGCACTTCCACCCCACCTTTTTGCTGGAATCCAAAGGGGTCAGCAGTGGTGATCCACGACGCAAAGCTGGTGCCATTCCCGTCGGGGTGTTCACGAAGATGTTCGAGTGCAACTGAGGCGACTTGCTGGGCCGACACTGTGCCACTTGGCTGGGCTGCTTCAAGTTGAGCAGGAGATACTTCGTCACCGTCGAGGATGTCATGCGCCCACGCTCGCAGCGCAGCCGACGATGTGAGACGCTTCGCCTGATCGAGTGCCCGTCTCCCTGATGAGTCGCCCCGAAACCCGCGTGCACGAACCTCGATGCCAGCGTGTTTGAGGGCTTGCTCTATTCGGGCACAATGCTGATGCGTTCGCCCAAGGACCGCCACTTGGCCATTGCGGACGGCGTGATCGCCAGTTCGAACTATTGCATCCGCAATTCCCCGTGCCTCGGCGTCTTCATCGGAGAAGGCCGTCAGACTGGGGAGCGATCCGTCTGGCCTGCTCGATTGAAGATCAGCGGAGAGATCGGCGTGTCCGAGGATGTGAACTCCTGTGGAGACGATTTGTGGCGTGCAACGGTGGTTGACCGGCAATTTGATGACTTCGACACCAGGGAATCGATCGGAGACATGGACGAGTACGTCTGGATCGCTGCCATTGAAACCATAAATCGACTGGGCCGGATCACCAACGATGTAGAGGTCATCGGTGTCTGGCGATCTTAGGGCGGTGAGCAAGCGTTGCTGGATTGGCGTGAGGTCTTGCGCCTCATCAACATGGATGTGCCGGAATCGCCATTGAATTGCCGCTGCAAATGCTGTGTCGCGTTCGAGTTCGATGGCGCACCGAACGAGTAGGTCGTCGAGGTCAAATACGCCGCGTGCGGACTTTTCGCGTTCATATGCGGCCATTGCTTCGGTGATCCGAGCGGCCTTTGAAGGCTGCTGACGTCGAGATCGAGCCACTGTGGAGTATGTGTCGGCGGTGATTCCGCGAGCACTTGCCCATGACAATTCGTTGACGATGTCGTCAAGTTGTTCTTTCGGCAAATTGAGCGCTGCGGAGAGTAGACGATGGCGGTCATCGGCAATAGTTGGAAAGCGTTTCCCAAGGTCGGACCAACGCTGTCGAAGCAGACCGAGTGCAACCGAGTGAAAGGTCCCGGCTTCGATTCGTTGCCCAAGCCCGCTCTGGCGAAGGCGACGACGAAGTTCTCCCGCAGCCTCTCGAGTGAAAGTGAGGGCGAGAGTGTGGCGCGGATCAGCAGTCTCGGTCGCAATTCGATACGCAATTCGTCTCGTGAGAACCCGAGTTTTTCCTGACCCTGCTCCAGCGATCACCGCCACGAGCCGCGACTCGGTCGTGACCGCATGACGCTGATCTGCGTCTAAATCGGCGAGTAGGTCTTGCGGGTCCACCCCGTCACGGTACTGTCATCAGCATGGCGTACCCGCAGAAATTGCTAAATCCGGGTGAAGAAACAATCGTTGATCTTCATCCGCACTGGTGGTATTTCGCGAAAGAAGTAGCGCGCGTCGCCGTGTTCTTCGCTCTGGCCATCGTTGTTGCGCTGTTCACCGGTGAGGGTTCAATTTCAGGAGCGTTGCGGTGGATCTCGATTGCTCTTGTTGTGATCTCTGGCGTTGGTGTTGCGCTGAGGTGGTTGTCATGGGTGACGACGTATTTTGTGGTGACCACTGATCGCGTCATCTTCCGAAGCGGAATCATTTCCCGGCGTGGTGTTGAGATTCCGCTTGGTCGTGTCAACAACGTGCTGTTTCATCAGTCACTTTTCGAGCGCGTAATCGGCGCAGGCGACCTTCTCATCGAGTCGGGTGGCGAGAGCGGTCAGCAAACATTTACTGACGTTCGAAACCCTGATCGGGTACAAAATGCGATTCATGCCGCGATTGATGGGTTGCGTGACTGAATGTCCCAACTTCATTAATCACTTGGCTGGATGACACACTCGGCTGATGGCACGAGTCTCGGTCCCTAGCGGTATCGAAATCGAGTACGAGGAGTTTGGGACGCGAGACAATCCAACGGTGCTGCTCGTATCAGGGTTTACTTCCCAGCTGCTTGGGTGGGACGAAGGATCTTGCCGAGAGCTCGCATCACGTGGTCGTCACGTCGTTCGTTTCGACAATCGAGATGTTGGGTTATCGACCCATCTAGATGGGCAACTCGTCGATGTAAAAGCCGTGCGAGGTGCAGCATTTTTTGGCGGCGACCCAGTCGAGCCGCCGTACACCCTTTCGGATATGGCCGCAGACGGGCTTGGGCTTGTCGATGCACTCGGGTGCGAGGTCGTTGATGTCGTTGGTATGTCGATGGGAGGGATGATCGTGCAGACGATGGCGATCGATCACCCTGACAGAATCCGATCTGTTGTATCAGTGATGAGTACGACAGGCGCGAGAGATGTTGGTCACCCAACTCCAGAGGCGCTCGAGCGACTCCTAACGCTTCCTCCGGCAAATCGTGATGAATATATCGAAGCGTCTTTGGGCGCGAAAATCTGGTCGTCAAAGCGCTATTTCGATCCGCAACGGGCACGCAAAAAAGCAGCCGCCAGTTTTGACCGAATGTTTTATCCGGAGGGCTCGACCCGTCAATACGCAGCCATCATCGCGTCAGGAGACCGTACCGAGGCTCTCAGATCAGTCAAAGTCCCGATGCTGGTGATCCACGGAATGGATGACACATTGATTCACCCCTCGGGAGGAGAAGCAACCGCATCGGTTGTCCCAGGAGCGAAGTTGCTGATGCTCGACGACATGGGTCACGATATTCCCGAACCGCTGTGGCCAGCAATCGCAGGCGCGATCGTCGACTTCGGCGATGCGGTGTAAACGAACTCACCATTAATCACAGAAGGAGTAGTAACAATGTCAGGACCACTCAGCGGGTATCGAATTCTTGAAATTGCAGGAATTGGACCAGGACCATTTGCGGCAATGATGTTGGCAGATATGGGTGCCGAGGTCATTCGAGTCGACCGCGCCCAGGCTGTGAAGCCAGGTGCAACCGGACCCGTTCGCGACGTCCTGCAGCGAAGCCGGAAGAATATTGCGCTTGACCTCAAAGATCCCGAGGGAGTCGCAATTTTGCTCGACCTTGTCGAATCGGCTGACGCCTTGATCGAAGGCTTTCGCCCAGGAGTGATGGAGCGACTCGGGATTGGACCCGACGTGTGCCTTGAACGCAATCCGAAACTCGTATTTGGCCGAATGACCGGCTGGGGTCAAACCGGCCCGTATTCACAGGCCGCCGGTCACGACATCAACTACATCGCACTCGGCGGCGCACTGGCGCACATCAGTCGGGGCGGCTCTGGGCCTGTTCCGCCTCTGAACCTCGTTGGAGACTTTGGGGGCGGTGGCATGTTCCTTGCCTATGGAGTTGTGTGCGCATTGTTGGAGGCGCAGCGGTCAGGACAGGGCCAAGTGATTGATACGGCCATGGTTGATGGCACCGCATCATTGATGTCGATGTTCTGGGGAATGGCATCGATGGGTGCCTTTGACACCGAGAACCCCGGAACAAACTTGCTCGACACGGGTGCTCATTTCTATGACACTTACGAATGTTCCGATGGTAAGTGGATCTCACTTGGCTCGATCGAACCGCAGTTCTATGCGCTGCTGCTGGAGCACACCGGGCTCACCGATGACCCAGACTTCCAGCGTCAAATGGATAAGAGCAAGTGGCCAGAGTTGAAGTCTCGATTGACCGACCTTTTCCTCACAAAGAGCCGTGACGAATGGTGCGCGATCATGGAGCACACCGATATTTGTTTTGCTCCGGTGCTGACAATGCCGGAGGCTGCACAGCATCCACACAACGTGTCAAGAGAAACCTTCTGCGAGGTTGATGGGTTGACTCAGGCCTCGCCGGCACCGAGGTTCTCCAGGACCGTCCCTGACACCCCAACCCCCGCAGCACGTACAGGAGAGAACACGAAAGAGGTCCTGCTGAATTGGGGACTCGACGCTGAGCGAATCGATGCGGCACTTGCTGGTGGTGCAGCAGCTCAAGTCTGATGGCGATTGTTCGTCTCGTCCGACATGGTCAAGCATCTGCTGGTTGGGGGACCGACCCAGACCCAGACCTTGATGATGTCGGGAGGTTGCAGGCCAACAACGTTGCGGAGGAGTTGCACTCGCAGTTGAGAGAAACGCCGGCTGAGGTGTGGACTTCGCCTCTCCTGAGGTGCCAGAGCACAGCGCGTCCGTTTGTTGAAGCACTTGGTATCGATGCCCAAATCGTTGATGCTGTTCGCGAAATTCCATCACCAAGAGATATTTCGACAGATGAGCGAATCGAGTGGCTACGTGGTGCAATGGAGGGAACCTGGTCAGAACTAGGTGGCGAATTTCTCGTGTATCGCGACCGGCTCACCGATGTGATGAGTTCGGTGTCCGGCGACACGGTGGTGTTCTCTCACTTCATTGCGATCAATGCAGTTATCGGGGCATGTCTCGGCGATGACCGACTCGTCATCAGGCATCTTGACAACACGTCTGTGACCACTATTGACGTCACAGGTGGTGTGCTCACCCTGGTTGAGGGTGGCAACGAGGCCGAGACACTTATTCGCTGATCGTGACGTCATAGCCGCCTGTGCCGATGGCACACTACAGGAGTGAAGTTGACGACGAGGTGGTGCGCAGTTCTGGTCCTTGGTGCCGTCACCCTCGCCGGTTGCGCGTACCTCACACCACAAAGTGATCTCACCGTCGACACAGGTGATTCAACGTCTGAGTTGAGCGATACAGAGCCGTCGGGTGGTGCCCCGCAATCATCGGTCATTGAAGAAGCGACGAGGACTAACAATGCACAATCGACTGCAGATGACGCCGCGGTGTCCTCAACAACTGCTCCAGCGACGTCGTCGACGACAATTCCGGAGCCCTTAGGCGTGAACGAACTTGTTTTGAAGTCAGATGGTCTCGGTGGAGCTAGGTTCGGAGCAGAACCCAACGAGGTCGTGAACTACGTATCGTCGATCCTTGGTTCACCGACTGAGGATTCAGATTGGGTGTCCCCTGATGCACGTTCATGTCCGGGTACCGCTGTCCGTTCTGTGAAGTGGGGGGTACTTTCGTTGATGTTCGGTGACGAATCATCGAGCGCAACTGGGCGAGCGCACTTCATGTCGTACACATACGGAGTGATCGACAAGTTCGGTGAAGAGCCAACCGGGCTGACGACGAGTGATGGCATCACCATCACGGATTCGGTTGGTTCTCTGCTTGAACGCATCGATGTTCAACTCAACGAGGGTGATGAATCGCTCGACATTCCGCCATCGTTCTTCTATGACCGTGCGCCATTCCCTGTGACCGGCTTACTTTCTGGCACGACCGCTGATGATGTTGTGCTCGTGATTTCATCAGGCTCGGGATGTCTCGGGTGACGTTGAGCGAGTTGCATCAGGCATTCGCATGGATCGTGATCTGTTCGAATGGGTTACTCGGGATGTGGTTCGTTGTTGCTCAGCGTTGGTCCGCTGCCCGCACGCGGTGGATGTGGTGGTCAGTCGCTCCCGCCCAAGTTGCAGTCGTTATTGAGGCCGTGATCGGTGCGAGCCTTGCAAGTCAGCCTGGCATCGTGCTTGATGACATGCACGCCCTATACGGATTCTCTGCGATCGCCGCTGTGGGAATTCTGTACAGCTATCGGTCAAGCCCGTTTATTCGCGACCGTCAATACATGCTGTACGGCGCAGGCAGCCTGTTCATCATGGGGCTCGGCCTGCGCAACCTATTTCTCGGGCAGGGTTAACTCTGAGGCAATTCTGTGGCGTCAGGGTTGGGAATGAGTTCTGCCAAGAATTCGATGAGAAACTCTGACGGGATTCTTCCACGTGGAATTGGCACCACAAGTTGGCGTTGTGATTCCTTATGCATTGCTTGACGGCTCAGTCTTCTCAATCGCATCGATTCGCTTGCTTTGAGGTCAAGAGGAGAGAGCTTTGCGGTTCTGCCCGACGTTGGGCTCCCGGTCACACTGAGGTCGGTGATGCCAAGACGCAGACACTCGATGCGTAAGCGGGCGACCACCAACAATGCTGACGCAGGATCGGGGATTGTCCCATAGCGGTCAGTCCATTCAGACGCAATGTCGTCAACCTCTGAGAATGATGATGCCGCTGCAATTCGTCGATACGCCTCAAGTCTGAGATCTTCCCGACCGATGTACTCCGACGGCAGAAATGCATCTGCGGGAACATCGAGGTTGAGCTCGACAATGGGTTCAGGCGCCTCGCCTTTCATCTCAGCCACCGCTTCGGTGACCATCTGGCAGTAGAGGTCGTAGCCGACCGCCGCGATATGACCAGATTGAGCGGCGCCGAGCAGATTGCCCGCTCCGCGAATTTCGAGGTCGCGCATTGCAATCCGGAATCCGGACCCAAGTTCGGTTGATTCGCCGATAGTTCTTAGGCGCTCGTACGCCTCTTCGGACAGCGTGCGGTCTTGTGGGTGAAAAAGGTATGCGTAGGCGCGTTGCCCGCTTCGACCAACTCGGCCTCTCAACTGGTGGAGTTGTCCCAGACCGAGCAGGTCAGATCGTTCAACAACGAGCGTGTTGACAGTTGGCATGTCGATTCCTGATTCGATGATGGTCGTGCAGACCAATACGTCATAACGACCCTCCCAGAAATCGACCACGACCTGTTCAAGAGACGCTTCATCCATTCGTCCATGAGCAATCGCAATACGGGCTTCAGGAACCAGTTCTCTCAATCGGGCGGCGGATTGCTCAATCGATTTCACACGGTTATGAACCCAAAACACCTGGCCTTCGCGAAGTAATTCTCGGCGAATCGCCTCAATGGCAACTCGTTCGTCGTATTCGCCAACATGGGTGAGAATTGGTTGACGATCTGCAGGGGGAGTCTGCAGAAGGGAGAGATCGCGTATCCCGACGAGTGACATTTCAAGTGTTCGAGGAATCGGTGTGGCACTCATTGTCAGGACATCAACATCGGTTGCGAGCGACTTGATGAGTTCTTTGTGTTGAACACCAAATCGCTGCTCCTCATCGATGATGAGCAATCCGAGATCTTTGAACGCAACCTGTGACGACAGCAGGCGGTGTGTTCCGATGACGCAATCAATATCGCCTGAGGCAAGACCAGCAATCACCGATGATGCTTGTTTGTCAGTAAGAAATCGTGAGAGAACCTCAACTCGAACGGGGAACCCCGCAAAACGATCACTGAAGGTTGTGCCGTGTTGAGATGCAAGAAGCGTGGTTGGGGCAAGTACTGCTACTTGCTTTCCTCCCTGAATTGCCTTGAAGGCTGCGCGAATTGCGACTTCGGTCTTGCCGAAACCAACGTCACCGCAGATGAGTCGGTCCATTGGGATGTCGCGCTCCATGTCGGCTTTGACATCAATGATGGCGGTCCGCTGATCGGGTGTTTCAACAAAACCGAATGCATCCTCCATTTCCGATTGCCACGGTGTATCAGGAGCAAATGCATGCCCGGGAGTGTTGATGCGCTGCTGGTAGAGAACGACCAACTCTTGGGCAATTTCTTGAATCGCAGAACGAACCCGAGCTTTGGCAGATGCAAAATCGCTACCACCGAGACGGTGGAGCGAGGGAGCCTCGCCACCCGAGTAGGGCCGGAGTACATGTATCTGGTCCGACGGAATGTATAGACGATCCTCCCCGCGGTACGCGATAAGCAGGTAGTCACGTTCGGCACCACCGATTGATCGTGTAACCATGCCCTCGTAACGGCCGACACCATGGTGGATGTGGACCACATAACTACCGGACTTGAGGTCATCGAATCCTGCGGTGCCTTGACGAGGCCGGACGCGTCGGCGCGATCTGCGTCGACCGGTGAGGTCGGCTTCAGACAGCACACTTAAACGGGCTCTTGGGAGATGAAATCCTCGGTTCAGCGGGGCAACAGCGATGTAGGCACCTGGGCGTGTGAGATCCGCACCATCATCCGTGACGGTGAATTCGAGTTCGTGATCAAGCATGAGTGCTCGTAGTCGCTCAGCGGAACCCACCCCGTCGGCGGCAATGATGACTCGTTCACCATCGCGAAGAAGTTCTCGAATTCGAGATACGTGACCTGCGCCATCTCCGACGATTGGCCCCCAGCCTGTGCTTTCTACGAAGGGAGTTTCTGGGCCCTCTGGTGTTGCATCGATGGTCCAGAATGAACCAGTTGATGCGAGTAGTCGGTCGGGATCTGCATGCAGATGAGGGAACTGCAGATTGGGATCGCGAGCCCAGGTCCCAGCAAGGGCTTTGGCGAGGTCAGCTTCTTCAGCGAGGAGATCTTGTGCGCGGTCTCGCATACGGCGCGGCTCAACGAGCACAACTTTTGCGCGGTCATCGGCGAGATCGGTAAGGAGCAGATCGTCGTCGGTGAGCCAGGGCAACCAAGATTCCATTCCATCAAAATGGGCGCCCTCAGCGAGCCGCTCCCAGTGCTCTCTACCCCATGATTCTGTCGCGACAAGACGTGCTGCTCGGGCCCGTACATCATCATCTGGCGTGATTTCTCGGGCAGGAAAGATATGGACTTCACTGAGGTCGTCGGTCGATCGTTGATCGTTGACCGAGAACTGTGTGAGCCGATCGACGTCGTCTCCCCACAAATCGATTCTGATCGGTGAGTCGGCTGTTGAAGGAAAAATGTCGATGATCGCGCCTCGTCGAGCAAACTCGCCGCGGTGTTCCACCAGTTCTTCCCTGCGATAGCCGCAATCTACGAGTTGCGCGGTGAGTTTCTCGGCGTCAACTTGACCGCCTGCAACAATGTGAATCGGTCGTGTCGTTCGTGCGCCTGGCCCGAGACGCTGCAGGAGAGCGCGAATGCCGGCAACGATGATCTTTGGGCGGTCGCTGGCAGTGGTGAGTCGCCAGAGGACTTCCATTCTGCGCCCCATGGTCTCAACGGCAGGGCTCACTCGCTCAAACGGCAGGGTTTCCCAGGCCGGGAAGAGCAGGCAATCGTCACGTCCGAGAAATTGGACAAGGTCATCGTGCAACCGAGCGGCGTCAGTGCCGGTTGGGCACGCGACAATGAGCGGTGCTCGTTCAGAAAGGTGTGAAAGTGCAGCGATGCTGATTGGCCTCGCGACCTCGGTAATCGCAAGCCGAGCTGATGTCGAGCCGAGAGCCGTGGTGAGCGCGGGTTCATCGCGGAGGAGCGGAGGTAGCCCGAGTAAGGCCGGGGAATGCGAGGCAGTCACCGACGGTTCACAGACTGCATCGCGCTGTCGACCCCGTCGGAGACGACGAGCTCAACGGCATCGGCGGCGCGCACGATGCCGATGTCCAGTTCAGGTCTGCTTCGTTGCGGCACTTTAGACAGCACCCAGTCGGCCCCGCGATCAGCAGATGGTGGTCGACCAACTCCGATTCGAACCCTTAGAAAGTCGTTTGTTCCAAGGTGTTGAGCGATACTCCGCAGTCCGTTGTGGCCCGCGAGACCGCCACCCATTTTGAGTCGGGTATCACCTGGCTCGAGGTCAAGCTCATCATGAACGACAATCAGTTTGCTTGGATCGGTGAGGCCAAATCGTTTGATGAGAGACGCCGCTGCTCGCCCCGATTCGTTCATGAAGGTGATCGGAATGGCGAGGACGCAACGTTGATCTGAAATACGTGTTTCAGCAACAAATGCGTCGTTCTTTCCTGCTTTGAACGAAGTGCTCACTCGTTGACCAACGAGCCGAACGGCATCGTCGCCAACATTGTGGCGAGTATTGGCGTATCGGTCGCCAGGATTTCCAAGGCCAAGGACAATCCACTCTGGCGGAGTGTCACCGGATCGGCGACCTGAGAACAGGCCCACGAGGTCGCTCAGTCGGAGTCTGAATCGCCAGAATCGTCAGAGCCACCATCAGATGACTCTTCAGATGCCTCTGCAGCACCCTCTTCGCCCTCGCTGTCACCTGCGACAGGTTCGTCGGTAGCGACGCGGAGCGTTACGGCGGTGACGACTGTTTGATCCTCGGCGCTCACCGCGACGACCCCGTTTGGAAGCGGAACGTCTGCGACGGTGATCACTGTGTTAACGGTCATGTCGGAGATGTCGATGACGAGTTCGTCTGGGATGCTCCGTGGGGTGGTGCGAATCTGGATCTCCATCATCTGCTGATCAACCAGACCGTTGTTCATCGCAACTTGCTTCGCTTCGCCTTCGAGGCGAACCGGGACGCTCACGGTGATTTCCTCACTGAGGTCAATTTGGATGAAGTCGACATGTGCGACAGTGCGGCGAACCGGGTGCCGTTGCATGTCCTTCACGATTGACGGGTACGCCGTGCCATCGACAGTGAGGTCGAGGATTGTGTTCATTCCTGCCGTACCGGATAGAGCGACACGAAGATCACGTCGGTTAACTGAAATGCTGATGGGCTCCATGCCCTTGCCATACACAACAGCAGGAATACGATCCTCGCGGCGAATGCGGCGGGATTCGGCACTGCCGGTCGTACGACCGGCTTCGGCGATGAGAACAGAATCTGACATGGTGAGCCTCGAGTTACCTAGACCTCAGGATGAACTGGTGTGGCGACAGGATTACCGCCACAGCGTCTCCTGAGGTTATCGGGGACTTGTCGAGGCCACACCTGCTTCGCAGGGTTCTCTTAACTGTGCGCCGAGTAGAACGGGGCGGGTGAGACGTCGCCCAGTGGGTCGGCGGTCAGACAGACTGGTGTTGCCTGCGTGTTGTGGAAGACGTCAGGCATAGTTCTCGCCGCTGAAGATTTCACTCACGCTGGTGTCATCAAAAACAGCAGAAAGCGCTTGAGCGATGAGCGGAGCGATCGACAGAACCTCAACCTGGGGGAGCCGCTTGTCTTCAGGCAACGGCAATGTATTGGTGAGAACGAGGCGCTCGAGGGGTGAGGATCCGAGCCGTTCAACTGCTGCTCCTGAGAGCACACCGTGGGTGGCCATCGCCCAAACCTCGGTGGCGCCTCGATCGAGAAGAATTTCTGCTGCGGACACAATCGTTCCACCTGTATCAATCATGTCGTCGGTCAAGATACAGAGTCGACCGTTCACGTCACCGATGACTTCTTTCGCTTCGACAACATTCGCTTGGCCTTTTGGCCGCCGCTTGTAGATGAACGCAATGTCGGCTTCGCAGTCATGGAGGTGCTGAGCCATACGCTCTGCGACCTTGATACGCCCAGAGTCAGGAGAAACAATGACAGGTGAGTCGGGTGCTTGCTGGCGGATGTAGGTCTCAAGAACGGGTGCTGCTGTTAGGTGGTCGACCGGGCCGTCGAAGAATCCCTGGATCTGGCCAGAGTGTAGGTCGATCGAAATAAGACGGTTTGCGCCCGCAAGTTTGAACATGTCAGCGATGAGGCGTGCGGTTATTGGTTCTCGACCCTCTGATTTGCGATCCTGCCGTGCGTAGCCGTAAAACGGGCATACAGCGGTAATTCGTTTTGCCGAAGCACGAGCGGCGGCGTCGATCATGGAGAGTTGCTCCATGATCGAGTCGTTCACGGAGCTGCCATCGATGCCGTAATGACTTTGCATGATGAAGACGTCAGTGCCGCGAACGCTTTCTGCGAATCGTGGCCGGATCTCTCCGTTGGAGAATTGGGTGATGCTGACATCACCGAGGGGGAGTCCGAGGTGCTGAGCTACCTCGCTCGCAAGGTCAGGATGCGTGCGCCCTGAATACAGCGCAAGCTTCTTCGTTGTTACCTTCTCGAGTGACTCCACCTCGCTCCCCTCCGCGCCGAACGTCGTCGCTCCTCGCATTGTAGAACGCTGACTCGCTGATCACCTAGGCCGTTGGGCCAATCAGCGGAGTTTTGCAGGTAGAGAACGAAACGGATGGTCACCCGTCCCGAGCGATCATCATCTGCTCAACCGCAGCAAGTTGCTCTCGATCATTGACCCCCACGGTTTCATCGGCGTGTGTGGTGACGGCACCAACATTCCCGTGATGGGCGAGAGAGGCAATGACATCGGTGAGGTAGTACTCGCCCTGGGAGTTGTTGGTGCCAAGGTGCTCCAATGCCGGCGAAAGCAGTGCATGCTCAAATACATACACTCCAGCGTTCCATTCCTTAATGAGCAATTCCTCTGGTGATGCATCTCGCTGTTCGACGATGCGTTGGACCGAGTCGTCAGCCGATCGAACAATGCGTCCGTAGCCAGTTGGATCATCGAGTTCGCTAGTGAGGATCGTTGCTGAACGAGAATTGGCCTCGTGGTCTGACACGAGGCGTTGAATTGTTGCACCGGTGAGCAACGGAGTATCACCCGCGAGCACAATCACCGAATCACCTTCGGCCGGATGGGTAAGGCCAGCCAAACCGACCTGGGTAGCGTGTCCAGTCCCATGCTGCTCATGTTGGGTCGCGAATGTCACGTTCGCCCATGACGGAGCAAGAGCCGACACAACTGCAGCAACCTGATCACCTCCGAACCCCACCACAACACAAATTTCAACTGGCCGAGAGGTTTCAAGCGCATCAATAACGTGGAGCACCATTGCTTTGCCGCACACCTCATGAAGGGGTTTTGGCAAGTCAGACTTCATTCTGGTGCCAGCCCCGGCGGCAAGGATGACGGCACGAAGGGACATGGTTCCGGGGAGAGGACTCGAACCCCTACAAACGGCACCAAAAACCGCTGTCCTGCCAATTAGACGACCCCGGATCGTCACACATACGGTACCGCCAGAATCGCCGGTCTCTGCGACAGTTGCAAGATCTCGAGAAAGTTTGGGAAAGAAATCAACTCACCTGAGAGAGCGTGAACATGCGTTTACGGCGGTAGCGTCTGGAGCCCTATGGGTTCGCTCGTCAAGAAGCGCCGCAAGCGCATGCGTAAGAAGAAGCACAAGAAGATGTTGCGCCGTACGCGGCACCAGCGTCGCAAATAGCGCCGCGTTTTACATCTGTTCGACCGTGCGTGCAACGCGCACAACAGCGCCCTCGCCGATGAGATCGACGAGGGCGTCGTCGCGCTCGCCCTCAATGAACCACGAGGCCCCGCTGCCGGCGAGAGTTGGTGTGATTCCGGTGCGTTCTAAAATCTCGTCTCTCCACCACACGAGTTGTGGTTCAACAAGAAGTGCAGCAGGTTCAAGGTCGTTTGGACCTTCGGTTTCAGGCTCTCCAAGTTGGTCCCATGCCTCGTAAACAGCTGGGGTGCTGACATGGAGCGGAGGAGCGACAATTGTGAAGGTCCGATCAACGTGAGGCAACTCATCGATGATCTCGCCGATCCCTCGTACGCGCGCGCGTCCTCCGTGCAGGCAAAACGGAACGTCGGCACCGATTGCAGCCGTCGACGCCGCATCGGAGACACCAGCCCACCTTAGGACGGCTGCTGCATCAGCGGAACCACCGCCCAGTCCTCCACCATGAGGGATGTTCTTTTCAAGGTGAATATTCACTGACCGACGCGCGAATTCTGCGGCCTGTAAACAGAGATTGGTTGCGTCGGTTGGAACGCCTTCTGCGAAGAGACCACCTACGGTCATCAGAGACTGTTCAGCATCTTGAATCGTTAACACGTCGTGTAGGTCAAGCGTGACCATCTCTGCATCAATGAGGTGGTAGCCGTCTTGCCGTGTGCCGGTAACTTTCAGCGAGAGAGTGAGCTTCGCTGGAGCAATGATTCGGTTATTCATGCCGATACCACCTCGGTGAGCGAGTACCACTCGACAAGCGACAAGGTCTCGGGGCGGCGTTCAGGGTCGATATTGGCTTGTGAGAATTGTTCGCTGGTGACAACCGAGCTGAGCGAGCGCCGGAGCATTTTGCGGCGCTGACCGAATGCAGTTTTAACGAGAGAGAACATCACGTCGGTTGGGACGTCAGCGATCACATCTCGGCGCCGAATCTCGACGAGAGCTGACTCGACGTTGGGTTGAGGCAAGAACACCGTACGAGGAATGTGAGCGATCTTCTTTGCGTGTGCATAGTGGGCAACCTTGATACTGACTGCCCCATATTGCTTGGATCCTGGAGGAGCGACAAAGCGATCGGCTGCTTCATCTTGGACAAGAATGACCATGCGAGAAATATGTGGGACGTCGTTGAGAAGGTCGCAGACGAGTGGTGTTGCGATGTTGTAGGGCAAGTTTGCGACAAGTACCCAATTCTGGCCATCGACGAGTTCGTTCCAGTTCACGCGCATCGCATCGGCGTGGACAACAGAAATGTTGTCGAAATCGGCCACGATGTTCTGTAGGGCTGATGCCATTCCAGTGTCGTACTCAACTGCAACGATTCGGGGGCCATATTCGTTGAGCCCGAGGGTCAGTGATCCGAGCCCTGGCCCAATTTCAATGACGTTGTCATCTGAGCCGATGTCCGCAAGCCCGGCGATTCGGCGGACCGTGTTTGCATCGACCATAAAGTTCTGTCCGAGGTCGCGACGGAGATGAAGGTTGTGTTCTTTTAGTAACGCGTTGATCTGGCTGCGGCTATGAGTCACCAGCGGTACTCCACCGTGAGTGGTGCATCGGTCGGATCACCAATGGCCGCGAATCGATCTGGATGCATTACGACATCGGGTGAGTTGTCGTTAAGTGTGAAGGCCGCAATGCACGTCGTTGATCGGCTGTTATCGAGATTGATGATGTTGACGAACATTCCAATCGGTGCACCGCGGGCAAAGCAGAGATCATTGGCCTCGATGTCGTAATCGAATGAGGCAGTTCCTCGGAACGCGCTGTTTGAATCAGGAACAGCGATGACCGCTCCACCAGTCGGGGGTGTCGTGACCGTTCGGTCGAATTGAGCAAGCCCAGGATCTCCGAGTGGATCCTCGTTCAGACGAGTTGTGGTTGGAGCATCTGTGCTGATGGCCGCTACAGAGGTGTTGGCTTCGGGGGTATCACTGCCCCCAAACAGAAATGCAAGTGGTACTGCAACGATGGTAATTGCGGCAGCGATCGCTACGCGACGACCCTGAGCACCACCGCCGTCAATCATGTCAGACCAAACACGCTGCGGGTATTCGCCGACGTCGCCGTGGCGACTGCGAGAACCGACTCGTTGCGCAGATCTGCGATTGCAGTGCCAACAGTTGCAACATGAGCCGGCTGGTTCGGTTTCCCTCGAAATGGGACGGGTGCGAGGTATGGACTATCCGTCTCGACGAGCATTCGGTCTAGTGGGCACGCGATTGCGGCTGCTTGAAGGTCGACGGCAGAAGGGAAGGTCACGATGCCTGAAAAGCTCACGTAGGTGCCGCGCTCAAGGCAGCGCTCTAGTTCAGCTGGTCCGCCGGTGAAGCAGTGGAACACGGTCTTGGCTGGAACACCGACCGCGTCGAGAACATCGAAGGTGTCATCCCATGCGTCTCTCGTATGGATGACGAGCGGCAAGTTGCGGTCGTTTGCGATGGCAATTTGCTCTTCGAACGCCACACGCTGTTCGTCTCGCGGTGAGTTGTCGTAGTGATAGTCGAGTCCCGCTTCGCCGATAGCGACAATGTTGGCTTCATCGACGAGATCTCTAATTGAGTCGACCCCGTGGCGCGCGTCGTGCGGGTGGAGTCCGACTGTTGCAACTACATCATCGTGCGAATTTGCCGCAGCAATTGCTGACAAGCTGCTGGCTCGGTCGCATCCGACGACGACGAACCCTTCGACTCCGGCTTGGCGAGCTGCATCAAGTGCAGCGTTTGCCCCGCCGGGGGTCCGCTCGTCATAAATGTGGCAATGAGAGTCAATCCAACGCGGTTCAAATCGCCCAGTCATGTCAACTCGCAATGCGTGGAAATAGTGGAGAACCCTTTTCGATCGGTGTGCCGCCGGTGTATCCGCCCCACTCCACATCGCGTGGAATCCGTTGGTCTTCAACCGTCCCGTCGAGCCCAAGGCGTTGCCAAATCATTTCGCTTGTTTGAGGAACTGCAGGACTTGCAAGAATCGTGATGATTCGGAGCGCCTCGAGAGCATCTCCCATGACCGCATCAACCTCGGGACCTGGATCTGATTTCCAGGGCTCATTGTTCTCGAGGTAGGCGTTTGTCGCTCGAATGAGGCTCCACGTTGCCTCAAGGGCTCGCGAAGGCGCGACAGCATCCCAACCCGCTGTCGCTCCGGCCACTGCGAGAGCAGCTGCTTCGCCGAGGGGTGAGTCAGAGCGAGGAGCCTGCCCAATGCCGTTGCACTTTTTACCAACCACCGTCGCGACACGTGCGGCTAGATTGCCGAGATTGTTTGCGAGGTCAGAGTTGTACCGGCTGACAAGGCCATCAAATGAGAAGTCGCCATCTGAGCCGTAAGCAGTTTCTGCAAGCACGTAGTAGCGGAAACCGTCGACCCCGACGACGTCGATAAGGTCAAGCGGGTTGACAACGTTGCCCGTGCTCTTCGCCATCTTTTCGCCATCAACGAGAAGCCATCCGCCCACGGCCCAACCCTTGGGAAGCTCAACCCCCGCACTCATCAGCATGGCCGGCCAGTACACGCAGTGGTGGCGGATGATGTCTTTGCCAATGAGGTGGTAGTCGACAGGCCATCGGCTGGTGTAGTCGGCTGACGGGTCTCCGAAACCTGTGGCCGAAAGGTAATTGGTGAGCGCGTCGAACCATACGTAAGCAACATGACGCTCATCCCAAGGAAGCGGGATACCCCAATCAAGACTCGTGCGGCTGACCGAAAAGTCACGGAGTCCGCCTTTGATCAGGCCAAGTGCCTCATTGCCACGAAACTCAGGAACGATGGCTCCGGGATGCTCGTCGTACCAGTTGAGAAGGCGATCTTGGAATCTACTCAATCGGAAGAAATAGTTCTCTTCTTCGAAGTGATCGACGGGGCGCTTGTGAATAGGGCAAAGGCCTCCATCGAGTAGTTCGTCATCGGTGAAGTACTCCTCGCAAGCCACGCAGTACTTGCCTGAGTATGTGTCGAGTTCAATGTCACCAGCGTCGTAGCAGCGTTGTAGAAGCTCTTTCACTGCTTCGTAATGGCGAGGTTCGGTCGTACGAATGAAGTCATCGTTCGAAATATTGAGGCGTGTCCATGCGTCGGCGAACTTTGGCGCAATTGTGTCGCAGAATTCTTTCGGTGTCTGTCCCGCAGCTTCCGCGGCTTGGCGAATTTTGAGACCATGTTCGTCGGTACCGGTCAGATACATGACGTCGTCACCAAGTAGCCGGTGCCAGCGACTAAGGGCGTCGCCGACGATGGTTGTATACGCGTGGCCGAGGTGTGGCTCGGCATTCACGTAGTAGATCGGGGTGGTGACGTAGAAACCGCTCACAGCACAGACGCTACCGGTGCAGTGATGTTGCGGCTCGGCATGCGCTGCCTTGGAGACTTGGCGGTAGGTTCGACAGCTATGTCGCATAACTTCGCTGAAGCAACGGCGGTTCAAAAAAGCAGCGCGTCAAGTGAGGCTGGTGGTCTCATCTATGACGGCATGGTGCACGAGGGTTGGGACATTCTTGGCAATACGAACGGCGGCTACCTGATGGCGATGGCTGCGAGGGCAATGGCCGATGCTGCTGGTCGGCCACCGCTGACGATGACGGCTCACTTTCTTTCGCCCGGCCCAGTGGGAGCACATGTTGTGGAAGTGAATGAAGTTCGCTCTGGTCGACGATTTGCAACAATGACGGGATCGGTAGTGAACGTCGCAACAGGCCGTGAGGTCATCCGGGTCCTCGGGACCTTTGGCCACCATGATGGCGATGGACTTGTGAGACTTGATGGCGCTCCTCCGCAAATTCCGTCCTATGACGACTGCTCGATTGACGTCAACGGTGATGATCCAGACGCTCAACCCGTCCCAGAGTTGCAACAACGACTTTCAGTACGGCTTGCTCCAGATTCAGTTGGATTCCGCTCAGGTCAGCCTCGAGGGGTCGGCGAGGTGTCGGGTTGGTTTGATTTTGCCGACGGCCAGGCCATTGATGAGTACGGGCTGATTCTTGCATCAGATTCGTTTCCCCCTGCGGTATTCAACAGCGGCCTGCCTGTGAGTTGGGTTCCGACGGTTGAACTCACCGTTCATCTGCGCGGATTGCCTGTTCCGGGCCCTCTCGCAGTCGTATTTAGAACCCGATTTGTGTTGGGCGGAGTGCTTGAGGAAGATGGCGAGGTCTGGGACTCAGCCGGAAACTTGGTGGCTCAGTCGCGTCAGTTGGCGCTGACGCCTCGACCGACCTGAACTGCTCGGCGTGCTCCTGCGGCGGCACCGATAGCGAAGGCACCAGCCGCAAGCCCAAGCCCTGCCGTGATGATGAGACCTCTTCTCGCCACAGTTCGTGTTTGCTGTCGGAAGTGAACGACGGGCCACCCGTGCTGGCGAGCGTGACGTTCCAGACGAGAATCTGGATTGACGACGACTGGGTGACCAACGGCAGACAACATAGGTAGATCGCTTGATGAATCGCTGTATGCGTAGCACTGGGAAAGGTCAAGGTTGTCCCAGCGGGCAAGTTCGTTGATCGCCTCCACTTTCCCGTCTCCGTAACAGAACGGGCCATCAAGTTCACCGGTGTACACACCGTCAATCACTCTTCCACGGGTGCCAATGCCACCGGTCATGCCGAGCGAGAGTGCGAGAGGTTCGACGATTTCTGTTGGCGCGGCCGAAACAATGAAGGTACCGCGACCTGCCTGGCGGTGCAGGTCAAGTAGGCGACGAGCCTCGGGTCGAATCTTTCCGAGGAGAGTCGGGATCACACGCTCGTTGAGTGATTGGAGGTCATCCTGTCGTTGGCCTCTGATGAATCCAAGGATTCGATCTCGAGCCTCGTCTGCGACGTCATTACCTTGATCGCCACGAAGTTTGAACAATGCAGCGGTGACGGCGTCTCGAATCAGTTCTGTTGTCGGCATGAGGTGGGCTGCCCGCCCGGCGAGGGCAAGGGTGAATGCTGACGACCCGCTGATGAGTGTCCGGTCAAGGTCAAAGAACGCTGCACTTGGGCCAGGTGTTGCTAAGTGGAGATATTCACTCATTGCGTTTCTGCTTCATCGGTGGGCGCTGTCTGGATGACGAGATCGTATGCCTGTCGGCGTGGAATACCGAGTCGACGTGAAACCTCGGCTGCAGCATCACGTCGACTTAGCCCGCTTGCAAGGGCCTCGTGTAGCGCGCCGCGAATCGAATCTTCGGTCACTGGTTGTTCGTTCTGCAGCCGTCCTGCAATCACAATGACGTACTCGCCGCGTGGCTCACCTATGCCGATATTCGAGAGCGTCGAACGAATGGTCTCTTCATGAATTTTTGTGAGTTCTCTGCTGACGCTGACCTGCCGGTCGCCACCACATACCTCGGCGAGGTCGGAGAGGGTTCTTGCAATTCGATGAGGGGCCTCGTAGAGCACGATTGTTCGATGTTCCGCTGCGATGTCGACCAATCGATCCGTTCGCTCTTGTCCTCGACGGGGAAGAAACCCTTCCATCACAAAACGCGCGGTAGGAAGTCCGCTGGTGATGAGAGCACTGATCGCTGCGCAGGCTCCCGGAATTGCGCTGACAGTTGCTCCGGTTTCGATCGCAGCTTGCACGAGGCGCTCGCCGGGGTCAGATATTCCTGGTGTTCCGGAATCGGATACGACGGCTACATCGTGACCTGCGGAAAGTTCGTCGACGACTCGATGAATGAGTCGGTACTCGGTGTGCTCGTTGCAGACAGCGAGTGCCTGAGCAGAGATGCCGAGGTGTTGCAGGAGCCTTCCCGTTCGACGGGTGTCTTCGCAGCACACGAGTGAGGCGCTCTCGAGGGCTTCGCGAGCACGTGGAGAAATATCGCCAAGGTTGCCGATTGGTGTTGCGACAAGCCACAAGGTTCCTGTCACGTTTCCTTCACATCCTCTGGTTGTTGACCCCGAAACTCAATCACATCGCCCACGTGAAGGCCCCAGCGAGCGAATGCCCCAGATTCAGCTTCAACGACATATGCGGCACCGAACACTGGCAGGCCAAAGCGGTTGCGTTGCATTCGTTGAGTTTTGATGACGCTTCCGTCTCGGTTAACGAACGCAACATCGATCGCGAATTTCATACCGATCGTGTGTACCCAGTTACAGGGTTCAATGATGAGAGCACCAGTGAAGGAAGTTCGGCCGAGTAGCCCCTTGCGGCGAGATCGCTGATCGTTGGCAAGTTCGGCTGAGGCGAGTACACGCGAGCCGCTGACGATCCATCCCACGTCTCCAGTGTGGCAGGGGACGGTATGTAATTTGACGGATCAGACGTTGAAACGAAACTCCATGACGTCACCGTCGCTTGCCACATAATCTTTTCCCTCAACTCGCAGTTTGCCGACGTCCTTTGCGGCATTCCATGAGCCGAGCTCAAGTAACTGCTCCCACTCAATGACTTCAGCGCGAATGAATCCACGTTGGAAATCTGTGTGAATTCGACCGGCGCACACCGGTGCTGTCGAACCGTTGCGGAATGTCCACGCACGCGATTCTTTGTCGCCGGTGGTGAAGAAGGTGCGCAGACCAAGTAGGTGGTAGGCCGACCGAACCATTCGAAAGAGTGCACCTTCGCCGAGCCCCAGCCCGTCGAGCATTTCTGCCCGTTCGGCCGGGTCCGAGATGGCGGCTGCTTCGGCTTCGAGTTGAACGCACATTCCGATGACTTCGACGTTGTCGCCGGCATCATTGAATGCCTCTGTGACTTTTTGTTCCGCTGACGCAATGTTGTCGAGTTCATCCTCGCCGACGTTGACGACGGCGAGCACTCTGCGATTGGTCAGCAAGAAATACGGCTCAAGCGTCTCACGGATCGATTCGGATAAACCGGCGCGGTAGAGCGGGCGGCCATCTGAGAGGGCTTCGTTCGCTGCTCGAAGTGCTTCGAGTTCATCGCCAAGACCTTTGTCGAGTTTTGAGCGGCGCTCGACGTCTGCGAGACGCTTTTCGACCGTTTCAAGATCAGCAAGCGCAAGTTCGAGTTCGACGATACGAAGGTGCTCAAGCGGATCGGACGGTCCTGGCACATCATCGTCTGCGAATGCGCGAAGAACGAACACGATTGCATCAACCTCACGAATGTTTGCGAGGAACTTGTTGCCAAGGCCCTCGCCTTTACTTGCACCTTCGACAAGGCCACCAATGTCAACAACCTCAACTGATGCATGGATCGTGTTTTTTGACTGCGACATTGCGGCAAGCTGATCGAGCCGATCATCGGGAACTTTGGCAACGCCGATGTTGGGGTCTTTGGTTGCAAACGCATACGGAGCGGCGAGCGCACCGCCACCAGTGAGTGCGTTGTACAGCGAACTTTTGCCTGCATTTGGCAGACCGACTAATCCAAATCGTTCCATTGATTATTGACGCTATCGCTGGAACAAAAAGGATGAAGGAAGTTGCGATCATTCGTCGACCCACAGGATGGTTGCGGAGAATGAGATGCTGAGCGGGCAAACTTTCAATGTGGATTGGTCAGTCAACCTCATGGCAAAGGCACCGATTGGCGAGATTGTGGAACTTGCGGTGCTGGCCGAGCAGTTGGGTTATACACGTTGCTGGTTGTTTGACGAAGGAATGATGACTCGTGACGTGTTTGTGACTCTCGCAGCGATAGCGGAGCACACTTCAACCATCAAAATTGGTCCGGGAATCACAAATCCCTACACACGGCATCCCGGCACTACCGCAGCCGCCATTGCCTCCCTCGATGAGATGAGCGGCGGACGGGCCTTTGTGGGCATCGGAGCTGGTGGGGGACTCGCACTAGGTCCATTGGCGGTGGATCGAACCCAACCACTCAAAGTGGTGGCTGACGCGGTGCTCGCCATGAGAAGACTGTTCGCCGGCGAAGCCGTGACCATGACAAGTGAGACCTTTGCGTTGAGCAATGCTCGATTGGGATACGCCCGGCCGGATATCGAGATCATCATGGCGGGCAGAGGGCCTCGGATGACGGAACTTGGTGGCCGCATTGCCGATGGTTTCTATTTGAGTTATCCATTTCTTCCCGGCCTTGGCGACCAGACGAGAGCAATTCGAGATGCTGCTAACGGGGTAGATCGGCATATTGCATGGTCAACGGGTATCGCTCGAGACGAGCACGAAGTTCAGCACATGCGGACCCAGTTGACATTTCGATTGGTTGATTCGCCTGAGGCGGTTCGTGAAGCTCTGGGACTCGGTCCGAGAGATCGCGAGGCGATTCGCTCTGCAATTGCCGCTGGCGGCCCACCTTCAGCAGCCCATCTTGTTCACGAGGAATGGCTAGGAAGTTTCGGAGTCGTTGGTACGACTAGCGAATGTCGAGATCAGATACGAGCAATTGCTTCGAACTTCGGCGTCAGTGAATTTATTGTGCCGGTTCAAGATCTTGGCTCTGCTCACGATCTCATCACATCGTTCGCACCGGTCGAAATTTGAGGCGAGTGTTCCCTCGGATCTGAAAAACACGACACCCGGAACAAGCGGGGGGATGCTCGTTCCGGGTGTCAAATACGGTGTCTGTGGGGGGATTTGACACCGCGGCAGGGTGGGGGGAACCCCGCCAGACCTATGTTGAGCCGTTAGTCGACCGTCGACTCGCTTTCTTCTGCGAGCTGCGCTCTGATGTCATCCATGTCGAGATTTCGCACCTGGCCAAGCAGGTCTTCAAGTGCTGCCTTGGGGAGGGCTCCGGGCTGGGCGAACAACTGGATGCCGTCTCGAAAGATCATGACTGTTGGAATCGACATGATGCCAAGAGAACCCGCAAGCTGCTGTTCAGCCTCAGTATCAACTTTCGCAAACGTCACGTCGGGATTACTTTCAGAAACTTCTTCAAAGATCGGGCCGAACATCTTGCAAGGACCGCACCATTCAGCCCAGAAGTCGACAATGGTGATGCCCTCGGAGGTGACCGTCCCTTCGAAAGAGTCAAGTGTGAGGTTGGTTGTCGACATGAGCTACTCTGTTCGGCTTGTGTTGCCGCTCGGTAGAAACAACGCCGACATCGTGCATTTCATTCCGACATTTCGAAGAATATGTTGTGTTCTTAAACAGAACTTCAGTGTTTCGGCCTTGTTCCCGGCGTGTTTGGGGTTGGATTGGGTGGGAGTTCTCAACATCAGCCGTAGGATCACAGCCCTATGTCAAAGAAGACGAAGAAGCGCAAAGCTCGCCTGCGTCGCTCAAAGGCGAACCACGGCAAGCGTCCCAACATGGGTCGTGGCTGACGCATTTCGGTGCGTGCCGTCCAACTGACCATCGGAGGATCCCCATCGCTGTGGGGTCTCACTGGCGTATCTGTGCAGACTTCTGGAGAGTGCTCGTACGCCCATACCTCTAATGCTTCGCTGGTGTGGCCGGTGAACGAACTGCCCTCTGGGAAGTTGCTTATTGCCATTGATGGTGTGCCGACGGGAGCCGACATCGATGGAATTCAGTGTGCCGGGTACGTGGCACTTCCGGAGGCGGCCGGGTCAAGTGGCTTCCACGTTGATCACGTTGTTCTGATGACGAACGACCTTGATCGAACCTGTGATGCGGTCACTGAGGTCTCGGGATATCCGTTGAAACGGGTTCGGGAGGTTGGCGAGATCCGTCAGGGGTTTCATCGAATCGGTGAGGGCGGCGTGATTCTCGAAGTAGTTGAGCGTGTCGATGTTTCGAAGACGTCGTTATGGGGGCTTGTGCTGTCGACAGAGTCATTCGATGACATTGTCACTCGCGCTGGCGATCTCGTGACTGCGCCGAAAGCAGCGGTTCAGCCGGGCCGTCGAATCTCCACGGTCAAGAACAGCGCTGGGCTCGGTGTTGCTGTTGCGTTGATGTCGGTGTAAGAGGCTATGACGTGGACACGGCTGCCTTACGTTTCGTTGCGTCGGCGATTATGTTATTTCTCGATGCCTGCCAAAATTGCGCGCCCATCATCGCTTGCGGTTGCTCTCGCTGCTATTTCTGTGGCCGGCTGCGCGAGCCAATCGACGAGTGAGACCGCGGCGACAACAACGGTTGTTGAGGCTGTCATCACGACGACATCAACAGCGTCGACGACAACCACGACAACAACTGTGCCGGTGGTCGTAGGTGATTGCACCGTCTCCTCCATTCTTGAAGTTGGAGCGACCTCAGATGAAGTTATGTGTCTCGAACGCCATCTCAACGACCGAGGGTGGCTGAGCGAAAGCCCGAACGAAGAGTTTGACGAGGCAACGCGGGTTGCGCTGAGAACCTTTCAAGCACATCATGATCCAAAACTCGAGATTGTGATTGATGGCATTGCCGGCCAGCAAACTCTTGAGATGCTGGGGTTGTGGCTCGAACCACCGCCCCCAGAACCCGACGTGGCGACGTGCGAAGACCTTGGTGACGCAGCGGTACTCGATCGCGAGTTCCAGCGGGCGTGGTTGTGCTCAGAGGACGCGATTATCCATGTGTTTCCGGTAACGACGGCGTGGGATCAGCCAGACCCCGGCGACTATGAGGTTGAGCAGCGCAGCCTTGAGGCCTCATCAATCCTGACCGGTTCGTACTCTGAGATGTCTCATTTCGTTGTCTTCACTTACGGCAAATTTCAAGGAGCACGGGTTGGGTTCCACTCGGTGCCGATCTACCCAGGTGGGGAATATGTTCAACCACTCGAATCGGTTGGCACACCAGAGTTACGCGGCGATTCCAACGGCTGTATCCGGGCGTTACCTGAAGACGCCGAGAAGGTGTGGGATCACCTTGGCTTTGGGGCGATCGTCCGAGTCATTTCGTAACAAGGTTGCAGGCGAGCAATCGTCAATCGCGTTCCGCCAATTGCTCCTCTAGCCACGATCGACCCTCCTCGCATTCGCCAGATAGCGGGCACCATCTGCACGAGGACTGCGGCCGCCGCACTGCCTGCCGACCCTCGAGAAGTTCAACTGCGCGTCCAATTCCGTCAAGAGTTCTTCGCATCGCCGCACCGAGTGTCTCGATCGTGACGTGTTCGGGTACCGCTCGTCCTGCGTCGAGGTAAAAGCCAGCGATCAGCCGTGGTGGAATACCGGTTCTCAGGGTTTCGAGGAGGGCGTAGAAGCGCAGTTCGTCCATGTGGTTAGGCCAAGCCCCACCGGTTTTGAGATCGATAATGACCTTACGGCTCTCACCATGCTCGGCACGGCCGAGCGTAAGGTCGCTTTTGCCTCCAAGAACAATGGTTCCGCTTTCAGGCCAGCGAATTGATGACTCAGCAACAGGGATGAAACTTTGCTGCAGTGGTGGGAAACTCTCGGTGAATTTCACGACTCGATCTGTTGCGGCGTTGATGAGGTCAGCCCGGTCGCCATCGGTCATTGATGTGAGGAAGTCGCCAAGGCTGTTCGGCTTCTCACTGAGCCGAGCGATTGATTCATCTACGAGCGTGGCGGGATACGGAGCGCCACGCCAGCCCGTCAACAACTCAATTGCTCGGTGAGCAACGGTGCCGATCGCTGTGGTGACATTCCACCTGAATTCCTCTTTTTGTTGAAAGTGGGTTTCGCAGCCGAGCACCGAGGTCAGCATTCCCTTGCTGATGAAGAGCGATTTACCAATCGCATCGAGTCGTTCAACCAGATGATCGAGTGCGTCAGAGAAGTTTGAGGTGAATGCGGCGATCTGGTCGCTGTCGAAGATGACTGGCTCTGATGGTCGTCGAAGCAAGTCAAGGGTGCGTTCTTGGGTTGGGCTTAGTCGCGAAGCTGCGCTCGTGCTCTCCACGGGTCTGACGTTAGCGATTGGCTGTTACACCCTGCTGGCAAGGTGTTGGTATGTCATCGTCAATCCCGTCCGACCGTTCAGCGGCTCTCGATCTTGCAAGCGCGGTTCGTGTCATTGGGTCGACCTTGCAACGCATGGGTCTCTCTACGCCAGTGTTTCGGTCTCCT
Source organism: Actinobacteria bacterium casp-actino5 (assembly GCA_001510385.1). Taxonomy (GTDB): domain Bacteria; phylum Actinomycetota; class Acidimicrobiia; order Acidimicrobiales; family Ilumatobacteraceae; genus Casp-actino5. The sequence continues at coordinate 9,577 of LFFE01000001.1, read as the reverse complement.
CCTCGAATAGTCGGCGTTGATCGATCAATCCGCCGCCGTGATCGTGAGGGTTCAGGTGCATTTGCTGTGATCTCTGTACGAGTAAAAGATCGTCCGTGGCCTGCGGTTGTTGCCGACCTCGTCGAAGGAGCCGTTGTCGTGCATTCTCTCGATTCCCCAGAGGCCGACCGGGTACGCCGTGAACTCTGGGCTGACCTCGAACCGCTGGTGACATCGGGTGCGGTCGCAGATCGACGCGTTGCGTAGGTCGTGATTCCCGCTCGGTGGCCTATTCTTGAAGTGGCGCCCGGGTGGCGGAATTGGCAGACGCGGGGGGCTTAAACCCCCCTGGCTCGTAAGAGCCGTGCGGGTTCAAGTCCCGCCCCGGGCACCAACTTGTCTACGAAGCTCGATCGGCTCGAAGTGCGTTTCGCCGTACCTTGCCGGCATCATCTCGAAGAGGTTCGTCGACGTATTCGACTGTCCGAGGCAGCTTGTATTTCGCGAGGCGTTCAGCTGCAAACGACAACAGATCTTCGGTGCTCACGACAGCCGGGTCAGCCTCAACGATCGCGTGCACCGAGTTGCCTCGGTCGTCATCGGGCAGCCCGATAACGACAACTGACTTCACATCGGGATGTTCTTGTAGCGCTGACTCAACTTCTGCTGGATACACATTCGAGCCACCAGTGAGAATCATGTCGGCCAAGCGATCGCCAAGATACAGATACCCATCGGCGTCGAACCATCCGACATCGCCAAGTGACTCCCAGCCACCATCGAGTTGCTTCGCCTCCGCACCCAGATACAGATAGGTCGGAGTGTCGCGATGACTTGATCGCATCCACACCTCTCCCTGCTCGCCGGCAGGCAATTCGTTTCCATCAGCGTCACAGATCTTGATCTCGCCCTGGTCGACCCGCCCAACCGACCCGCGATGTTCAAGCCACTCGCTGCCGGTGATGATGGTCACCGCCTGAGCTTCAGTGCCGGCGTACAACTCGACAATTCGCTCCGGTCCAAGCCAGTCGATCCAGGCCTGCTTCAACCACTGCGGGCACGGCTCAGCAAGGTGCCACACGACTCGCAAACTTGACAGGTTGTACTTGAAACGCACATCGTCATCAAGGCGAAGAATTCGCTTCATCATTGTTGGCACCATGTAGACGACGTCTGCGCTGTGTTCTTCAATTGCCGCAAGGGTTGTTTCGGCATCAAAACGTTCAAGCAACACCACCGTCGAACCACACAGCAACGCTTGGCACGACCAAACCGCCGGCCCGTTGTGGTACAACGGCCCAGGCATGACAAGGCAACCGTCGTGGCTCATCAACATCGCAGGGTCAGCATCGGTGTCCACGATCGCTGGGTCGCCCGAGACAATGAGTTTTGGCCTTCCAGTCGAACCGCCCGAGGTGGGGGCCTTCCAAGCAGGTGAGGTCGCATCGGGCAGTGGCTCATCTGAGTATTCATCTGACGGCTCGTAACCCTTTGGCAAACAGTGCACTCCGTCAGGGAGCAGCGCGGCCATATCGCTGTCGGGTTCGACGCCAACAACAACCTTTGGAGATGCCAGCTCAACAATCGCAGCCAGTTCTCGTGGCGGCAGCTTTGCTGAGACCGGTTGTGGCGTTGCACCCAACTTCCATACTGCGACATAGGTGATGAACCAGTCGATTGAGTTCGGTAGGGCAACGGTCACGAAGTCGCCGTAGCCGACCCCTCGATCAGCGAGATCTCGGGCAAGCCGGTTACCGGCCCGTTCGAGGTCTGCCCGAGAAATTGAGCGACCGTTGCACACGACTGCAGGACGGTCCGGAAGCGACTCGGCGAGGTCAGAAAGTCGTTGAGGAAACGAAATAAGCGGCACGATGCCGTTGTAGCAGGCGGAGTGGTTGTTCTGCGAGTAGTAGGCGTTGGTCTTGACCGAACTGGCGTATCTCGACTCGGCTTCGCTTATGGTCGGGCTCGCGGCAACAATGTGAGCCATGTCGAGCCCAATTTCTGAAAGCGACATCTCACAACTGTTTGTAGAAGCCCACACTGCCAAGACGTTTCTCAATGAGCCGGTGACCGATGCCCAAATTGAGGCCATATACGAGATGCTGAAGTGGGCCCCAACAACGATGAATATCCAGCCTCTTCGCCTCATTCTTGGCCGGAGCGAGGAGGCGCGTGCGCAAATTCTTCAACACCTCAGCGGATCGAACCGGGAGCAGGCCGAAGCGGCACCGCTCGTCACGGTGGTCTGTGCTGACACAAATTTTCATGACACCCTCAATGAAGTCGTCCCTCATATTGCAAATGCTCGTGAATTTTTTTTGGATGATGCTCGGCGTGAGGCAACTGCTCGACATCAGACCTGGTTGCAGTCGGGGTATCTCATCCTTGCGATCAGAGCACTTGGCTTGGGTTGCGGACCGATGCTCGGATACGACGCTGCAGGTCTCGACGACTCGATGTTGAAGGGTTCGGGGCTGGTCTCCACCATGGTGATGACCATCGGGGTGCCTGACCCCGCTGGGTACGGGGTTCGGAGGCCACGTCTCGATCTCGACCGTGTGATGCTTGAGCGATAACCTTTGACCCGCCGGTTCAACGACGTCGGGGGGCGTCTCCGCAAGAGGGGGTTTTGCCATGGGTAATTGGAACTACGCCGACATTTGGGAGCGTGTTGCTGATCAAATTCCTAATGAAGATTGCCTGATCCATGGTGATCGGCGTCTTACTTGGGGTGAAGTTGACCGGCGAGCCGACGGCATCGCACAGCACCTCATTGATGCCGGGCTCGAACGCCAACAAGCGGTTGCTCAATACCTCTACAACGGCCCTGAATATATGGAGTCGATGTTTGCTGCGTTCAAGGCGGCTTACGTTCCGGTGAATACGAATTACCGCTACACCGCTGACGAGCTTCGCTACCTGTGGGACAACGCGGATGCCGGTGCTGTGGTGTTTCACGGAACATTTGTTGACCTCATCGACTCAATTCGAGATTCCCTCCCAAAGATCAAAGTTTGGCTATGGGTTGACGATGGCAGTAATCCTTGTCCGGATTGGGCGGAGGATTACCAAGTGGTCGCCAACTCTGGCGCATCACGAGTCGTACCGCCGTGGGGTAGGACCGGAGACGACCTCAACATGTTGTACACCGGTGGAACTACCGGAATGCCGAAAGGTGTGATGTGGCGTCAAGACGATCTCATCGTGGTGTTGTCTGCTGCGCTCGCAAGTCCGTACCCAGATGAAGGTGATGTGGCAGATCTTGTGTTCGCCGGCCCTGGACCAAAGTTCTGTCCGGCATGCCCGCAAATGCATGGCACCGGAAACTTCCCCGGGCTGTCAGCGATGTCGCTTGGTGGTTCCATTGTGACGCTGACCCAACGCAGTTTCGATGCGGCTGAACTTCTTGATGCGATCGAGCGTGAAGGCATCAACCTCATGTCGATGGTTGGCGATGCGTTTGGAAAGCCGATTCTGAAAGCACTCGACGCTCAGCCGGGCAAGTGGAATCTTTCGAGCCTTGTCGGTGTGACTTCGTCGGGGGTGATGTGGTCAGAAGAGGTCAAGCAACGAATGCTCGAACATCACCCGAATATGGTGCTCAACGATGCTTTCTCTTCGTCGGAGGCTCTTGGAATGGGAACCTCTCAATCAGGGGGAGGGTCAACCGCAAAAACTGCACGGTTCCAACTTGGTGAGCACTGTGTGGTGATTAGTGACGAGAACACCATTCTTAAAGCGGGCGGCCGCCCACAGGGCAGGCTCGCAGTGGGTGGACGTCAACCACTCGGCTACTACAAAGACGAAGCAAAGACCGCCAGCACATTCCTCATCATTGAAGGGAAGCGGTATTCGTGCCCGGGAGATTTCGCAATTGTCGAAGATGATGGTTCGATCACCCTTCTCGGCCGTGGATCGGTGTGCATCAATACCGGTGGAGAAAAGGTGTTTCCCGAAGAGGTTGAAGAGGCACTCAAGACCCACCCTTCGGTGCTCGATGCGGTTGCAGTTGGTGTTCCAGATGAAAAGTTCGGTGAAGCGGTAACTGCGGTAATCGAACCACGTGACGGGGCTGTGGTTGATGGTCCCGTGCTGATTGCCCACGTGAAGCAAACGCTTGCCGCCTACAAAGCGCCGAAGCATGTCATCGAAGTCGACACGATTGGCCGCGCAGCGAATGGCAAAGTTGATTACAAGCGACTGAAGGGCCACGCTTCTGACGTGTTGGGGTTGAGTTCGTAATCTGTCGACATGCCCGCAACAATCACCGCATACGACTGGATCGCTCACCACAATGCTCACCGAGCTTCGCGCCAAGCAATTCTTGACCTTGACTCGGGTCGAACACTGTCATACGGCGATCTTCACCATCGCATTGATGCGCTGGCAGCTCACCTGCAGTCAGTCGGGGTGAAGAAGGGTGACCGTGTCGCATTACTGGCTCATAACGGTCCTGAATACTTTGACGTTCAATTCGCAGGACAGCGGATCGGCTCGATCGCGGTCCTGTTGAACTGGCGGCTCACGGTGCCAGAACTTGAGTTCATTGTGGGTGACTGTTCGCCGAGTGTGTTGATCTACTCGCCCGAGTTTGCCGACACGGCAAATGAAATTGCCGCTCGCTGCGGTGTCGAAACTCTCATCCCTATTGATGATGGGTATGAGGCCATTGTTAGCTCAGGAGATCAACCAGGAACGTGCCTCGTTGAGCACGACGACCCGAGCACCATCATGTACACCTCGGGCACCACCGGTCACCCGAAGGGCGCAATCATCACTCATGGAATGACCTTTTGGAACTGTGTCAACCTGGGCATTCCAGCGTTGATTACCCCCAACACGGTGCAGCTTGTTGTGTTGCCGCTGTTTCATACCGGAGGGCTCAACTGTTACGCCAACCCTGTGTTACATGCGGGTGGGCGAATTGTGATTGCTCGTACCTTTGATCCGGGTGAAGCACTTCGCATCATCGGTGATCCGTCGTACGAAGTCACTCACTTCTTTGCGGTCCCTGCTCCCTACCAGTTCATGATGCAGCATCCAGATTTCGAAACAACCGACCTCACGCGACTTCAAGTTGCTGGTGTTGGCGGAGCACCATGTGCGCTCCCGATCATGGAGCGGTGGGCTGAACGTGGAATTGAAGTTGCTCAGGGTTTCGGAATGACCGAGACCAGCCCAGCGGCAATCTTCCTCGACCCCGCGGATGCGATGCGCAAGATTGGGTCGACTGGTAAAGAACTCATGCATACCGAAGCTCGAATCGTCAATGACGACGGTGAAGAAGCCGGCCCGAACGAAGTCGGAGAGCTGTGGGTTCGCGGACCGCACATCACCCCTGGCTACTGGAATAGACCTGATGCCACAGCTGAAGCTTTTTCAGATGACTGGTTGCGGACAGGTGATGCGGCCAAGCGAGACGACGAGGGTTTCTACTACATCGTCGATCGCTGGAAAGATATGTACATCTCTGGTGGAGAGAACGTGTACCCAGCTGAAGTTGAGAACGTGATCTACCAATTGCCAGGAATTGTTGAGGCAGCAGTTGTTGGGGTTCCCGACCCTAAGTGGGGTGAATCAGGCGTCGCTGTTGTTGTTCTTGAACCGAATTCCGAACTCGATCAAGCAACGCTGATACAGCACTGTGTTGAACGGCTCGCAAAGTTCAAGGTTCCTGCGCGGATGCATGTCATTGATGTGCTCCCGCGTAATGCGACGGGCAAGGTCTTGAAGCGTGAGCTCCGCATCACGCTCGCGGGCGAAGATTCTCCGGCGATTAGCTGACGGTTACGGCAATAGCGGTGGGGCTTTGTACCCACCCGTGACTGACTCGATGAGGCGCCCAAACTCAAGCGTCGTCCGGTCACCCATGAATGGTCCAACAATCTGAAGGCCGACAGGAAGACCCGACGGCGTCCGCCCGGCCGGCACAACGGTTGCGGGAAGGTAGACGTATCCAAACTGCGTTGTCCATGCGATGAGGTCGGCGTAGGGGCGAGTGGAACCGTCTACCTCGAGCGTGCGTGTGTAGAGGTTGCCGCCATCAACATGTTCGAACGCCGCAATAAAGGCCGTTGGCGCGAGAAGAACGTCGTAGTCGTTGAAGAATCTGTCCCAATTTCGCCGACGCAACTCGCGTTGCTCAGACATGAGTAACCAGTCACGATGACGAATGGTGCTCGCCCGTGCTCGCATCGCCATTGTCGGGTCGGCATCATTACTGCGTTCGAGGAGTCGTTCGTATTCCTCATCGGTGCGACCTGGGGAGGTTGCAGCGGAGACCAGTGGCATGCCAATTGAGTACACGTCGTCGAATGCGTGGGCGGGTCGTGCATTGCGGTCGACCTTGATGCCCTCAGCTTCAAGAGCGCTGATTGCGGTGTCGAGCACGGCCGCTACCTCGGTTGAGACGGGGCATGCAGGATCATCAAGCCAGGCAGCGACTCGTAGTTCGCGTCCTTTACCACGTGTTGCGAGCAGTCGGTCGGGGTGATCTGCGAGCACATTCATCATCAGTTCAAGGTCATCGACAGTGCGTGCGAGTGGGCCAACGACATTGACATCAGCATCGAGAGCGCCGTACGTCACGTGGTCGATATATCCACGCTGAGGTACAACACCGAATGAAGGTTTGTGGCCACAAACTCCCGAGAAGTGAGCGGGCAGCCGAACCGAACCACCGATGTCGGTGCCGATTTCGACGGGGGAGATACAAGTTGCTACTGCAGCAGCTGCGCCACCTGAGGACCCACCTGGTGTTTTGGTGAGATCCCATGGATTACCTGTTCGGCCAAACATTTCGTTGACCGCTTGAATGTCACCTGACCAACGCGGCAGGTTCGATTTACCCCAGATAATCGCGCCTGCGTTGCGGGCGTGAGCAACTGCGGCTGCATCTTCGGCTGGGACATGGTCAGTCAGTTCAATTGCGCCACCGGTTGATCTCATTCCTTTTGTGGCAAGGGCATCTTTCACGGTCATTGGAAGGCCGGCAAGCGGCCCAAGGTTCTTACCGTTGCGTTGAGCTTCGTCGATCTCGGCTGCTTGCTGTCTGGCACCCTCAATGTCGGTGGTCACGATTGCATTGAGACGACTATGCAGCAACTCATGACGCTCGAGGTGCTCGTTGAGCAGTTCGATCGCTGAGATCTCTCTGCTCTGCAGAGCAGCTAACTGGTCGGTCGCCGACTTGCGTGAGGTGTCACTTGTTCCCATCAGTCGATCGTACGCGCAAACGGACGACCTGTCTGCAGTTGACGCCGACAGATCGTCCGTTTCAAGTGGATCTAGCTACCAGGTTGTGGAACGACCCGGAGATACGGCTTGACAGTGGTCCAGCCTCCAGGGAAGAGTTCGGCTGCTTCTTCATCTGAAACAGCTGAACCGATGATGACATCGTTGCCGTCAGTCCAGTTTGCTGGGGTCGCTACTTTGTAATTGGCAGTCAGTTGTAGCGAGTCGATGACGCGGAGGAGCTCATCGAAGTTTCTTCCGGTCGATGCCGGGTAGGTGAGCGACAACTTGATCTTTTTGTCCGGCCCGATGACAAACACTGAACGAACTGTCAACGTGTCATTCGCGTTCGGGTGAATCATGTCGTACAAATCTGAGACTGTCCGATCGTTGTCGCCAATCATTGGGAAGTTGACCGGGGTGCCTTGGGTTTCGGCGATGTCGTTCTCCCACTCAACGTGGCTGTCGACCGGGTCGACCGATAGGCCGATGACTTTGACGTTTCGGCGGTCAAACTCTGGCTTCAGCCGAGCAACAGTTCCAAGCTCGGTGGTGCACACCGGGGTGAAGTCCTTCGGGTGGCTGAACAGCACGCCCCAGGAGTCACCAAGCCACTCGTGAAAGTTGATATCACCTTGAGTGGTGGGGGCTGTGAAGTTAGGGGCGGTATCGCCAATTCGAACGCTCATGAAGGCTCCTTTGCTGAACTGATGTGTGATTCTTGACAAATATAGTCGGGTTTTAAGAACTGCGCCACATCGGCGAGAGAATTGTTTGCGATCTACGATCAGCACATGGCAGACGACTCAATCATGTTGCGCACCGCTTCTGAAATTGCGGCGATGGTTCGCCGGGGTGAAATCGCCCCAAGCGAACTACTGGAACACGCGATCACTCGCTACGAACGCCACAACCCGGCTGTCAACGCTGTCATCGTGACCCGCATTGACGAGGCACGCGCCCATGCCGCCGTGCTCGATGCCGAGGCTGCTGCCGGAACGTTCCGCGGCCCATTACACGGCGTACCAATGACGATCAAAGAGGCCTATGACTGGGCGGATACTCCATCAACATGGGGAAATGTTGAGTGGCGAGACAACGTTCCTGGAACCGATGCCGTCACTGTTGAACGGCTGATCGACGCCGGAGCAGTGATCTATGGCAAAACAAATGTGCCGTTCATGCTCGGCGACTGGCAGAGTTTCAACGAGATCTACGGCACGACAAATAACCCATGGGATCTCAGCCGGGTGCCTGGTGGATCCTCTGGAGGTTCGGCCGTTGCCCTTGCAACAGGAATGGCAGCCCTTGAACTAGGAAGCGATATTGGCGCTTCGATTCGCAACCCGGCGCACTACTGCGGTGTGTTTGGTCACAAACCCACCATGTCGCTCGTTCCATTTGAAGGCCTTGTCGTACCAGGAATGTTGCCTGAGGTCGATATCAGCGTCTGCGGTCCGTTGGCGCGATCGGCAGCAGACCTCGACCTGGCTCTTTCAGTGCTCGCAGGCCCAACCGGTCTGAACTCGACGGGATATCAGGTCGCTCTTCCTGAGGCGCGTCAGACGAGGCTCAGCGAGTTCAAAGTTGCAGTCATGCTGGACACCCCAGTCATCGAAAATGACACGGTCATGCTTGACCAACTGCAACGTGCGGTTGATGCTCTCGCTGCAGCGGGTTGTGTCATCGAAGAAGCGACCCCAGATATTGACCAGCACGAATATTTTGAGAATTATCTCATGTTGCTTCGTGGCGCCACCGGGGCAACGTCAAACGATGAAGTGTTTGCTGCGGCAGTCGAGGGTTCAGCTGCTTGGGACAACGGCGATCGCAGCTACCAAGCGCTCGTTGACCACGCCATGTCGATGTCACATCGCGAATGGTTCCAGCATCACAATCGTCGTGAGGGCTACCGCAATCGCTGGGCGGAATTCTTCGGAGACTACGACCTATTGCTTTGCCCGACGGCTGCGTCGACCGCCTACCCACATGACCACACGGGCACTCGTGCGACACGGCGCATCCCCATCAACGGCGGGACAGAACTCGTGGTCGATCAACTATTCTGGGCAGGCTGGTCTTGTAACTCGTATTTGCCGGGGACTGTTGCCCCCGTCGGACTATGTGCTGACGGGTTGCCGGCAGGAATTCAGATTGTGGCTCCGCACCTGCAAGACCGACGCTCAATACGCTTTGCTGAACTTGTCGAGCGTGAACTTGGAGGGTTCGTTCCACCCCCTGGCTACGAATAAGCATTGTGAAGGCAGCACTCAACGGAATCACCGTTCTTGCTCTTGAGCAAGCCGTGGCGGTCCCGTTCGCTACCCGTCAACTCGCTGACCTCGGGGCTCGGGTGATCAAG